>NZ_JBFUPU010000005.1:0-445598 GCF_041360765.1 Allobosea sp. RCC_152_1
GCGCCTGTTTCTTGCCGTAGCGGTCGAGGATGAAGGCCTTCATGATGCTGTTCCTCCAGATCAGGCGTCAGCCATGATGGCGGCCGGATAATCGATGTTTCGTTTGATGCTCAGGCGCCCGTGCGATACCGCTCGGCGGGGCGTGCATTCCGGTAGTTCGGAAGCATGGCCTGACGCGCGGCCTCAAGCGCGTCCCACTGCCCGGCATCGGGAAGCGGCGGGATTGTCACAGCTTCGCGGCGGTCGAAGCCCACCAGCGCCGCATCGACCAGATCGCCCACCTCCATAACCCCGGTCATGGTATCGACCTCGGCGCCGACATGGTCCCAGATCTCTGTTCGCGTCGTGGCGGGAAGCACGGCCTGGACGTAGACGCCCTTTGGGCCGAGCTCGAGGCTGAGTCCCTGCGACAGGAACAGAACAAAGGCCTTGGTTGCGCCGTAGACGCTCATTCCGAATTCCGGCGCCAGGCCGACCACGGAGCCGATGTTGACGATCGCCCCTTCGCCGTTCTCTGCAAGTCGCGGAGCGATGGCGCTGGCAAGCCGCAGAGGTGCGGTCGTATTGAGCGCCACGAGGCGTGCCACGTCATCGGTGCTCTGCTCGATAAAGCTGCCGCCAATGGCGGTTCCGGCGTTGTTGACGAGAACCCCGATACGGACATCGTCGCGCAGCCTGGTCTCCACCGTCGCAAGGTCTCCCGGTCGCGTAAGGTCGGCCTGGATGATGTCGATCGCCACGCCCGTCTCCTGACGCAGCCGATCCGCCAAGGCTTCCATGCGCGCGGTGTTACGGGCGACCAGCACCAGGTCATGCCCGCGGCGCGCGAAGCGCTCGGCATAGGCGGCGCCGATGCCGGTGGAGGCGCCGGTGATGAGAACTGACGGAATGACGGTCATAGGGTTGCTCTCTTTTGTGGTCGCATTTATATTCATGACGATCATCATGATCGATGCTAAATATGATGGCCATCATGTAAGTGTCAATGGTTGCTCGCGGAGAATTTTGAAATGAAGGTCAGTCGAGAACAGATGGCGGAGAACCGTCGCCGGATCCTGGATGCGGCCAGCCGGCTGTTTCGCGACAAGGGGTTCGACGCGGTCGGCGTCGCGGAGGTGATGAAAGCCGCCGGTCTCACCCATGGCGGTTTCTATGGCCACTTCAGCTCGAAGGACGATCTGATCGCGCAGACCCTTGCCCATGTCCTCGCCGCGAATGCGGGCGAAGGGGGCGATTTTCGCGCGTATCTGGATGCTTATCTTTCAACCGGTCATCGCGACAACTGCGCCGGTGGTTGCCCGACCGCTGCCCTCGCTGCGGCCGTCCGCCATCAAACCCCAGCTGCACGCTCGGCCATGACCCAGGGGCTGCGGTCGCAGCTTGACCGGATCGGCGAGGCGCTCCCGGAGTTGGATGTGGCGGACAGACGCCGCGTGGCGATCGGAAGCTTTGCGGCGATGGTGGGAGCTATGATCCTCACCCGGGCGGTAGACGATCCCGCGCTCTCGGATGAGGTCCTGGAGCAGACGCGTGATTGGATCGATGCCGGGATCAATACGGCATCCGCCAGCTAAGGGCTCTGTCCGGCGTCCTGATACGGCCGAATCTGGCCTTGGTGCTAGGTCCCTTCGACGATTTGCTGCACCATCTCGAAGAAGCTCCGGACCAGAGGCAGGCGGCGCCGCTCCGCCCGGCAGGCCACATATTCTCCGACGCTGAAATCAGCGCCGGTCAAGGTCAGCCGCTTTAGGTTGGAGTCAGGTCTGAATTCGGCTTCGAAGACGACGCCAATGCCGAAGCCGGCCGCGACAGCCTCTCGAACAGCCTCGCGCGATTGCACTTCGAGCAGGTTCATCGGTTTGACGGCAGCCATCGACAGCCTGTTCTCGATCACCTCCCTCGTGATGGATCCCCGTTCGCGCAAGACGATATCCTGGCCTGCGAACGCTTCGATGGGGATGCTGTCGTGCCGAGCGAGTTCATGGTCGGCCGCGATGAACGCGATCAGATTGTCCGACCGCAGCTTGATGCTGTGGATGCGAGGATCGGAGTTCGGGCGCGCCGTGATCGCGACATCGGCGACGAAATCCATGATCTGATCGACGACCTCGGACGAGTTGCCGATGGTCAGCGAGAAGGTGAGCCCCGGGTAGTTCGCACGCATCTTCGCGAGGGCCGCCATGACATGCGTCGCGCTGTCAGCCGCAATCCGCAGATGGCCGCGCTGCAACGTTCGCGTGCCGGCCAGGAGAGCCTGCGCCTCGTCCTGGGCGGTGAACAACCGGGCGGTGATCACGAAAAGGCTCTGCCCGAGCGGGGTGAGCCTGACCTGCCGGCCCATCCGATCGAAAAGACGCACACCATACGCGTCCTCAAGCGCCTTCACCTGCGTGGAGAGCGTAGGCTGGCTGAGATTCTTGGCCTTCGCCGCGCTGGTAAAACTTCCCGCTTCGGCCACGGCATGAAACGCAGCGAGGCCGGAATAGCTGACGGCCATATCTATAGATCCTCTCTATATCAAACATGAAGAGGATGTATTGGACCTATGTCAAGAGCGTGTTCTAGCGTCGGCCATCCGCTGGAAAACGAGAGCGAGACCTGCAATGGCCCAAGCCCGACGCCCCGCCACCTCCGAAACTGGCGATCCGCTGCTTCTGACGCCGGGACCTTTGACGACCAGCCGCGCCATCAAGGAGGCCATGGTGCATGACTGGGGCTCGCGCGACGCGACCTTCGTCGGCATCAACAAGGCGGTTCTGGAAGAGCTGCCGAAGATCATCCATGGCGGCGAGGATTTCGTCACCGTGCCGATGCAGGGCTCCGGCACCTTCGCCGTCGAGGCGATGCTCACCACCTTCGTGCCACGCGACGGCAAGATCCTGGTCCTGATCAACGGGGCCTACGGCCAGCGCGCCAGGCGCATCCTGGAGATCGCCGGCCGCGCCGTCGCCATCCACGAGACCGCCGAGGACACCCCGCCCGATCTCACCGAGATCGACCGGATGCTGGTCACGGATACCGCCATCACCCACATCTTCACCGTCCATTGCGAGACGACCAGCGGCATCCGCAACCCGGTCGAGGCGATCGCCGCGCTCGCCAAGCGCCATGGCCGCCGCCTGCTGGTCGACTCGATGAGCGCGTTCGGGGCCCTGCCGCTGGACAGCCGCGAGGTCTATTTCGACGCGGTCGCCGCCTCCTCGAACAAGTGCATCCAGGGCGTTCCCGGGCTCGGCTTCGTCATCGCCCGCAAGAGCGCACTGGCCGAGACCAAGGGCAATGCCACGACGCTGGTGCTCGACCTTCACGACCAGAATGCCGGCTTCGAGCGCACCGGCCAGTACCGCTTCACCCCGCCGATCCACGTCATCGTCGCCTTCCACGCGGCCTTGCAGGAATTCTGGGCCGAGGGCGGCGTCGCAGGCCGCGGCGAGCGCTATGCCGAGAACGCCCGCATCCTGATCGAGGGCATGGAAGGGCTGGGCTTCCGCACGCTGCTGCCGGCGGCCCGGCAGGCGCCGATCATCGTCACCTTCCACATGCCGCAGGACAAGAACTTCGTCTTCCAGCGCTTCTACGACGCGCTGAAGGATGCCGGCTACGTCATCTATCCCGGCAAGCTGACGGTCGCGGACAGCTTCCGCATCGGCTGCATCGGCGCGCTGGGCGCACAGGACATGCGCGCCTTCGTCGCCACAGTGTCGGATGTCCTTGATGAAATGGGCGTCGGCCTGAAGTCGGCCGCTTGAGGAGGTGATGATGAACATGCATTCGAAAGTCGGGTCGGATGTCGTCGCGAACGGTCGGGGTTATGCCCGGCCGCAGCGCCCGACGGTTGTGATCTGCATGGACGGTTCGGAGCCGGCCTATATCGAGGCTGCCAGCGCCAAGGGCCTGACGCCGAACCTCGACCGGATCATGAGGACCGGCGCCAGCACCCACGCCTATTCGGTGATCCCGAGCTTCACCAACCCCAACAACCTCTCGATCATCACCGGCCGCCCGCCGGCCTGGCATGGCATCGCCGGCAACTTCTTCTACGACCGCGAGGCCAAGGAAGAGGTGATGATGAACGATGCCCGCTTCCTGCGGGCGCCGACCATCCTGGCGGAGTTCCAGAAGGCCGGCTTCAAGGTCGCGATGGTCACCGCCAAGGACAAGCTGCGCACCCTGCTCGGCAAGGGCCTGGATTTCGCCTCGGGCAGCGCTATCGCCTTCTCCTCGGAGAAGGCCGACAAGGCGAACAAGGCTGAAAACGGCATCGAGAACGTGCTCGGTTTCGTCGGCATGCCGGTGCCATCAGTCTACTCGGCCGATCTCTCGGAGTTCGCCTTCGCTGCCGGCGTCAAGCTGCTAGAGACCTTCAAGCCCGACCTGATGTATCTCTCGACCACCGACTATGTGCAGCACAAGGCGGCGCCCGGCTCGGAGATGGCCGATAGTTTCTACGCCATGTTCGACGGTTATGTCGGCAAGCTCGACGCACTCGGCTGCACGCTGGTCATCACCGCCGATCACGGCATGAACGACAAGCACCTCGCCAATGGCGAGCCGGATGTCGTCTATCTCCAGAGCCTGATGGACGAGTGGTACGGCCGGGGCACGATGCGCGTGATCCTGCCGATCACCGACCCCTATGTGGTCCATCACGGCGCGCTCGGCTCCTTCGCCACGGTCTATCTGCCGGATGGCGCGAGCCAGGAGGAAGTCGCAGCCCGCATTTCCGGGATCGAGGGCATCGCCCTGGCGGTGACCTCGGCGGAAGCCTGCGAGCGCTTCGAGCTGCCGGCCGACCGGATCGGCGATGTCGTGGTCGTCTCGACGCGCCAGAAGGTGATCGGCACCTCGCCGGACCGACATGATCTCTCCGGCCTCACAGAGCCGCTGCGCTCGCATGGCGGCATCACCGAGCAGCGCGTGCCGATGATCGCCAACCGGCCGATCACGGTGCCGCAGGGCCGCACGCTCCGCAATTTCGACGTCTTCGACGTCGCCTTGAACCTGGTGAACTGAGATGAACGCGACGGTGAAGCCGCCGGTGCGGCGCGAGGCGATGCGCATCGCCGGCAAGCTGGTCACGACCGACGACATGGTCGAGGTCAGGAACCCCTATGACGACAGCGTCGTCGGCCTGATCCCGGCCGCCCGGCCCGAGCATGTCCGCGAGGCCTTCGCCAAGGCCAAGGCCTTCAAGCCGACGCTCTCGCGCTACGAGCGCCAGCAGATCCTGCAGAAGACGGCCGAGCTGCTGCGCGACCGCAAGGAGCTCTTCGCGAAGCTGATCACGGCGGAAGCCGGCCTGTGCTGGAAGGACTCGCTCTATGAAGCCAGCCGCGCCTATGACGTCTGGTCCTTCGCGGCGCAGCTCACCATCAAGGACGATGGCGAGATGTTCTCCTGCGACATCTCGCCGAACGGCAAGGCGCGCAAGATCTTCACCACGCGCCAGCCGCTGCTCGGCGTGATCTCGGCGATCACCCCGTTCAACCACCCGCTCAACATGGTCAGTCACAAGCTGGCCCCGGCGATCGCGACCAATAACCGTCTCGTGCTGAAGCCGACCGAACTGACCCCGCTGACCGCGCTGGCACTCGCCGACGTGCTCTACGAAGCGGGCCTGCCGCCGGAGATGCTCTCGGTCGTCACCGGCAACCCCTCGACCATGGGCGATGCGATGATCACCGATCCCGATGCGGACCTGGTGACCTTCACCGGCTCGGTCCGCGTCGGCAAGCACATCGCCAATACCGCGGGCTACAAGCGCATCGTGCTGGAGCTCGGCGGCAACGATCCGCTGATCGTCATGGAGGATGCCGATCTCGACAAGGCGGCGGAGCTTGCCGTCACCGGCGCGACCAAGAACTCGGGCCAGCGCTGCACGGCGGTGAAGCGCATCCTGGTGGTCGAGAGCGTCGCCGACGTCTTCGCCAAGCTCGTCGTCGAGAAGGCCAAGAAGCTGAAATGCGGCGACCCGATGGACCCCGCCACTGATGTCGGCTGCGTCATCAACGCCCGCTCGGCCGCGCTCTTCCAGGCCCGCGTCGACGACGCCGTCAGCAAGGGGGCCGAGGTGCTCTACGGCAAGCGGGCGGAAGGGGCGCTGTTCCACCCGACCGTGGTCGACAAGATCCCCTACACTTGCGAGCTCGTCCATGAGGAAACCTTCGGCCCGGTGATCCCGATCATCCGCGTGCCCGACGACATCGCGCAGGTGATCGCGATCTCGAACTCGACCGCCTATGGTCTCTCCTCCGGCATCTGCACCAACCGCTACGATTACATCCAGCGCTTTGTCGCCGATCTCGAGGTCGGCACCGTCAATCTCTGGGAAGTCCCGGGCTACCGGATCGAGATGTCCCCCTTCGGCGGCATCAAGGATTCCGGCCTCGGCTACAAGGAGGGCGTCGTCGAGGCCATGAAATCCTTCACCAACGTCAAGACCTGGTCCATGCCCTGGACCGCGTGAACAAGAAAAGCCAGCGCAGGCGGAGCGATCCGCCTGCGTTTTTGCATATCAGGGGAAGAAAACGTCCGAAGAGCGTTCAAACTGATCATAAAGAGGGGATGAGATCATGAAGAACTGGCTAGCTTCCTGCGTCATCGGTGCCTTTGCGCTCGCACTTCCGGGGATCGCTCACGCGCAGAAGACCAAGGTGACGATCTACACCGCGCTGGAGAACGACCAGCTCGCGCCTTTCAAGTCGTCGATCGAGAAGGCGGTGCCCGAGGCCGAGGTCGTCTGGGTCCGCGACTCCACCGGCGTCATCACCGCCCGCTTCCTCGCCGAGAAGGACAATCCCCGCGCCGACATGGTGATGGGCCTGGCAGCGTCCAGCCTCCTGATGTTCGAGAAGGCAGGCCTGCTCGAAACCTACAAGCCTGCCGGGGCCGATGCCCTGAAGCCGGTCTTCCGCGATCCCAACAGCCCCTATACCTGGACCGGCATGGACGCCTATCTCGGCGTCGTCTGCTATAATACGGCCGAGGCCAAGGGTGTCCCGGTCCCGACCTCCTGGAAGGACCTGCTCAACCCGGCCTTCAAGGGCAAGATCGTGATGCCGCATCCGGCTTCGTCGGGCACCGGCTACCTCATGGTCGCCGGCTGGCTGCAGAGCATGGGCGAGGCCGAAGGCTGGAAGTTCATGGACGGGCTGCACGAGAATATCGGCGCCTACCTGCATTCGGGCTCCGCGCCTTGCGTCCAGGCGGCGCGCGGCGAGCGCACGATCGGGCTGGCGCTCGATATGCGCGGCGCCTCCGAGAAGAGCAAGGGCGCGCCGATCGAGGTGGTGATCCCGAAGGAGGGCGTGGGCTGGGAGATGGAAGCCAGCGCCATCGTCAAAGGCTCGAAGAATCTCGCGCTCGCCAAGAAGATCGCCGACTGGTCGACCACGAAGGACGCCAACGAGCTCTACTCCAAGACCTATGCGATCGTCGCCGCGCCCGGCGTCGAGAACAAGCCGGCGAACTACCCCGCCAATGCCGAGGCGGGGATGATCAAAAACGACCTCGGCTGGATGGCCGATAACCGCGAACGGGTGCTTGCCGAGTGGTCGAAGCGCTACGAGTCGAAGGCTGCGCCGAAGAACTGAGCCTCTGCCATGCCGCCGGCCGCGTGGGCGGCCGGCGGCATGATCCGTGCAAGACGCAAGAGAAGTCCCGCCGCTGTTCGCGGGACGGATCTCTGTCCGTTCAGATGAAGGCCGGCATGATGTCCAGCAATACGACACCCTTCCTCTCCATCCGCCAGGTCGCCAAGAATTTCGGCGCGTTCAAGGCGTTGCGCGACATCAACCTCGATATTCATCGCGGCGAATTCGTCTGCTTCCTCGGCCCGTCCGGCTGCGGCAAGACCACCTTGCTGCGGGCGGTCGCCGGCCTCGATCTCCAGGACAGCGGCACGATCCATATGGGCGGGCGCGACGTCTCGCATGCCAGCCCTTCCGAGCGCGATTTCGGCATCGTCTTCCAGTCCTATGCGCTCTTTCCCAATCTCACCGTCGCCGACAACGTGGGCTACGGGCTGGTCAACCGCCGCCGCTCCCGCGACGAGATCAGCAAGCGCGTGAACGAGCTTCTCGCCCTCGTCGGCTTGCCGGAACAGGGCAGGAAATATCCGGTCCAGCTCTCGGGCGGCCAGCAGCAGCGCGTGGCGCTGGCGCGGGCTCTCGCCACCTCGCCGGAACTGCTGCTGCTCGACGAGCCGCTCTCTGCGCTGGATGCCAAGGTGCGGGTGCGCCTGCGCGACGAGATGCGCTCGCTGCAGCAGCGGCTCGGCGTGACCACGATCATGGTGACGCATGATCAGGAGGAGGCCTTGGCGATGGCCGACCGTATCGTCGTGATGCGGGATGGCGCGGTCGAGCAGGTCGGCTCGCCCGAGGAGATCTACCGCCGCCCCGCGACGCCCTTCGTCGCCGATTTCGTCGGGCACATGACCTTCATGGACGCGATCGTGACCGGTCCGGGCAAGGTCCGCGTCGACGAGCTCGACCTCGTCGTCGCCAATGCCGCGCCCTTCGCGGTGGGCACGCCGGTGCGTCTGGCGATGCGGCCCGAGGAGGTCCGCACGCGCAGCATCGGCGAGGACACGCCCAACCGCTTCGAGGCGACGATCGGGGACCTCGCCTTCCTCGGCTCCTATTGCCGCGCGCATCTCCAGCCGACGAGCTCGCGCGCGACCAGCATCGCCGCCGATTTCTCGACCAATGCGATGCGCGATCTCGGCATTGTCCCGGGGCAGGTCCGCGCCGTCGCCTTTCCGCCCGAGGCGCTGCACGTCTTTGCCGGGGACGGACGATGAGCGATCTGGCACAGCCCCTGCCGATGACCGATACGCCCGTGAAAGTCGCGCCGCTGCGGATCAGCGAGCGCCATGTCGCCGGCGCGCTCATCCTGGCGCTCTGCTCGGTGCTGGTCCTGATCATCGCGCTGCCGCTCTGGGCGCTGCTGTCCAAGAGCCTGGAAGACACGCAAGGCAAGTTCGTCGGCCTCGCCAATTTCGTCAGCTATGCGACGACGCCCTCGCTGTTCTATTCGCTGCTCAACAGCCTGCTCGTCGCCGGCGTGACCACCGTGATCGTTGTGCCGCTGGCGTTCCTCTACGCCTATGCTTTGCGCCGGAGCTGCATCCCGGCCAAGGGCGCGTTCTATGCCGCCGCGATGGTGCCGGTCTTCGCGCCCTCGCTGCTGTCCGGCCTCGCGCTGATCTACCTCTTCGGCAATCAGGGCATCCTGAAATCCCTGATGATGGGCGCCTCGCTCTATGGCCCCATCGGCATCATCGCGGCCGAAGTGCTCTACTGCTTTCCGCATGCGATGCTGATCCTCGTCACGGCGCTGGCGCTCTCGGACGGGCGTTTGCGCGAGGCGGCGGATGCGATGGGCACCTCGCGCTGGCGCATCTTCCACACGATCACCCTGCCGGGCGCGCGCTATGGCGTGATCAGCGCGACCTTCGTCGTCTTCACGCTGGTCATCACCGATTTCGGCATTCCCAAGGTCATCGGCGGCCAGTTCAGCGTGCTGGCGACCGATGCCTACCGGCAGGTCGTCGGCCAGCAGAATTTCCCGATGGGCGCCGTCGTCGGCATCATCCTGCTGGTGCCGGCCGTGCTCGCCTTCTTCGTCGACCGCGTCGTGCAGCGGCGCCAGAGCGCGATGCTGTCCGCCCGCGCCGTGCCTTACGTCCCGCGTCCGGACCGGCGCCGCGACCTCGCGCTGCTCGGCTTCGTCGGCCTGATCGCGCTCGCCATCGTCGGCCCTTACGCGGTCGCCTTCTGGGGCTCCTTCGTCAAATACTGGCCCTATAACCTGTCGCTGACGCTGAGCAACTACGACTTCGCCCAGGTCGAGCCCGACGGCTGGGGCACCTATGCCAACTCGCTGATGCTGGCCTCGCTGACGGCGGTGATCGGCACGGCGCTGATCTTCACCGGCGCCTATCTGATCGAGAAGGTGAAGCTCTTCCCGCGCCTGCGCGCCTTCGCCCAGTTCCTGGCGATGCTGCCGATGGCGGTGCCCGGCCTCGTGCTCGGCCTCGGCTATGTCTTCTTCTACAATGCCGGCTGGAACCCGCTCGGCTTCCTCTATGGGACGCTGACGATCCTGGTGATCAACACCGTCGCGCATTTCTACACGGTCGGGCACATCACGGCGCTGACCAGCCTGAAGCAGCTCGACGGCGAGTTCGAGTCGGTCTCGGCCTCGCTCAAGGTGCCGTTCTGGTCGACCTTCCGCCGCGTGACCGCGCCGATCTGCCTGCCGGCGATCCTCGACATCGCCGTCTATGTCTTCGTCAACGCGTTGACCACGGTCTCCGCCGTGATCTTCCTCTATGGAGCCGACACCAAGCTCGCCTCGATCGCAATCGTCCATATGGACGAGGCCGGCGCCATGGCTTCCGCAGCGGGCATGGCGAGCATCATCATGGTCACCGCCATCGCGGTGAAGCTCGCTCATGTCGGCCTCGACCAACTGGTCTTCGGCCGCTTGCAGCAATGGCGCCAGCGCTAGGATGCCGAGCATGCGCCTGGGCGTGATCGCCGATGTCCATGGAAACCTGCTCGCGCTCGAAGCCGTGCTCGCGAGGCTCGATGAGATGTCCGTCGATCGCCTCATCAATCTCGGCGATTGCGCTTCCGGGCCGCTCTGGCCGGCCGAGTCCGTCGCGCTGCTGCGTTCGCGCGACATGAGCCACGTCCGGGGCAATCACGACCGGGCTCTCGGCGCGGCCTCGCCCGAGGGACTGGGGGCATCCGATGGCTATGCCTGGCGCGTGCTCGATCCGCAGGCGCGCGGCTGGCTGGCGGGCCTGCCGGTCGAGGCCATGGTCGAAGGGGCGCTCTGCTTCCATGCAACCCCCGACCATGACGAAACCTACCTGATGGAAGAGGTGTATGATGGCCGTCTCGTGCCTTCGTCGATCGCGGCGATCGAACAGCGCCTCAAGGGACGGGCGGCGCCGCTGATGCTCTGCGGGCATAGCCATCTGCCGCGCGCTACGCGGCTGAGTTCCGGTGCGATCGTGCTCAATCCCGGCAGCGTCGGGAATCCGGCCTATGACGACACGAACCCGACCCATGTTTCCGAAAGCGGCATGCCTCATGCCCGCTTTGCCGTCGTGACGCTCGGCGAGGAGATCGCGATCGAACATCACCTCGCGATCTACGATTGGGAGCGCGCGGCCAAACGGGCAGAGGCGAATGGACGCGCCGACTGGGCGCACGCCTTGCGAACCGGGACAGCGCTGCCGTAAAGCGGCGCGCTAGCCGCGCAGGGACCGCGCCAGCGCGAAAAAGGCCTGGATCGCCTTGCTGTTGCGGCGCTCGTGCAGGCAGATCAGCTTCTCGTGCATCTTGAGCGGCGGCCCGTCGAGCGGAATGCGGACGAGCCGCGGATCGTCCTCGCCGAACTCGGCCGCCGAGACGAAGCCGATCCCGCCGCCGGCCGCCACGATGGCGCGCACCGCCTCGCGGCCCTCGGCCTCGATCGCATAAGCGAGCATGACGCCCTGCTCCGCCGCACGCTGCTCCAGCAATTGCCGCGTGCGCGATCCGCGCTCGCGCATGACGAGCGGCCAGCTCGCCAGCTCTTGCAAGGAGAGCGTTGCACGGGCCGCCGCCGGATGCCCCTTCGCGGCAAAGGCGATGATCGGTGAGACGTTCAGCGGCAGCACCGCGAAGGGCCGTTCGTCGCCGAGCTCACCCAGAACGCCGATCTCGGCATCGTAGCCGATCAGCGTCTCGACGATGCTGCCGGTGTTGCCTTGCGCGATCGAGACCTGGATGCCGGGATGGCGCTCGCGGAAGGCGGTGAGCACATCGAGCACATGATGCACGGAATCCGCGACGATCCTGAGCGCGCCGGTCCGCAGCGAACGCTCCTCCTGCAACAGCTCCAGCGCCTCGCCCTCGGCACCGAACAGGCGATGCGTGACAGCCAGCAATCTTTGCCCTGCCGCTGTCAGCACGATCTGGCGATGACGGCGGCTGAACAGGGCGACGTCGTATTCCTCTTCCAGCTTCCGAACCTGATCCGAGATCGCGGGCTGGGTGAGGTTGAGCGCCAGTGCCGCCTTCGAGAACCCGCCGGACAATGCGACCTGATGGAAGGCACGGAGCTGAACGTAGCGCATGGCGGGGCGGAGCCTCGAAAAGCCGACGCGGAATGATATCGCTGAAATTTATACTTGGATATGAAATAGCGATTTTTCAGATTGATGGAACGAAGGCATTCTGAGCCTCGACAGCGCCCCGCCGGCGCGAACCGAGGCCTTTACCATGCGCGCCGAAGCCGCCGTCATCGTCCATACCGAGGGCGAATCCAACACCTCCGCGGCGCGCGGCGACTGGTCCGCCGGGATCGGCGATGCCGGTACCCGCGAATTGCTCGCGCGCGATTCCGCAGCCTTCCTGCACCAGAGCCTGTCGAGCCCCTGCCTCACAGCCATCGCCAAGGCGGAAGGCATCTGGATCGAGGACACGATGGGCCGCCGCTACATGGATTTCCATGGCAATAGCGTGCACCATATCGGCTATGGCCATCCGCGCCTGAAGGAGGCGATCAAGGCACAGCTCGACGAGCTCTGCTTTGCGCCGCGGCGCTTTACCTGCGAGCCGGCGGTCGAGCTTGCCGAGACTCTCGGGCGGCTGGCGCCGGGCGATCTCGGCAAGGTACTCTTCACCACCGGCGGCTCGGATGCGATCGAGGTCGCGCTCAGGCTCGCCCGCGCCGCGACCGGCCGGTTCAAGACCCTGTCCTTCTGGGACGCCTTCCATGGCGCCGGCTTCGGCGCCTCCAGCGTCGGTGGCGAGGCGACCTTCCGCTCCGGTATCGCCGGCCCGCTCTTGCCAGGCGCCGAGCATGTCGCCCCCTGGGGCACCCGCAACTGCGCCTATGGCCACGACAATCTGGAAGATTCCGCGCGCGCCTGCGCCCGCATGATTTCCTATGTGCTGGCGCGGGAAGGCGATGTCGCGGCGGTCGTCGCCGAGCCGATGCGGGCGACGCCTTATCCACCGGCGCCGGGCTTCTGGAAGAGCGTGCGCGAGGCCTGCGACCGGCACGGCACATTGCTGATCTTCGACGAGATCCCGACCGGTCTCGGCAAGACCGGGCGCTTCTTCGCCCATGAGCATGACGATGTGCAGCCCGACATGGTCGTGCTCGGCAAGGCGCTGGGCGGCGGCATGCTGCCGATCGCAGCGGTGGTGGCGCGGCGCGATCTCGACGTCGCCGGCGGCTATGCGATCGGCCATTACACCCACGAGAAGAACCCGGTCACGACCCGCGCGGCGCTGACCACCATCAACATCATCCGCGAGGAGGGGCTGACGGAGCGCGCCGCCGAGCTCGGCGCCTATGCGATGGAGCGCCTGCGCCATTTCGGAGCGAGCTGCGCGTCCGTGGGCGACGTGCGCGGCCGCGGTCTGCTCTTCGGGATCGAGCTCGTCTCGGACCGCGACGCCTGGACGCCTGACAATGCTTTGGCCGAGCGCGTTTATTACCGCTGCCTGGAGGCGGGCCTGAGCTTCAAGATCAGCCAGGGCAATGTGCTGACCCTGTCGCCGCCGATGGTGATCGCGCAGGCCGATCTCGAACGCGCGCTCGGCATCGTCGAGCAGGCGATCCTGGCGGGTTGAGGGGCGGTGATGAAGGCTGTCCGCACCGACCAAGAACTGGAATGCCCGGAGATCGACGCCGGGCTTCGCGCCCGCGGCGTCGATCTCGTCACACTCCCTGACGGAATCGCCGAGGAAGCGCTGATGCGGGAGGTCGCCGACGCCGACCTGCTATTGATGTGCTACACGCCCGTCACCGCGCGGGTGATCGCGGCGGCGCCCAAGCTCAAGGGCATTGTCAAATACGGCGTCGGCATCGACGCGATCGACATCCCCGCCGCGATCGCGCGCGGCATCCCCGTGGTCAACGTGCCCGAATATGCCGAGGAGACGGTCGCGGAGGGCGCTTTCGCCCTGACGATCGCGCTGGCGAAGCGCCTGCCGGAAATCGGTCGTGCCGTCCAAAGCGAGGGCTGGATCTGGCCTGCGCAGGGCTGGCTCGGCCGGGACATTTCTGGCGCGACGCTGGGGCTGGTCGGCACCGGCAAGATCGGCCGCAGCATGGCGCGGATGGCGGGGCGGGGCTTCCGCGCGCGCGTCCTCGGCTACGATCCGCATGTCGATGCGCAGACGATGGCTGCCGCCGGGATCGAGAAAGTCGACGACCTTCACGTGATGCTCAGGCAATGCGATCTGGTCTCGCTGCACAGCGTTCTCAACGAAGAAACCCGCCATATCATCGGCCGGGCGGAGCTTGCTTGCCTCAAGCCAGATGCGATCCTCGTGAACGTCTCGCGCGGCGCGCTGATCGACGAGGCGGCGCTGGTCGAGGCGGTGCTGGCGGGCAAGCTCGGCGGCGTCGGGCTCGACGTCTACAGCCAGGAGCCGCTCGCCCGTTCCGGCCATCCGCTCAGCCCGCTCTTCGGCCGCGACGACGTGATCCTGTTCCCGCACCTGACCTTCTTCACGGCCGAGGCGATGCGGCGGCTATCGGACGACACGCTGGCGCGCTGCTTCGAGGTCCTCGACGGCAGGCCAGTCCAGATCCGCTCGCGTGATCCGCGCCTGCGGGCGCAGACGCGGAACGTCGCCTTCGCGTGAGCGGTTCCAGAGCAGGCCGAGCAATCTCAAAGCCGCGCCGTCATCCCGGGCTTGCCCCGGGATCCATCGAAGGGCGCAGAGCCTTGCGATGGATCCCGGATCGGCGCTGCTGCGCAGCTTGTCCGGGATGACGGTGTGGTTCCGAGGAGAACACGTCGGTCTTAGCGGAAGATCACCGTGCGACGGCCGGCGAGCATCACCCGGCGCTCGATATGGAGCCTGAGCGCCCGCGCCAGCACGACCGCCTCGATATCGCGCCCGGCACTGACCAGATCGTCCGGCGTCAGCGAGTGGTCGGCGCGGCCAACGTCCTGGTCGATGATCGGGCCCTCGTCGAGATCGGAGGTCACATAATGCGCGGTGGCTCCGATCAGCTTCACGCCGCGATCATAGGCCTGATGGTAGGGCTTCGCGCCCTTGAAGCTCGGCAGGAACGAGTGGTGGATGTTGATCGCCCGCCCGTCGAGCGCGCGGCAGAGGTCGTTGGAAAGCACCTGCATGTAGCGGGCGAGGACGACCAGCGATGCTTCGGTCTGCGCGACGATCTCCAGCAGCTTGGCCTCCCGCTCGGCCTTGGTGGCCACCGTGACCGGCAGGTAATGGAACGGAATGCCGTAATTCTGAGCCAGCGGCTCGAAATCGCGGTGGTTCGAGACGATGGCCGGGATGGTGATGTCGAGGTTTCCCGTCGCCTGGCGAAAGAGCAGATCGTTCAGGCAATGGCCGAAGCGCGAAACCATCAGGACGACACGCTGCGGGCGCGTCGGGTCGATGGTATCCCATGCCATGCGGAAGGTTCCGGCGACGCCGTCGAATTCGCGCCGGAAGGCGGCCTCGTCGAAGCGATCACCCGCCGCAAAGGCGACACGCATGAAGAAGCGGGCGTCGCGCGGATCACTGAACTGCGCACTTTCCAGGATGTTGCAACCGTGCCGGTAAAGGACTCCGCTGACCGCATGCACGATGCCGGGCCGGTCCTCGCAGGAAAGGGTGAGGATACGGGCGGGCTTCTGCACGGCGATGTCGCGGGGAATGCTGAGCGAGAGCGGCGCAAGGTCGGTCATGGCCGCGCGCCTCACGCCGGCTTGCGATCGAGAGGCGCCGCGAGGCTGGCCGTGACGGCGACGGCCGTCCCCGCCAGATCGATCGTCCATTTGCGGGCATCGAGCCAGGCTTGATCAATTGGTTCGTGGCTTTCGGCCCAGCCGAGCGCGACGATTCCATCGACAGTCGCACCGAAGGCCGCCGAGGTGATCTCGCCGACGGGCTTGCCATCGGCCAGGATCGCCTCGCCGCCCCAAGCCATCTGGCCGGTCGGACGTGGGCCGATGAGCGCGACGAGCCTTTTGGTGCGTGGCGCGGCCTTGGCGGCGACAAGGGCTTCGCGGCCCATGAATTCGCCCTTGTTCAGATTCACGGCGAAGCCGAGACCGGCCTCGTAGGGATTGATATCGGGCGTCAGCTCACGTCCCCAGGCGCGAAAGCCCTTCTCGATGCGCAGTGAATCGACGGCGTAGTAGCCGACATCCATGAGGCCGAGATCGGCCCCGGCCTTGTGGAGCGCGTCATAGATCGCTGGCGTGAACTCGACGGGAACGTACAGCTCGAAGCCCTCACCGAGATAGGAACGGCGGCACGCCCAGCTCGTGGCATAACCGATCGTGATCTTGCGGATGGCATTGGCCGGGAAATCGGCGAGGTCGAAGGAGGTCGGCGAGAGACGGGCCAGGATCTTCGCCGCATTCGGCCCGGCAAGCGAGAGCACGGCATAGGCCGAGGTCACGTCCGTCAGCGTCGCGCCCTCCGGGAGCTGGCGCCTGATCCAATGCGCGTCGCGCGTCGCCTGGGCGGTACCGGTCAGCAGAAGATAGGTGTCCGGCGCAATTCGGGCCGCCGTCAGGTCGCTTTCGAAAGTGCCGCGCGCGTTCAGGAGAGCGGTGTAGACGGAGGTGCCCACGGGCACTGCAACGTCGTTGGCGGCCAGACGCTGCAGCGCAGCCTCGGCCTTTGGCCCCTGCAGCAGGAACTTGGCGAAGCTCGACATGTCGACGAGGCCCGCTGCCTCGCGGCAGGCCCGGTGCTCGGCCGCCACCGTGTCGAACCAGTTCTGCGGACCGAAGGAATAGCCGATCGTGCGCTCCTCCTCGGAGCGGGCAAAGTAGTTCGCGCGCTCCCAACCCATTTTCGAGCCGAAGACGGCCCCCTTGGCCGCCAGGCGATCGTAAAGCGGCGAGCGGCGGAAGGGCCTTGCCGTATCGAGCTCGCGGTTCGGCCAGGGCATGGCGTAGTGAAGGCCGAGCGTCTCCTTGATACGGTCCTTCAGCCAGGCCGGATTGTTGTTGAAATCCGCGAAGCGGCGGATGTCGACCGGCCAGAGATCGCTGGTCGCCTCGCCCTCGACGATCCATTCCGCCAGCGCGCGGCCGGCGCCTCCGGCGGAAGCGATGCCCATCGAGTTGAAGCCGGCCCCGACATAGACGCCGGCCACTTCCGGCGCCTCGCCGAGCAGAAAGTTGTTGTCGGGCGTGAAGCTCTCGGGACCGTTGAGGAAGGTCTTGATCTCGGCTGTCTCCAGCGCCGGCACGCGCTCCAGCGCGTTCTCCATCAGGATGCCGAACTGGTCCCAATCGTCGGGCAGGAGCTGGAACTCGAACGGGTGGGGGATGCCGTCCATGCCCCAGGGCTTCGCATCCGGCTCGAAGCCGCCCATGACCAGCCCGCCGACCTCCTCCTTGAAGTAGATATAGCCGTCGGGATCGCGCATCACCGGCAGGTCGGGCGTCACGCCCGCGATCTTGCCGGTGACGATGTACATGTGCTCGGCCGAATGCAGCGGCACCGAGACGCCACACATCTGTCCGATGGTGCGCGACCACTGTCCGGCGCAGATCACCAGCACCTCGCATTCGACCCGGCCCTGATCGGTCTGCACCGCCTTGACCCGGCCCTTCTCGGTCTCGATGCCAGTGACGCGGATGCCCTCGCGCACGGTCGCGCCGCCGCTGCGGGCGCCGCGTGCCAGCGCCTGCGTGATGTCGGAGGGGTTCGCCTTGCCGTCGCCGGGAAGCCAGACCCCGCCAAGCAGATCGTCGGTGCGCATCACCGGCCATTTGTCACCGGCCTCCTGCGGGCTGAGCTCCTCGATCTCGACGCCCTGTGCCCGCGCCGCCGAGATCGTCCGGCGCAACTGCGTCATGCGCTCCGGCGTCCGGGCGACGGAAACCGAACCGCAGCGTTTCCACCCGGTTGCCAGCCCGGTTTCGTTCTCCAGCGAGGCGTAAAGCTCCGTCGAATAGCGGATCAGGCGCGTCATGCTGGACTGGCTGCGGAGCTGCCCGACGAGGCCCGCCGCATGCCAGGTCGTGCCCGAGGAGAGGCGCCCCTGCTCAAGCAGCAGCACGTCGCGCCAGCCGAGCTTCGTCAGGTGGTAGGCGACCGAGCAGCCGATGATACCGCCGCCGATAATGACGACGCGAGATTGGGAAGGAATGGACATGAGCGCCTCCGCGATGAAGGCAGCTTATCGTGTCAAAACACAAAAAACAACAAAAACCACAAAATCGGTCAAATTAACCGGCGAGCACGCGAACCCTGTTTTCGGCGAGTTTTGCACCGATCGTCTCTGGCGGAAGCCGGTCGACCAGCAATGCAGCGCAACGCTCCTCGCCCTCGATTCGACTGGGCAAAACCAGCCCGAACTTGCTGCTGTCGGCCATGAGAAAGCCCTGCTCCGCCGCGTGCAGAAGCGCACCCCGGATCGCCGCTCCGGCGCGGTTGTAGTCGGTGAGCCGACCTTCCACGTCGACCCCTCCGACGCTGACAAAGGAAAGGTCTGCCGAGAGGCGCGCAATCGCCCGCAGGGCCTCGGAACCTGAGGTGGCGTCCTCATTGCGGTCGAACTCGCCGCCGATCAGAAAGACCCGGGCCCCCGGCAAGCGGCTGACCAACCGCGCGTTTTCCAGGGACGTCGTGTGGACCACCAGCCTCTTGCGGTCCGATCTGGCCAGCGCGCGGGCTACGGCTTCGGTCGTCGTGCCGGAATCGAGCAGGATCGTCATGCCGTCGCCGAGCATCGAGGCCGCCAGGCTGGCGATCCGTTCCTTGCCCTCGCGATTCACGGACCGGCGGCTCGCGAACGATGCTTCCGAGCGCTCGTTGCGAATGGCTCCGCCATGAACGATCGACAGCCGTCCGTCTGCGGACAAGACCTTGAGGTCGCGCCGGATGGTTTCGCGCGAAACCTCAAGCGATCGGGCAAGCTCCTCGACAGTGACGGATTCCAGCCGATCGAGGTCGTCCAGGATGGCGCGATGCCGTCGCGCTGCAATATCGCGTGTCATGCAAACGAGACCAAAAGTCCGATCCAGCGGATGAATTCAATCGGCATATGCCCGCGACGGGCGCTTGGCAATCGAGCTCGCTTGGCCACTGGCGCAGCGGGAACAAGCCTCTTCTGGCAGGATCAGGAGCCCAGATTCGCCATCGACCTTCGGTGTCCCGCCTGTGCGACAGGACGATCGCACAGAGCGCGGCGCCGTTCGGAGTGTCGGCCGCCCGAAGCATTCGTCTGCTCCGCTCCTGCTTCCCGCGAGGGTTTCCAGATATGTAAGGCCGATCTCTTCGCGGCTGCGCGGCTCGGTGCAAGCCGCATATTCGCTCGTCAGCGGCCGCTGCATGGGGATCGGCGGATCCGGTTGCTCGAACGGGATTGGGCGACTGGCGCGGCACGCAAGCCGGAGTTTGCATCGCGGCCCGTTCGCAAACTGTCCGGTGAGATCAACGTCGACCGTTCTGTCGCGGAATCGAACCTAAGATGGCTGCGGGGTCGTTGGTGGCCAGTCCAAACGATCGATGCTATTGGAGGCGGTCTTTGCAGCTTGATCCAATTCGATGCAGCTGAACCCGCTTCTTCACGCTGAGCTTGTCACAGGTCGAAGGCAGTCAGCTCTCATCGATCTTTGGTCGACGACGGGCTTTGCTGCGGCCGTGAGCGAGGTGACCGGGCCACATCTCTACGAGTTTGGCGAACTGCCTGTCCCGACGGTCGCGATCACACTCTACGACGTCCGCCGCCACGTGTTGATCGAAGATGGCCGGATCCGGCGCGACGGGCCCGTTCATGCGGGGCGTTTTCGCATCGGGCAGCCGGGGCGCAGTGTCGTCGTGGATGCGGTGCCCGAGGTCGGATCCGGAAAACTGCTGCTGCTCTACCTTGGCAAAGCGCTGCTCAAGGAGGTCGGTGCCGCGCGCGGATCAGCCGCCCCGATCGCTCTGATGGACATGGCTTGGGATATCGAAGATCCGCTGCTGAAAATGTCGGCCCAGCGGCTGGTCGAAGCGAGCGACAGCGGCCAGCGGCCCAATGCGCTCTTGGCCGAGCAGATCGCCTACACACTCGCGCTGCACCTGTCGGACCGTTACGCAGCTCCTGGCTCGCCGAAATCCGATCGTCTACCGAGCCTGGACGAGACAATGTGCGCCCGCGTTGCAGAGTTCGTACAAGCCAACGCCAGCGCTCCGGTCACCTTGGCTGCGATGGCGCAAGTGGCTGGCATGACCCCTTCCAGCTTCATCCGAAGTTTCAAGCGCTCCACCGGCCTGACACCGCACCGTTTCGTGGTGGAACAACGCGTGCTCGCCGCCCGGCGACTGCTCGCGACCTCCAATCTGCCGATCGTCGAGATCGCCCTCGCGGTTGGCTTCTCCTCGCAGTCGCATTTCGGCGTCGCTTTTCGAGCCATAACGGGCGAGAGTCCGGCGCGCTATCGCCGCCTGCAGCGCGGGCACGGATAATTTTTCGACAAAACGGCGGACGTTGGTGTGCCGCTGGAGAATTTTCCGGCAGACGTCTCCCAACGTTTTGGAAGACCTCTCCTTCGAGCTGATCGCCCATGGAAGGCGAATGCAAGGGAGGTTACGAATGCCGACATCTTCAAGCACGATCGCGCCGGTCGAGGATACCAGCCTGACCGGCTTCTACAGGGACATGACCGTTCCCGAGAAGCGCACCTTCTGGGCCTGCGCGACGGGCTGGGCGCTCGACGGCATGGACTTCATGATCTATCCGCTGGTGATCGGCACGATCATTATGCTCTGGCAGGTCGATGCCGGCACCGCGGGTCTTGCCGGGACGGTAACCTTGCTTGCCTCAGCGCTCGGCGGCTGGGGGGCCGGCTATCTCGCCGACCGCATCGGCCGGGTCCGTACCCTGCAGCTGACGATCATCTGGTTCTCGTTCTTTTCGCTGCTCTGTGCGTTCGCGCAGAATTTCGAGCAGCTCCTCATCTACCGCGCCTTGCTGGGCCTCGGCTTTGGTGGCGAATGGGCCGCGGGTGCGGTGCTGATGGGCGAGACGATTCGCGCGCAATACCGGGGCCGGGCCGTCGGCTCGGTCCAGTCGGGTTGGGCCGTCGGCTGGGGGCTCGCCGTGCTGGCGCAGGCCGCGCTGTTCTCCCTGCTGCCGGCCGAGCAGGCCTGGCGCTGGATGTTCGCGATGGGAGCGCTGCCGGCGCTGCTGGTCCTCTATCTGCGCGCCTATGTGAAGGAGCCGGAGGTCTCGGTCGAGGCTCGCGCCAAGCTGGCCATCTCCGGCGATCGCCCGTCGATCCTCGAGATTTTCCAGGGCCCGATCCTGAAGACGACCATCCTCGCCTCGCTCGTCACCACCGGTTGCCAGGGCGGCTACTACGCCATCACCTTCTGGGTGCCGCGTTTCCTGACGACCGAACGGAAACTCTCCATCGTGAGCTCGACCGGCTATCTCTCGGCGCTCATCATCGGCTCCTTCATAGGCTACCTCGTCGGCGCGTGGTTCGCGGACAAATACGGCCGCCGCAGCCTGTTCCTGACCTTTTCGCTGGGGGCTATGGTGGTCGTCCTCGCCTATACGCAGCTCCCACTCTCGAACGAGCTGCTCTGGGTTCTCGGCTTCCCGCTCGGCTTCTTCGCCTCCGGCTATTTCTCCGGCATGGGCGCCTTCCTGACGGAACTCTATCCGACCAGGCTGCGCGGCTCCGGCCAGGGCTTCTGCTACAACTTCGGGCGCGGTGTCGGCGCGCTCTTCCCCTTCCTCGTCGGCTATCTGTCGCAGATCACGACTCTCGCCAACGCGATCTGCCTCTTTGCTCTGTTCGCCTATGTGCTGTTTTTCTTGGCCGCCTATGGGCTGCCGGAAACGCGCGGCAAGGTGCTGCACGCCGATGGTTGAGATGAATTCTGCAATCGAGCCGGCGCCAGCTTGCCCGGGGCCCGATCCCCATCCGCACCGGCCGACGCGCTTTGTGGTGCCGCAAGGCGCAGTCGATACCCACGCCCATGTCATCGGGCAGCCTCCGGCTTACCCTTTCGTGGCCGACCGCAGCTACACGCCGGGACCAGCCACACCGGAAAGCTACCTCGCTATGCTGGACGCGACCGGCATGACCTATGGCGTCCTCGTCCAGGTCAGCGTGCATGGCATGGACAACGGCCTGATGGTCGAGACCCTGAGGGCGAACCGCGAGCGACTCCGTGGCATCGCCGTCATTCCGCTCGGCCTGCCCGACCGGGAGCTGGCGGCGCTTAAGGAGGCTGGCGTTGTCGGCCTGCGCCTCAACATCCTCTATGGCGGCGGCATCGGTTTCGACCAGCTGGACGACTATGCCGCGCTGGCCAGGGAGTTGGGCTGGCATCTGCAGTTCCTGATCGATGCCAGGGACCTGCCACCGCTGGGGCCGAAGCTCGCCCGGCTGCCCGTCCCCTTCGTCGTCGATCACTGGGGACATTTTCCGGTCTCGCGCGGTATCGCCGATCACGGCTTCCGGACGCTTCTCTCGCTCGTGCGCGACGGGGCCTGGGTCAAGCTTTCGGGTGCTTACCGCAACACGGTTGAGGGGCCGCCCTACGCCGACACGATCCCTTTCGCCCGCATGCTTCACGAGGCTGCACCCGAACGCTGCGTCTGGGGTTCCGACTGGCCGCACGTCGCGCACTGGCAGCATATGATGAATGTCGGCGACCTGCTCGACCTCCTCGCCGATTGGGTGCCCGATCCGGCCGGCCGTGACCGCGTCCTCACCGAAAACGCGCACCGCCTCTATGGCTTCGGGCAGCAAGGCTCATGACAGATTCGACCGGCACATACGACGCGCTCCTGGCGGCGCTGCACTCTGTCCTGGGTGACGCCGGTCTCGTCCTGACCGGTGAAGCCATGTCGCCTTACTGCGTGGACTGGCGTGGCGAGTTCGGTGCGCCTGCCCTCGCCGTGGCCCGGCCAAAGACCGTTGATCAAGTCTCTGCCGTGGTGCGGGTCTGCGCCGAACGGAACATCGCGATCGTGCCGCAAGGCGGCAATACCAGCCTCGCTGGCGGCGCAGTTCCGATTGCCGGACGTGCCCAGATCGTGCTCAGCCTGTCGCGAATGAAGGCGATCCGCGCCATCGACCCTGTCGGCATGACCATGACGGCCGAGGCCGGGGTCGTGCTCGAAACCGTGCAGGAGGCGGCGCGGGAGCATGAGCTGCTCTTCCCCATCAGCTTCGCGGCGCAGGGCTCCAGCCAGATCGGCGGCATCATCTCGACGAATGCCGGCGGCATCAATGTGCTGCGCTATGGGATGACGCGCCAGCGCGTGCTTGGGCTGGAAGCGGTCCTTGCCGATGGCTCGATCGTCGAGGGCCTGCGCCATTTGCATAAGGATAATGCCGGATACGACTGGAAGCAGCTCCTGATCGGAGCCGAGGGCACACTCGGGATCGTCACCGCGGCGAGCCTGCGCCTGGCACCTCGGCCGAAACATAAGATCACCGCGCTTCTCGCCGTGCCCGATCCAGAATCTGCGCTGGCCTTGCTCAGACATGCCACCGCCCAGCTCGGCGACGCGATCGCTGCTTTCGAACTGATCTCGCCGTCCGCGCTGGCTCTGGTGAAACAGCATTTCGGGTTGAAGCCGCCGATGGAGATGCAATCCTGGGCGGTGCTGATCGAGGCAGCGGCGAGCCTGTCAGGTTTGCGCGACGCGATGGAAGCGGCTTTGACGATGGCGCTGGAGGCTGGGGACGCCAGCGACGGCGTGATCGCCGAGACGGAGGCGCAGGCCGCGGCCCTGTGGGCCCTGCGAGAGCATGTAACCGAGGCCGAGCTGAAATCCGGACGCAGCGTGAAGCATGACGTATCCGTGCCGATCAACCGCATCCCCGATTTCATTCGCGATGCCACGAGCGCCCTGCACAATGCCTTCGACGGGCTGCAGCTCGTCGTGTTCGGCCATGTCGGGGACGGGAACGTCCATTTCAACGTGCTTGGCGCTGCGGTCGAAGCCAAGGCGGCCATCAACCGTGTCGTCCATGACGTCGTGGCCGGACATCAGGGCAGCATTTCCGCCGAACACGGAATTGGCAGCTACCGGGTTTCCGAACTTGCGCACTACAAGCAACCGAGCCAGCTCACATTGATGCGGACGTTGAAGCGCGCGCTGGATCCCAGCAACATCTTCAATCCCGGAAAAGTCCTCAATGACGGAAGGTCGTTTTCCGAGAAGTGATACTTGCCGTCGACCTCGATGACGATGCGTCGACGGCTGGGAAGGAGATTACCGGGCCGCGAGGCGAGCTGGCCTCACCGCAACTTCGCAATCTCCTCATCCGTCACGATCGGCTGCCGCCCGCCCCAGCGAGCCCGCATCCAGTTCGTCAGGTCGGCGAGCGCCTTGTCATCGAGCAGCTCGGTGAAGGCCGGCATCGCCTCCATGCGCTCCAGCCCAGGAAAGCGCTGGGCGGGAATGCCGTGGAGCACGGCGCGGACGAAGTTCCGCGGGCTCGCGAGCCGCAGCGAGGCGTTGGTCGACAGCGGGACTGCGACATGCGGGATGCCCTGGCCGTCGGCGCCGTGGCAGCCAGCGCAAAGGTTGAGATAGGTGCCGCGCCCCGCCGCAGCGACGGGTGCCGGAACCTCCACGGGCGCGGGAGCCGGCGGCGGAACCGGCGTTGCGGGCAAAGCGTCGAGGTCGAAGAGATAGGCGGCCATCGCCTGGAGATCGCCCTCGCTCATGTACTGCGTGGAGAAATGGACGACCTCGAACATCTGGTGCGTCATCGAGCCCTGTGCCGACAGGCCCGACTTCATGAAACGGGCGAGCGTCAACGGGTCGAACCCCATCCGCGCGAGGCCTTCGTTCGTGATGTCAGGCGCCTCGACCCCTTCGATCACGGCGCCCTTCAGATAAGCGCCGGATTCCATCCCCTGGAGCAGGTTGCGCGGCGTGTGGCATTCGCCGCAATGCCCCAGCGCATCGACGACGTAGCGGCCGCGGTTCCAGACTTCGGATCGCGCGGCGTTCGCGGCGAAGCCCTCTCGCCGCAGGTTGAAGAGGTTCCAGAAGGTGAGGGACTGGCGGATGTTGAACGGGAAGGAGAGCTCATTCTCCCGGTTCGGCACCCGCATCGGCTCGCGGGTCATCAGATAGGCGTAGACGGCGTCGACGTCCTCCTCGCTCATCTCGCGATAGGAGGCATAGGGCATGGCCGGGTAGAGGTGCCGCTCGCCCTTGCCGACGCCGTCCCTGACCGAGCGATGGAACTCCGCCCGGGTCCAGGCGCCGATGCCGAATTCCTTGTCCGGCGAGATGTTGGTGGCGTAGAGCGTGCCGAAAGGCGTCTCGAAGGGCAGCCCGCCCGCCCAGGCGGCGCCGTCCTTGGCGGTATGGCAGGCATAGCAGTCGGCGGCGACCGCGACATAGGCGCCGCGCTCGGCGAGCCGCTTCATCTCGTCGGCGCCGAGAGGGCGCTCGACGGCCTTGGAGACCACGCTGGTCTCGAGCGCGCCGAAGAACACGCTGCCGGCGACGGCGGCCCCGGCAAGGATCACGGCTGCGGCCGCGAGCAGGAGAGTCCGTTTCTTCATCGCCGGCCCCGTCACCCGCTGACCAGGCCGGGCGTGGCGAGGATGAGGTCGCGTACGGCCGTATGGTAGCGCACATAGCCGGTACACCGGCAGATGTGCTTGTCGAGCGCTTCGGTCACGACCTGTTCCAGTTCCGCACGGGCGACCGGCTTGCGCTTCAGCCGGTCGATCAGGACGGTCGCGCCCGTGACGAAGCCCGGCGTGCAATAGCCGCACTGGAAGGCGAAGTGCTCGATGAAGGCCTGCTGGACCGGCGACAGGACGATCTCGCCCTTCGCGTCATGCCTGGCGTGCCCCTCGACGGTCACGACCGTCCTGCCGGCGAACCAGTGCGCGCCGGTGATACAGGTGCGCATCTCCCTGAGCGCGCCGCCCTCGCCTTCGACGATGACGGTGCAGGCGTGGCAGATACCCTGGCCGCAGCCCATGCGGGAGCCGGTGAGGTTCAGGTACTCGTGCAGGAAGTCCTGCATCATCAGCCCTTCCGGCACGTCGACGGGGCCGACCGGCCTGCCGTTGACGGTGAGGGCGAGCGGTTTCGTCTCGGTCGTCATGACAGGGCCTCCCGGATCTTCTCGGGCGTGATCGGCAGGTCGTGGAAGCGCTTGCCGATCGCATGCGTGACGGCATTGGCGATGGCCGGCACCACGGCGATCATCACCACCTCGGCGATGCCCTTCGGCGGGTCGCTGTCGGAAAGCGGGGGCAGCACCTCCGCCGTCTGCGACCAGAGGGCGACGTCCTTGGCGCGTGGCAGCTCGTAGCGGTTCCAGTTCCAGGTGCCGTCGCCGGGACCGTCCTCGTAGAGCGGCAGATACTCCTTGAGGGCGTGCCCGATGCCCATGGCGATGCCGCCCTGGATCTGGCCGGAGACCAGCTCGGGCACGACCTGCCGGCCGCATTCGAGGATGGAGTGGTGGGAAAGCAGGGTGACGGTGCCGCTGCCGATATCGACCGAGACTTCGGCGAGGGTCGCCATCGGCGCGTAATAGGTGACGCCGGCATTGTTGCGTTGGGCAGGCGGATAGGACACTGCGGCCCGCTCGATGAAATGCCAGCCACCCGTCGTCATCGACCGCTTGTGCTCCTCGGACGCGCCTTCGCCGTAGCGCAGGGCGAGCGCATCGATCGACAGCCGCAGGCGGCCGCGCTCGGGCACGTCGAACTCGGCTTCCGTCCATTGCCAGCGGTTGAAGGTATGAACCGTCACGCCGGTCGGCAGGCCGAGGCGATGCGCTTCCGCCGCCACCGCCTCGAAGGCGAGCGGGGGCATGCCGCCTGCGTTGATCATGCCGCCCCCGAGCCGCAGATCCTCGCGGCGCACGTCGTAGGGCGCGAGCGCGCCGCCGCCTGTCCCGCGTGACCAGAGCGACCTGGCCGCCGGCCAAAGCGCCAGGTCGACGAGGATTCGGGCCGCCTCGCGCGTCGCATGGCCGAGATAGTAGACGCTGTTGGTCGCGCTCATCGGCGAGGTGATGCGGGGTGTCCAGCGCGGGTTCTGCTTGCGCCGGTCTTCCTCGTCCTGGCTCAGCGTATAGGGCTCGTCCGTCGTCTCGAGCGGCATCTGCGGCCAGCGCACGACGCCGTACTCGGTCTCGTCCGGCACGCGGCCCAGAATCTCGCCGACCATGATCGCCTGCGAGGTCGTGACGCCGGGCCCCATCTCGTGGGCGACGTGGCGGAAGCTGATCCGGCCGCGCGGGTCGAATTCGAGCGAGGCGAGCGCGGCTTCCGCGCCGGTGCCGTAGTCCTTCTGCACATGGCCATAGCCGACACCGTATTTCTTGCCCGGATTGGCCGCCTCGAACGTCTTCTTCTTCTGCGCGCGTGCGCTCCAGAGCGGATGCGCCCTGGCCTTGAGCAGGATCTCCTCATTACGCAGCGCGCCCGCCGGAATAGCGCCCTGGGTGTTCTTCATGCCGGAGCGGAAGACGTTCCTCAGCCGGAGCTCGATCGGATCGATCCCGAGCAGCTCCGCCGCCTCGTCGACCATCATTTCGGTCGCCGACATGGACTGGAGCGTGCCGTAACCGCGAGTGGAACCGGCCTCGACCGCCCGCGACGCGAAGGCGGCGGCCGAGAAGTCGCTCTGCGGCAGATAGTAGATCGACTGCGCCGCCGTGGCGCCGACGAAGGCGACGGAGAAAGAGTAGTTCGCCCGCCCGCCGCCATCGGTCCTGAAATGCCCGGTCATGATGCGGAACTTGCCGGTGCTGCGGTCAACGACCAGCGTGTTGTCCATCCAGAAGGCATGCCGCTTGAGGCCCGTCTGGAACTGCTCGAAGCGGTCGTTGGCGAGCCGCACCGGCCGTCCCTCGCCATAGAGGCCGGCGAGCACGCAGAAGAGCGGGAAGATGTAGTGGTCCTTCGTCCCGTAGCCGACGGTGTAGCCGACCTTGAGGTCGACCTCCTTCAGCGGGAATTTCGACGTCGACACCAGCTCGGCCGAGACCTCCGCCACCTCATAGGGCGACTGCGAGGCGGCCATGACGTGGAGCACGCCGGTCGCGGCGTCGTACCAGACATTGCCGTTGTCGGCCTCCATGGCGGAGGCGTCGATCGACTGCGAGAAATAGCTCCGCTTCAGGACGAGCGCGTCGCTGCCGGCTGCGGCGATGTCCTGCTCGATCTGCGCTGCGGCGGCCATGCCGCGCGCCATGGCATCGCCCTCGCCGGGGCTCGGCCAGACGGCCTTGTCGCCGGAGAACTTGCCGAAGATGACGCTGTCCTTGAACGGCGAATAGCGGTCCTCGGCCTCGGGCGAGCCGCCGTCGATGCGCACATAGCGCGAGGCGCCGTAATGCGGCGGCTGGTTGTAGGGGGTCGCCGCGCCGTAGCGCACGACGCTGTCGTCGAAGCGGACCTTGCGCTTGGCGGCGTCGTAGCGGGCGAAATCGCGATAGATCAGCAGCGCGACCGGCTGGCCGAGCAGGCGCGGCGTCTCGCCCTTCGGCACCAGGAAGACGTCGCCGAAGAAGTCGGGATGGGGCACCTTGATGCCGTCCGCGACGAGATCCTCGTGCAGCACGATCCGGTCGGGCTTCAGCGCCTCGCCGAGAACCGTCAGGTCGATGCCCTCGAAGCTCCTGTCGGCCTTGGTCGCGTGGAGAAGGAAGGCGTGCGACTGCTCGCGCGGCCAGCCGGGAAGGTCCGCGGCGCGATAGTCGCGCGCGAAGGTCTTGGCTCCGGTGACCTTGGCGATGGCATCGAGGCGATAGCGCGGCCGGCCGGCGGGCGTGAGCCAGTCCGGGCCGGGCCGCGGCGGCGTCTCGATCAGCCGGGCCCCGGCCGGCGGCGCGAGGAAGGAGACGTTGAGCGCGACGCCCGCCGCCGCTCCAGCCCGCAGGAACCCTCTGCGTGAAATGCCGGCTCCCATTCTTCTCCTCCCGCCCTGCGTATCCGCGCTAACGGCGCCGCCCGCCGATCTGCGCCTGTCGTTGAGTCGAGGGCGCCAACGCGCCCGTCACTTCCAGTCGATCTGGCTCGGGCCCTGCGCGTACTCGGTGCTCGTCTGCCACGGCCAGGCATTGCTCAGGAACGGCGCGAGAGGCGGCAGCATCACCTGTTCGCCGGCTTGGGCCGCCAGATCGGCCATCGCCTTGCGCGTGCCGTCGGTGAGCAGCTCGGAATCCATCAGGTAGTAGTCGTTGAAGAACACCTTGCCGAGCGCGCGATCCGCCACGATGCGGGCGAGCAACTCCAGCATCTGCTGCGGCTTCGTCGTGAAGGCGGAGGTCTCCAGCAGCAGCAGGCGGGTGTTGATCGCCTCCCGTCCCATCTGCTGGGCGAGCAGCGTGAACAGGATGTTGTTGCGCCGGGTGACGTAGAGGGTGTTGGTGGCGGCATAGGTCCGCTCCCAATCGGCCCCCAGCATGCGCCGCCAGTCCTTCAGAACCGTGGTCCAGTGCTGGACCTGGGCAAGGCCGGCGATCTCGGTGGTCTTGCCGATCAGCGGGCGCAGCCCCTGCGCGAAGGCTTCCAGCTCCGGATAGGTGAAGCTGCCCTTGGAGAGGCAGGCGTCGAGGAAGGCGATGTTGCGCGTGATGAGATCGCGCAGCACCGTGCGCTGCTCCGGCGTAAGCTCGATGGCATCGAGGCTGCCGAGCGCCTCGTTCAGACTGGCCCGATAGGCCGTCGCCGGAGCGCGCCAGGACGTGTCCCCGGCCGGATCGCGCACGGCGGTCGCGACGAGCTGGAAGATCGCCATGGAGCTGTGCGAGACCGACTTGACCAGCCGGTAGACCGGCGCCACCGGCGGCGCGACGATCGGCGCCTTCCCCGGCGGGTACAGGATCATCGAGCCGCCATCGCCGTTGAAGAGACCGATGATGATCGGGCTCTGCTCCCGCAGGTTGCGGATGAACTTCCTGAGATTGTTGTCGTAGATGCCGAACATGACGTTGTTCAGCTCTATGACCTTCCTTTCGGCGGCCGTCGCCTCCCGGCGCACCATGCCGTCGCCCAGAGCCTCGTCCAGCCGGCCGACATCGCCGGCCTGTGGCTGGCTGGGAGCGCCGGCCACGACGTCCATGAATCCCGGGACCTCCTGCGCGACCGCCGCGCCGGGGGCCGACGCGGAGAGCAGCGCCGCAAGCAGCATGGCCGGATAATGGCGCGCACGGAGCGCTTTCGCAGCGCATGTCATCTCGGTCATCCCCTCTTCGACTTGGTATCATGAAGGTTATTAAGATTCGAAATCAGCGGGCGAGCTGTTCTTCCTCCCACCAGCTGAAGAGGATGTCGCGCAGCGCTGCGCCATCGTCGTCATAGAGATCGCTGCGCTTGAGCTGGTCGAGCAGGGCCTGCTCGTCTTCGTCGAGCGGCACTTCGACGGTGGTGGTCCGGATCGGAGCGTTCACGAACTCGGCGACATAGGTGGAATCGCGCCGCAATTCCCTGTCGGCCTTGATCCTCTGCTGCCTGAAGTCCGCGACGGTCCGTTGCGTGCGCCAGACGGGCAGGACGGGGACCGCGTCGAGATCGGCCTCCGTCGCCTGAAGAATGCTGATCCTGGCCGGCTTCAGCGAGAAATTGCTGGTGCGCATCACGTCGGCCCCGCAAATATTGGGCACGGCCAGCACGTCCATCAGGGCGAGGAAGTCGACATGGTCACCCGGCTTCGACGTCTGCCGGGTGATGTAGGGCCGCCCAGCGTCGTCAACGCCCGTCTCCATGAAGAGGTTGAAGGAGTCGTGGACGTCGTCTGGGGTCAAGCCGTATTCGCGCTGCGCCTCCGCCTGGATATCCTGACAGTTGGTGTGCGTGCAGTACCCGTAGACGGACTCGTAGAGATTGGCGCTGCAGCGCGGGAAGAGCACGTCGTTGGCCCCGGCCGTGTCCGCGGCGATGAACATCATCGCCCGTTCGCGCGGCGGCGCGGACCACAGGAAGTCGCCCTTCGTCGGATGCAGCCCGTGCAGCGTGCGGGTCCGACCGGCGTGGAAATATTCCTTGTAGTCGTGCAGATTGAAGCAGTTGAAATCGAGGCATTGGCCGCCGTCGATCTGCTCCAGGCGCAGGATCTGGCCCTTGCGGACCTCGAGCGCCTTGCCCGTGCCCGGCTCAAGGACGAAGTCGAGAAGAATCTCTCGCGTCATCGGCTGCCCTCTGCTCAACCGACGGCCAGGCTCGGGCGAGTTGCCGCGCCCTGCTCCGGCAGGTGGCGGGCCGCATAGCGCCTCAGCGCATGCCGGATGAGGGCGGCACGATCCTCCGCGAGGCCTTTGGCCAGGGTCCGATCGACGAGTTCGAGCTGCTGCTGGTTCAGCGCGATTGTGACAATGCGTGTTGCCATCCGGGATGCTCCTGCCTGCCTCGCGTTGAGGACCTATTCATGTATACGTGATTAAGGATCAGATTGGCAATCATGAATTCGTTGCATGCGCGCGGACGGCGATGCTGCGCATACTTGCGCCTCGAGCGACTCTTGCGATATCCCCGTGACCCATGGAAATCTCGTCGCGGTCCGACATTGCCTATCAGGCGCTCAGGCGCGCCATCATCGAGCAGGCGCTCGCGCCGGGAACCAAGCTGCGCGAGGACGAGATCGGCGCGCATTTCGGGATCAGCCGGACGCTGGTCAGGGCGGCCCTGATGCGGCTCAGCCAGGAGGGGCTGGTTGAGATCAAGCGCAAGCGGACGGCAACCGTCGCCATCCCGAGCCTCGACGAAGCGCGGGAAATCTTCGAGGTCCGGCATTGCCTGGAGCAACAGATCGTCCAGCGCCTGACCACCCATTGGCGGTCCGAGATGGGCGAGATGCTCGAGGCCCATGTGAACGAGGAGGAGGCCGCGGCCCAGCGCGGCGACACCGCCTCGGCAAGCCGGCTCGCGGGCGAGTTCCATATCGTCCTCGCGCGCCTCGCCGGCAATGCGCTGCTTGCGCGCTATCTTTCCGAGGTGGTCTCGCGCTGCTCCCTGATCCTCGCCGTCTATGGGCGACCGCATGTCGCCGAATGCGCGACCGCCGAGCACAGGAACGTGATCGCGGCGCTGCGCGCGCGCGATGCTGCGGCGTCCATCAGCATCATGAACGAGCATCTTCACGCCGTTGAGGCGCGGGCGCTGCCCAGGCCTCAGGAGGCCGAGGACGTCAGGATCTCCGATATTCTGGCGCGCTACAGCACGGCCGGGTGAGGCGCCCTTCCCTGGCTCGACGCCGGCGAGATGACGCGTCGCCGGGCTTCTCGCCGCCTTTCATGCCTCTCTCCTGATCTCACCGAAGCCCGGGCGGCGCATGGCGCCTCTCCGCATCCGGCCGACGATGCTCCCGGTCGCACTCCCGGCGTGTTTCGTGCATCGACGCGAAATCGGTGCCGATGCTTTTATGTGCATTTTCGGCAACGCGATGCACATATTGTATTCTTGAATATCAGAATCATGCATACGAGAATATTCGTCATTCAACGGAAGATGTGCGCGACATCGCGGGCATCTTCCCGTCCGATTGAGGGGCAATGACCAGCTCGCACACCCTCTTCGATTTCGCGGCGCTTACCGCCCGCCAACGCTACAAGCTGCTGATCGGCACCGTCGTGCCCCGCCCGATCGCGCTCGTCACCACGGTCGACGAGGAGGGGCGGGTGAACGCCGCGCCCTACAGCTTCTTCAATTGCCTCTCGGCCGATCCCGCGATCGTCGCGCTCGGGGTCGAGAACAAGCCGGACATGGCGTTCAAGGACACGGCGCGAAATATCCGGATGACCGAGGAATTCACGGTCAACATCGTGTCTGATGCCCTGGTCGAGCGCATGAACGTCTGCGCGGTCCCGTTTCCCGCGACGGTGGACGAGCTCGCGCAGGCGGGCCTCACCGCCGTTCCCGGCTCACAGATCAAATGTCCGCGGATCGGCGAGGCGCCGGCAAGCCTGGAATGCCGCCGCTACGTCACGCTCGAACTCGGCCGCTCCCGCGAGATCATTCTCGGTCAGGTGGTCGCGGCCCATATCCGCGAGGACGCCGTCGATCCCGAGAACCATTACGTGGATCAGGCGGCGATCGACGCGATCGGCCGCATGGGTGGGCACGGCTATGTACGGACCCGCGACTATTTCGACCTCCGCACGATGACGGCGGAGGATTGGGACAAGGCGCCGCCGCCGGTGCGGACGCCCGGCCCCGTCGAGGCCTGATGGATACGGCTCGCGCGGCGCATGGCCGCTTCCGGGGAGGCCCGGCGATGCCGAAACGCAAGAATGACTCGCTAGGCGAAGAGCCAGCGAGGGCGGCGGTTTCCGGTCAGAGGGGAGTGACGAACATGACAGCAGCAGGGATCTCGCGGCGGAGCCTCGTCTTGGGGGCCACGACGGGCGCTGCGGCGCTCGCCTCGGCCGGATGGCCCGGCGCGGCCGGTGCGGCAGACAAGCTCGTCGTCGGCGTCATCTATGTCGGCACGCGCGGCGATTTCGGCTGGAACCAGTCGCACGCCACGGCGGTCGAGGCCCTGAAGACGGTTCCGGGCGTTTCCGTCGTCGAAGAGGAGAACGTGCCCGAGACGCTCGCCGTGGCGAACACCATGAAGTCGATGATCGAGCTCGACGGCGCGAAGCTGATCTTCGGCACCTCATTCGGCTATTTCAATCCGTTCATGGTCGATATCGCCAGGCAGTACCCGGATGTGCAGCTCCGCCATCCCACGACACTCTGGTCGGCCGACAAGCATCCAGCCAATCTCGGCGGCTATTTCGCCTATATGGACCAGGCGCATTACGTGAACGGCGTCGCCGCCGGGCTGTCCTCGAAGACCGGCAAGATCGGCTACGTGGCGGCGAAGCCCATCAGTCTCGTCCTGCGGACCATCAACAGCTTCATGCTGGGCGTGCGCAAGGGAAACCCTGGCGCAACCGTCAAGCTCATCTTCACCGGCGACTGGTCCCTGCCGGTGCGGGAGGCCGAGGCCGCGAACGCGCTCGCGAGCGCGGGCTGCGACGTCGTCGCCTGCCATGTCGACAGCCCCAAGGTCATCGTCGAGACGCTGGAGCGGCGCGGCGTGAAGAGCTGCGGCCACAACACCTCGCAGGCTGCCCTCGCACCCAAGGGCTTCATCACCGGCGCCGAAACCAAGTACGAGACGATCTACAAGGGCTTCGCGGAGCTGCTCGCCAGAGGCGAACCGCTGCCGAACGTCGCGATCGGCGGGTACGACAAGGACATGGTGACCAGCACGCCCTTCGGCGCGGGCGCGAGCGAGGAGGCACGCCGGGCCGCCACGGAAGCGATCGCGGCCCTGAGGGCGGGGCAGCCGATGTTTGCCGGCCCGATCAGGGACAACAAGGGCAACGTGATCGTCGCCCCGGGCAGCGCGCTGGGCAACTACGCGCCCGAGCTCGAGACCGCGAATTATCTCGTCGAGGGCATCGAGGGATCGGTCACCTGAGGTCAGCCGGACCGGAAGGCGGCCCGCTCTGCCTCCGCCCGGCTCCGCAAGGCAACGTCTGGAGCTATGGCGGCGAGATGGAAAGACCTGCGGTTTCCGGAGATCAAGCGACGCATGGCTCGGCGGGCTTCGCGATGCGGGGAGCGGACGAGCTCCGCCGGGCTGCCGAGTTCGTCGTCGTTCCCGCGCTCGCGCTCGCCATCTCGGCCGCGATCTTCTCGGCAATCCTGCTCGCCATGGGACAGTCGCCCGCCGCCTTCTTCCAGCTGCTCTGGCGGGGCGCATTCGGCACGGCCTTTTCCTGGCAGAATACGCTTCAGCGCGCAGCGCCACTGATCCTGACTGCGCTCTGCGTTGCGCTTCCCGCCCGCGCCGGTCTCATGATCATCGGTGGGGAGGGAGCTTTCGTCATGGGCGGGCTCGCCGCCGCAACCGCCGCCCTGCCGCTCCTCGGCTGGGCGCCCGCCCCTCTCGTCCTCCTGCTGATGGCGATCGCCGGAACGGCGGCCGGCGCGCTCTGGATCGGGCTGGTGGGCGTGCTCCGCCATCGGCGCGGCGTCAACGAGACCATCGCGAGCCTGCTCCTCGCCTACATCGCGGTCGCCGTGCTCTCCTTCCTGGTCGAAGGTCCGCTGCGCGATCCGGCCTCGCCCAACAAGCCGTCGACCCATCCGATCGGGGCAGAAACCATGCTCGGTCCGATCCCGGGCACCTCGGTGCACTGGGGTCTGGTGGCCGGCCTCATCGCGTGCCTGGCGGCCCATGTGCTGATCAGCCGGACGACAACCGGCTTCGCCATCCGGATCGCGGGCGGCAATCCGCACGCCGCGCTCGGCCAGGGTCTGCCGGTCGGGCGCCTGCTCGTGCTCTGCTGCCTGCTCGCGGGGGCGGCCGCCGGCCTTGCCGGCTTCTTCGACGTGGCGACGGTCCACGGCGCCGCCAATGTCTCTCTGGTGGCGGGCTACGGCTTCACCGGCATCCTCGTCTCGTTCCTCGCCCGCCACAACGCGCTCGCAATCCCGCCGGTCGCGATCCTCTTCGGCGGGCTCAGCGCCGCAGGAGGCCTGATCCAGCGGCGGCTCGGCCTCCCCGACGCGACGGTCGCGCTCCTCGAAGGCGTGATCTTCGTGACCCTCCTGACCAGCGAGACGCTCTATGGGCGCTTTGCGATCTTCCAGCCTCGCGGCGCGAGGCAGCGGCCATGACCGATGCCGGCCTTTTCGCGGTCCTCGTGGCCATGGTCGCCGGCGCGATCCGCGTGTCGACGCCCTTTCTCTTCGTCTCGCTCGGCGAATGCCTCACCGAGAAGTCGGGACGTGTGAATCTCGGGCTCGAGGGAACCCTCGTGCTCGGCGCGATGGTCGCCTTCGCCGTCTCCTACCATAGCGGCAATCCCTGGCTGGGCGTGGCTGCCGCTGCGGCGGCCGGCTTCGCCCTTGGTGCGCTCCACGGCGCGATCTGCCGCCTGCCGCGCGTCAACGATGTCGCAATCGGCATCGCGATGATGTCGTTCGGCACCGGTCTCGCCGTCTTCCTGGGCAAGCCCTACATCCAGCCGACTGCGCCCCGGCTTCCCTCGCTCCCGCTTGGCGATTGGCTGGGCATCCCGTCGCTCGCTCTCGCGCTCGACGTCAGCCCGCTCTTTCTCCTGGGCATCGCGCTGGCCTTTCTGCTCGACTGGGCGTTTCGCAACACCCGCGCCGGCCTCGTCGTCAGGGTCACGGGGGACGACGCGGCCGCGGCCCGCGCGCTCGGCATCGCCGTCGACCGCGTGCGCCTCGTCGCGACTGCGCTGGGCGGGGCGAGTGCCGGCATCGGCGGGGCCTTCCTGTCGCTCTTCTATCCCGGAAGCTGGAACGAGGGGCTGTCGTCGGGACAGGGGCTGATGGCGGTCGCGCTCGTGATCTTCGCCCGCTGGCAGCCGCGGCGCTGCCTCGCCGCCTCGCTTCTCTTCGGCGCGGCCGGCGCGCTCGGACCGGCGCTCCAGTCGATCGGCGTCACCGCGGGCTATTATTTCTTCAACGCGGCTCCCTACATCCTGACCCTCCTCGTCATGGCCGGCACGGGCAGTGCCCGTCGCGCCGCCCGGCACGCGCCGGGCGAGCTCTCGATCACCCGGTGAGGGAGGCATGATGCCCGAGGCGTTCACCATTCCAGCCGCAAGGGGCGCAGCCCTCGAAGCCATCGGCCTTTCGAAGCGGTTCGGCGCGTTCCAGGCGCTCGACCGCGTCTCGCTCAAGGTCCCGGCCGGCGAGTTCCATGCGCTTTTGGGCGAGAACGGCGCCGGCAAGTCGACGCTCGTCAAATGCCTGATGGGCTTCCACCGCGCCGATGAAGGGGAGGTGCTGCTCGACGGCCGCGAGGCCCGGATCCGCAATCCGCGCGAGGCGCAGGCGCTCGGCCTCGGCATGGTCTACCAGCACTTCACGCTGGTGCCCTCGCTGACGGGTGCCGAGAATCTCGTCATCGCGCGGCGCAACGCGCCCGCCGTCATCGACTGGGCAGCGGAGAGGCGACGGCTCGATGCCTTTCTCGACCGCACGCCGTTCCGCGTGCCGCTCGATCGGAACGTGGGCGCACTCTCGGCCGGGGAACGGCAGAAGCTCGAAATCCTGAAGCTGCTCTACCTCGACCAGCGCTTCATGATCCTGGACGAACCGACATCGGTGCTGACCCCGGCCGAGGCCGACGAGATGCTCGGGCATCTCAAGGCGATGGCCGAGCGCGGCGAGATCACCGTGCTGATGATCACCCACAAGTTTCGCGAGGTGAAGGCGTTCGCCGACGCCGTCACGATATTGCGGCATGGGCGGATCGCCGGCTCGGGGCGCGGGCTGACGACCCGGGAAATGGCCGCGATGATGGTCGGCGAAGCGCCCGGGCCGGACAAGGGCAAGGCGGTGCAGCCGCTCAGGCGCGAGATGCCGCGGTCGCACGAGCCTGCGCTGGAGCTCGCCGGGCTCTTCGCCGAGGACGGGGACGGCAGACCGGCCTTGCGCGGTGTGAGCCTTAAAGTCGCTGCGGGCGAGATCGTGGGCTTGGCCGGGGTCTCCGGGAACGGACAGAACGCGTTGGTCGAGGCCTGCTGCGGACAGCGGCCGCTGACGGATGGGCAGATCTTCGTGAACGGGCGCGATTTCGTGCCGACGCGGCGCGCCTTCGACGAAGCCGGCATGTTCGTCGTGCCGGAGGAGCCGCTGCGGAACGCTGCCGTCTTCGGAATGTCGATCGCCGACAACATCGCCTTTCGGCGTTTCGAGAAGCCGCCCCTGAGCCGGCACGGCTGGTGGCTCGATCGTCGCGCGATCAGCGCGGCCGGCCGCGAGCTGATGGCGCGCTTCCGTGTCGCCGGTCCCTCGCCCGACGCTCCGATCGGAGCGCTGTCGGGCGGCAATGTGCAGAGAGCGGTGCTCGCGCGCGAACTCTCCTCCGAGCGGATCTCCGTGCTCGTCGTCGCCAATCCCTGCTTCGGCCTCGACTTCGCCTCGGCCGCGGACATCCGTGCGCGCATCGTCGAGGCACGGAACAACGGTGCGGCGGTCCTCCTCGTCTCCGAGGATCTCGACGAGGTGCTCGAGCTTGCCGACACGGTCGCGGTGATCTCGAACGGCCGGATCACCTACAAGGCGCCGATCGCCCATGTCGATCGCGGCAGCCTGGGAGTGTATTTGGCCGGTGGATCCGACGGCTAGGCTTGCTCTCGGGATCGCCGGAAAATCACCGGCGTGTCGGGGTCGCGCCACGAGCTGACCTTGGCGCATTGCCCGAAAGCGGACCCCAACGATTCAGGGACCTGCCGGACGTCGGTGGCGCAGTGCCTCGACGATCACCTTGAAGGCCGGGAGATTCTGTCGGCGGCTGGGATAATAGAGGAAATAGCCGTCGAAGAAGGGCGACCAGTCGTCCAGCACCTGGACCAGTTCGCCCGATGTGACCTGACGCTCCACGATATCGTTCGGTACATAGGCGATGCCGTAGCCGTTCACCGCCGCATCGATCATGGCGTAGGAATTGTTGAAGGTGAGCTGACCGCTGACCCGGACGCGCAGCTCCTGTCCATCCTTCTCGAATTCCCAGGCATAGAGTCCGCCGGCTGTCTCGTGGCGCATGTTGATGCAGACGTGCCGGACCAGATTCTGCGGATGTTGCGGTACGCCGTGCATGTCGAGATACGCAGGCGATGCCACGGCCACCAGCCGCCAGTCCGGGCCGATCCGCACGGCGATCATGTCCTTCTCGACGCTCTCATCCCGGGAGCCAGCCACGTCGATCTCTATGACAAGGTCGACGCGATCCCGTTCGACAAGTTGACCAGCTTCTTCAACCGGCACCTCGCCGCCTGACGAAAGCCGGGATCGAAGGAAGTGGCGGCGATCCGAGCGCAACCGCTTCCCTTGGCAAGGGTGCATCGAATGACACCGGGCACAAACCTTCGTCGCGCCTTGGGCGGCTTGACTTCCGGGTCTTCGCCCATTTCGGCCCTGGCAAATATCCGTTCAAGCTGGCATCGCCCGCGGTGCGTTCCGCGAGCGAGCGTTTCAACGAAGACAGCGTCAGCCGACCCAAATCGGGCGGTAGCCATTCCGCAGGGCAGCGATGGCACTGGCGGCCACAAGCACGGTACCGCGCTCCGCGTCCGTCACCGGATCGATGCAGACACGAAATGACCCGTAGGCGCCGTCGGCCTCGATGGCGAATCTGCGCTGCTCCCCGTCGCCAACCGCGACGTGATCGACCGGCGTCCGGTCCAGGCCGCGCGAGGCGAAGGCGGCGGTGGCAATGACGTTCACGCCACGGCTCCTGCCAACGACGGAGCGTGCATTATCGATCGCCCCCGACGCGACCGGATTCGACGCCGTGCAGGCCAAGATCGAAACAGTCGAGTCGGGGTCGACCGCCATGGCGGAAAGCGCGTCCAACCCGCCGATCGCGCCCGGCAGCAATCGCAGGCGATGCCCCGTCTGCCCCGCGACCTCGCGCAGATCCCGTTCGAGCGCCGTGGAGACGAGGGCCGCGGCGCCGACCGTCCAGACGTCGGCAAGACGGAGAAGATCGGCTCCGTAAGCGTTGAGTGCGCTCGGCCCGGTGAAGTCGATCAGAAGATCCGGCGCCAATGCGCCGATGCCGGCAAGCGTGTCGACAACAGGGAAATCCACCTCGTCGGCCGCCGCGACATTCCGCTTGAGGACACCGACGACCTGCCAGTGCGCATCATCCTCCGCCGTCCGCAGGCTCAGGAATGTCCTGGCGATACGACCCAGCCCGACAAGACCCACACGAAGCATCGTTCCACCCTCGCGCTCGGAGGAAAATTCCCCGGAGGCGCGACACGCCGCCGGGTGCCTGCGATCGGCCGATCGCTGACGACCGCCGCGGCTATCTCTCGAAGGCCGGGTCGATCGGCACGCGATACCCGTTCACCAGCCGGTTGGTTTCGTTCGCCATGCCGACGACCGCAATCAGTTCCTGGAACTGTTCAGGCGTCATGCCCGCCTTGGCGGCGGCGGCGCTGTGGCTCGCGATGCAGTAGCCGCAATTATTGGTCACGCTGACGGCGACGTAGATCATTTCCTTGACGAGGGGGTCGAGCGCGCCCGGCGCCATCACCTCCCGGACGCTGTCCCAGGTCCGGCGCAAGGTCTTCTCGTCATTGGCGAGGTATTTCCAGAAATTGTTGACGTCGTCGAGCTTTCGCGCCGACTTGATCTCGTCATAGACGGCTTTCACCGCATCGCTGGCTTCGCTGTATTCAATCGCTTTCGGGCGAGGCATCGCTTGTTTCCTCCATTCATCCGATAAGAGCGCTTGCAGCGCCGGCTATGCGGCCGCGACGACCATGATCTCGACGAGGATATCGGGATAGGCCATGTCGCCCGTGACGCAGGCGCGCGCCGGCGCGTGATCGGGGTTGACCCAGCCATCCCAGACCTCGTTCATGGCCTTGTAGTCGTCCATCGACTTCAGCCAGATGATGCTCGACAGGATCTTGGTGCGGTCACTGCCGCATTGCGCGAGCATGTCGTCGACCTTCGCCAGCGCCTGGGCGGTCTGGCCGGCCACGGAGACCGAGCGGTCATCCGCCACCTGCCCCGCGAGATAGACCGTGCCGTTATGCACCACGGCGCGGCTGCGGCGCCCGTTCGAATCGGCTCTCTTGATCAGCATGGATATCTCCGCGCGGGTTGGCGTCTTCAGGAGCGGTTGGCGATCGGGGGCGGGTCGAAGGCGGTCACGGGCGGCACATCGCCGTCGTGGCGCTCGATCTCGACGAGGCAGGATTGCGCGCTCGGCCCCTGCCCCAGGCGCGACGTCCCCAGATCATGCGTCAGCACATTGGGGTTGCCGTGCTTTTCGAGGCTCCCGGAGACGCCTGGCGTCGCCGGGTCGAACCAGGCGCCGGTGGCGAGCTGCAGGACGCCGGGGCGAACCGCCTCGGACAGCACCGCCGCCGCAAGGCAGGCGCCGCGATCGTTGAACAGGCGGACGATATCGCCATCGCCGATCCCGCGGGCCTGGGCATCGGCCGGATGAATCCGGACCGGCTCGCGCCCCCGGATCTTGGCGGCGCGGGAATGCGAGCCCTGATCGTATTGGCTGTGGAGCTTGGTCTTGGGCTGGTTGGAGATCAGATGCAGGGGGAAGCGCGCCGCCTTGCCGGCGCCGAGCCATTCCCGCGGCTCGAGCCAGGCCGGGTGGCCCAGGCAATCGTCGTAGCCGAATGAGGCGATCCTGTCGGACCAGATCTCGATCCGGCCGGACGGCGTTGGCAGGGCGTTGGCGGCAGGGTCCTGCCGGAACGCCTCGAACAGGGATGGCTGCCGTTCCGGCTCCGGGAAGAGCAGCGCCCCCTCCTCCCAGAAGGTCTCGAAATCGGGCGGGTTGAAACCCAGCCCCGCGAGACGCTCCTGCGCCGTCTCGTAGAGGAAGCGCAGCCAATCCTCCTCGGCCCGCCCCTCGGTGAAGGTCGCTTCCGCGCCCAGCACGGCAGCCAGCGCACCGAAGATATCGTAGTCGTTCCGGGCCTGCCCGAACGGCGCGGCGACCCGGTGCGAGGCCGCGAGAAGGCGATCGCGGCTGGAGCAGACGATATCGTTGCGTTCGAGCTGGGTGGTCACCGGCAGGACGATATCGGCATGGCGGGCGAGTGGATTCCACCAGCTCTCATGGACGATCGTCACCTCCGGCCGCTTCCAGGCTTCGAGGAAGCGGTTGAGATCCTGATGGTGGTGGAAGGGGTTGCCACCCGCCCAGTAGACGAGGCGGATATCGGCATAGCGCCGCTCCTGCCCGTTGAACTGATAGGGTTCTCCCGGCTTCAGCAGCAGGTCCGAGATCCGCGCCACCGGGATGTAGTCGTCGACGCCGTTGCTCCCCTGCGAGAAGGACGGCCAGGCGAGGTCGAGGATCGGGTTGCCGATGCCGTTGACCGAACCGTAGCCGATGCCGAAGCCCCCGCCGGGCAGGCCGATCTGGCCGAGCATCGCGGCAAGCGTGATCGCCATCCAGCAGGGCTGCTCGCCATGATCCGCACGCTGCACCGCCCAGGCCAGCATGATCATGGTCCGCTGGGCCGCCATCCTGCGGGCGAGGCCCCTGATCGCTTCGGCATCGATGCCGCAGATCGCGGCCGCCCACTCCGCCGTCTTGGCGATGCCGTCGCTCTCGCCCGAGAGATAGGGCAGGAACCTGTCGAAGCCGGTGGTGCAGCGCGCGAGGAAGGCCTTGTCGTGCAGCCCCTCGCTCCAGAGCGTGTGGGCGAGGCCGAGCATCAGCGCGGTATCGGTATTGGGCGCGATCGGCAGCCAGGTGGCACCGAAACGCTCCTCGACATCGTCCCGGATCGGCGTGACCGATATGAGCTCGCCTCCGTTCGCCGCGAAGGCTTCCAGGCTCTCGGCCAGGATATGGCGGCCGATCCCGCCCGAGCTCACTTGCGAATTCTTCAGCGGCAGGCCACCGAACATCACCAGCATCCGGGCGTGGCGGATGATGACGGGCCATGAAGTGTGATCGGTGACGAGCCCGCGACGGTCGCCGACGACATGCGGTACGATCGCATCGGCGGCGGCATAGCTGTAATTGCCGACGGAGCGGGTATAGCCGCCGATGGCGTTGAGGAAGCGGTGGATCTGGCTCTGGGCGTGATGGAAGCGCCCCGCGCTGGCCCAGCCATAGGAGCCGCCGAAGATCGCGCCGTTGCAGTGCTCCTTGCGGACCCGGTCGAGCTCGCCGGCAGCGATGGCGATGGCTTCGGGCCAGTCCACGGCGACGAAGGGCTCCGCGCCGCGCCCTGCCCCTGTCGCGCGATGGCCCTTTTCGAGGAAAGAGGCCCGGATCATCGGCTTCTCGATCCGCGTGGGATCATCGAACGCGCCGATCATCGACCGGGCGATGGGAGACGGCGCCGGGTCCTTCTCGAAGCCTTCCAGCTCGGCGGGCCGGCCCTCGGACATCCGCACGCGATAGGTGCCCCAATGGGTGGCGACGGTCGGTCGTACAGGTGTCTTCAACATCGTCGTCGCCCCGGATCGGGAGGTCAGCGGATAGTCAGGCGGTCCTTGCCAGATCGACCGGCGTCGCTGCCTCGTCGGACGAAACCATGCGCCAGGCGAAGCCGAGATGCTCCGAGACCAGCCGGGCGAGCTCGGGCGCATTGCGGCTGAGGAAAGCCTCGGCGATCGGCTCGTGCTCGTTGAAGGCCTTCGCCCAGTTCTCGGCCTGCAGAACCCCGAGATAGCGGGTGCGGTAGAGGCGCAGATTGAGCTGCGCGTGCATCTCGATCAGCACGGGATTGTGCGATGCCGCGGCAATCGCGAGATGGAAGGCCTGGTTGGCGTCGAAATAGGTATAGCGGTCGCCGGCATGATAGGCCTCCGCCATGGTCGCGAGATGCCGGCGGATTGCCTCGTCGTCCAGCGGCGTCGCCATTTCGCAGGCGAGTTCGGCCGCGAAGACGTCGAGGCGGACATAGACCTGGAGCAGATGGCGGATCTCGTCATCCGACAATGCGACCACGACGGCGCCGCGGTTCGGGATGATCTCGATCAGCCGCTGCGTCGCCAGGATCTGCAGGGCCTCACGCAGCGGCGTCCGCGATATCCCGAACTGCTCGGTCAGCGCCTTCTCCCGGATCCACTCGCCCGGCTTGATGTTGTCGTGGATGATCTCGGAGCGGATATGGTCCGAAATCTGCTGGGTCAGCGATTTCGGCGCCACGACGATCGCCGGCCGCCGGGCGCTCACCGCCGTCACGGCACCACCGGGCATTGCCGGCTTGTTCATGCGCGTCTCCCCGTCGAACCGCTGGTCGATGCGAAATCGAATGCGGCGCAAATTTGATGTTGTAAACCTACATGCCTTGCGTATTGTCGACAACATGAAATCGACAATGACCATGTGATGGAGTCGATGGCCGCATCCTCGCTCCTCAGCCGAAGGACAGTGGCGGAGCCCATTTCGTCCGCCCCGGCCTCGGGCCGGCGCGATCGGCGGCTCGATCGACGTTCTCTCGCACCGCATGTCGAACCCCGCATGAGATGCGGCGGCCCGGGCATAGCGGCGGTCGTTCCCGGGATTCGAGATGCCGGTGCCGGCATGCCGTCCATCGGGACAGCGATCATCCAGCTAAACTTTTCCCAACCCCGCCGTGACGAGCGTATCGCTTTCCTGAAAGCGACCGGGCACGACGTATTCGTAGATTATTCTACCACAAACGGACGCGAATTCAGTCATTCCATCCCTCGCGGAAGCAGAGAATCGAGCGTAGATGGATTCGTCCGCTTTGAAAAACAGATTGACCTGTTTGAAGAACAGTCTCCAATTTCGACGCAGGCATAGATGACCATCGAAGACCATTTCTCCACCTGACTCCAAGAAAAAGGGGAATGTCATGCCGGATCACTCGTTCGTTCGTAATGGAATTTCGCGGCGCGGCCTTCTCGGCGGTGGCGCCGGCCTGATCGCCGCGCCCTTCATCATCCGCCCGGCTTCCGCCGCCGAGCGGATCACCGTGGCAGATCCCGGCGGCGTCTACGTCACCGGCTTCACCCCCGCCTTCTATGCGCCCTTCCGCAAGACCGGCGCCGAGCTCGTCAACGTCTCCCGCGACTCCGAGCCGACCAGCCAGGTGAAGGCGCAGGTCGACGCCAAGTCCTATGTCTGGGACGTCGTCTCGATCACCCTGTCGTCACGCAAGCTGCTCTCGGATGCCGGGCTGCTCGAGCCATTGCAGTTCTCGGGCGCAGATTACGACGAGCTTCTGCCGCTGGCGAAGCAGCCGGACTGGCTGGGCACCAACGTCTATGGCAGCGTGCTGGGCTACCGCACCGACAACATGAAGGCCCGCCCCTCGAACTGGGCCGATTTCTACGACGTCGCCAGGTTCCCCGGCCGCCGCGCCCTGCCGAAGAGCCCGATCCATACGCTCGAAGGGGCGCTGCTGGCGGATGGCGTCGACCCGAAAAAGCTCTACCCGCTCGATGTCGACCGGGCCTTCAAGAAGCTCGACACGATCAAGCCGCATATCGCGGTCTGGTGGACGAGCTTCACCCAGACGACGCAGCTCCTGCAGAGCGGCGAGGTCGATTTCCTGCCCTCCAGCAATGCGCGCATCCAGGCGGCGATCGACAATGGCGCGCCGGTCGAGATCATCTGGGATGGCGGGCTCTACGGCATGGAAGGCTGGGCGATCCCGAAGGGCTGCCCGCGGGCGGAGCTGGCCAAGAAGTTCATCGCCTCCTGCGCCAATGGCGAGCGGCAGGCGCTCTACACCAAGGCGCTGGCCTATGGCCCGACCAACCAGACGGCGTTCAAGTTCATCGACCCCGCCCGCGCCAAGCAATTGCCGACGGAGCCAGCCAACTTCACCAAGCTGATCCCGAGCAACGACGAATGGTGGGGCGCGAACAAGGACAAGATGTTCGAGCGCTTCAACGCCTGGCTGCTCCGTAGCTGAGGCGCAGGCCCGATGTCGGAGAAGCTGCGAACCGAACAGGTCACCAAGCGCTACAACGACGTGGCGGCGCTGCAGCCGACGACGCTCTCGATGCGCGACGGGGAGTTCCTGACGCTGCTCGGGCCGTCCGGCTCGGGCAAGACCACGCTCCTGTCGCTGATCGCCGGGCTGACCGAGCCGACGGGCGGCGACATCTGGATCGACGGGCGGCGCGTCACCGACGAGCCCTCGGCGAAGCGCGGGCTGGGCATGGTCTTCCAGAACTATGCCCTGTTCCCGCATCTCTCGATCTACGAGAACATCGCCTTTCCGCTGCGCATGCGCCGGATGGGCGCGGCCGAGATCAACGCGGCGGTGCGCCGTGTGCTCGACCTCATCCATCTGCCCCATGTCGCGGAGCGCCTGCCGCGCGAATTGTCCGGTGGCCAGCAGCAGCGGATCGCGTTGGCGCGCTGCATCGTCTACGAGCCCTCGATCATCCTGATGGACGAGCCGCTCGGCGCCCTCGACAAGAACCTGCGCGAGCACATGCAGACCGAGATCAAGCGTCTGCATGTCGAGCTCGGCATCACCATCCTCTACGTCACGCATGATCAGGAGGAGGCGCTGTCGATGTCCGACCGCATCTGCCTGATGAACAATGCCCGGGTCGAGCAGATCGGCACGCCGGCGGAATTGTATTTTAAGCCGGCCTCGGTGTTCGCGGCCGGATTCCTCGGCGAATCCAACATCGCCCCTGCGAAGGTGCTTTCGACCGGAACGGAGACCCTGCTCGGTTCTGCCGACGGCTCGACGATCAAGGTGGCGGCCGATGCCGGCCACCGCACCGATGCCGAGGTCAACTGGATGGTGCGGCCGGAACGGCTGAAACTCATCCGCGACGGCGAGGCGCATGAGAACATCCGGCGCGGCCAATTGCTCGACGCCGTCTTTGTCGGCGGCTTCACCAAGATCAATGTCCGGCTCGACGACGGCACGACCCTCCTCGCGAAGGAGCTGACATCCGGGCAGCCGCTGCCGGAGCGCGGGCAGAGCGTGACGCTCGGCTGGTCCGCCGCCGACGCCATCGTGCTGCCGCCGGGCGCCTGACATGACGGCCATGTCCGCGCGCGATTACGAACCCGCCCCCGTCGCCGAGCCCGCGATATCAGCGCTTCAGCCGCGGCTACGCCGCGCAAGGCCGCTCCTGCCACTGCTCCCGCTCTTCGCCTTCCTGGCGCTCTTCTTCTTTTTCCCGGTCGGGCAGATCCTGTCGCTGTCGCTGTTCGACCAGGGCGGAGCGATCACCTCCGCCAACTTCGCCAAGGCCTTCTCCGATCCGCTCTATTTCGACGTCCTGCTGATCACCTTCAAGATCGCCGGCTGGACCACGGTGATCTCGGTCGTCGGCGGCTTCCCGGTCGCCTATTATCTGGCGAACGCCGCGCCCCGCAGCCGCAACGCGCTGGTCATCTGGGTTTTGCTGCCGTTCTGGACCAGCTTCCTGGTGCGGACCTTCGCCTGGATGATCCTTCTGGGGCGGAACGGCGCGGTCAACCAGCTCCTGCTCGCGCTCGGCATCGTCGATGCGCCGGCCTCGCTCATCTTCAACCTCACGGGCACGCTGATCGGCATGTCGCATGCGATGCTGCCGCTCGCGGTCATGACGATGCTGCCGGTGATGCAGACGATCGACGGCAACCTGTCGCGTGCTGCGGAGACGCTCGGCGCCGGACGCGCCCAGATCTTCTGGCGCATCTACATCCCGCAATGCATGCCGGGCATCAGCGCCGCCGCGATGATGGTCTTCATCAGCTCGCTCGGCTTCTTCATCACCCCTGCCCTGCTCGGCGGCGCGCGCGAGACCATGCTGACGCAGGTGATCATCACCCAGATCCAGGAGTTGCTGAACTGGCCGGCGGCCAGCACGCTCTCGGTCCTGCTGCTCGCAGCCTCGATCCTGGTCTTCGTCGCCTATGACCGAGTCGTCGGACTGTCGAGCCTGGCCGGCGGCTCCGCCGACCGCTCGGCGCGGACGGTCTCGGCCTGGTCGCGCACTCTCGACGTGATCGGCCGGGCGGTCGTCAACGGCCTCGGCAGCCTCTGTGCCGGCATCGGCGCGGTCTTCGCCTGGCTGCTTCCCGCGCGCGCCTTCCGCGGGCTCGGCCGGGGCAGCAGCCTCGCGCTGTTCCTCATCGTCGTCGCCTTCCTGCTGATCCCGACGCTCTTCGTGATCCCGGCCTCCTTCACGCCGGGCAATGCGGTGCAGGCCAATCCGGGCGGCTTCTCGCTGCGCTGGTACGAGGCCGTCTTCGCTTCCTCCGACTGGACCAGCGCCGCCTGGAATTCGCTCGTCGTCGGGCTGGCTTCGGGCGCCGTGGCACTGGTGCTGGGCGCGATGGCGGCCTTCGCGATGGCCTGGAACCGCTTTCCGGGCAAGACCGCCGCGCTCGCGGTGATCCTGTCGCCGCTCATCGTGCCGCGCATCGTCATCGCGGTCGCCCTGTTCTTCCTCTATTCGAAGCTCGAACTGGTCGGAACGGTGACCGGGCTGGTCATCGCCCATGCCGTGCTGGCCGTGCCCTATGTCGTCATCACCGTGATGGCGGTGCTCGCAACCTATGACCGGCGGCTCGACCAGGCGGCGGCGGTGATGGGCGCGAGCCGGTGGCAGACGCTGCGCCGGATCACCTTGCCGATCATCAAGCCGGGATTGCTCTCCGCCTTCCTCTTCGCCTTCGTCACCTCCTTCGACGAATTGACGGTGGCGCTGTTCCTGACCGGCGGCTCCTTCAACACGCTGCCGCGCCAGATGTGGTCGGACCTGCTGCTCCAGATCAATCCGACGCTCGCGGCCGTCGCGACCTTGCTGCTGGTGCTGATGACCGGCCTCCTGTTCCTCAACGAGCGGTTCCGGCGTTCGGCCGGCCGCCACTGACGCCCACGCGGCACGATCCGGAAGGGTTCCATGCGCAACAACCTTCGCCAGAAGACCTATTACGGCGTCACCGTCGGCATCCTGATGGTCAACAGCCGCTTCCGGCGCTGGCCGGGCGATATCGGCCATGCCGGCACCTGGGATTTTCCGGTGCAGTACAAGATCGTCCACGACGCCGTGCCCTCGCGCATGACGGAACTGCACCAGTCCAGCCTGCTCGAACCGTTCAAGCGCGCGGCGCAGGAGCTGATCGATGCCGGCGTCGACGGCATCACCACGACCTGCGGCTTCCTCTCGATCTACCAGCGCGAGCTTGCCGATTTCTGCTCCGTGCCGGTCGCGACCAGCGCGCTGCTGCAGGTGCCGATGGTCGAGCGCATGCTGCCGACGGGCAAGAAGGTCGGCATCCTCACCTACAATGCCGAGGTGCTGAACGGCCCCTATCTGCGCGCCGTCGGCATCGCCGAGGACACACCGGTTGTCGGCCTGCCGCAGAGCTCCGAATTCGTCCGCAGCATCCGCGAGGGCGACGACACCGTTCCCTATGACGTGCTGCGCAACGAGGTGCTCGCCGCCGCGGGCGATCTCCTGAGCCGGCATCCCGATGTCGGTGCCATTGTCGGGGAGTGCACCAACCTGACGCCGTTCAGTGCCGATATCGCCGAACGCTTCGGCCTGCCGGTCTTCGACGCGGTCACGATGGTCAACACCTTCCATGCGGCGCTGAAGCCGCGGCGCTTCGGCACGGACTGACCGTCGACGCTGCCATGAAACGCGCTCGGACCTATTCGCCCTGTGACGACATGGGCAGGACCGCATGAGGAGCCCGCACAAGACGGGAATCGCCGTCATCGGCGGCGGCATCGTCGGCGCGAGCGTCGCCTATGGTCTCGCCGCCCGCGGTGAAAAGGTGACGCTGTTCGACGAGGGCGACATCGCCTTTCGGGCGGCGCGCGGCAATCTCGGCAATGTCTGGGTCCAGGGCAAGGGCGCGGGCGGCCCGGCCTATGCCGACCTGACCCGGCGGGCGGCGAAGGATTGGGACGATTTCGCCCACGATCTCGGGGCCGAGAGCGGGATCGACCTGCATTTCCGGCGGCCCGGGGCGTTCTTCTTCTGCTTCACGGAAGCGGAACTGGAACGCCGCAGCAAGACGCTGACCGATCTGGATGCCCAGGCCACGGTGCCGAGCCGGTTCGAGGTCATGGACAATGCCGGCATCCGCAGGCTGCTGCCCGAGGTCGGCCCCGCGGTGGTCGGGGCGACGTTCTGCAGCGACGACGGCACGACGAACCCGTTCCATCTGCTGCGCGCCCTGCTGTCGGTGTTCGAACGGCGCGGCGACTACCGGCCCGGCCACCCCGTGGAGCGCCTTGCGCCGGACGGCTCGGGTTTTCGGGTGGAGACGCCTCAGGGCGACTGGCTCGCCGATCGGGTGATCCTGACCGCCGGGCTCGGCAACAAGGTACTCGCACCCGGGCTGGGCCTGTTCGCTCCGATCCGTCCCGTCCGGGGCCAGATTCTGGTCACGGAGAAACTGAAGCCTTTCCTGCGCTACGGGATCAGCTTCATCCGCCAGACGGTGGAGGGCGGCGTCATCTTCGGGGAATCCTCGGAAGAGGCCGGGCTGGACGATCGCACCACGCCCGATGTCATCCAGACGACGGCCCAACGCGCCGTCGCCGCCTTGCCGCTGCTCGCCAATGCGCAGGTCGTGCGCAGTTGGGCGGCGCTGCGCGTGATGTCGCCGGACGGCATGCCAGTCTATGCCGAGTCGGCGGCCCATCCGGGCGCCTTCCTGGTCACGGTCCATAGCGGCGTCACGCTCGCGCCGTTCCATGCCGGCCCCCTTGCCACCGCATTGTCCGCCGGCCGGCTGGATCCGGCCTGGCAGCCTTTCTCATCGGATCGCTTCAGTGTTCCAGCGTCTTGACCTCCGGGAATTCGATACCTCGTTCACCTTCGCGGGCAGAGCCATTCCCGCCCGCGAAGGGGAGAATCTCGCTGCGGCCATTCTGCGTGCCGACATCAAGGCCTTCCGCAGCACACCGCGATCAGGGGCCCCGCGCGGCCCCTATTGCATGATGGGGGTGTGCTTCGAATGCCTCGTCACGGTCGATGGCGAGCCCAATCGGCAGGCCTGCCTGGAGATCGTGCATGGCGGCATGGTCGTCGAGCCGCAGGCGGGTGCCGCGGAGATCAACCGGTGATCGCCCCGTTCGACGTCGCGATCATCGGCGCGGGGCCGGCCGGCATGGCGGCTGCCGTCATGGCCCGGAAGCAGGGGCTGAGCTGCGTGGTGTTCGACGAGGCCGGCCGACCCGGTGGCCAGATCTATCGCGCCGTTACCGAGCGGCCGGAACGGGATCGCCAGGACATCCTGGGACCGGACTATTATGCGGGTCTCGACCTGGTCGAGGCCTTCCAGCGCTCCGGCGCGGAGCATCGCGCCGGGACGATGGTCTGGTCCATCGCAGAGGGAGAGATCCATTGGCGCTCGCGCAGCGGCTCGGGCGTGACCTTCGCGCGCCGGATCGTCGCGGCGGCCGGTGCGATGGAGCGTCCCTTTCCGCTCCGCGGCTGGACCTTGCCCGGCGTGATGACCGCCGGCGCGGCCCAGATCCTGCTGAAATCCGCCGGGCTGGTGGAGGACGACATTGTCTTCGTCGGTTGCGGGCCGCTGCTCTACCTCGTCGCGGCGCAATATTGTCGCGCCGGCCATCCGCCGCGGCTGATCATCGAGACGACACCGCGGAGGAACCTCGGCGCGGCACTCCCGCATCTCCCGCGAGCCCTTCTCGCCGCCCGCTATCTGTTCAAGGGGCTCGGTCTGATCCGCGAGCTGCGGGCCGCGGGCGTTCGGATCGAGCGCGGCGTGGAGCAGGTGGAGCTCGAAGGCGAGGACGCCATACGCGGCGTGAGATGGCGTAGCGGCGGGCGCTGGCAGCGCGCCGATACGGGCCGTGTCGCGCTCCATCAGGGCGTCGTGCCCAATGTGAATCTCGCCATGGCTCTGCGCTGCCGGCACCTCTGGGACGAGCGCCAGCGCTGCTGGCGGCCCGCGCTCGACGAGTGGAACCGCTCCAGCCAGCCCTGGCTCTGGATCGCCGGCGACGAAGCCGGAATCGCCGGCGCCGTTTCGGCGCGGCTGAGCGGCGCGCTCGCCGCACTCGACATCGCCCGCGACCTCGGCGCGATCGACGAGCGGGAGCGCAACAGGGCCGGCACTCCTTTGCGGGCGGCGCTCGGGCGCGACCGCGCCGTCAGGCCGTTCCTGGAGACGCTCTACCGGCCGAGCGACGCCTTCGTCGTGCCGCAGGCGGACGACGTCATCATCTGCCGCTGCGAGGAGGTGACGCGCGGCGAGATCGCGCGCGTCGTGAAGGAGGGCGCGGCAGGCCCTAACCAGGCGAAGGGATTCCTGCGCTGCGGGATGGGGCCCTGCCAGGGCCGAATGTGCGGGCATACGGTCACGGAGACGATGTCCGCGCTGAGCGGGAAAGGCCAGGAGGAGATCGGCTACTTCAGGCAGCGCATGCCGATCAAGCCGATCACTACAGGCGAGATCGCAGCCGCAGCCCCATTCGACGGGGAAGGCGCGTGAAGCGGCTCGAAGAACCTCATGCGCGGGGCGATACGCATGAGTTCTATGAGCCGATCGATAGACGCCGAAGGGAACGAACGGATGAGGCGCCGGTTGATGCGCCGTGGCCCATCTCGTCATCCGCGATGAGCAGGAGCTGACCGCTGCGCTGGAGCGGGCGGAGGAACTGCTGGGCTGTACCACCGCTAGCGACGAAGAACGCGAGCGCGCGGCAGTCGCCGATGCTGTCGAGACCTATCGGCAATCCAAGCGCCGGGCCGAGTCCCGCCTGGTCATTCGCCTTCGGCAGGAGCCGCCGAAATCCGAACCCTGGGGGCTGTCATTCTGCAGCCTCTTCATCACCAGGGCCGCGGTGGAGGGCAAGCTTGAGCATGGCCTCGGACGAAGCGAACAGCAGATCGCGCTCCTTCTCGTTCAGCACGGCTGCGATGGCGTTCTCCAACCAGACCCGCCGCGCATGAATATCGTCGGCCAACACGCGCCGCCCTCGATCGTTGAGGGCAATGAGGATTTCGCGCCGATCGGCATCGCTTCGGGCTCTGACAATGAGGCCCTCCTGCTCCAGACCCGCGAGGATGCGAGTCAGCGACTGGGGCTGAAGACGTTCCTCGGTAGCGAGCTGGGTGGCGGCCATAGGGCCAAGCCGGCTTAGGGTTCCGAGGATGCTGACAGCGGACAGGGTGACCGAACCCTTCGGACGCTCTGCTCGCAGCCGGCGGCCGAGCGCCAGAACGGCCCGCAGAACCGATATGGCTTCCTCACGGGATGAACTTTCCATATGCTACGCATAGCGTATTATATCGGGAGGCACCAGGACATCCGGAGCGAATGCCGAACCTGAGCACAAGAGCGCATCTGCGGGAGGCTCTTCGCTGGTCCCCAGACGGGAAAATCGAGGTCGCCGCGATTCTTGCGGCGGGGCTGGGCATGGCCTGCCCGGTGCTTCTCGCCATGCAGAGAGGGCACCTCGAGCTGGGCCTTGCTGCGGCCATCGGCGGCCTCGCGGTGGGGCGCGTGGAGATTGGCGCAGGCTTGCAGGCACATGCAAAGAGCGAGCTCGATGCGCTCGTTCCCATAGTTCTCGCTGCGCTTTGTGCAGCCCTTCTTGGAGGATATGGCTGGCTGAGCAATGTCGGGCTGCTCCTGCTTTCGGGCATCGCTGCGGTGATCAGCGGCTTCAGTCGCTTCATGGTCGTAGCGGCGACCCGTTTTGTCCTCTTCCTGATGATTGTGAGCGCCGTGCCGCCGGCTGCGGAACCCGTGCGCGCATTGACCTCGCTGGGGTTCGTGGGGCTGATTTCCGCGGGTGCGTTTTGGACCTCAGGGCTCAACCTGCTTTTCGGCGCCCTCGCCCGCCGAACCCGGCAAGCAGCGCCGGAGCCCGCCGATGCGCCGGTCCGGGTCCCGACGGCACGACAGAAATTCGTCCGCTGGCGACGCTCGCTCGCCGCGCCGGCCGGCTGGAGCTACCCTGCAAGGCTGGTCACTTGCCTGGCGATTGCTACGGGGCTGGATATCGCCTGGCCCAACCATCATTTTCACTGGATCGGGCTGACCGTGGCGATCCTGACTCCGCGGCACGTGGAGACTGTGCCGATCAAGGCAACACAGAGGGCGCTTGGCACGGCACTCGGGGTTGCCGCGGCAGGGATCTTCCTGCGGCTGGGACTGCCCGCGTGGGCTCTCGTGGTCGCCATCGGGCTTCTGGCCGCTGTGCGCCCTGTGCTGCGGGGCGGCAATTATCTTGCCTACTCGGCTGTGATGACGCCGCTGATCATCCTGCTCATCGACGCCGGTCGGACGTTGGAGAACGATCTGCTGCTCGATCGTCTCGTCGCCACGCTGATCGGCGCATCACTCGTGGTTGGCGCCAACTTGTTGTTCGTCCAATTCACTGCACGACGAAACGAAAACACGTCCCCGCCCGCAATCGCCCGGTCCCTCGACGACGGTGAGCCGTAGGCGCCGTCGGCGGCGAGCTTGGCCGGCCACAGGCCGAAGCGCTCTTGCGTCCAGTCCGAGCATGGTCCGGGTCGAGCCGACCTCGGCCTGCCGGATCGCGCGGCTGGCCTCGACCTCGACGATGACGGCGTGATCGAGATCGATCAGATCGTTGGGGGCATAGGCGAAGAAGGCCTGGCCCTTCAGGGCTCCGGTCCATTGCGCCGCCGGATCGGAGCGGGAGACGAACTTCGGCTTGGCCTCGCTGGCCGCGCCCCAGGCGGCCTCGTCGAGCGTGTCGAGATACTCGCGCACCGAGCAGCGGGTCCGGGCGAGATCGTCCCAGTCGACCGGCTCGGAGGCTTCGGCCGAACGCTGCTTGTTGGCATCAGCCTTGATCAGGCTGGCATCGACCGCAAAGCCTTCGCCGCCGACCAGCCCCTCCGCGATGCAGAGCCGCACGGGCGTCTCGAACAGCTCGCGCAACAGATCGCTCTCGCGGAAGCGGCCCTGCCGGTTCTTCGAGAAGGTCGAGTGATCAGGCGCGCCGCCGTCGAGCCCGAGCCGACAGAACCAGCGGTAGGCCAGGTTCAGACGCACCTCCTCGCACAGGCGACGCTCGGAGCGGATGCCGAAGCAATAGCCGATCAACAGCATCCGGATCATTCGCTCCGGATCGCTCACTTTGCCTAGATCAGGCTGCCTATGTTTCCAACGAGCTGCCCCTTGGCCACAAAAGCATGCTCGGTTTGCCGCAGGACGAAGCCGGACACCGGCGCCTTGATCTCAAGCGCATTCGCGGAAACGCCACCAATCGGGTGCAGTCGCGCTACGAGTTGCCCACTTTCAACCTTGTCGCCGAGCTCAATGCAATGTTCCACCAGTGCAGGCGCAGGAGCGAGATATTGCCCGTCCGCCCCGGCGCTGAAATGCACGCCGGCAAAGGGCACGGGCTCTAGCTGCGGCTTGATCGCGCCGAAATCGGCGAGCGCGCGCAGGAGGCCGTCCTCCATGATCGTCAGCTCTTCGGATTTCATCCGGCCGCCGCCGCCCTCGACCTCGATCGAGGCGAGATCGGCGAGCTTGGCGGCACCGCAGGCCGTCTCGTCGATGCCGTCGACATGCTGGACGAAACGGTAGCCCCAGGCTTCCATCAGCCGATTCAGGCGGGCATCGTCGACCACGCTCTTCTGCGTCGCGAAGCCGAAGACCATCGGCACCACCGAGACGTCGCTGCCGCCGGCATGAACGTCGATCAGCAGATCGACGGCGGGGAAGAGCCGCTCCGTCACGAAGGCGCAGAGCCGTTCCGTCGGCGTGCCGTCCGCCTTGCCGGGGAAGCGGCGGTTCATGTTCTGGCCGTCGAAGGGAGAGAGGCGCTTGCCCTTCTGCGAGGCCGGGAAATTGAGCGAGGGGATGATGATGACGCGCCCGGTGACATCGGCCGGCGTCAGCCGCTCGGCCAGGCGGCGCAGCACGATCTGCGCCTCGTACTCGTCGCCATGGATGCCGCCGAGCAGCAGCACCGAGGGGCCTTCGCCATTATTGATGCAGCAGAGGATCTCCCCTGCGATCCCCTCAGGCGGCCCCACGATCGGGCCGAGGTCGTGGACGGTCTTGCCGGGGCGGGCGGGGTCGAAATCGGTCAGCATGAATCCAGATCCTGTCCTGCGGCGGATGCGGGCAGGGCCGCATCCGCCGGCTGGCGTCGATGGTGTGGAGGGGTCAGGCCGCGGCGCGCCCGAGCGCGGCGGCCTTGAGCATCTCGGCCGGCTTGTGGAAACGCAGCGGCGAGAACGGCTCCAGCGCCTCCGGCTTCTCGCCGGTCGCGATCCATTCGCTGAACAGCCTGGTGAAGCCGAGCGAAATGGCGAAGCCGTGGCCGGACCAGCCATAGCCGTAAATCAGGTTCGGCAACGCCTCGGCCTGTCCGATCAGCGGAATCTGGTCGGCCGCGACAGCCTCCACCCGCGAGGCGTCGACGCTGAGCAGGCTGGAGTTGTCGATGAAGGGCATGGTCAGGAGGCCGTCGGTGACGTTCTGCGTCATCGAGCTGAGGGAGCCCTTCCACAGCCCTTCCGGCGTGTAGCCGACATGGGCTCCGCCCGAGAGCATGATCGTGCCGTCCGGGAGCTGCTTCACCGCCAGCCGGCGATGCGCATGGGAGAGCAGGTGGTTGATCGTCCTGTTCAGCGGGTTCGAGACGAAATGCATCTGCGGCATCAAGTTCCAGACCGGGCCGAGCTCATGCGGTTTCAGCACGGGCTTGAGCAGCGCCTCGGCGCCGGCATTGGCGACGACGACGAGGCGCGAGCCGACCGGGACCGTCTCGCCGCTGGCGAGCTTGACCGCCGTCACCGCCCCGCGCGTCTGCACGATCTCGGCGACCTTGGCGCCCGTGCGGATGACGGCGCCGGCCTTAGCCGCCTCCTTGGCGAATTGGCGCGTCGCGAAGCTGTGGTCGCCGACGCCGTCATGCGGGCACCAGATCGCGCCGAGGATGCCGGGAGCAAGTTCAGGCTCGCGGGCGAGCGCCTCGTCGCGCGAGAGCACCTCGGAGGGTGTGCCGAGGCTCGCCTGGACCATCGCGGTCGCTTCCATGCGGCCGCGCACCTCGTGCTCGCGATGGCCGTAGGAGACGTCGTAGATCTTGAGGCCGCCGACGCGGCGGTAGCCGACGCCGCCCTCGATCCTGGCCTGGTATTCGGCCCAGAGTTGCTGGGCCAGCGCGCAGACCGGCAATTCGCGCAGGTCGCGGCCGCTGGCGCGCACACCACGCTCGCCGGGCCCGCCCGAGGCACCGCCGGCGATCTCGCCAGCCTCGAGCAGGGTGACGCTGCGGCCCGCCTTGGCGAGCTGATAGGCCAGGCTCGTCCCGTAGATGCCGCCGCCGACGATGACGACTTCGGAGGCGCTGTTGTGATCGGACATCGATCGAATCCTTCGTCTTTCAACTCTCTTGGATGTGGGGGCGTTCAACCGCGAAATGACAGCTCGCGGCGCTGCGGCCCCCGGGCGCAGGGTGGAGAACGGGCGTTTCCTCAACGCAGCGGCGCGGCAAGCGTCCGTCGGGCGTGTTGACGCCCGGCAGGCCCTCGGCGGCGAGCTCGCGAGCGAGCGGGCAGCGCGTGTGGAAGCTGCAGCCGCTGGGTATGGCGAGCGGGCTCGGGATCGAGCCTTCGAGCAAAGCGGGGCGCCCGGCGCGCTGCGGCGGCACCGCAGGCGCGGCAATCGCCATCAGGCTGCGCGTATAGGGATGACGCGGCGCGCCGCAGACCTCCTCGACATCGCCCTGCTCGACGAAGCGGCCGAGATACATGACACCAACCGCGTCAGCCATGTGGGCGACCAGGGCAAGGTCATGGGTGATGACGATATAGGTCAGGGCGAGGCGGGCCTGCAGCTCGGCGAGCAGGTTGATGATCTGCGCCTGTACGGAAACGTCTAGCGCGCTCACCGGCTCGTCGAGGACGAGGATATCCGGCTCGCAGATGATGGCGCGGGCAATGGCGACGCGCTGGCGCTGGCCGCCCGAGAGCTCGTGTGGATAGCGGACCAGATGCGCCGGGTTCAGCCCGACCATGGCGATCACGGCATCGATGCGCGCGGCGCGGGCTGTGCGCTCGCGATGCAGGCCATGCACGGTCAGCGCCTCAGACAGGGTGTCGAATACGGTCATGCGCGGATCGAGCGAGGCGCGCGGATCCTGCAGGACGAGCTGGACCTTGCGGCGCAGCGCGCGCAGGCCGGTCTTGTCGAGCGTCGAGAGCCGAGTGCCGTCGATCGTGACCTCGCCGGCAGTGGGCTTGAGCAAGCCGACGACGAGCCGGGCGAGCGAGCTCTTGCCGGAGCCGGATTCGCCAACGATGGCGAAGCAGGTCCCGCGCCGGACGCTGAACGAGACGCCGTCGACGGCGCGCACCACCGGCGCCGCGACGCGGCTCAACAGCGTCTTCCGGCCGCCGAAATGCCGGCTGATCCGATCCACGACGACGATGTCGTCGCTCTCGGTGTCCGGATGTCGGGGTGGCAGGCGGAAGGGCGCGTTCACGACAGGCCCTCCTCGGCGAAGAGGCAGGCGACCTGCCGGCCGGAGACGGTCCGCGGCTCGGGCTCCCGCTCGGCGCAGTCCGGGCGCCCTTGCGTGCGCGGGCAACGCGGGCGGAAGGTACAGCCCGCCGGGAACTGGCCGATGAGCGGCGGCTCGCCCGGAATGCTGCGCAGCGGCCGGCCGCGCCCCTCGCCGGCACCGGGCGCGGAGGCGCTGAGCGCCAGCGTGTAGGGATGCAGCGGCCGCTCCAGCACGGTCGCGACCTCGCCGCTCTCCACGATGCGGCCGGCATACATCACCGCGACGTCGTCGGCGAAGCGGGCGACAAGGCCCAGGTCATGGGTGACGAGCAGCACCGCCATGCCGCGCTTCGCCTGGATCTCGCGCAGCAAGACCAGGATCTGCTGCTGGATCGTGACGTCGAGCGCGCTGGTCGGCTCGTCGGCGAGCAGCACCTGCGGGTCCTGGGCGAGCGCGATCGCGATGACGATGCGCTGTTTCATCCCGCCCGAGAACTGGTGCGGATACATGGCCAGGCGCCGCTCGGGATCGGCGATCCTGACATCCTTCAAGAGGGCGATGCAGCGCTGCCGGACGGCTTCCTTGTCGAGGCTCGATCCGGCGCTCACCGCCTCGGCGAGCTGGGCGCCGACCGTCAGGACCGGGTTGAGGGCGCTCGCCGCGTCCTGGAAGACGACGCCGATCTTGCGTCGGCGCAGCTCGCGCAGGGCCGTCGCGGAAAGCCCGAGCGCGGATTGCCCGCCGATGCCGATCGCTCCTTCCGTGATCGCGACCTCCTGTGGATTGGCGAGCGTGCCGATGGCCCGCAGCAAGGTCGATTTGCCGGAACCGGATTCGCCGACCAGCGCCAGCGTCCGGCCCGGACGGATCGCGAGATCGACCCCGCGCACGACATCGAGCAGGCCGTCGCGGGTCCGGAAGGCCATGCGCAGGGCCTTGACCGAAACGGCGTTCACAGCGTCGGGAGCAGTGGCGGGAATTGTCGGGGAACCGCGGCGCAGGAAGGCGAAGAGCGGCGCCCTCCTGGCACTACGCCGGCTGGTCGGGTCGTAGATCACACGCAACGCTTCGCCCAGCAGGTTGAAGGCAAGCGCGGAGACGGCCAGGAACAGGCCGGGGAAGGTCGCGAGATAAGGGTGGCTGCGGATGTAGGAGCGGCTTTCGCCAAGCATCGTGCCCCATTCCGGGAAGGGCGGCTGCGTGCCCAGCCCGAGGAAGCCGAGGCCGGAGGCCGAGAGCAGCGTCGAGGCGAAGAGCAGGGTCGAGAGCGTCAGGAGCGTGCCCGAGATGTTCGGCAGCACATGGCGCAGGATGATGCGGGCCGGGCTCGCGCCGAGCGCGGCCGAGCCCTCGATATAGGGTTCGGCCAGGATGCTCAGCGTCACGGCGCGGGCCGTGCGAGCGAAGACCGGCACCGCGACCACGCCGACCGCGATGATGACATTCTGGGTATTGGCGCCGAGGATCGCCACCACCGCTAGCGCGAAGACGATGTCGGGAAAGCTCAGCATGATGTCGATGGCGCGCATCAGCACCGCCTCGATCCAGCCGCGCCGCCAGGCGGCGAGGATGCCGAGCGGCACGCCGATGAGGAACGCCACGGCGACACCGCCGACACCGATGCCGAGCGTCGCGCGCGCACCCACCAGCACGCGGCTGAAGACGTCGCGGCCGAGCTGGTCGGTGCCGAACCAGTGGGCGGCGGAAGGCGGACGCAGGGTCTGGGCGAAGTTCTGGCGGAAGGCGTCCTGCGGCGCGAGCATCGGCCCGAAGACTGCGAGCAGCAGATAGAGCACGACCAGCGTCAGCCCGATCGCGCCCTTGGGCTGGGAGAGGATGCGCCACAGCAGGGTCCAGCGCCGGCGCGGAGGGGCAGCGTCGGATTTCGCGGCGAGAGGAGGAGCGCCAGCGGCCATGTCCTGCACCAGGCTCATGCCGGCCTCTCCTGCTCGCGGGTGCGCGGGTCGAGCCATTGCGTCAGCAGGTCGGTGACGAGGTTGATGACGACGAAGAAGACCGCGAACATCAGGATCGCGTACTGGATCACGGGATAGTCGGCGCGCGAGACCGCATCGACGAGCAGCCGGCCGACGCCGGGGATGCCGAACACAGTCTCGGTGACGACCGAGCCGCCGAGCATGCCGCCGAACTGCACGCCGGCGACGCTCACCGCCGCGATCAGCGAGTTGCGCAAGGCATGGGCGAGCACGACACGGGTTTCGCTCAGCCCCTTGGCGCGGGCGGTGTCGAGATAGTCCTTGCCCATCGTCTCGGTCAGGCTGGCCGCGACGAGGCGGCTGAACATCGCGGCCGGCCGCGTGGCGATGACGAGGATCGGCAGGACGAAATGCGCCGGTGTCGAGGCCCCGGCCGCCGGCAGCCAGCCGAGATGGACCGCGAAGAGCCAGATGCAGAGCAGGCCGAGCCAGTAGATCGGCATCGAGATCCCCGCGAGTGTCAGCACGGTGATCGCCGCATCGGCGAAGCCGCCCGGGCGCATCGCGCTGACAATGCCGGCGAGCGTGCCGACGACGACGCCGATGACGAGCCCGCCAATCGAGACGATCAGCGTGTTCGGCAGCCGCTCCGCCAGTTCGACGACGACGGGGCGATGGGTGCGGAAGGAGGTCGCGACGGCCGGGTCCCAGATGCCGCGCAGGAAATGGCCGTAGCGCGTGAGCAAAGGCTCGTTCAGGCCGAGGAACTGACGGATGCTCTCGATCTCCTCGTTCGAGGCGGTCGGCCCGGCGAGAATCTGCGCCGGGTCGCCTGGGATCAGGTCGACGAAGAGAAAGACGAGCAGCGAGACCGCGAACAGCGTCGGCAGCGCTCCGCCCAGGCGTCTCAGAACGAACATCGTCCGGCCCTCCGCTTGCGTGGCGCCGGAGCATTTCCGCGTTTTGCAGAAACGCCGAAATGCTCCAACTCTTTGTTTGATCGCATTTTCTTCACGCGAACCCGTGCCCACTTCGCCCGAAAATGCGCTAGTTCAGGGTCACCTTGTCGAAGACCAGCGTCTCGTTGGGCTGGACGGCGAAGCCCTGGACGCGCTTGGCGACGCCGATCGCCTGGGTTTGGTACCAGAGGAAGAGGAAGGGCTGGTCCTTCCAGACGATCTCCTGGACCTCGCCATAGATCGCCTTCTGCTTCGCCGGATCGGTCGTGGCCCGGCCTTCCTTCAGCAGGGCGTCGACGCGCGGATTGGAATAGCCGGTGCGGTTGGCGCCGACGCCGGTGTAGAACAGGCGGTAGAGCGTGTAGTCCATGCCCGCCGTGGCGCGCCCGACCATGCCCATATTGTCGGTGCGCTGGGCCGGCTCCATGCCGACCACCTTGGTCCAGGTTCCGCGATCGACGACGAGCGGCGTCGCCTTGATGCCGACATCCTCGAAGGAGCCGGCCAGGGCCTGGCAGACCTGCACGTCCTTGATGTAGCGCCCGGTCGGGCAGGTGAAGCTGAGCGCGAGCTGGCCGGGCTTGTAGCCGGCTTCCGCGAGCAGCTTTTTGGCGCCGGCCGGATCGAACGGGATCGGCGGGAAGGTCTTGCGCAATTCGTCCTGCGTGCCGGGGCCGACCATGCCGACCGAGGGCGTGCCCAGCCCGCCGAGGACACCCTTGGCGATGCCCTCGCGATCGACGGCGAGGTTCAGCGCCTGGCGCACCCGCGGATCGGCCAGCGGGCCGCGCAGCACCATCTCCATGTTGATCGAGAACATGCTCGGCGGGGTGACGACCTTGGCGCTCTTGAGCGCATTGATCGCGGCGATCGATTCGGGCGGCACGCGCTCGACGATGTCGGCGGCGCCGGTCTCCATCAGCGCCATGCGCGAGCCGTCCTCCGGCACCACGGTGAACTCGATCGCCTTCAGCGTGGCCGGATAATCGCCCGCATATTTCGGATTGGGCACGAGGCGGAAGCCTTCGCCGCCGACATAGCGCTCGACCATATAGGGGCCCGAGCCGACAGGCTTGCGGCCGTACTCGGCGCCCATCTCCTTGAGCGCCTTGACGTTGACGATGCTGGCTGCGGTGCTGGCGAGCAGCATCAGCACGTGGCCGTTGGGCTCGGCCATGTGGAACTCGACCGTATCCTCGCCGACCGCCTTCACCGTGCCGAGCGAAGCGTAGAGCCCGCGATAGATCGAGCCGGTCTTCTCGTCGAGCATGCGGTTGAAGCTCGCGGCCACCGCCTCCGCGTTCAGCGGGTCACCGTTGCTGAAGGTTTTCCCCGCCCTGATCTTGACGGAGAAGACCTTGCCGTCCGGCGAGAAGGAGGAGTCCGTCGCGAGGCTCTTCTGGACATTGTTCTGCGGATCGAGACGGAAGAGCCCCTCCAGCACCGCGAGATCGACCGCATTGCCGACCGGCAGGTCGTTGAAGGCCGGGTCGAAGGTCGCCGGATCGGCACCCACGGCGACGCGCAGGACCCCGGCGGGCTGCGCGAAGGCCTGGGCGGCGAGGAAAGAGAGGCCCGTGGCCAACGCCGCCACGGTGCAGGAATGACGAAGGCTGCGCATGTTCTGCTGTTCCCCAAGCTGGCAATTTCGTCGGTCCGGGCAAGCGTCATGGCGCGCGCGAGCGCCCCACCGCCGGCCCGGTGCGAAGTCAGTCTCTGGTTTTTTGGCCGCCTTCCCGGTCATCCGGTCGAAAGTGCGGATAACGGCGACATCGGTCAGCAGATCACAGCATTCGATCTGCCTCAAATTCATAAATTTACGATCTATATGAACTCAGGTTATGGTCATGCCATGCATTACCGCCAGGTCGAAGTCTTCAAGGCGATCATGGATTCCGGCTCGATCACCGAGGCGGCCAACATCCTGCGCATCTCGCAGCCCGCGGTCAGCAAGGCCCTCAAATTGCTGGAGGCCGAGCTGGGCTTGCGGCTTTTCGCGCGCACGACCAAGGGCATCGCCGCGACCGAGGAGGCGCGGCTGCTCTATACCGAGGTCGAGCGCACCTATTTCGGCATGCAGAATCTGGCGCGCTTCGCCGCCGGTCTCAGCGACCGCAAACAGGGGCGCATCGTCGTCAGCACCATTCCCGCGCTGGGCATCGCCTGGCTTCCGGCGATGGTCGCCCGCTTCTCCGAAGCGCATCCCGACGTAACGATCTCGCTGCATTCGAGCAATTCGGCCGACGCCGCGCGGCTGGTCGGCAGCGGCGAGATCGATCTCGGCATCGCCCAGCTCCGCAGCGAGGAGTACAATCTCTCCCGTCGCAAGCTGTTCGACCTCGAAGGGGTCATCGCCTTGCCGGAAGGGCATCGGCTCGCGGGCAAGCCCTTCATCGAGGCATCCGATCTCGCGAATGAGAGGATCATCGCGCTCGGCCCCGAGGACGAGTTCCGCCGCAAGCTGACCCAGGCTCTGGAAAGCGACGGCCAGCATCCCCGGACGATCATCGATGCAAGTCTCGGCCTGACCATTTGCGCGCTCGCGGCCGCCGACTGCGGCGTCGGCATCGTCGACAGCGAGGCGGCGCGGATGCGTGACGGCCATGGCCTCGTCTTTCGCAGCTTCCGGCCGGCGATACGGGTTCCGATCTTCCTGTTCCGCCAGCGCGGCCGGCCGACGAGCAAGCTGGTCGAAACTTTCATCGCCAGCCTCAAGCCGCCGCCGCCTTTCCGGAGCGCGGCGGGCTGAGTCTGACCGCGGCCGACCCAGCTCTCTGCCCGGGGCCTTCCCTCAATGTCTCAGGCGCTTCCCCGCAGGACGCCATTGGGGGAGTATCGCTCCGCGAACTGCGCAGCCACGGGCACAGGACGCAGCGGTCGCATGTCTGCGAGGGGACGGATGACGGTGAATCTCAGGCATGTCGAGCTCTTCCGCCACATCATGCATCTCGGCACGCTGACCCAGGCGGCCGAGACGATGTCGGTCTCGCAGCCGGCCGCCAGCAAGATGCTGAACCAGCTCGAGCGCAGCACCGGCATCATCCTGTTCCAGCGCATGAAGGGACGCCTCAAGCCGACACGGGACGGCGAGCTGTATTTCGCGGAGGTTCAGCGGACCTGGGAAAGCGTCGAACGTCTCGAGCGGATGACAAAGGACATTCGCGAGCTGCAGTTCGGGCGGCTCAATCTCGGCGTCATGCCGATGCTGGCAGGGACGCTCATCCCGCCTTTGCTGACGCGCTTTTGCCGGCAACACGAGAAAACCTCGGTCAAGCTGCATTCGCGCAGCTCCGACCGCATCATCGAATGGGTCATCGCCGGGCAGATCGATGTCGGGATCACCGAACATTTCACCCCGCATCCCAATGTCATCTGCCGCCTGATCGCGCGCATCCCCAATGTCTGTGCCGTGCCCGAAGGCCATCGCCTCGCGGGGCTGAAGACGATCCGGCCCGAGGATCTCGACGGCGAGAACTTCGTCTCGATCGGATCGCCGGATCGTCGCATCTTCGTCGAGAAGGTCTTCGAGCAGGCGGGCGTGCTGCCACGCATGTTCATCGACGCGCCAATGGCCAACGTCGCCAGCGCCCTGGTCGCCAATGGCGCCGGGATCGCGCTCGTCGACGAGCTCAACGCGCACAGCTTCATCGGACGCGGCCTCGTCGCGAAGCCCTTCGCGCCGGAAATCTTCTCTCCGGTCTGGCATCTGCGTCCGAACACCCTGACGGGCTCCTCGCTGGCCGACGCACTGATCCGGGATATCGAGGACGAGCTGGAACGGCTCGGCTACAGCGCGGATTCGTGAGGAGCGGGAGGGCGCCGCAAAGGTCCAGGTCGGCACGAACGCCATAACCTGCAGGAATGAACTGGCAAAATCATATTCTTTGACGCCTCGATTTCCGGTCCATACCTTCGCTGTCATTGACATAGATCAAACAAACGGGACCCGGTCCTGGCTGCGCCGCACAGCGCATCCAGAACACGGGAGATCTATGGCCAATCTGAACGGGAGATACTGGCCGCAATGCGGGTTTTCGTCTTTCTGACGAGGAGGCTGATCTTTGCGATCATCCTGATGATCGGCGTCAGCGCAGCGATCTTCTTCCTGATCAACGCGATCGGCAATCCGATCGAGCTGATGATGGCAGAGACGCCCGGCATGACCGGCGAGGTGATCGAGCGCATGAAGTCCTATTACGGGCTCGATCAGCCGCCGCTCACCCGCTACCTGCTCTGGCTCGGGCGGCTGCTCCACCTCGATTTCGGCACCAGCATTGTCTATAATCAGCCGGTCGGTTCGCTGATCCTGACCTGGGGCTGGCAGACCCTCAAGATTCAGGTCCCCGCCATCCTGATCGCGCTGGCAATCGCGATCCTCTTCGGCGTCACGGCCGCCCGCCGCCAGCATTCTCGCTCGGATTTCGCGGTAATGGGCACGGCGCTGCTTGGCCAGTCCCTGCCGGCCTTCTTCCTCGGCATCCTGCTGATCTTCCTGTTCTCCTACACGCTCGACTGGCTGCCGAGCTACGGCGCCTATTCGACCCGCAACCCGCTCGGCGGCAGCCCGACGCTCGACGCGCTCTGGCACATGGTGCTGCCCGTCGCGATGCTGACCTTCTTCAACACCGCGACGCTGACGCTGCTGATGCGCTCGAACATGGTCGACGTGCTGAAGAGCGACTTCATCGCCGCGATGCGCGCCAGCGGCATCCCCGAGCGGCGCGTCATTTACGTTCACGCACTGCGCGCCGCCTTCATCCCGATGCTGACCTATCTCGGGCTGCTGATCGGCCTGATGCTCGGCACCGCGCCGGTGACAGAATCCGTCTTCACCTGGCCGGGGCTGGGCTCCCTCTATGTCGCTGCGATCCACCAGCTCGACTACCCCGTCATCATGGGCGCGAGTGCGGTCATCGCCTTCATGCTGATCTGCACGACCCTGCTGACGGACGTGATCTACGTCCTCATCGATCCCCGCATCAGCCTGGAGTGAGCGGCGTGACCGACCAGACGATCGCGAGCCACGCATCCCTGCCAAAGCCGCTGCCCAAGCCCGCAAAGGGGATCTGGCGGCAAGGTTGGCAGCGCTTCACGAAGAGCCGCACCGGCATGCTCGGCCTCGTGCTCGTCATGCTCGTCGTCGCGACAGCGGTGATCGGCCCCTTCCTCGCGCCCTTCGATGCGCATGACCAGAGCCCGATGCTCGACCCCGGCGCCAAGGCGCCGCCGAGCTGGACGCATTGGCTCGGCACCGACCGCATGGGCTACGACGTGCTCAGCCGCCTGATCTACGGCGCGCCGACGGCGCTCGCCGTCGGGCTCGGCGCGATGTCGATCGCCTCCGTGATCGGCGTGCTGGTCGGAGGCTTTGCCGGCTATCGCGGCGGAACCACCGACGAGGTGCTGATGCGCTTCACCGATTTCTTCCTGGTCATCCCGATGTTCGTCGTCATTCTCGCCGTGGTGCGGTTGCTCGGCGTCGCCATCGTCAACACGCCCTTCGAAAGCGTGCCCTATCTCAATCTCGGCGTGATCATCCTGCTGATCGGCGTCTTCTCCTGGGCGCCGATCGCGCGGATGACGCGGGCCGAGTTCCTGCGGCTCAAGAACCAGGAATTCGTCGAGGCGGCACGCTGCATCGGCGCGACCTCGGGCGACATCCTGTTCCGCCACATCCTGCCGAACGCCTTGCCCTCGCTGATCGTCATCATCGCGCTCGGCATCGGCGGGGCCGTGCTGGCGGAGGCGATGATCGGCTTCCTCGGCTTCGGCGATCCGGCCGCAGTGAGCTGGGGCCAGCTCCTCTACTTCAACTACGAGGCGCTCAAGGTCGCGCCCTGGGCTTCGCTGAGCCCCGGCCTCGCGATCTTCGTCACCGTGCTCGGCTTCAACCTCCTGGCGGACGGGCTGACCGACGCCTTCAACCCGCGGGCCAAAGCCTGATGACGAGCCTCACCGCTGAAAGACAGGCCGCATCTGCTGAGCCGGAACAGTCCGAAGCCGCGGGCATCGAGGCGCCCGTGCTGGTCTCGGTCGAGAATCTGCGCATCCAGTTCCCGCCTTGGAACGCGCCGATCCGGGTTATTGAGGACGTTAGCTACCAAGTGCGTGCCGGCGAGACGATGGGCATCGTCGGCGAATCCGGCAGCGGCAAGACGCTGTCGAGCCTGGCGATCCTCAACCTCCTGCCGCCGCCAGCGCGGATCGCGGGCGGGCGCATCCTGTTCGAGGGCGAGGACCTCGCGGTGAAATCGCAGCGCGAGATGCAGAAGCTGCGCGGGCGACGCCTCACCATGATCTTCCAGAACCCCGGCTATTCGCTCAATCCGCTGCTGACCGTCGGCGCCCAGCTTGCCGAGATCCTGAAGGTTCACGAGAAGCTGCCGCGCGCGGCTGCACTGCAGCGCGTCGAGGAGCTGTTCCGTCTCGTCGGCATCACCGATCCCGGCCCGCGCCTGTCGCAATACCCGCATGAGATGAGCGGGGGCATGAAGCAGCGGGTGTGCATCGCGCGGGCGCTGCTGTGCAATCCGGCGCTGGTGCTTGCCGACGAGCCAACCACGGCGCTCGACGTCACCATCCAGGCGCAGATCCTCGACCTGCTCGAGGAGCTGAAGCAGCGGCTCGGCATGTCGATGATCTTCGTCACCCACGATATGGGCGTGGTGGCGCGCATAGCCGACCGGATCACCGTGATGTATGCCGGCCAGGTCTGCGAGACCGGCGACAAGCACGCCGTCTTTGCCCGGCCGTCGCACCCCTATACGCAAGCCCTGCTCGCCTCGACGCCGCGGATCGACAAGCGCTACGCCGCCGATGCCGAAGGGAGGCGCGAGCGCCTGCCGACGGTCGGGCTCGCGGCAACGCCGGGCCAGCCGCTCGGCGGCGGTTGCCGCTTCGCCGGGCGTTGTCCGGAGGCTGCGCCGGACTGCACGCAGCTCGTGCCGCAGGCCGCCGCAATCGAGCCCGGCCGCGTCGTCCATTGCCTGAAGCGCGGCAGCGCCGGAGTGCCCGGCCATGGCTGAGACCGCGATCGCTCCCGTGCCCGAGCCCCGCCAGCGTACGAGCCGTAAGCCGCTGCTCAGCGTCGACGGGCTGGTGAAGAGCTATCCGCTGCACCGGCGCGGCCTGTTCCGCCAGAAGGTCATGGGCGAGATCCGCGCCGTCAACGACATCAGCTTCAGCCTGGACGAGGGCGAGACGCTGAGCATCGTCGGCGAGAGCGGCTGCGGCAAGACCACCGCCGCTCGCTCGATCCTGCATCTCGTCCCGCCGAGCTCCGGCGCGATCAGGCTCGGCGATACCGATGTCTGCGCGACCTTCTCACGCGACCGCCGGCCGGAGGTGCTCGCGCTGCGCCGGCAGATGCAATACGTCTTTCAGGATCCCTATCTCTCGCTCAACCCGCGCTGGAGCGTCCGGCAGATCCTGTCGGAGCCGCTCAGGGTTCACGGCCTCGTTCCCCCGGCGCAATGGGACGGCGCGGCCGAGGCGCTGCTGGAGCGCGTCGGGCTGCCGGCCGAGCATGCCGACCGCTACCCGCATGAATTCTCCGGCGGCCAGCGCCAGCGCATCGGCATCGCACGCGCGCTCGCCGTCGAGCCGCGCCTGCTGATCTGCGACGAGCCGGTGTCGTCGCTCGACGTCTCCGTGCGCGCCCAGATCCTCAACTTGCTCGCCGAATTGCAGGAGGAGCTGAAGCTCTCCTATCTCTACATCTCGCACGATCTGAGCTCGGTGCGCTTCCTCAGCAACCGCATCGCGGTGATGTATCTCGGCAATCTCGTCGAGATCGGCGAGGTCGACGAGATCTTCGCCCGGCCGCGCCATCATTATACCGCGGCCCTCATCTCCGCGATTCCGGTGCCCGATCCGGCCCGGCAGAAGCCGCGCGACGCGATCAGCGGCGAGATTCCCAGCGTGGTGAAGCGGCCTTCCGGCTGCGTCTTCCACACCCGCTGCCCGGCGGCGCTGCCGATCTGCTCCCGACAGGTTCCGCCGCTCGCCGCCCCGGACGGCGCCCACGCCTTCGCTTGCCACAACCCGCGCTAATGCGGACCAGACCCACAGGACATGCCATGATGAACATCATCGTCGTCGGAGCCGGAATCGTCGGCAGCTCGGTCGCCTACCGGGTGGCGCAGGGCGGGGCGAAGGTCACCGTGCTGGAGGCCGACCGTATCGGCGGCGGCACCTCGGGCGTCAGCTTCGCCTGGACCAACTCCAACAACAAGACGCCGCGCCCCTATCACGACCTCAACGTCGCCGGCATGCGGGCCCATGCGGCGCTGAAGGAGGAATTCGGCGCCACGCCCTGGTTCCACCAGAGCGGCAGCCTGGAATGGCGCGTCGATCCGGCGGAGGTCGCTGCGCAGGCCGAAAAGGTCAAGCGGCTGCGCGAATGGGGCTACGCGGCCGAGTTCATCGACAAGAAGCGCCTCGGCGAGCTTGAGCCGGAAATCGCCCTCGATGCGGTTCCGGACGATGCCCAGATCGTGTTCTGCCCGGAGGAGGGCTGGGTCGATCCTGTGCTCTATGCCGGCACCATGCTGCGTGCCGCGCGCCAGCGCTACGGTGCCGCGCTCAAGACCGGCGTCAAGATCACCGGGCTGGAAACGCGCAATGGCCGCGTCGTCGGCGCGCGGGACGAAAGCGGCGCGCTCCACGAGGCCGATCTCGTGATCAACTGCACCGGCCGCTGGTCGAACGAGACGGTGAGCCAGACCGCGCCGAACGTGCCGCTCGCGCCGACGATCGGCTTCCTGGTGTTCACGCCGCCGGTCGGCGTCGCATTGCGCCGACCTTTCCACGCCCCCGATGTCGATGTCCGGCCGGACGGTGCCGGGCGGCTGATGGTGCGCAAGGATTCGCTCGACGACCGCTTCGCCGCACTGGAAAGCCGCACGCCGGATTGCGAGGAGGCGCGGATCGCCATCGCCAGCGCCGCCGAGATCCTGCCGGGGCTGAAGGGCGTCAAGGCCGAGGCCGTGCGCACCACGATGCGGCCGATTCCGGCGGACGGGCTCTCGACGGTGGGGCCGGCGCGCGGGGTCGACGGCTACTACGTCGTCGTCACCCATAGCGGCGTCACGCTCTCGCCCTTCCTCGGCCAGGTCGTGGCAGACGAGGTACTGCATGGCCGCCAGCGGCCGGAGCTGGAGGCGTTCCGCCCGGCGCGCTTCCAGGCCTGAGCGACACCGTCACTTCCGTTTCCAATCAACCAGAAGAGGGGACAACGATGTCTGAGAAATCGACGCGACGTGACGTTCTGAAATGGACCGGCGCGGGGGCCGCTGCGCTCGCAGCCGGCGGCCTGCCCGAGCCCGCTCTGGCAAAGCCGCCCCACTTCAAGCTCTATCTGATGATCTTCAACAACCTGCAGTCGCGCATGATTTGGACCGACCTGATCGGCAAGCAGTTCGCGCGGCTCGGCATCGACGTCAATGCGAGCTACCAACCGCCTTCCGTGGTCATCGCGCGGCGCGCCAACGACAGCGGCAAGACCCATGTCGAGGGTGGCTTCGACATGTATTCGGAGCGGATCTACTATAACGGGCTGGCGCCGAGCCCCGAGGCGCTGTTCCACAGCAAGAACGTGCCTCCGAACGGGCAGAACTACTATCGCGTCGCCGACCAGCAGATCGACGCGGCCATCGAGACATATTCACGCGCGATCACGCCCGAGGACCGCAAGACGGCGATGGCCGCCTTCGTGAAGCGCTGGTACGAGATCGAGCCGCTGCACATCGTCTTCTATCCGGAAGAGGTGATCATCACCAATCCGAAGCTAAAGGGGATGGAATCGACGACCTATAACCCGGTCTTCTATCCGCGGCCGGAGGACTGGTCGATCGAGGGCGCGACCGGTGATGTCACCGCGACTTTCGCCTCCTGGCAGCCGCCGAGCCAGCTCATCCCGATGTATGGCAGCGGCTATAATGAATCCAACATCTTCGGCCCGGTCTACAACGCGCTGATGGAATATGACAGCTGGGCCAACAAGAAGCTTGTCCCGGCGCTGGCTGAAACGGTCAAAGGCTCGGAGGATGGCAAGAGCTGGGTCATCAGCCTGCGCAAGGGCGTGAAATGGCATTCCGGCGAGGAGTTCACCGCCGAGGACGTCAAGTTCACCTGGGACACGATCATCGACAAGACCTATGCGAGCCTGTTCCAGGCGACGCTGTCAGCGGTGATGGGCTCGCGCGACGCCTACAAGGTCACCGGCACGCATGAGATCACGGTGACGCTGCCGCAACCGAACATGTTGTTCTACGACTTCCTGCTGCCGGTCATCGCGATCATGCCGAAGCATGCCTACAAGGACATCAAGCCGGAGGAATTGCGCGGCCACGTCATCTCGACCTGGCTCGGCACCTTCCCGGTCAAGACCTCGGATGGCAAGGTCTTCGCGGCGAAGGGCGGCGTCGGCACCGGGCCCTGGATCCCGCAGGGCTTCGACCCCTCGCGCAAGGCCTACAAATACAGCAAGAACGAGAACTACTGGCGAAAGACCGATGGCAACGTCAAGACCTTCTACGTGGTCAATATCGAGGGCGCCGATGCCTTGCTCAGCGCCATCAAATCCGGCGCCATCGACGCGCATGACCCGATGTACGATGTCGGCGGCCTGCTCAGCACCGTCGATCCGTCATGGGGCAAGGTCAATCGCTTCGACTCGTTCAAGTGGATGCAGACCTGCCTCAACCTGAACCATCCGGTCTTCGGCACCGGCGTCGAGACGCCGCTCGGCAAGAAGGACCCCAGCCGCGCCGCGGAAGCGGCGATGTATGTCCGCAAGGCGATGAGCCACATGATCCCGCGTGAGCAGATCATCAAGAACGTCGTTGCCGGCTTCGGCAAGCCCGGCACGGTGCCGATGCCGTTCACCTCGGAATTCTACGACCAAGACCTGCTGAAGCCGATCGCCTACGACTTCAACCTGGCGAAGCAGTACATGGAAAAGGCCGGTTACACCTACTGACGTCCCGGGCCTCGTTGCGACGGACCGGGCGCTCTTGCCCGGTCCACCCAGACCACCCCAACAAAACTCCCAAGGATCAAGACGATGCGTGTCGCTGTGCTCGGTGCGGGCTCGATTGCCTATGGCAATGCCGCCCTTCTTTCCTCCCTCGGCCACGAGCCGGTGCTGTGGTCGCCATCCGGCAAGAGCGGCCGGAGCCTCGCCAAGGGCGAACCTCTGACGGCGACCGGCAGCCTGACCGGCAGCTTCAAGGTCGCGGTCGCCGCGAGCGCCGCCGAGGCGGTCGCCGGGGCCGGGGCGGTGCTCTTCGCCCTGCCGGCCAATGGCCACCGCGCGGCGATGGACGCCGCCGCCCCGCATCTCGCGGTCGGGCAGGTCGTCATCATAAGCTCCCACACCTCGTTCAGCGGCCTCTATATCGCCCGCAAGATCGCCGAGCGCGGGCTCGACGTGCCGGTCGTCGTCTGGGGCACGACGGTGACCGCCGGCCGCAGGACCGGCGATGCCAGCGTCAACGTCTCGACCGTCCGCTCGAAGGTCGACATCGCGACGATTCCCGTCTCGGCCTCCAAGCGGGGGCTGACAATCTGCCAGCAGCTGTTCGGCGATCGCTTCGTCCAGCGCGACGACGCGCTGGCGATTTCGCTGTCCAATCTTAACCCGCAGAACCATCTCGGCATCGCGCTGTGCAACTTCACCCGCATGGAGCATGGCGAGACCTGGGGGCAGAACGAAAACAACACCAATTCCGTCGGCCGCCTGCTCGAAGCCCTCGACGCCGAGCGCCTCGCCATCGCGGAAGCCGCCGGCTACAAGGTCCGCACCATCCGCGAGCACTACAATCTCTCCTTCCATGTCGAGCCCGGACCGGTCGGCGAGATGGCGCGCCAGCTCGCTGCCCGCGGCAATGGCGGCAACGGACCGAGCAGTATCGACACGCGCTATGTCCTGGAGGACGCCCCCTTCGGCCTGCATCCGACAGTTCTGCTCGGCAAGCTCGCCGGCCGGCCCGCGACGCTGCACCAGGCCGGCGTCGACATCTTCTCGGCGCTCTATGGCCGGGATTTCGCGGCGGAAAACGATCTGCTCGGCGAGATCGGCCTCGAAGCGATGTCGCTCGCCGAACTGAAATCGCTGGTGCGCGACGGCTGGGCTGCGAAGCGCGCGGCGTAAGCCTATTCGAACCTCCCCCTTCTCTAGCGGATATGGATCATGACTGAGATCATTGTCGTCGGCGCCGGCGTCCTCGGGACGTCGGTCGCCTACCGGCTGGCGCGCGCCGGCGCCAAGGTCACCGTGCTCGAGGCGACACGCGTCGGCGGCGGGACATCCGGCATCTCCTTCGCCTGGACGAACTCCTCGAACAAGACGCCGCGTGCCTATCACGACCTCAACGTGGCCGGCATGCGGGCCCATGCGGCGCTGAAGGACGAGTTCGGCGCGACGCCCTGGTGGCACGGCGGCGGACGCATCGAGTGGCGGGCGGAATCCGAGCAAGCCGCGCTGAAGGCCAAGGTCGAGCGGCTGCGGAGCTGGGACTATGCGGCCGAATGGATCGACCGCAAGCAGTTGCTGGAGCTGGAGCCGGACATCGCGCCCGAGGCCGTCGGCGACGCGCCGATCGCCTGGTACCCAAACGATGGCTGGCTCGACCCGGTGGTCTATGCCCATGCGATGATGAGTGCGGCGCGGCGCCATGGCGCGACATTGCGGACGCAGACCAGGGTGGCCGGCCTGATCGTCGAGGGAGGCCGGGCGAAGGGCGTGCGCAGCGAAGGCGGCGAGACCTTCCATGCCGACATCGTCGTCAACTGCACCGGGCGCTGGTCCAACGACACGGTTGGAGCCGCAGCGCCGAACGTGCCATTGGCACCCACGATCGGTTTCCTCGTCTTCACGCCGCCCGTTCCGGCCAGCATCCAGCGCGTCATCGCCAGCCCCATCTGCGACTTCCGGCCGGATGGAGCCGGGCGCCTGATGCTGCACTGGGGCGCAGCCGACGCCACGGTGACGCCGGAGATCGGCGTCAATCCCGGCATGGAGCAGGCGCAGGATCTCGTCGACCGCCTGCTGCGCATTCTGCCCGGCCTCGCCCCGCTCAAGCCGGAAGCCGCGCGCGTCACCGTGCGGCCGATTCCGCAGGACGGTCTATCGGCCATCGGCCCGGTGCCGGGTGTCGAGAACTACTACGTCATGGTCACCCATAGCGGCGCGACGCTGTCGCCGGTCTTAGGGGCGATGGCCGCCGATGAGATCGTTAATGGAAGGACGCGACCAGAGCTTTCGAGCTTTAGGCCGGCGCGCTTTTTTCCATGATTGAGCCCCTTCCCGGTCGTCGTCCACAGCGCGCCTGTGAACGCGTTCAGGAGAAATGGCATGAATGGAGGGCATCGATGCGATTGCCCTCCGGCAAACGAGCGAGCGAAGATGGCCATGGAAGGTTGCACAATCGCCTGAACCCGATCCAGGATGGCCTATTCGAGCTGACAAAGCCAACCAAGGTTGCTTCGCTGATGGCAGTTCCAGGCGGCTAGCTTGCCGCAGAAGCGTCGATCGCGAAAGCTCGCCGTCAGCCGCAAGCTTCGTGCATTGACTGGAGGCCAGGAGGTTGAGAATGAGCCAACTTTGCCAATCGTATCGCCGCGCAAACTGGATTGCCGGAAAGCAGACGCTCCACGAGTCAGCAAGGGGCCAACTGCAGACATCCGATAGCTGCCATCTGGCGGGCGTAGCATGCCAGCTGCATTGTGATCTCTGAGCGCCAAGCGGAGCGCCACGAGCAATGGCTGCTTATCACGGCAGGTTCTCGCGCAGCACGATCTCGATATTAGGCCGTGCCGTCCCCTCCGGCGGGTGGCGGCCCGCCCGGATGTTGGCGAAGATGGAGACGCAATCCATCAGCGCCACCTGCGGATTCTGGTTGATGACGGCATCCATCACCCCGTCGATCAGGAGGCTACGCGTCTCCGGCGTCAGCCCGTGGCCGACGAAGACCACGTCGTTCTGCCGGCCAGCCTCCTTCAGGGCGCGTGCAATTCCCTCCGGCCCGCCACCGATGTTGTAGATGCCCGCCAGATCGGGATGCCGGGCGAGCAGCATCTTGGTCTGACGGTAGTTGCGCGCCTCCTCGTCATGGCCCTCGCGCAGCCCGACGACCTCTATCGCTGGGTAACGTTCCCGAAAGAGGTAGAGAAAGCCCATTTCGCGCTCTTCATGGGCGCGGTAGCTCAGGCTGCCGGCGATCATCGCCACCTTCGCGGGCCGTGATCCGATGAAGCGCGCGATGAGCTGCCCGGCCGTCCGCCCGGCTGCGCGATTGTCCAGCCCGACATAGGCGACGCGGCGCGTATTGGCGATATCGGAGATCAGCGTCACAGTTGGCACGCCGCGCTCCGCGAGCCAGTCGACGGCCTCGCGCACCATGGGATGCTCGATCGCCATGAAGGCGATGCCTTCAACCTCGCGACCGACCGTCCGAAGATGCTGTGCGAGCAGCTCGGGATTGAAGCTGTCGATGTGGTCAAGCCGCGCGCGGATATTGAAGGACGCGAGTCGCTCGCGCGATTCCACCACGAGCCGGCCGAGCCCGGCGAGAAAGCGGTTACTGCCAGCCGGCAACAGGAAGGCGAGGCGCAGCGGTTTCAGCGCACCGGCAGGCAAGGCCGCATCCAGTACATAACCGAGATCGGCGGCCGCCCTGAGGACCCTCTCGGTCGTGACCGGCCGGACGCCCGGACGCCGGTTCAGCACACGGTCCACGGTCGCGGTCGAGACGCCAGCGAGCCGCGCCACATCGACGACCGTGGCCAGCTGACGCCGCCGATGCGGATCGACCACGGTCACAGTCGGTTCGGGTGGATGCTTAGCGACATCCGAATCCATCAAAAACCATCAGTATTTGAGTTTGACGACGATCATTCTGCCTTTCTATCGTTCCCCCCAAGATCAAGACAAGGCTCATCGAGGGCCATTCGGGAGGATGACATGACCAAAGTGACTCGTCGGACGATTCTGCGCGGCGCCACCATCGGCGCGGCTTTGCCGCTGATTGGAGCGCCCCTCGTCGCCCGGGCCGCCGAGATCGAGCTGAAGTATGGCAACAACCTGCCCCTGAGCCACCCGCTCAACATCCGCTCGCAGGAAGCCGCTGACCGCATCGCCAAGGAGACGAACGGGCGCGTCGAGATCAAGATCTTCCCGAACAATCAGCTGGGCGGCGACACCGACATGCTGAGCCAGGTCCGCAGTGGCGGCATCACCTTCTTCACCCCCTCGGCGCTTGTCATCGCGACGCTGGTGCCGGTCGCGGCGATCAATGCCGTGGGCTTCGCTTTCTCCGACTATGATCAGGTCTGGAAGGCGATGGACGGCCCCGTCGGCGCCCATGTCCGCCAGGCGATCGAAAAGGTGAACCTCTACGCTTTCGAGAAGATGTGGGATAACGGCTTCCGCCAGATGACGACCTCGGGTCGCCCGATCGAGAGCGCCAAGGACATGGCCGGCCTCAAGATCCGCGTGCCTGTCAGCCCGCTGTCGATCGCGATGTTCAAGGCGCTCGACGCGTCGCCGGCGAGCCTCCAGTTTTCCGAGGTTTATTCCTCGCTTCAGACGAAGATCGTCGATGCGCAGGAAAACCCGCTGCCGATCATTCAGGTCGCCAAGCTCTACGAGGTGCAGAAGAGCTGCGCAGTCTCCAACCACATCTGGGACGGCTTCTGGTTCATCGCCAATGGCCGCGCCTGGCGCGGCCTGCCGCCGGACGTGCAGAAGATCGTGGCCGCCGCGATCAACGATGCCGGCGTGGCCCAACGCAACGACATCAAGAAGCTCAACGAGACCGTCCAGGCCGATCTGCAGTCGAAGGGTCTCGCGTTCAACAAGACCGACCCAAACTCCTTCCGCGCCAAGCTGCGCGACTCTGGCTTCTACAAGGATTGGCAGGAGCGCTTCGGCAAGGAGGCCTGGGACCTGCTTGAAGGCTCCGTCGGCAAGCTCGCCTGAGCACCGCGACCCGATCGGGAGGCTGACGAATGGATGTGCACGGCGCAACGCTGCAAGAGCCTGCGTGCCTGCCCCTGACGGGACTGGCGCGAGCGGCCGACAGGTTCGAGCGCGGCCTCGGCGGACTGGTCGAGTTCGTCGCGGCGGTGATCGTGCTCGCCGAGATCGTCATTCTTGGTGCCGGCGTGACCGCCCGCTACGTCTTCCACGCGCCGCTGGTCTGGGCGGACGAGCTCGCCTCGATCCTGTTCCTGTGGCTGTCGATGCTCGGCGCGGTGATCGCATTGCGCCGTGGCGAGCATATGCGGATGACCGGGCTCGTCAGCCGCGTCTCGCCCGGCACCCGTGCGGTGCTGGAGGCGCTCGCCATCACCGCCGCGATCGCCTTCCTGCTGATGATCCTGCCGCATGCGCTGGAATATGCCGAGGAAGAGCATTTCATTGTCACGCCGGCGCTTGAGGTGAGCAATGCCTGGCGCGCCGCCGCCTTGCCGCTCGGCACGAGTTTGATGCTGATCGTCGCCTGCCTGCGCCTGATGCGCCTAGGCGCGCTCAAGCCCATTCTTCTGGCCATTGCGATCACGGCGGCGTTCGTCGCCCTGTTCTGGTTCGCCGGCCCAATGCTGAAGCCGCTGGGCAAGCTCAACCTGATCGTCTTCTTCGTCGGGGTCGTCGCCCTCAACGTCTTCTCCGGCGTGCCGATCGCGTTTTCCTTCGCCCTCGCCACCTTCGGCTATCTCGCCTGCACGACCTCGACCCCGATGCTCGTCATGGTCGGGCGCCTCGACGAGGGCATGAGCCATCTCATCCTGCTCGCCGTCCCCCTCTTCATCTTCCTCGGCGCCCTGATCGAGATGACCGGCATGGCGCGCGCCATGATCCAGTTCCTCGCCTCGCTGCTCGGCCATGTCCGCGGCGGGCTGTCCTATGTGCTGATCGGCGCGATGTATCTGGTCTCCGGCATCTCCGGCTCGAAGATCGCCGACATGGCCGCGATCGCCCCGGTCCTCTTCCCGGAAATGCAGAAGCGCGGCGCCAAGCCCGGCGACCTCGTCGCGCTGCTCTCCGCCACCGGCGCCCAGACCGAGACCATCCCACCCTCGATCGTGCTGATCACCATCGGCTCGGTCACCGGCGTCTCGATCGCCGCGCTGTTCACCGGCGGCATGCTGCCGGCGCTGGTACTGGGCATCGCGCTCTGCTTCGTCGTCTGGTGGCGCTATCGTGGAGAAGATCTGAGCCATGTGGTCCGGCATTCGAGCCGCGAGATCGCCAAGCTCTGCCTCATCGCGCTCCCCGCGATTGCCTTGCCCTTCGTCATCCGCGCCGCGGTCGTCGAAGGCGTTGCCACCGCGACCGAGGTTTCGACCATCGGTATCGCTTATGCCGTGCTGGCGGGGCTCCTGATCTATCGACAGTTCGATGTCCGCCGCCTCGGCAAGATGCTGGTCGACACGGCCTCGCTCACCGGCGCGATCATCTTCATCGTCGGCTGCGCCACCGCGATGGCCTGGGGGCTGACGCAATCGGGCTTCTCGCAGGATCTGGCCCGCGCCATGTCGTCGGTGCCCGGCGGAGGCTGGGGCTTCCTCGCCATCTCAATCCTGGCCTTCATCATTCTCGGGAGCGTGCTGGAAGGCATCCCGGCGATCGTGCTGTTCGGGCCTCTGCTCTTCCCTATCGCCAAGCAAGTTGGCGTGCATGAGGTCCATTATGCCATGGTCGTGATCTTCGCGATGGGCATCGGCCTGTTCGCCCCGCCTTTCGGCGTCGGCTATTACGGCGCCTGCGCCATCTCCAAGGTCAATCCCGACGACGGCCTCAAATACATCTGGGGCTACATGCTGGCCTTGCTGATCGGCCTTGTCGTGGTCGCCGCCTTCCCTTGGCTCTCCACCGGCTTCCTGAAATTCTGAACTGCTTGCATCGAGGTCATCACCATGAGCCGCTTTTTCGGCCAGATCCGCCAGGCCGGCTATGTCGTGCCTGATATCGAGGCCGCGATGGATTACTGGAGCCGCGTACTCGGCGTCGGCCCCTTCTTCTACAATCCCAAGGTTCCGATCCGGAATTACCGCTACAAGGGCGAGCCCCATGAGCCGCACAATTCCGTGGCGCTCGCCAATTCAGGGCCGCTCCAAATCGAACTGATCCAGTGCCGCAACGACGTGCCGTCGATGTACAAGGACTTCACCGATGCCGGCCATAGCGGCCTGCAGCACGTCGCCTACTGGACGTCGGATTACGACGCAGACCTTGAGCGGTTGCTGGCGGAAGGCTTCAAGCCGGTGATGAGCGGCGAGGTCGGCGAGCGCGGCCGCTTCATCTATTTCGATACGCATTATCACCCGGGCACCGTGATCGAGCTGTCGGAAGTGGCGGGGCCCAAGGGCGAGATGTTCCGGTTGATCCGCGAGGCGTCTGAAGGCTGGGACGGCAAGGATCCGGTACGGCCCTTCCCCGATCTCACGAAGCTTGCCGCAGCAAACCGGTGACGCGGGCATGATGAACCATGACCGTTTCGAAGCCAGCTACCTGATCGAGACGCCGCTCGATCCCGCGCGCGTCGCCGAGATTATGGCCGGCGAGCAGTCAAGCGGTACCTTCACCCGTGTCGCTGGCGAAACCGACGAATTGCGCAATCGTACGCGGGCCGTTGTCACACAGGTGGAGGAGTTCGCGCCCGCCGCGACGCCGAGCCTTCCCAATGCCTGGCTCGCCCGCAAAGGCGTCTCTGGCCCTTATCGGCGGGCTCAGGTCTCCATCTCGTTCCCGGTCTCGAATGTCGGCGCCAATCTGGCCACGCTCGCCTCGATCGTCGCCGGCAATCTCTTCGACCTCGGCGAGACCACCGGGCTGCGTTTGGACAGCATCCGTCTTCCTGAGAGCTATCGCCGGCGCTTCGCGCTGCCTGCGCAGGGCATCGCCGGCACCCGTAGGCTCACCGGCGTGGACGCGGGCCCGCTGGTCGGCTCGATCATCAAGCCCAATGTCGGATTGAGCCCGGATGAGACCGCCGAGCTCGTGTCGAAGCTCTGCGCCGCCGGCCTCGACTTCATCAAGGATGACGAGATTTCAGCCAACCCGGACCATGCGCCACTCGCCGAACGCATCCCGGCGGTGATGGCGGCGGTCCGCCGCCATGCCGACCGAACCGGCAAGCAGGTCATGATCGCGTTCAACATCACGGACGAGACCGACGCGATGAGGCGCCATGCCGATCTCGTGGCGCGCGAAGGTGGCACCTGCGTGATGGCGAGCCTGAACTGGTGCGGCTTCTCCGGCATAGAGACCTTGCGCCGCTCGACCGATCTTGTCTTGCACGGCCATCGCAATGGCTATGGCGCGGTCTCACGCCATCCCTGGCTCGGCATCTCCTTTCAGGCTTATCAGACGCTCTGGCGACTGGCTGGCGTCGACCACATGCATGTCCATGGCGTGCAGGGTAAATTTGCGCAGGAGGACGAAGAAGTCGTCTCCTCAGCACGCGACTGCGTGACGCCGCTGACCGAAGACCTAGATGACCGGGTCCTGCCCGCCTTCTCCTCCGGCCAATGGGCCGGAACGGCGCAGCCGACCTGGGATGCGATCGGCCATGCCGATCTCCTGTTCATGGCAGGCGGCGGCATCCTGGCGCATCCGGGCGGGCCAGCCGCCGGCGTCGCCAGCATCCGCCAGGCCTGGGCGGCGGTGGCCGCGGGCGTGTCGTTATCCGAGGCAGCCCAAAGGCAGCCGGAACTGAAGCAGGCACTCGATACTTTCGGCGCCAAACCGTGCTGACCCCGAGATGACAATCCCGCCCTTCTACGGTTGGTTCGGTGACGACTTCACCGGCGCAACGGACACCCTCGCCATGCTCGCCGAGCGCGGCTTTCGGGCGCTACTCTTTCTCGGCATTCCCACCCCGGAGCAACTGGCCTCTGCCGGACCTCTCGACGCGGTTGGTATCGCGGGTGCGACCCGCTCGATGCCTCCAACCGAGATGGGCCCCGTGCTCGACACTGCCGGCCGCTTCTTCGCGCAGCTCGGCGTGCGGATCATGCACTACAAGTGCTGCTCCACCTTCGATAGCGCCCCTCACGTCGGCAACATCGGTGCCGCCGTCGCGGCGTTGAGGCCGCATTTTCCGGAAGGGCCAATCTCGATCATCGGCGGGCAACCCAATCTCGGCCGCTACTGCCTTTTCGGTCATCTCTTTGCTGCGGCCGGCGATGGTGAAGTCTACCGGATCGACCGGCACCCGACGATGAGCCGTCACCCCGTCACGCCGATGGTTGAGGCCGATCTGAGGCGACATCTCGGGCTTCAAGGCTTCGGATCGATCAGCCTCGTGGACTACAGGGCCCTGGAAGGCGCAGGACCAGCGAATATTCTGGATCGGGACATCATCCTCTTCGATGTGTCACGCGAGAGCGACCTCACAGTGATCGCCGATCGGCTTCGGAAGTCTCTCGATGCCGCGCCTGGACTGCTCGTAGGTGCGAGTTCGGTTGCGCGGATGGCGGCGCAACTCTTGGGGGGGACGGGGGAGCCGGCTGCGTCACAGCCTGTTGCACGATCGTACGGCCCTGTGCTTGCGCTGGTCGGTTCCCTCTCGCCCGTCACGCGAGCCCAGGTCGAGACCGCAAGCGGCTTCGCGCATCTGCCTGTCGATGCCGACCGGCTGCGCGACGAGCCATCCTATGGGCAGACGCTTTGTGAGCAAGCTCTGGAACTCCTCGCCGTCGGCGACACCATGCTCGTCACGAGACCACCTGACGGCGCTCCGGGCGATCCGCGCTCCGTCGCACGGGAGACCGGTCGTCTGATGCGCAGAATCATGGATCGTGCCCGCATCTCACGCCTCGTCGTCGCCGGCGGAGACACCTCCACTCTCGCAATCAAAGCGCTCGACATCTGGGGCCTATCTTACCGGGCCCCGCTGGTTGATGGAGCACCGCTTTGCCGCGCCCATAGCGCAGTTCAACAGTTGGATGGTTTGGAAGTTGTCTTGAAGGGTGGTCAGATGGGTCCAGTCGATTTCTTCCAGTTGGCTTCAAATTGAACGCCCATCTGCATCAGTCGCCTTCACACGGCGCTTCACGAGCAACTCCAGGACTGTTTTTGGTTTGATTTGGCTGGCGAAGTCACAGCGCCACAAGCTGACGTTGAAGGACCGCCCGGCAGCAGACGGTCTCAGCTTCAAGTCACCGGCGATGTTTTCCGAACGTGATCGATGAACGCGTGTAGCGGACTCGGCACCAGCCGGCGGCCGGGACAATAGAGAAACGAGCGCTCTCCGATCGACCGCAATTCAGGCGGAGATCGGCGGCGTTTAAGTAGCGAAAGTGGAGTTTGGCGTGCCGTCTCGGGCGATGATGAGAACTATGTCTGTTCCATAGTCCTCTACATTGAGAGCGGGGACATCGGCACCGCATGAACGAGATCACTTCCGTCTGCCCAGACTATTGGATGCGAGGCCGAGGTTCGCGCAAAGCCCGGCATGGAAGACGATCTGCGCAAGGCTACGCTCCCGCTCGTGGCGCAGATTCGCAACGAGCCCCACAACCTGATCTACACAAGGATCGTACCGCGCCCGGCCATTTCATCTTCTACGAGATCTTCGCCACCGAGGCGAATTTCCAGGCGCACAGCGCGCCGCACGTGCAAGCCTGAGTTCGCGCGCCTGCCCGAACTCGCAGAAGGCGGTGTCGCGGTCACGCATATGCAGATGCTCTCTGAAGCAAAGCGAGACCAGAACGACAAAGCGTCGATTGGGCAGGAAAACGGGACCCGCTCTCCTGCCCACAGAGCAGATTTGGCGCAGACTCACTGTCTGTTTCCCATTCGGCGCGGTCATTCGAAAAGGTGGAATCCTCAGGGCCGCCTCGCGCCACAACGCGGCCTGCGTCCTCTCAGCAGGCGCGCGCTGAGGGACTTTGGCGCATTGAGATCAACTGGCGTAGGCCGACCGCTCTCGATCGCCACGCTTGCAGCCGAGCATCTGGAATGCTAGTGCACTTGTATACAAGAAGACGCATCAAAATGATCTAGGGTGGATATGCAGTCTATTGCCGTCAGCGTTGCGCGGCCGCACGCGCTCAGCCTGGTTTCAGGCTCGCGGCCGAATCCCGGACCGGGTGAAGTGAAGCTGCGTGTTCGTCGCGCCGGAATCTGCGGCTCCGACATGCATATTCTCCACGGCTCCAATCCCTTTGCCCGCTATCCCCGCATCATCGGCCATGAATTCGCCGGCGAGATCACCGCGATCGGCGAAGGCGTCTCGGCGCTCGCGATCGGCGATCATGTCGTTGCCGACCCGGTCGTCTCCTGCGGCCATTGCTATCCCTGCCGCCGCGGCCGGCCCAATGTTTGCGCCACGCTCGAGGTCATCGGCGTCCATCGCGACGGCGGCTTCAGCAGCGAGGCGATCCTGCCCGCGAAGAACGCGGTGAAGGTTTCGCGCGACCTGTCATTTGCTGTGGCAGCCCTGGCCGAGCCGCTTTCGGTCGCCGCCAACGTGCTGACCGCGACGGGCTGCGACGCCGAGGACACCGTGCTGGTCTATGGTGCGGGCACGGTCGGCATCACGGTGCTGCAAGTCGCCAAGCTGAAGGGCGCCCGCTGTATCGTCGTCGATATCGACGAGGCCCGGCTGGAGCGTGCCAAGGAATTCGGCGCCGATCTTACCATCCACTCCCCTTCCCGCTCCGTTCCCGAGGCCGTGAAAGCGGAAATGGACGGCCTCGGCCCTTCGGTGGTGATCGACGGCGCCGGCATTCCGGCCTTGCTTGAGGAAGCCTGCCGGGTCGCCAGCCCCGCCGGCCGCATCGGGCTGCTCGGCTTTTCGCCGGCCCCCTGCAATGTCAGCCAGCAGGACATCGTTCGGAAGGAGCTGTCGCTCTCCGGCTCGCGCCTGAACCGGCGGCTCATTCCAGAGGTCGTGACCTGGCTCGAGAGCGGCCGCCTCGATCCGGCGGCCATGATCACGCAGACCTTCGCCGCGCGCGATGCGCGAGCGGCCTTCGATTTCGTCGAGACGCACCCCGATCGCTTGCTCAAGGTCCAGCTCGCCTTCGACGAATAACCCGGCCTGACCGGGCCCCGCTTACAGGAAAGGGAGAGAAACAATGTTGTCCAAGCGCGGAATCATGAAATCGCTTTGCGGTATCGCGGCGGTGGGGCTGTTCGGCATGGCCACGCTCGCGTCAGCGCAGGCGCAGAACGCCCCCGGCATTCTCCAGAGCATCCTCCAGCGCGGCACGATCCGCATCGCGGTCCTCGGCAGCCTGCCCCCCTATAGCCGCGTGATGCCCAATGGAGAGCCCGAAGGCTACGATATCGACATCGCCAAGCGGCTCGCCGAGGCGCTGAAGGTCAATCCGGAATTCATCATCTCGGACATCCCGGCGCGCGTCACCGCCCTGCAGACCCGCAAGGCGGACGTCACGATCGCGGACTTCACCCGCAACGTCGAGCGCTCGACCTCGATCGCCTTCACCAACCCCTATCTCGTCACCACGATGCGCCTGCTCCTGCCGGCGAACAGCCCCTACAAGACCATCGCGGAGGCCAACGAGGCCGGCATCCGCGTCGCGATCTCGCGCGGCGGCACCGCCGAGCGCGCCGTCCCGGCCAATATGCCCAAGGCCCAGATCATCCGCTTCAACACCCAGGCCGACGAGCTCAACGCCGTGCTGACCGGCCAGGCCGATGCGATGGCCGAGGACAATTTCTACAACGGCAACGCGATCAAGGAGAATCCGGGCAAGCTGCGCGAGGCCGAGGGCGACCTGGCCCGCGCCGAAATCGCCATCGGCCTGCCGGCCGGCGACGCGGACTGGCTGCGCGTGCTCAACCTCTTCGTCGATCAGTTCAATGCGTCGGGCGACAACAAGAAGCTGTTCCAGAAGTGGTTCGGCTTCGAGCAGCCGCCGATCCAGGCGAAGTACTGAGTTCGCACATGCGGCGACGCCCTCGCGGGCGTCGCTCTTCCGCCGCGGAGTGCATCGGCGCCAGTTGAGCCGATGCCGGACAGGAAGGCCTGATCGGTGCCCTATTATTTCTCGTTTCGCAGCATCTATCCGTATCTCGGCGATCTCGCTGCCGCAGCTCAGGCGACGCTGCTGCTCTCCATGCTCGCGATCGTGCTGAGCGTCGCCATCGGCTCCGGGGTCGCGCTGATGCGCCGCTCGGATTCGCGGCTCCTGCGCTTCGTCGGCGGCCTCTATGTCGAGGTGATGCGCAACACGCCGCTGCTGGTCATCCTCTACATCGTCTATTTCGCGCTGCCGCAGCTCGGCCTGCGCATGTCGCCCTTCAATTCCGCGCTGATCGGGCTGACGCTGAACAGCGCCGGCTATATGGCCGAGATCATTCGCGCCGGCCTCGTCGCCGTGCCGCCCGGCCAGTTCGAGGCCGCCGCCTCGCAGGGATTCACGCGCTTTCAGCTCTATCGCCACATCGTGCTGCCGCAGGTCTTCCGCACGATCTACGCCCCGCTCGGCAACCAGTTCATCGCCGTCATCCTGGCGTCCTCGCTGGCCTCGGCCGTCGCGGTCGAAGAGGTCGCGTCCTGGATGCAGACGGTCGGCTCCTCCTCCTTCCGCTTCTTCGAGACCTTCGTCATCGCGGCGGTGGTCTATCTGGTGCTCTGCCAGATCGTAAATCTCGGACGCATCGCCATCGGGCGCTGGCTGTTCCGCCAGCCGGAGGCCTATCGATGAGCGCGCAACTGCTCACCTACATGCCGCTGCTGCTGAAGGCGGCGCTCGTCACCATCTGGCTGTCCTGGCTCGCCCTGCTGATCGGCGCGGTCGGCGGCACGCTGATCGCGCTTGCCAGGATGTCCACGTTCCTGCCGCTCAGGCTGCTGGCACTGCTGTTCACGGAGTTCTTCCGCTCGATCCCGATCCTGATCGTGCTGTTCTTCGTCTTCTTCGGCATGCCGCTGGTCTTCGGGATCGATCTGTCTCCGTTCACCGCAACGACCGTCGCTCTGGCGCTCCATGCCAGCTCGACCATGTCCGAGGTCATCCGCGCCGGGCTCGAAAGCGTCGGCAAGGGCCAGTGGGAAGCGGCGCGGGCCGCCGGCATGACCTATTGGCAGATGATGCGCCACGTCATCGTGCCCCAGGCGCTGCGCGTCATCCTGCCGCCTTCGGTCGGCGTCTATATCGCGACGCTGAAGGAATCCTCGCTCGCCTCGATCATCGGCTATGTCGAGCTGACCAAGACCGGCCTCCTGATCCGCGAGACCATGGGCTCGAGCTTCGTGCCGCTGCTCCTGCTGGCGCTGATCTACTTCCTCATCAACTACGGCATCTCGCTCGGCGGGGCTGCGCTCGAACGGCGCTTCCACGTCAACACCCGCCTCATGACGGCCGGAGCAGGACAATGACCGACACCGTTCTCAAGTTCGACCATGTCGTGAAGCGCTTCGGGGACAGGACGATCCTCGACGGCGTCTCGACCACCGTGCAGGCCGGCGAGATCGTCTGCTTCATCGGCCCCTCCGGCACCGGCAAGTCGACGCTCCTGCGCTGCGTCAACGGCCTCGAGACCATCGAGGGCGGCAACATCCTCTTCGAGGGCAAGGCCGTGCAAGCCAAGCAGCGCAGCATCATCGACGTGCGCCGCCGCATCGGCATGATCTTCCAGCACTTCAATCTCTACCCGCATCTGACGGCGCTGGAAAACGTCATGCTGGCTCCGGTCGTCGTCCATGGCGAGGACCGCAAGACCGTCGAGGAGCGGGCGCGAGGCCTGTTCGAGAAGGTCCGGCTGTCGCACCGCATCAACGCCTATCCGGCGCAGATGTCCGGCGGCGAGCAGCAGCGCGTCGCGATCGCCCGCGCGCTCGCGACCAATCCGCATATCCTGCTGTTCGACGAGCCGACCTCGGCGCTGGACCCCGAGACCGTCGGCGAAGTGCTGGCCGTGATGCGCGACCTTGCCGTGGAAGGCCGGACCATGCTGGTCGTGACGCACGAGATCAGGTTCGCGGCCGATGTCGGCACGCGCATGGTCTTCCTGGACGGCGGCAAGATCGTCGAGGAAGGCAACCCGCGCGAGATGCTGGCGGCTCCCAAGAGCGAGCGCGCCAAGCGCTTCCTCAGCACCATCAGCAACGCCGCGCATTGACGCCCGATGGTCGTGGTCCCGAAAGCCGAGAGCCGCTGGACCGTCACCCAGGTCTATGACGACCTGAGCGGGCGTATCCTCACGGGCCAGTTGCGGCCGGGAGAGGCACTGTCCGAGATCAAGATGGCAGCGCATTACGGCCTGAGCCGGACACCGGTCCGCCAGGCCTTTCACCGCCTTTCCGTCGAGGGCTTGCTCTCCATCGTCCCTCAGGTCGGCAGCTTCGTCGCGCCGATTCAGCTATCGGCCGTTCGCGATGCGCAATTCGTGCGGCAAACCGTGGAATGCCGCGCCGTGCGCAGCGCCGCCCTCGCTACGGGCCACGAGAAGGAGCGCGTGCTGAACGGTTTGCTCAAGGAGCAGGCCAGGATCATCACGCGCCGCGACCATTATGGGTTCTTCAGCTCCGATGAGGATCTACACCGGGCGCTCATGCTGATCGCCGGTCATCCGCATGTCTGGGATTTCATTCTCTCGATGAAAACCCAGCTCGATCGCCTGCGCTATCTCTCGCTGGAGAGCCAGGAGTGGCTCGAAATGATCTTCCACCAGCATGAGCAACTGGTGAAATGCGTGCTCTCGCAGGATGCCGACGGAGCCGTGGCGTTGATGGAGACCCATCTGCACAGCGCCTCGCTGGCGCTCGAAAAGATCGCCGTCGAGCACGCCGAGTTTTTCGAGGATTCGCCTCCTCAGCCCGGCGGCACGCCGCCGAAATCGCTTTGAACTTGCCTATCTGAGAAAGCGCGAGACCATGGAACAGACCTGGCGGTGGTGGGGACCCAACGACATCATCCCCCTCGATCACATCCGGCAGACCGGCGCGACCGGGCTGGTGACGGCCCTGCACGAGGTGCCGGCGGGCGAGGTCTGGACACGCGAGCAGATCCGCGCCCGCTTCGATGCCATCGCCGCCAGGCCCGAGCTCGGCCTGCGCTGGAGCGTCGTCGAGAGCCTCTGGATCCATGAGAAGATCAAGCTGGCGGAGGATGATGTCGAGCCGCTCTACGAGCGCTTCCGCCAGTCGATGGTGAACCTCGCCGAGGCCGGCGTGCACATTATCTGCTACAACTTCATGCCGGTGCTCGATTGGGCCCGGACCGTGCTGCGTCACAAACTGCCGAGCGGCGCCATGGCCCTGCGCTTCAACGCGCATGAGTTCGCGGCCTTCGACTGCTTCATGCTGCAACGCGAGGGTGCGGAGGCCGACGTATCGCCCGAGGTGCTGGCCCGCGCCAAGGAATGGTACGACGCCTCGACGCAAGCCGACCGCGACCGCCTGCTCGCCACGATCATGGCCGGCTTGCCGGGCGCCTATGACCGCTACGACATCGAGGGTCTGCGCGTCATGCTGAAGCGTTATCACGGCGTCGGCCGCGAGCAGCTCCGCGACAACCTGATCCGCTTCCTCAAGGCGATCATCCCGACCGCCGAGAAGGTCGGCATCCGCATGGCGATCCATCCGGACGATCCGCCGCGGTCGCTGCTCGGCCTGCCGCGCATCGCCGGCTCCATGGAGGATTTCGAGGCGATCCTCAGCGCGGTCGACAGCCCCTCCAACGGCCTGACCTTCTGCACCGGTTCGCTCGGGGCCAATCCGAAGAACGATCCCGTCGCGATCGCCGAGCGCTTCGCCGATCGGATCCATTTCGCCCATCTGCGCAACGTCGCCAACGATCCCGACGGCTCCTTCATGGAAGCCGATCATCTCGGCGGCGATACCAACATGGTCGCGGTCATCCGGGTCCTGCTGCGCGAGCAGGCGCGGCGCAAGGCCGCCGGGCAAGCCGACTGGCGCATCCCCTTCCGGTCCGACCACGGCCATGAATTGCTCGACGACATCGGCAAGCCGACCTTCCCGGGCTACCCGGCGATCGGCCGCATGCGCGGCCTCGCCGAATTGCGCGGCGTGATGACGGCGCTGGCCGACGAGCACGGGTGGCCGCTGTGAGCGAAACCGGGAAGGTCCTTGCCGGCAAGACCGCCTGGGTGACGGGGGCCGCCAGCGGCATCGGCGAGGCCACGGCGCTTGCCTTGAGCCGCGCCGGCGCGACGGTGGCGCTGACCGGGCGGCGTCTGGAGCCGCTGGAGCAGCTCGCCGCGCGCATCGCGGGCGAAGGCGGGGAGGCGATCGTCGCCCCCGCCGACGTAGCCGATGTCGCGGCTATCGAGCGCGCGCTCGCGCTCCTCGTCGGCCGCTCGCTGGACATCGTCGTCAGCAATGCCGGCACGAACATTCCCGACCGCTCCTGGTCCAAGCTGACGCCGGATTCCGTCGACCTGCTGCTCGACGCCAATCTGCGCGGCGCGCTGCAGCTCTCGCGGGCGGTGCTGCCGGTGATGCAGGCGCAGGGCGGCGGCGTCCTCATCCATATCGGCTCGCTGGCGGCGCATGTCCTCAGCGCCGGCCCCGGCCCGGTCTACACGGCCGCCAAGAGTGGTGTCGTCGCCATGAGCCATGCGATCAATATCGAGCACGGCGTGCATGGCATCCGCTCCTGCGTGCTTTCGCCGGGCGATACGCTGACGCCCTTGATGGACAAGCGGCCGGTCAAGATGAGCGACGAGGTGCGGGCCCGGATGCTTCGTCCCGAGGATATCGCCGGCCTCGTGCTGCACGTCGCGACACTGCCGCCGCATGTCTGCGTCAACGAGATCATCGTGACGCCGACATCGCTCGTCTGACAGCCAAACATGAGGTCAGAGGCGAGCACCAAGGCTCCGAGCAGGATCGCGCCCGTCATCCAGTCGAGTAATCCGGCCGAGGGCGGCCGTCGGGCTCAAGAAGAACGGCGCCTTCAAACTGTAGCGTGCCCACAGCCCACAAAGGTAGCCGACGCCGGACAGGCTGAGCACTATCGCTAAAACTCCGGCGAGCAGAGCAGCGACAAAACCGCCACCGCCACTCGAGAGGAACGGCAGGACAGACAGTGCTGCCAGGCCGCGAACGAAACTCATCTTCGCAGAGAAGCTGGTTCTCGGCGCCGCGAAATGGCACTCTGCCCGCCATGCGCATCCTGCTGATCGAGGACAATCGCGAGCTCGCCGACTGGCTCTCCCGCCTGCTGCGCAAGAGCCGGTATGTCGTCGATGCGGTCTATGACGGCGCGGATGCGGATGCCGCGCTGGCGACGCAGCTCTATGATCTGATCATCCTCGATATCGGACTGCCCAACATGACCGGCCTGGAGCTGCTGCGGCGCTTCCGGCAGCGGCGCGGACTCACTCCCGTGATCATCCTGACCGCCAATGACGCGGTTTCGAGCCGGGTGGCCGGGCTCGACGCCGGAGCCGACGACTATCTGGTCAAGCCTTTCGATCCGCAGGAGCTCGAAGCCCGTATCCGGGCCCAGCTACGCCGCAAGCAGGACAGCCGCGTTCCTCACCCCGCTTTCGGGCCTCTGGTCCTGGAAACCGAGAGCCACCAGTTCAAGCTCGAAAGCACTCCGCTGGATCTGACGGCGCGGGAGTACAGCGTTCTCGAAGCCCTCCTGCTGGCGTCGGGGCGCGTGGTCTCGAAAGCGGCCCTGACCGAAACGGTCTTCGGTCTCAACGACGACGCGACCGACAATGCGATCGAGATCTATGTCCACCGCGTCCGGAAAAAGCTGGGCGATGGCCCGATTGCGATCGGCACCTTGCGCGGGCTCGGCTATGCGTTGAGAAAGACTGCCGGCTAGAGCCGGAAATCCGAAGCGGCGACGCGTCTAGACAGTGAGAGCAGGGTTCTTGCGAAAAGCCGGTTCCCCCTTTTTCGCATCCGGCTCGAGGAGCCTGCGCGCCGAGCTGCTGGGCTGGCTGCTGCTGCCTCTGGCCGGTATCGTCGTCTACAACGGCTGGACGGCGCAGCGCAGCGCCGAAACCGTGGCCAATCTGATCACCGATCGCATGCTGCTGGCCTCGGCGCGTGTGATCGCCGAGCAGGTTCGCGAAACCGACGGGCGCGTCGAAGCGCTGATCCCGCCTTCGGCGCTGGAAATGTTCGCCTCGCCGGATCGCGACAGGGTGATCTATCGGGTGCTGTCGCCCACGGGACAGCTGATCGCCGGATTTCCGGATATCGAGATGCCGCCTCAGCCGCCGCGCGATCTCCAGCCCGTCTTCTACAATGCGCGTTTCCGCGTCGACGATATCCGGGGCGTGGCTCTCGCACAGCCGGTGATCTCGGAAACCGCCGGGGGCAACGCGCTCGTCATCGTCGCCGCGACGTTGAACGGGCGTGACCGGCTGGTCCGGGAGCTCTGGCTGAGGTCGCTGCGCGACCAGGCGATCCTCGTCTGCATCGCCGCTCTGCTGGCGCTGCTGGGGCTCCGCAGCGGCCTTGCGCCGCTCCTGCGGGTCCGCAATGCCCTGCAGTCGCGCGATCCCGGCTCCCTGCAACCCTTGCGGCGGGAGGATGTGCAGACCGAGCTGCAGCCGCTGATCGATGCGCTCAACCAGGCCTTTGCGCGCGTGCAACGCTACATCGATTTGCAGCGGCGCTTCGTGGCCGATGCCTCGCATCAGTTGCGCACGCCGCTCGCCGTGCTCAAGACGCAGGCCGCGACCGGGCTGCGCGAGGAGACCTCCGCGGGCAAGAGCGACGCGCTGGCCGCGATCGACGGCGGCATCGACGCCATGGGCCGCCTCGTCAATCAGTTGCTGACGCTGGCGCGCGCGGAGCCCGGTGGAGCCGCCTTGCGCAAGGAACGGATCGATCTCGCCGCCATCGCGCGCGCGGCTTTGGAGAGCCTGGCCGGCATCGCTTTCGACCGGGGCGTGGATCTTTCCTTCGAGGACAAGGTCGGTACCCTCCCTCTGGTCGGCCACAGCACGCTGCTGCGGGAGCTCGTGGTCAATCTGGTCGAGAACGCGCTTCGCCACGGGCCCTCCGGGGGCGCCGTGCGCGTGACGCTCGACCGGCAGGGCACGCAGGCCCTGCTGATCGTCGAGGACGAGGGGCCGGGCATTCCCGAGGCGGAGCGGGAACGCGTCTTCGAGCGCTTCCACCGGCTCGCTCCGGCGACGGTCGAAGGAACAGGGCTCGGACTCGCGGTCGTTCGCGAGATCGTCGCGGCCCATGGCGGGACGATCTCGCTTTCCGACAGATCCGGCGGACCGGGACTGCGCGTCCTGGCCGAACTGCCCGTGGCGGACCGAGATGGCACGCCACGGGAGGAGCCTCACTGAGTGTCGTGAAGGGGCGCCGGGCGCCAGGTCGCCAGCCGGTTCTCGACCAGTGTCATCAGATATTCCGCCGCCAGCGCCACGATCATGATGACGACGATCGCCGCATACATGCCGGCCGCGTCGAAGGTGCCCTTGGCGATGTTGATGAGCAGGCCAATGCCGTGGCGGGAGCCGACGAACTCACCCACGATCGCGCCGATAATTGCGAAGCCGAAGCTCACATGCAGCGATGCGAAGATCCAGCTCATGGCCGAGGGGATCACCACCGAACGGGTGAGCTGCCATCCCTTCGCGCCCAGGATCTGGGCATTGGCCATCAGGTTGCGGTCCGCCTCGCGCACGCCCTGGAAGGCATTGGCGAAGACGACGAAGAACACCATCACGAAGGCCAGCGCCACCTTGGAAGCGAGGCCGAGCCCGAAGATCATGATGAAGATCGGCGCCAGGACGACGCGCGGGACGGAGTTGATCAGCTTGATGTAGATCGAGAAGATGTCGGAGAGCATCCGGTTGCGGCCGAGCGCGATGCCGACGACGATGCCCGTCACCGAACCGAGCGCGAAGCCGACCAGCGCCTCCTCCATCGTCACCCAGAGGTGGAGCCAGAGCGGGCCCTCCGAGGTGCCGTTGACCACCCAGTCGACCAGCCGTTCCCAGATCGCGCTCGGGCGCGAGAAGAAGAACTCGTCGATGATGCCGAGCCGGGCGCCCGCTTCCCAGCCGCCGAGCAGGACGAAGAGGATCACCCAGCGCCAGAACAGGACCGTGCGGCGGCGGTTGCGGGCGGCCTTGGCGGCCGCCGCCTCGATTTCGGCATCCGACGTGCCGGGCCGGAAGGTCGTGTCGGCTGTAAGGGCTATATCGGTCATGATCGATCTCCTCAGGCAGCCACGGCTTCGTCGCGGGCGGCGCCACGCTCGACCTCGTCGCGCAGATCGTCCCAGATCGTGCGCGAGAGGGCGATGAAGTCCTCCTGGTAGCGGATATCGGCGACCACGCGCGGGCGCGGCAGCGCCACCGGATAGACTGATTTCACGGTCGCGGGGCCGGCGGTGAGCACATAGACCTTGTCGGCCAGCGCGATGGCTTCCTCGAGATCATGCGTCACGAAGATCACGGAGGCCTTCGCCTCGGACCACAATCCGAGCAGCACGTCGTGCATGATCACCCGCGTCTGCACGTCGAGCGCCGAAAAGGGCTCGTCCATCAGCAGGATCTGCGGCTCGTTGATGAAGGTCTGAGCCAGCGAGACGCGCTTGCGCATGCCTCCGGAAAGCTGATGCGGATATTTGCTCTCATGGCCGCTCAGATGGACCCGGGCCAGCCATTCGCGGGCCTTCGCATAGGCCTCCTCGCGCGGCTTGCCGCGGAAGAGCGGGCCGGCCACGACGTTGTCGATGACGCTGCGCCAGGGAAAGAGCGCGTCCGTCTGGAAGGCAAAGCCGATCCGGGGATCGATGCCGTCGACCGGGCCGCCGAAGAGCCGGACTTCGCCACTCGACGGCCTGGCGAGGCCGGTGACGAGGTTGAGCGTCGTCGATTTGCCGCAGCCGGTCGGGCCGACCACCGCGACGAACTCGCCGCGGCCGACGCTCATGTTGAAGTCGCGGATGGCCGTCATCGACTTGCCGTCCGGGGTCAGGAAGCGACGGCTGACATTGATCAGCTCGACCGCCGGGCTTGCGCTCGCCTCGATTGCAGGCATGGGGCCTCCTTCGCCGCGAAAGCGGCGGGACAGGGATGGGCTGAACGAGAGCGGGCGGAGCAGAGCCACCGCCCGCGGAGAGGTCGTCTGCGAGACCCGCCTTACTTGGCGTTCTTCACGAACTCGGTCGTGTAGGTCTTCGACAGGTCGATCTGCTTCCCCTTGATGTTCTTCGAGAAGCCGGAGAGCACGGCCAGCACCGTCTCCGGGCCACCCTGCGGCATGACGCCGTCGGTGGTGAACATCGCCTTGCCGTCGGCCAGAGCCTTCACATAGGCCTCCTTGTTGCCGACGTAATAGTCCTTCGGCATCTTGTCGGCGATCTCTTCGGCGCTGTGGGTACCGATGTATTTCAGCGTCTTGACGAAGGCGTTCGCCAGCTTCTGCACGATGGGCTTGTTCTTCTCGACCCAGGCCGTCGTCATGTAGAGCGAAGCGGCGGGATAGGTGCCGCCCAGAGCCGCCTTGGTCTGCTCGACCGTGCGCATGTCGACGAGGATGCGCGCTTCTCCGGTCGAGAGCAGGCGCGAGATCGTCGGCTCGGTCGTCATGCCCGCCTGGATCTTGTCCTGCTGCATCGCGGCGATGAAGGTGGCGCCGGCGCCGACCGGGACGGAGGTGAAGTCTCCGAGCTGCACGCCCGACTTCATCATCAGATACTGCGTCAGGAAATTGGTCGATGAGCCGAGCCCGGTGACGCCGAGATTCTTGCCCTTCAGATCGGCCATCGATTTGACGTCCGGATATTTCGACGAAACCAGCTCGACCTCGCCTGGCGCCTGACTGAACTGCACCACGGACATCACGAACTTGCCCTTGGACTGCAGGTCGACGCAATGGTCGTAGAAGCCGACCACGCCCTGGACCACGCCAGCCAGCATCTCGTTCTCGGCATCGACGCCGGCCGCCTCGTTGAGGAGCTCGACCTCGAGGCCCTCATCCTTGAAATAACCGAGACTCTCGGCGAGCTTGGCCGGCAGGTAGATCTGCTTCTCATAGCCGCCGACCATGATGGTCACCTTGTCGGCGGCCAGCGCCGCGGTCGACGCGGCAAAAAGCGAAGCGAAAGCAATCGAGCGGATGAGAGTCTGCGCGCGCATAAGGCTACTCCTTGTTCGTTTCCTCGTCCGGAAGCGCTTCTCTTGAGTGGAAGCTCTCCGACCATGCATCGGCTTCCTAGGCCGCCAAGCTTTCACCAACCTTTCGGCCTCGCCCGCCCACGGCACCGGCTTCCTTGCACGCGATGCGGCCGGCAGCTCCGCGGCTTGTGGCGCGAGCCGGTCAATAAAGGGCATCCCAGCCCAAACATAACAGCGTCGGCTATCCTACACCCTGTTAGACAACGCAAAAGTTGTCATTGAGACGCGAACGCCAACGGCACAACCTGGCCGCATCGATTTTTTGAATGTCCTAGCAAACGGCCATGATCGCGGCGTTCTGCGCGCGAGCTGACTAGATCTGTTGCAGTCATGGGGCGCTATGAAACCAGTGTCCGGTTTCGGGCGAGTGCCCAATCTCGGGTTGCGGCGCGACCCACGTGCAGCTGGGAACCGGCAATTTGTCACCGGTCCAGCGGCAAAGCCTGGCGCCGATATGCGCCGGGTTTGCGAAGCTGCATCGCCATCAACTGCCCCGATAGACTAAGCGGGTGCCGCTTGCTCAGGCCTTTCCGTTTCGGAGAAGCCCGTTAATCTCCCTTCCCGGGGAGCTGGCTGATGGACAACGCGCACATTGATAACCTGGAAGGAGCCGGAAACGGCGATAGCCAGACGCAAAGCAATCCAGAGATCGTTCCGGACGTTGCTACGGGCTTTACATACGCATCCTACCAGAACGCGATCCCGGTGATCCGCTCCATTCGGATCGCGAACATGAGCGGCCGGCATTTTGAGGGCTGCCGGCTCGATCTGACCTCGACGCCGTCTTTCCTGCGCCTCGGACGCGCGCACAAACGGCAGGCCATCCGCGACTGATGCTCTGCCGGTAAACAGCTGCTAGAGCCGCGTGTGGAGCTGCCCACGGTGGCTGTCGGGTGGCTATTCAGCAATTCTGACCGCTTTCGCCCGACCGCTCGCACAGAAAAAAGCATTGCAATTTCAAAGAGTTAGTTGGCGCGCCCGACACGATTCGAACGTGTGACCTTTGCCTTCGGAGGGCAACGCTCTATCCAGCTGAGCTACGGGCGCAAACCGTGGAAGGTGGATAGCCGATTGCCGGGCGCTCGGCAACGAGGGATTTTGCAAAGAAGCAAGGTGCCGACAGGCAAAGGTCGCATGATCGAATTGCGCCGGGCATGGCGGGAGTGTGCCGGCGCCGTTTATCTTCGGCCAGCGCTTCCCATATCCACCGGAATGACTGCTTGGTCATGGCCGACATCAAGGAGGCGCGCGCAAAGGTCGCTGCTGCCCTGGTTGCTCTGGAAGCTGTTCGAGCCGTCCAGTTGGGGAACGAAGACCCGCAGTGACGCGTCGCGGAATAGGATGCGGTTGGCTCTCTCCGGCACCGCATGAATTGAAGTCGCCTGCGGCGTGATCGTGCCGCCCAGGCTCACAAGAGGATTCGTAGCGACGATGTATCGCCTTATCCGTTGAAATATGTGGAGTTTTTGGGGGCGCATTATGCGCGATTCCCAGCTTCGGATGGACATGCTCCCTCGGCAAGCTGCCTTCAGCGGGCAGCGTTCTCTAGGGTGCGGGTTTCACCGTCAGTGTCGCGTCGTGTTGAACTCTCGATGAGATTGCAACAAGGATCAAAGGGCTAAGATCTCTTTCGCAGCGGTGGATCCGAGTAGCGGCAGAAATCCGTCATCCTCTGCGATTGCCTCGCCTTGTGAAAAGACCGTCAGGATGAACTCGGCCCCGTTCGGAAGGACGGCTCGAAGCGCATCGTGACGTCGAAAATCGGCGCGCTCGTCACCGAGCCAGCGGGTGCGCCCCGCCTTCGACCAGATCTGCGTTCCTCCGGGCATACCGCCGGCCAGATAGCCCGTGACCTGATAGGCTCCTCGCTGAAGGAAGGGGCTAGCGAGATCGCGGGCGAGTAGATTCTGGACCTTCTCTCGGCTCGCCTCGGTCAGCACCGAGCCGTGGAAGATCGCGTGCATCAGGCGGGCCATGGCGATCGGCGTCAGGGCATTGTGCCCGTCCGGTGAGCGATCGAGGCCGATCTTCTCCCGGCCATAGCGCAGGTCGTCCATCAGCTTCTGATTGAGGTTGATGCCGGCCAGCTCCGGCCAGCCGAGCTGCGCGAAGAAGCGATTGACCACCTGGCGCCGCTCACACCACTCAGCCATCTCCAGCTCAGAGAGCAATGTGTCTCCGGTTGTTCCGGAAAGGAGGTCGATGACGTAGTTGGTCGCCGAGTTCGAGGACCAGAGGATCATGTCGCGCATGGCGCGATCCAGTTCCTCGTGCTCGGTGAGTTGTCCTGCCTCAAGTGCGGCCTGCGCGGCGACGAGGAAGAAGACCTTGACCAGCGAGCAGGGATAGCTGCGCCAATCGGGCCGCAAGGCAACGCCCTTCGGTCGGCCGCCATCTCTCGCCGGCTGTAACAGGACGAAGCCGAACTGCTCGGCCGGGACGCCGCGTTCGCGGAAGAGGGCTTCTGCCTTCGCCGTCAGCAACGCGCCGATGCGCTGCAGGTTTTCATCCGTGTCGAAAAAGCTCATGGCGCACCTGTCGGGGGCGGGTCGGAAGCGGAGGTCAGCCTTTGGGCCGAAGGGCGGTGTCGAGGCCTTCGCCGATCAACGCGAAGGTCACGCCGGTGTAGATGATCGCGAAACCCGGGAAGGTCGCGATCCACCAGGCATCGAACAGGAACTGGCGTCCGTCCGAGATCATCAGTCCCCACTCCGGTGTCGGCGGCTGGATGCCGAGGCCGAGGAAGCTGAGCGAGGTCACGGCAAGGATGGTCAGCACCACGTCGGCCATCGCGTAGACGATCGCAGGGTTGACCGCATTCGGCAGGATATGGGCGGTGACGATCCGCGGTGTCGTGCAGCCGAGGCTGCGCGCCGCCTGCACGAATTCGAGATTGCGCAGCACCAGCACCTCGCCACGCACGATGCGGGCGAAGGAGATCCAGTTCACCAGCAGGAAGGCCAGGTAGAGATTGGCCTCGCCCGGCCCCAGCACGCCGACGATGGCGATGACGAGCACATAGAAGGGGAAGGCCCAGAAGATGTCCGTGACGCGCATGATGAAGGTGTCGACGCGCCCGCCGATGAAGCCGGAGATCGCCCCGATCATCACGCCGAGAAGGGCCGGCGCGACGACGCAGATCAGCGCGACCTTGAGGTCGACATAGCCGCCGGCCAGCACGCGCGAGGCGACATCGCGCCCGAGATCGTCGGTACCGAACCAGTTCGCCAGGGAAGGCGGCTGGAGCGTGTTGCCATAATCGACCTCGAACGGGTCATGCGGCGTCCAGATCTGGCCGAGCGCGACGAAACCGGCGAGCAGGGCCAGCATGACGAGCCCGATGAAAAGGCTCGGATTGGAGCGGAGGCGGCTCATCGTCTCACTCCAGCCGGATGCGCGGATCGGCGAGCGCATAGGCGATATCGGTCGCCAGGTTGATCAGCACGACGAGGACGGCGAAGACGATGGTCAGCCCCTGGATCAGCGGATAGTCGCGGGAGAAGATCGACTCGACGAAGAGCGAGCCGAGCCCCGGCAGGGCGAAGACGGTCTCGATCACCACCGTGCCGCCGATCACCCAGCTCGTATGAGCGCCAAGCACCGATATCGATGAGATCAGCGCATTGGGCAGCACATGGACGCCCATCAGTCGGCCCGTGCCGGCGCCTTTTGCGCGTGCCGTCGTGACGTAGTCGGAGCCGAGCACGGCGAGGATGGCGCTGCGCAGACTGCGGATCGTCAGCGAGGCGGTCGCCAGCGCGATGACGAGTGCCGGCAGCGTCGTATGGTGCAGACGCGAGAGCAGGTCATCGCCATAGCCCGAGGTCGGGAACAGCGGCAGCCAGATCGCAAAGAGGATGACGAAGATCAGCCCGAGCCAGAAGGACGGCATCGCGATGACGATGGTGAAGGCGAGCTTGATCGCGAGATCGACCGGGCCGCCGCGCCGCATCGCCGACCAGAGTGCGAGCGGCACCGTCATCGCCACGGCGAGCACTGTCGAATAGGCGACGAGCCACAAAGTCGCCGGCAGCCGCTCCAGCACGAGTTGCATCACCGGTCGGGCATGCACGACCGAGCGGCCGAGGCTGCCCGAGCCGATATCGGCGAGGAACAGCAGATATTGCCGCCAGAGCGGCAGATCGAGGCCGAGCCGCTGCTTCATCAGCGCGATCTCCTCGGGACCACCGCGCGCGCCGAGGAGCAGCGTCGCGGGGTCTCCGGGGAGGGCGCGCAGCAGCAGGAAACAGGCCAGAGTGATGCCGAAGAGGACCGGCACCAGCTGGGCGAGACGCTTGACGATGTAGATCAGCATGGCGGTGCACGAGGAAGGGCGCGGCAGCGCCCTTCCGTCACTTCAGCTTGACGTCCTCGAGGCGGAAGTTCGAGGTCGGCAGCACCTCGAAGCCCTCGACATTGCTGCGATAGGCATAGGAGGTGCCAGGATAGAACAGGAAGACCGAGGGTGCGCCGTCATGGGCGAGCTTGATGATCTCCTGGAACATCTTGCCCCGCTCCGGCCCGTCGGCCGTCACGCGCTCCTTCTCGTAGAGCTCGTTGACGCGCTCGTTCTTCCATTCGGTGTGATAGGCGTTGGCGCGCTCGGGATTGACGAGGAGGAAGCCGACGAGCTGGTCCGGATCGATCGTGTCACTCGTTGCATAGGCGACGGCCATCTCGTAGTCGCCGGATTTCGTCGTGGTCCAGTGCGTGCCGCCTTCGACGAGGCGGATATCGGCGGTGACGCCGATCTGCTTCAGCGCCGCCTGCAGGGCCTGGCCGAGCTGGCGATGCAGCGGGCGGCCGGAATCGACGAGGAGCGAGGTCTTGAAACCATCCTTGTAGCCGGCTTCCGCCAGCAAGGCCTTAGCTTTGGCGATGTCATGCGCGTAGGGCTTCAGGTCCGGATCGGCATAGGCCATCGGCGGCATCGGTGAGTTCGAGACCTTGCCCGTGCCGTAGAGCAGCGCCTTGAGCAACCCCTCTTTGTCGACGGCATAGTTCAAGGCCTGCCGGACGCGCAGGTCGTCGAAGGGCTTCTTCTTCGTATTCATCAGCACGAAATCCGTGCGGAAGACGTTGGCGACGGCCGTCTTGATCTTGCCGTCGCGTCCCAGTGCCTGGAGCTGGTTCAGCGGAATGTCGATCGCGGCATCGACCTCTCCAGCCTGCAGCTTGAGCACGCGGCTGTTGCCCTCAGGGATGACCATCAGCTCGGCGCCGTCGAGATCGGGCTTGCCGGCCTGCCAGTAGTTCGCGTTCTTCTTGAGAGACAGGCCCTGTCCCTTGTTCCAGGCCGCGACGGTGAAGGGGCCGCTGCCGATCGGTTTGTCGAAAAACTTGTCGCCCGCGGCCTCGAAGGCCTTCTGCGGCAGGATCGCCGAGGAGAACAGGGCAAGGTTGTTGAGGAGCGGCGTGAACACCTTCTTGAGCTTGAGCACGACGGTGCGATCGTCCGGCGTGTCGATGGTCTCTATGCCGGAGAAGAAGCGCTTCCAGCTCGAGGCATCGCTGCCGGCGCGCTTCAGCGAGAAGGCGACATCGGCGGCCGTCACTGGAGTTCCATCGGAGAACTTCGCCTCGCGCAGCTTGAAGCTGTAGGTCATGCCGTCATCGCTGACCTTCCAGCTCTCGGCGAGGCCGGGCTCGAGCTTCGTGGCATCCTTACTGGGCCGCAGCAACGTGTCGAAGATCAGGAGCTGCGCGTAGATCGAAGCGTTGTCGCTCGTCGCGATCGGGTCGAGCGAGACGAGATCCTGAGTCTGCGCCAATCTGAGAATGCCCTTGGCGAAAGCTGCGGACGGCGCGGTCACGAGCGCCGGGGCGCCGATGGCAAGCGCCAGCGCGCCGGCCGAAATCATCGAGCGAAGCTTGGTCATACCGATCCCCTGATTCATTGGCCGCGCCACGGCGACGACTTGCATCCTTCCATGAGGGGATCTAGTCCTTCCAATGAAACATTCGGCAAGTTCATCGACCATTTGGAATAGTCATGAAGCTGGGCTCGTTGCGTGCGATCGATGCCTTCATCCGGCTCGGCGGAACGGGCGAGGCGGCGCAAGGCCTCGGCATCAGCCAATCGGCGGTGATCAAGACATTGCGCCAAGCCGAGGAAGAGCTCGATCTCAGCCTGGCCACGACCATCCAGGGCCGGCTGGTGCCGACTCCTGAGGCTCAATCGCTCGTCCGGCAGGCTCAGCCACTCTTCGGCGCGCTGAGGCGCGCCCATCATGAAGCGGACATGATCCGGGTTGGCATGGTCAATCGGCTGAGGGTGGCGACCGTTCCCGGCCTCGCCCACAGCATCCTGCCGCCGGCCATTACCCATACGCGGCGAGCGCTCGATGAATCCGCAGCGGTGGAGATCATGTTCGACCATGTGCGAGAGCATCTCGCCACGGGCGAGGCCGATCTGGGGATTTCCTACGGTCCCATGAGGGCGGACGACATCGAGGACGTGGCGCTGGGGCAAAGCCCTCTAGTCTGCGTGCTCTCGCGCGATCATCACCTAGCCCGGCGAACGGAACTCAGCAGGGGCGACATCGAGGGCGAGCGCCTGATCAGCTATGGACCGGACGGCGTCAGCGCGTCCGACAGTTTTCAGGAGGCCCTGACGAGCGCGGGCCTGTCCGAGCGGGTCGCCATCACCGTTCGCCACACCGATACCGCCTGCCATCTCGCTCGCGAGCGCGTCGGCATCGCCCTGGTCGACGGGTTCGTCATCAGCAGCAATCTGGTTGAAGGCCTCGCCGCGCTGCCGCTGGAGCAAAGTCCTCTGGTGACGGCCTATGCCCATCATCGCCGGCATTCGCCTCTTGATCGCGCAGCCCGATTGCTCCTAGCGCAACTGCAGGAGCGATCCGGGTCATGAAGGCATTCACGCCCGCCCATGCCGCGGTCCTTCGTGCCGTTCATCGCTTCGGCACAACCGTCGAAGCGGCCCATCGGCTCCACCTCACGCAGTCGGCCATCAGCAAGATCATCGCGCGCAGCGAAGCCAGCCTTGGCGTCGCCGTCTTCGAGCGCCGGGAGGGGCGTCTGCTGCTGCGTCCCGAGGCCAGCGCCCTGATGACTGCGCTCGACTCGGTCGATCACGAATGGCGTGAATTGCGCGCCGCCGCGACGCGGTTGCGGGCTGGCCGGGAAACGCCGCTGCGCATCGCCTCGACGCCGAGCATCGGCCACGGACTCATCGCCCGCGCCTTGCGCCGCCTGACGGACGAATATCCGCAGGCGCGCGTCGAGCTGATCATGGGCGATGCGCCGACGGAACTCTCCCTGGGGACGGCCGATATCGGCCTGATGTTCTCCCCGCGCGTCACCGACGACATCACGCTGACGCCCCTGGCCGGCGGCGAGATCATCGCGCTGGTGCGAGAGGACGATGCTCTGGCGAAGCGGCGCGTCGTCAGCCTGCATGATCTCAAACCCCGGCGCATGATCTGCTTCGATCGCGAGAAGTCGCCGCTCGGCTGGCTGATTGCGCAGTGCTACGAGAAAGAGGGGCTCGAATACGCCCCGTTCATGACCGTTCCCTACAGCATTTCAGCCGCTCATCTTCTGGCGGAGCCCGGGGATGTGACGCTGATCGACAGCCTGCTGACGCAAGCGCAGCGTTTCGATGGGTTGGCTCAGCTCTCCTTGGAACCGCAGATCCCCACCACGATCTGTCTCATGACCATGCGCAGCCGACCGCTGTCGCGATTGGCAGCCCGCTTTGTCGAGATCGTCCGCAAGCAGTGATCGTGACCGCAGCGCATTGCCCGAGCCAAACGTCAACGAACAGAACTTCTGAGGCGATAACTCGATGCACTGTGGCTTGGTCGTGCCGTCCTCTCGGAAACTGGCCCGGATCGGCTGCAGTATCAGCTTAAGATATTGATATATTGATGTAATTTTTGGAGTGCCGAGCCGCGATTCCCAGCTTCGGAGGGCAACGCTCTATCCAGCTGAGCTACGGGCGCAAACCGTGAAGGCTGGATAGCCGATCCCCGCTGCTTCGGCAATGCGGGATTTTGGATGAGGCGCAGTTCTCCGAAGGCAAAGGTCACGGCCCGAAGGCGAAACGGATCGCGCGATTGATCGCGACCGGCAGGACGGACATATGCGTCTCGCCCTCGAAAACCGCGAATTCCACCGGCTTTCCGTAACCGCGCAGGCGCTCCGCCATCTCCCGGGTCTCGTCCACCGTCCGCGCCTCCTCCAGACGCCCGCGCCGCTCGCTCTCGTCAGGGGCTCCGATCTGGAAGGGCGCAAGGGCCTGCTCGTATTCTCCGACGCCGAGGAAGACACGAACGGCGCCCTCCGGCGCAGCGGCGAAGCGCAGCAGGTTGTGCTGCTCCCACCAGATCGCCGGGCTGATGGCGATCCAGTCGCGAAAGGCGGCGGGACGCGTGAACAGCGCGTAGAGGACGAAGAGTCCGCCGAAAGAATGGCCAAAAATGGCCTGATGCGCCGCATCGATGCGCGTCCGCGTCGCGACCAGCGGCTTCAGCTCCTCCTCGATGAAGGTCAGGAACGCCTCGGCGCCGCCCGTGCGCACATCGGGTCCCCCGACCGCGTGTGGCGGATAGATCTGGCCGGGTGGGGGGCCATAGTCCCAGGAGCGGCGCACGCTGTCATAGGCGCCTTCGGTCGGATAGCCGATGCCGACGACGACGGCATCCCGGATGCCCGTGCCGAGCGGATAGGCCGCCTGGACGCGCAGGGCCTCCACCGCCGTGGCGATGACCGCATTGGCGTCGAGGAGATAGAGGACGGGCCAGCCCGAGGCCGGCGGCGTTCCCGGCGGAATCCGCAGGAAGATCCGGTAAGGCGCGCCCCCAGCCCGCGGCGTGAGATCGAACCGGACGGTCTCGGGAACCGGCAAAATCGCATCCATGGTCATTTCCTTGCGAGCAGGGCGATGAGGACCGGGCCGCCGATCAGCGTCGCGATCAGCCCGGCCGGCATTTGCCAGGGAAAGGCGGCGACTCGGCCGAGCCAGTCCGCCGCCACCATCACGAGCCCCCCGGCGAGGGCCGAGGCTGCGAGCTGCGATGCGGCACGCTGGAGACCGAGCAGCCTGGCGAGATGCGGTGTCATCAGGCCGACGAAGGTCAGCGGGCCGATGACGAGCGTCCCGGCTGCCGTCAGCGCCGCGCTCAGCAGCAGCAGGAAAAGCCTGACCAGAGGCAGCGTCAGGCCCAGCGACCGGCCCGCCGCATCGCCAAGACCGACGAGTTCGAGCCAGCGCAGCAGCAACGGCACCGATGAGAGGAGGAGGATGGCCGTCGCGGCGGCCCAGACCATCTGCACCTCGTCCACGGCATAGGTCGAGCCGGTCATCCAGCTCATCAGCAGCATGGCGCGAGGATCGCCCCCGGCCAGAAGGGCGCCGACGACGGCATCGAGCATGGCGCCGAGAGCGATGCCGGCGAGCAGGGTCCGCTCCGGCGAGAAACCCGATCGGCGGCCGAGCGCAAGGATGAGCCCGAGGATCGCGGCCGCGCCGACCGTCGCCGCGAGCAATTGCTGGTGGCGGCCGACCACCGGCAGGACGAACAGCGCCACGATCAGGCCGAAGGCGGCTCCGGAACTGACCCCCAGGACCTCGGGGCTCGCCATCGGGTTACGCAGCAGGCGCTGCAGGATCGCTCCGGCCACGCCGAGCATGGCGCCCGCGGCAAGGGCCGCGACGACCCGGGGAAGGCGCCACGGCAGCAGCGCCGCCAACCCATCTCCCCACGCGAAGGACCAGCCGCCCGACGGGGTGCGTCCAAATGTTAAAGCGAGGGCCAGGACAGCGGTCAGGGCCAGACCGAGCCCGGCCAGCACAAGGGCCGCGCTGCGTGCTCGCGGCTCGCTTCGCGGAGCGTTGCTGGCCTGCGCGAATGTCGTGCGCAGCCGCGGCAGCATCCAGAGCAGCACCGGCGCCCCGAACAGGGCCGTGATCGCACCGGTCGGCAAGGTGGTGCCGGCACCGAGCTGGAGAACCGCCTGGTCGGTCAGCCAGAGCAGGGCAGCGCCGATGATCGGCGCCCAGAGCATCTGCTGGTCGATCCGCCGCGCGCCGCCGAGCCGCGCGAGCGCCGGCGCGATCAGGCCGATGAAGCCGATGACCCCGACGAGACTGACCACGACGGTGCTGAGAGCAACCGCGACGGCAAGCGCGCCGAGCCGCGCGAACAGCAGCGACAGGCCGAGGCCGCGCACGCCGTCATCGTTCAGCGCCAGCAGGGCAAGAGGCCGGAGCAGCAACACCGCCAGCCCGGCCAGGACGACGAGGCGCAAGGCCAGCGCCAGCGCGACATCCCAGCCCTGCTGTGCCAGCGAGCCGTTGCCCCACAGGAAGAGCCCCTGCAGATCATGCTCCTTGAACAGCAGCAGCAATGCCGACAGCGCGCCACAATAGAGGCCGAGCACCAGCCCGCCCAGCACCAGCGCCAGCGGCGAGAGCCCGCGGCGCCAGGCCAGCGCGATCGTCGCCGCCATCGCCAGCGCGCCCCCGGCGAAGGCGATGCCGTCTCGCCCGACGGAGGAGAGCAGCGGCGCGCCCATCACCGTCGCGAGGCCGAGCGCCAGCTTGGCGCCGGCGGCGACGCCCAGCGTCATCGGGCTCGCCAACGGGTTGCGCAGCACCTGCTGGAAGATGGTGCCGGCGAGCCCCAGCGCCGCGCCGCAGAGCAGGCTGACCGCCATGCGCGGCAGCAGCGATTGCTGCAGGACCAGGATGGCGATATCGCCACCGGCATCGGCCTTGAACAGCGCGAACCATTGTGGCGGCGGCAGGCGGACCGCCAGCGTCCAAAGCGACAGGGCGAAGGCGGCAGTGAGCAGCGGCAGGGCCAGCCGCCAGGGGCGCATCGGCGAGGAATCGGCGGAGATCACCGTTCAGCCGCGCTCCGCGAGGAGATCGCCGACGAGCCGCGCGAAGCGCAGGGCCGAGGGCACGCAGCCGAACATCAGCACCGGCGGCAAGCCATGGACGCGGCCGCTGCGAACGAAGGACAGCGACCGCCAGATCGGATTGCGCGCCAGGGAAGGCAGGACCGCGGGAGGAACGGGATCGAAATAGACCAGCAGGGCGTCCTTCCCTGTCTGGAGCGCCTCGATCCCGACCGTGGCGAAACCCCAGTCATTCGTCGGCCCCTGCCAGGCATTGGCGAGGCCGATGCGGTGGAGCGTGTCGTCGAACAGGCTCTTGGCGCCATAGACGCGCACATGGCGCTCGTCCATGAAGTTGACGAGATAGACCGGCGGCAGCGCGCGGTCCGCGAGCCTGTCGCGGATCTGCTCGAAGCAGCCATCCGCTTCCGCAAGGAAGCGCGCCGCGGCGGCGGGGTCCCCGATCATCTCGCCGAGCCGGCGCGCCGCCGCCCCGGCCAGCGCAAGGGGGCGTCCTTCCGGCGCGTAGATCGGCAGCGAGATGACCGGCGCGATCCGCTCCAGCCGGTGATGGATTCCGGCGAGGTAGGGCGTGCTCAGGATGGCATCGGGCCGCAGCGCCTGCAGCACTTCGAGATTGGGCTCGCGGCTGGCGCCCAGATTGACGGTATCGGCCGGCAAGGCCGGCTCGACGACCCACCGGTTCCAATCCTGGGTCGCGACCAGCGCGACCGGCGGACAGCCGAGGCGGATCAGCGTCTCGGCGAGCCCATAGTCCAGCGACGCCAGCCGGCGATCGGGCGATGCTGCGCGAACGGCCGGCGAGAATGCCGCCGACGCGCCGGCCAGCAGCAGCGAGCGCCGGTCGAACAACACCACCCTGCCCTCACCAGCGATAGGTCAAGGTGCCGATGACCGTGCGCCCCTGGCTCAGATAGCAATAGCCGGCATTGCAGACGCTGACCTGCTTGTCGGTGATGTTGTTGGCGGCGACGGAGGCGCTCAGCCCCGCGAGCTGCCGGTTCGCCTTGCCGAAATCGTAACGGAGCACCGCGTCGAACAGGGTGTAGGCATCGTTCTTCGCGGTATTGTCGTTGGCGGTCCAGGTCTCGCCGACATAGCGGACGCCGACGCCCGCGCCGAGGCCGGCAAAAGGCCCGGCCTGCAGATTATAGTTCAGCCAGAGCGAGGCCGTATGCCGGGGCGTCACGGCCGGCGTGCGGCCATATTCGCTGGCCACCGTCGTCCTGGTGATCTCGGCGTCCGCAAATGTGTAGGAAGCCGCCAGATCGAGCCCTTCGAACAGGCGCGCCTTTCCTTCCAGCTCGACGCCCCGCACCGTCACCTCGCCGACCGAAACGTAATAGGGCAGCCCGGCGACATAGCCGCCGAGCTTCGGCGCATTCTTTTCCTTGAGCTGGTAGGCCGAGGCGGTGAGCGAGATTGCGCCATTGGCGGGCTGGTACTTCAGCCCCGCCTCGATCTGCTCGCCCTCGGACGGCTCGAGCACCGCGCCGTTGGCGCCCTGGCTCGTGACCGGCTGGAACGAGGTCGCATAGCTGACATAGGGCGCAAGGCCGTTGTCGAAGAGATAGAGCAGGCCGGCACTGTAGGTGAAGGCGTCGTTCCGGTTGGCCGCCGTCACCGTGTTCGCGATCTGATTGCTCTCGTTGCGGTCGGTCCAGTCCTTGCGGGCGCTGAGGGCGATGCGCCAGTTGCCGAGGCTGATCTGGTCCTGGACGTAGAGGCCGAGCTGTTCGAGCTGCGAGCGCGTCCGGATCGTATAGGCCGGCGTCGGCCCCGAGAAGCCGTAGACCGGGTTCGCGATATCGAACCGGTAGGCCGGAAGCGTGGGACCGAAGCCCAGGCCGAAATGCCAGAGATTATAGTCGTAGTTCAGGCCCAGCAGCAGCTTGTGGGCGGCCGGCCCCGTGCGGAAATTCGCCTCGAGATTGTTGTCGATCTGGAAGCTCGTCAGCCTATCGCCCACCGAAACCGCGCCGCGGTCGTAGATCGTCGTCGTGGCATTGGCGAAGCTGCCGCTCAAATAGCGCGACTCGGCCTCGATCTGACTGTAGCGGGCCTTCTGGCGGAAGGTCAGGATGTCGTTGAACTTGTGTTCGAACTCATAGCCGATCTGGCCCTGCTTCTGCTTGAGATGGTCGTAATGCGGATCGCTGCCGCGCAGCTTCAGCACCTGGCCGTTCCGGTTGATCCCCGCGGCGCTCGCATCGGTCTCGTCCTGTTGGTAGAGCGCTGAGAGGGTCAGCGAGGTCGCCCCATTCGGCCGCCAGGTGAAGGACGGCGCGATCATGAAGCGCTGGTCGGCGATGTCGAAATTGGTGTCGCCGAGGCGCCCGAGCCCGACGACGCGGTAAAGCATGGTCTTCTCGGGATCGACGGGCCCACCGAAATCGAAGGCCGTCTGGGCACGGCCGAAGGTGCCGATCTGCGCCTGGACTTCGCGGAAGGTGTAGTCCGTCGGCAGCTTCGAGCGCCGGTCGACAAGGCCGCCGGGCACGCTCTGGCCGTAGAGCACCGCGGCCGGGCCCTTGATCACCTCGATGCGTTCGAGCTGGTAGGGCTCGGTGCGGAAGGTGGTAAAGCCGGCCGGGAACTGCTTCAGCCCGTCACGGAAGTCGCCCAGCGTGGTCATCGGGAAGCCGCGGACATAGATCTGGTCGAAACGAGGGTCGAAGCCATAGGCGCCCGTCGTCACGCCGGCGGTGTAGCGCAGCGCTTCCGGCACCGTGGTCGCGCCGCGATCGTCCATTTCCTGCCGGGTCACGACGCTGATCGAACGTGGCGTCTCGATCAGAGGCGTCGATGTCTTCGTCCCCGCCGTGCTGCTGCGCGCGACATAGCCGGTCGTCTCGCCCTGCCCCTGGACCTCGACCGTATCGAGCGCGATCGTCCCCTCCGGCACGGCCGGGGTTGCTCCGCCCGAGGCCCAGGCGATCGTCACGCTGGCGGGCCCCGAGAAGCGATAGCTCAGCCCCGTCCCCGCCAGCAGCCGCGACAGGCCCTGCTGGATGCTGTGGCGACCGGAGAGGCCGGGGCTGGAACGCCCGCGCGCAACGTCTCCGCTATAGACGAGCTGGATCTGCGCTGCGTCGGCGAAGCGGTTCAGCGCGGCCGCCAGCGACCCCGGCGGGATCGCGAAGGTGCGGATCTGCGCGCTCTCGGACGGCCGGGCCTGCGCGAATGACGGCGACGATGCGGCAGCCGCCAGCACGGCCGCGACGCTCGCGCTCCACATCAGCGCGGCGATCCGCCCCTTCTTCGACCCAGCCATTCCGCTCTCCGCTTCGACATCCGGCGGGCCCCTCGAGGCCCCTCTGCCGCTATGACGAAGGCGTTCGCGAAATGAGGAGGTCGATCGCCGAATTTTTTCAGCGATGGAGCAGAACGAGATAATCCGTCAGGCGCGTCGAGCGCAGGCCGAGCGATGTCTGCACCAGATCGAGGGCATGGAGCGGGTCCCTCGTCTCGAAAACCCCGTTGACGCGCTGGCGGCGGATCCCCGGGTCGACAATGCGGATGTAACCGCGATGGTAGCGGTTCAGCTCGTCGATGACCTCGCCCAGCGGCTTGTCGATGAAGATCAGCTTGCCCCGGCGCCAGGCCGTCTGCGCTTCGGCATCGACGGTCTCGATCGCATCGAGCTTCGTGGACGAGAACCGCACGCTCTGCCCGGATGCGAGGGTGGCGGCTTGTCCCGCCTCCGCGCCCGGCTCCACCGCGACGCGGCTCTCCAGCACGGTGACCACGGTCTCATTCACGTCCTGCCGCACCGAAAACACGGTGCCGCGTGCGGTCGCGCTGCCCGAAGCCGTCTCGACCACGAAGGGGCGTCCCGGATCCTTCGCGACCGTGAACAGCGCCTCGCCACCGACGACCCGGATGCGGCGCTCGCGCCCGTCATAGCGGATCTGGATCGCCGTATCGGTGTTGAGATCCACCCGCGAGCCATCGGCCAGGACGATCTCCTCGGTTTCCCCGACGCCGGTGGCGGCATCGGCACCGAGATGGCGCCACCAGGAACTGTTCAGGACGGCGAGCGCGAGCATCGCCGCGAGAGCCGCGCCCGGCACCGCATGGCGCAGATAGCGGCGCGCGGGCCGCATGGAAGGGCGCTCGATCCGCGAAAGGGCCGACCAGGTTCCCGCGATCTCCGCATAGGCCGAGCGGTGGCCGGGCTCCGACAGCCAGCGCTGGAATTCCGCCTCTGCTTCCGGCGCCAGCGGACCGGCATCGCGACGAAAATACCAGGCCGCCGCCTCGCTTCTGATTGTCTCGTCGGCGTCCGCCATTCGGCTCGTCCTGCCTCGCCCGCTCCCTGCACCCTGTCCATGAGACGTCGGGCTGCGGAAAAACAGGAGCTTAGAGCATTTTCAAGCGCGGCGGTCACGGGCTCGCGCGGGATAAAATACGATAAAACAAGGGGATAGAGAGCTTTGGCGATTTAGGAAAACGCGGAAACGCTCCCAAGGCGGAATGTCGTTTCCGGTCAATCGTGCTCGCGCAGGCGTCGGGCGCAATGCAGGGTGGCGGCGCGCAGATGCTTCTCGACCATGTTGCGCGAGATGCCCATCCGCCGTGCGATCTCATCCTGCGGAAGCTCGTCGAAACGCCGCAGGACGAAGCACTCGCGGCAACGCGGCGGCAATTCCTCGACAGCCCGCGAAAGGATTGCCAGGCGCTCCCGCCAGATCAATGCGCTTTCGGCATCGGCGGAACCATCGACCGGCTCGATCTCGCCCAACGGCTCGCAAGCCTGTCGCCCGCGCCGGCGCTGGTGATCGACGACGAGATTGGCGAGAATCCGATAAAGAAAGGCGCGCGGGCTGACGATCGACTGCGTCCGGGCGTTGGCATAGCGCAGGCAGGCTTCCTGCACGAGATCGTCCGCCACATGCTCGCCGCCGAGCTTGCGGCGCGCGAAGCGCAGAAGCTCGCCGTAGCAGGCCTCGATCAGCCGGGACGCGGGCGTGGAAGCGGCCGAACTCATGAATCCCGATTGCACGATCAACAGCACGAGTGATGTGCCGCTGCATAGGACATCGAAATTAAAGCTGCAATATCAATGTTTTATATCGATTCTAGACTACTGACGGCGATGGCAGGCGAGGCTCCCGCCCGAGACGGGCGATCATCCGCACCGTCGCGATGACGGCGATCGCGGAAATCGCGGTAGCGATGGCGAACAGCCAGCCATAGCCCAGCGCGTCCGCCAGTCTGCCCGCCAGCATCGAGCCGGCGAGATAGACCAGGAGCTGCGCGCAGGAGAGGATGGTGAAATCGGTGCCTGGCTGCTCGGAGGTCGTCACCGACATGAACAGCGAATAAAGCGCGACGATCTCCATATAGCGGATCAGCGTCTGGAAACCGGCGGCGCCGAAGAGCGGCCAGGCTCCAACGACGACGCCGAGCGCATGCGCCGTGAACAGCAGGAAGCACAGCGTCCGCATGCCGCCGAGCAAAGCGAGCACGACAGAGAGCCCGTGTCGCTTGACCATCCAGGCTGCCAGAGCCGAGCCGGCGAGCCCCGCCGTCGTCGCCGAAAGCCCGGAGAGATAGCCGATCTGGTCGAGCGGAATGCCGGCATCGACGAGATAGGCCCCCTCCATCGCCTTCACCAGCCCTTCGCTCGCGCGGTAGATCAGCGCGATCCAGAGGATCTGGCGCGCCTCGGGGCGTTTCAGGAAAGCGCGGATCGACGGTCGCCCGACGGCCTGCCCGGCCACGGGATCGTCCTCGCGCATCATCGCCGCGGCGACGAGCGGCAAGAGCGAGACCGCCGCGATGGTCACGAGCATCCCGGTCCAGCCGACATGGTGGTAGAGCACCAGCCCCAGCGTACCGCCGATCACCACGCCGAAGGCGACCGAGCCGCCCTGGATGGCGTTGCCGATCGGCCGATCCGCCTCTGGCAGATATTTTGCCGCATAACCATCCGTCGCGATATCCTGCGTCGAGATCAGCACGGAGGCGACGAAGCCGATCGCGACGATGGCGCCGACCTGCGTGGGCCCCACCGCGATCAGGGCCAGGATGGCGAGGATCGTCAGGCTTTGCGTGATGAAGACCCAGCCGGCCCGATGCGCCCGCGCGAAGGGGCGGATGCGGTCGATCCAGGGCGCCCAGAGGAACTTGATCACCAGCGGCAGCAACAGGATGCTCATGGAGCCGATGGCGGTGCGCGAGACGCCGAGCTCGCGCATGATCGGCGGCAGCGCCGCGACGAAGAGATAGGACGGGATCGCCTGCGCCAGATAAAGCCCGCCGAGCACGGCGAAGAGGCGATAGCGGCCGCCCCTCGGCGCCGCGCCGCTCTCCGCTGCCGCCGTTCCCGATCCCGCCGCGCTCATGTCGCCCTCGCCTGTTCTAGCAGGAAGGCGCGGCCGACCGCCTCGTCGCGCTCGGCGACGATCGGAAAGGGCCAGAGACGGCGGAAGATCTCGGCCGTCTTCTCCTCCGCATCCGGCCTGACGATCGCACAGGCCTGGCAATAGCGCCCGACCCGCTCGCGCGTCGCCTTGAACCAGAGCGCCTGCTCGCGCTCGCCGGCCTGCGAGAGCGCCCGCCCGCCGCCGAAGATCGTCAGCAGCGTATAGGGCTCCTCGCGCTGGCCGATCTGGTGGAGCGCGTCGAGATAGGCGCGCTCGTCCCGCGCTTCATAGGGCGGCACGAAGCGCAGCGTCACCACCGCATCGGCGTCGATATCGAGGCTGACCATCGGCGCGCAGCCTCAAAAGGTCTTGCGGAAGCCGAGCGTGACGGTCCGGCCCCAGCTATAATTCGCCAGATTGCGGACCGAGGTCGCGGTCGGGTTCTGGTAGTTCCGGTCGAACAGGTTGTTCACCGCGACATAGGCCTCGCCCTCCCAGATCGGGGCGGTGAGTGCGGCATTCATCGTCGCCGCGCCCTTCAGCTTGTAGCGCGTGCCGCGCAGATCGATGGCGACGTCGCGGTCCGAGAAGGCTTCACCCTCGACCCTGAGCTGCATGCCGTTCACGAAGCGATAGCTGCCATAGAGCATGCCGCGCCAGGGCGAGCCGATGCGGTTGTTCGGCAGGTTGCTGTCGAGCTTGCCGTCGCCATTGGTGTCGTAGCGACCCTCGCGATAGGAGATCACCGTGCCCATCGTGAAGGCATCGGTGACGGTGACGTCGCCGGTCGCCTCGACGCCCCAGATCCGCTCCTTCTGCTGCGACATGGTGTTGGTGACGGAATCGAAGGTGACGCCGTCGTCGGAGGTGCTGATGAAGCCGGTCAGCGAGCCCTTGAAGCGCTCATAGCTGCCGCGAATGCCGAGTTCGTAATTGTTCACGATCTGCGCCTTGGGCGCGATCGCGGCATAGCTGATCGTCTGCCGGCTGGCGGGCAGGCAGTTCGGCGCCTGCAACGGGCAGGCATAGAGCGTCGAGACGCCGGCGCGCCGCGTGAAGGCGCCGACATCGGGCAGCGCGAAGCCCTGCGAGAAACCGCCGAAGATCTCGCTGGTCTCCGAGAGCTTGATCGTCGCGCCGATATTGGCGGTGAGCGCCGAATAGTCGAAATCGCCGCCGGTCACCTTGAGCGCCGGCAGGACGAAGGCCTGGTAGCCCTGAGCATTATTGGCAGCGACGGCGGCATAGGCGGCCGGGCGCGTATAGTCGCTGACCGAGAGCGAAAAATGCTCGTAGCGCAGGCCGCCGCGCAGCACGATACGCTCGCCGACCGGGATCTGGAGCTGGCCGAAGCCCGCCGCGGTCGTCTGCTTCAGCGGAGTGAAGACATCCTGCCCGCTGGTCAGCGTCTGCCAGGTCTTCTCCTGGATGAGGTCCCCGCCCCAGGTGAATTTCGCGCCTGGCAGGAGTCGGTCGAGCGGCGTGTCGATGGTGACGTTCACACCGCCGCGCTGCGAATGGAGCGTCGTCTGGTTGTCCGGGCTCGTCGGCGAGAGCGGGTTGAAGGAATAGTAGACCTGGGTGTTGTACGGATACGAGAAGGTCGAGAAATTGAAGCGCTTCTTGATGTCGTTGTAGTAGCCGAGCACGCTGAGCTTGCCGAGCGCGAAATCAGCGTCGCTATAACGCAGCGAGACGGTCTTCGTATCCTCCAGCACGCTCTGGCCGGTATAGGGCTTGGTCAGGTCCGGCCGCGCGAAGGGCGGGGCGTAGTTCGTCAGATATTTCGGGTCCTGGTCGAAGCCGATCCAGGAGGCGTTGAGTTCGACACGCTTGCCCCCGGCGAAGTCGTAGCCGAGCTTGGCGAGCAGGTTGCCGGCCTTGTAGCGATCGCCACCGCCCTGCCCGAGCAGCCCGTCCGAGGGCAGCTCGCGCCCGGCGCCGTCATAGGTCCGGCCCGCCCCGCGGATCTGGCCTGAGAACAGGTAATCCACCCCTTCCGGCACCTTGCCCGAGACCGTCACCGAGGCTTCCGGCGCCAGCGAGCGGCCGATGTTCTGGGTGAAGGCGCGGATCGCCGTGTTGACCGTCACCCGCGGCTTGCCCTCGGCCGCCTTCCTGGTGATGAAGTTCACCGTGCCTCCGGTCGCCCCCGCGCCATAGAGGCTGGAGGCGCCGGCGACGACCTCGATGCGCTCGACCGTGTTGAGATCGATCAGCGAGAGGATGCGCGAGACGTCGCGCAGCGGCGTGTTCATCGGCACGCCGTCGATCATCACCAGCAGATCGCGGCCGCGATAGTTCTCCGAGGCGCTGGAGACCGTCTGCGTCGACATCGAATAGCCCGGCACCAGCTTGCCGAGCACAGCGGCGGCGTTCGGGCTGAACTGAAGCTGCTCCTCGATCGCCTTGCGCTCGATCACCTGGATCGATTGCGGGGTCTCGGCCGTGCTGCGCTCGGCACGGGCAGCCGTCACCGTGATGGTGTCGAGATCGATCGTGGCCGGCGGCGGCGCCTGCTGCGCGAAGGCGGGCGATGCGACACAGAGCGCCAGGAGGCTGCTGGCAAGGGGAGCGAACTTGAACATCTCGGCACCTGTCGGTGAAGGTTCTCGGATCTGCGCTGCCGGGCAGCGCCATGAATCCGAAGTTGATCTAGTCTTTTGCGTGAACTCTGCCGGCTGTTTAGAAATAGAATAAACTGTGAAATTGCACCATTATCACCGTCCATTCCGCGTAAGCGTGCAGCGATTGATCGAATGCTCTATCTTCCGCTACAGGATTTAATCTTGGACCTGTGCGAACGCCGTATAGGACGGAAGCGAACTGAAGCATCGAAGACGATGGATGTAGTCGCCACGACACAGCCCGAAGCCGCGGATGCCGGCGCCGGCGATGCCTTTTCACCGTTCTGGCTGATGTCGGACGGCATCGCCGAGGCAGAGGCGCGCGCGATCGCGCACAAGATTCTGGGGCGCGTTCTCGGGCGCCGCGATCTCCGCACCGAGCCGGCGCTGCCTTTCGGCGCGCGCTGCGTCCTGACCACCCGGCCGGATATCGGCCTGATGTCCTGTTTCGAGCCAGCGGCCCGCTGGCTTTGGCCCGTCGCAGGCGCTGTCGATCTACCGCGCTATGTGCTGGTCAGGCCGGCCGATGGCCGGGCCGTGATCGAGCAAGGCGAGCGCCGGCTGTCATTGCGTGCCCGCGAAGCGGCCATTCTCGACCTCGCCTGCGAGACGCGCTTCCGCTTGCCGCAGCTCGGGCGGATCGACCTCATCGCGCTCGACGCCGGGCGGTTGCCCGCCCTGACCTCGGCCGATGCGGCCGCGTTGATGCGACCGATTCCGCGCGGCAATCGCGGCCTGCAGGTTCTCGCGCATTACGGTGCGCTGCTGCTGCGCGGGTTGTTCCCGCTGAACTCGGCCGCGCTCCGGGATCTCGCGATCGGGCATATCCATGACCTGGTCGATGTCATGATGACGGATCGCAGCCCGCCCGGCACGCCCGCCACGGCGGACAAGCGGGCGGGACGGCTGATGGCGATCAAGGCGGATATCGAGGTCAGGCTGGAACGGCGCGACCTGAGCCTCGAGATGATCGCGGGACTTCACGGCGTGACGCCCCGCGCCATCCAGAAGTCCTTCGAGGCCGAAGGCAGGGCCTTCTCGGAATATGTTCTCGAACGCAGGCTGGAGCGCGCCTGGCTCAGGCTGGTCGCGGCGGACGAAGCCCGGCTCTCGATCAGCGGCGTCGCCTTCGAGGTCGGCTTCGGCGACCTGTCCTATTTCAACCGCAGCTTCCGCAAACGCTTCGGCTGCTCGCCATCGCAGGCGAAGGCTGGTGCGGCGCAGAGCGAGGTTCCGTAGCGACGGCGCCAACGAGCGATGGCCCCAGTGGTCATCGCGGGCTTGACCGCAATCCATACCGGAGCGCTGCCGAAACGAGGCGCGGGCACGCCGTTGGGCGGCCTGCTCCCATCTTGTCTCTCTCACATTTTGAATCCCGAGCGAATATCGAGCGAGCCCGCTTCCTTTCGTCATGAGCAAAATCTGTCGACATCAAGAAACCGTAGAACGAATGCTTCATTCGATTGTATTTAGACCAATTACAAACAAGAGAATTGCTTTGCGAAACTGTGACCGCCTGTGTTAGCGCGGGGCCGTCTTCACTGATGGATCCCCTCCCATGGCCGCTTCCCGCTGGTTCCGCCGCCTGACTTCGGCGCTCACGCTCGGCATGGCGCTCCTCGGTGCCGCCACGGCCTGGGCGGAGACCATCGAGGTCACCGATCTCGCCGGCCGCGTCGTCAAGGTGACGCGCGACCCGCAGAAGATCGTCCTCAGTGAAGGCCGGCAGCTCTACACGTTGGCGATGCTCGACCGCGACGATCCGTTCAAGCGCGTCGTCGGCTGGGGCAACGACCTGATCGCCAACGATCCGGGCGCCTGGGCGAAATATCTGGCCAAGTTCCCCAAGGCCAAGGACGTGGCCGATATGGGCAACCCCTACGCGTCCGATGTCAGCATGGAGAAGATCGCCGCGCTCGGCACCGAGGTCTACATCCTCGACCTCTCCAACTATTTCAAGGCGCAGGAGACTGGCTTGCTCGGCAAGCTCGAGAAGGCCGGCATCGCGACGATCTTCGTCGATTTCCGCCAGGACCCGACCCAGAACGTGCTGCCGAGCGTCCAGTTGCTGGGCCGCGTGCTCGGCCGCGAGAAGGAGGCGAACGCCTTCGCCGACTACTTCCTGCAGCAGACGCGGCGCATCTATGCCCGCGTCGGCGCTGTTCCCGACAAGAAGAAGCCGCTGGTCTTCATCGAGCGCGCCGCCGGCCTGCTGCCCTGCTGCGCCACCTTCGGCGCCCTCAATTTCGGCCGCTTCATCGAGGAGGCCGGCGGGCGCAACTGGGGCAGCCAGTTCTTCACCGGCTTCCAGGGCGATGCGGCGCAGGAGAAGGTCCTTTCAGACAACCCCGACATCTACTTCCTGACCGGCGCCAACTGGTACGGCAGCAATCCGGGCAGCAGCGCCGTCAGCCTCGGCTATGACGCCACGCCCGAGAAGGTCCAGAAGGAGATCTCGGCCCTGATGAACCGGCCGGGCTTCCAGCAGCTCAAGGCCGTGCAGGGCAAGAAGGTGATGGCCTTCTACCACCAGTTCTACGATGCGCCCTATTACTTCGTCGCCGAGCTCGCCATGGCGAAGGAATTCTATCCCGATCTGTTCAAGGACGTCGATCCGGAAGCGGTGTTCAAGGAGTTCCACGAGAAATTCCTGCCGATCTCCTATTCCGGCCTGTTCTGGGCGAAGCTGCAGTGAAGAGGTAAGCGGCGATGGCCGCCGTCATGCCCGCCACAGTGCCTGCCGCCGCGAATTATCGCAGGCGCAATGCGCGCCGCCTGCAGCTCGTCCTGTTCGGGTTGCTGGCACTGACCTTCGCGCTGGCGCTCGACGTCTCGATCGGCCCGGGCAATCTGCCGCTCGCCGACGTGCTGCGGACATTGCTCGACCCGCAATCGGCGACGCCACGCCTCTCCGTCATCGTCTGGGATCTGCGCCTGCCGATCGCGCTGATGGCGCTCGCCGTCGGCGCCATGCTGGGCCTGAGCGGCGCCGGCATGCAGACGATCCTCTCCAACCCGCTGGCAGACCCGTTCACGCTCGGCGTCTCCGCCGCCGCCACCGTCGGCGCCTCCGTCGCGATCGTCTTCGGCTGGAGCGTCGTGCCGGGCGCCGGCCCCTTCATCGTGACGGCGAACGCCTTCGTCTTCGCGCTCGGGGCCTCGCTGATCCTGTTCTTCATGACCAAGCTGCGCGGCGTCAGCGCCGAGACCATGATCCTGGTCGGCATCGCCCTGCTCTTCACCTGCAACGCCATCACCGCCCTGCTGCAATATCGCTCGAACGAGGTGCAGCTCACCCAGATCGTGTTCTGGTCCCTTGGCAGCCTCGCCCGCGCGACCTGGACCAAGGTCGGCGTCGCCGCGCTGCTGATCGCGCTCGCCCTGCCTTTTTTCCTGATGCGCGGCTGGGCGCTGACCGCGCTCCGGCTCGGCGACGAGCGAGCCGAGAGCCTCGGCATCCGCGTCGATCGCTTACGCCTGGAAATCCTGATCGCCACCTCGCTGCTCGCGGCGGTTTCCGTCTCCTTCGTCGGCGGCATCGGCTTCATCGGGCTCGTCGGCCCTCACATCGCCCGGCTCCTGGTCGGCGAGGACCAACGCTTCTTCCTGCCGGTCGCGACGCTGGCGAGCGCCACCCTGCTTTCGCTCGCATCCAGCCTCTCGAAGGCGATCACGCCCGGCGTCATCTACCCGATCGGCATCATCACGGCGCTGATCGGCGTGCCCTTCTTCTTCAGCCTGGTCATGTCGATCCGCAGCAGGGGAGCCTGAGCATGGCGCTTGCGATCCGCGATCTCTCCTTCCGCTACGGCGCGGTGCCCGTGCTGGAGCGGCTTTCCACCGGCGCATTGCCGCGCGGCGAGCTCACGGCGCTGGTCGGCCCCAACGGCGCCGGCAAGTCGACGCTGTTCCGCTGCGCCGCCGGGCTGCTCAAGCCCCAGCTCGGTTCCGCCACCCTCGACGGCGCCGATCTCGCCCCCCTGACGAGTCGTGAGCGGGCGCGCAAGATCTTCTACCTGTCGCAGGATACGCAGGCGCGCGTCGCGCTTTCGGTCTTCGACATCATCCTGCTCGCCCGCAAGAGCCTGCATCGCGGCTTCGCGCTGGCGGCCTCCGCGGACGACATGCGCGCGGTCGAGGCGGTGATCGCCGAGCTCGGCCTGGGCCCCTTCGCCTCGCGCGATATCGGCACGCTCTCCGGCGGCCAGCGCCAGCTCGCCGCCATCGGCCAGGCGCTGGTGCGCGAGCCCGACGTGCTGCTGCTCGACGAGCCGACCAGCGCGCTCGACGTGCGCCGCCAGCTCGACGTGATGGCGACGATCCGCGAGGCGACGCGCCGGCGCCATATCGTCACGATCACCGCCATCCACGACCTCTCTCTGGCGGCGCGCTTCGCCGACCGGGTGCTGGTCATGAATGAGGGGCGCATCGCACAGGCCGGCCCCCCGGCCGAGGTGCTTGCCCACTCCTCCGTTTCCGAGACATATGCGGTCGGCGTGCATCTCGAACGCTCGGCACGCGGCACGCTTCTGGTCGAGCCCTATATCCAGGTCGATTGAGCCATGTCAGCCCCCACCCCGCAGGACAATTTCTCCCTCAAGGAAGAGATCCGGGCCTATTGGTCGGCGCGGGCCGAGAGCTTCGACCTCTCCTACGGCCATGCGATCAAGTCAGACCGTGAGCTTGCCGCCTTCCAGCGCCTGATCCGCGATTCCTTCGGATCCGCGCCGCTCGACGTGCTCGACCTCGCCTGCGGCACCGGCGAGATCACGCGCGCCTTGCTGTCGCTCGGCCACCGCGTCACGGCGCTCGATTTCTCCGAGGCGATGATCGCGCGCGCCCGCGCCAAGCACGGCAACGCCGCGCGCATTCTGCTCGGCGACGCCGAAAGGCTGCTCGACGACGAGACGAGCTATGACGCGCTGATCACGCGTCATCTCGTCTGGACGCTGACCGATCCCGAGGCCGCCTTCGCCGAATGGTTCCGCGTGCTGAAGCCCGGCGGCCGGCTCCTGGTCATCGACGGCGACTGGGTCAACCGCACCCGCTGGCAGGCTCTCGTCAACCGCTTCGGCACCTGGCTGCGCGAGCGTCGCGGCGCGGCCGTGCACCAGATCGACGCCGACACCCACGCCTCGATCACCAGCCGCTTCTATTTCAGGGACGGACTCGGACGGGAGCGTCTGGAAGCCATGCTGACGGCCGCCGGCTTCACCGGGATCACGCCGGCCGACTACCATCAGGTCGTGCGCGAGCAGCAGCGGGCGGCCCCGCTGCACGACGCGATCCGCCTGGCTTCCTCGACCCGCTTCGCGCTGGTCGCACGCAAGCCCGGCGGCGCGGCGCGGTAACGGCCACCGGTCCGCGCGGCGCATGAACAAGTCGGACCTCGCAACAGGGTGGGGTTTGCTCTATCGGTTTAAATGTTTCGCAATGGCGCCGCCCCCATAAATGGGGCGAATCTCGCTGCCTGATCCAGAGTCGCCCGTGCCGCTGGACTACCATTCGCTGCTGACGGCCTTCACCCTTTCCGGCTGCGGATTGGCGGCCGCGTTCCTCGCAAGCTGGCTCGTCTCGCAAAAGGAACGCTTCCTGATGGCCTGGACCATCGGCGTCTCGCTGATGGCGCTCGGCGTGCTGGTCTATGGCGCCTATGGAAAGACGATGTCCCCGGCGCTCGGCGCCACCGGCTATACGATCCTGCTGATCGGCCTTGCCTTCGTCTTCGGCGCCGGCCGCGAGTTCCGCACCGCAATTCTGCCCTGGCGCGGCATGGTCGTGATGGCGGTCTCCTCCTCCGTCGCCATGGCCGTTCCCATGCTCGCCGGCTACAACGGCATCGCGATCCTCATGCTCAATGTCGCGGCGACGATCATCCTGCTCGTCACCGCCTGGGATTACTGGCTCGGCCGCGCGGAAGCCCGGCTGATGATCGCGCTGCTCACCGCCCTCTATGTCCTGACCGGGCTGTCCTTCGTCCCCTGCGCCGTCCTCCTGCTGCAGGACGGCCAATGGGTTCTGCCGCAAATTCCGGCGAACTGGGCCGAAGACCTCAATATCGGCATCTGCCTGACCACGCTTGCCGGCATCGGTGCCCTCTCGCTCGCGCTCAACCAGGCGCGGCTGGCGCGTGGCCACAAGCGCGACGCGGAAACCGACCCCCTTACCGGCCTGCTCAACCGGCGCGCGTTGCTCGCTCGCCTGGCAGGCGAGATCAAGGGACCGGCCGCGCTGGTCGTCCTCGACGTCGACCGTTTCAAGATGATCAACGACGCCCATGGCCACCTCGCCGGTGACGACGTCCTGCGCGCCTTCGGTGAAATCCTGACCCTCTCCGCTCGTCCGCAGGATCTGGCCGCACGGCTCGGCGGCGAGGAATTCGCGCTGCTCATGCCCGGCACCTCGCTCGTCTCCGCCGCCATTCTCGCCGAAGGCATCCGCACGCGCCTCGCCAAGCGCGATTTCACCGGGAGCGCCGGCGCGTTCGACTGCACCGTCAGCGCGGGCGTCGCCCATACCGAAGACAGCGTCATCGATTTCGACGCCTTGCTGCACGACGCCGACAAGGCGCTCTACGCGGCCAAGCGCAATGGCCGCGACCAGGTCGCAATCAGCTCGGACGAAGCGGAGTTCCTGGCCCAGATCCGGCCACTGCCGGACGGCCAGCGCGGCTCCGCCGACATCGTCAAGCTCAGGACGGGCTGAGACGCCGCCGCAGCGACCTTCTCCCCACCGCCCGCGCCGGTCCCACCCAGTGCAGACCGCGTGATGTCCCGGGTCTGACGCCCGCTAGCGGCGGCAGACACGAAGCCGGGCCTGTCCGCCTCAGCTCAAGCCGAAAGACGGCGATGGGAGCCGCGACCAGCAGCTCCAGGAACGGTCTGTCCGTTCGTCAGGCGGCCTGGGACTGTTCCTGCGGCGCAAGATAGGCTCTCTCGAAGGTCGTCATCACATGCGCGACCATGTCACGGGCAATGTGGAGCTGATCGTCCTGGAAGGCGATCGGCCGCGGCGAGTTGAGCACGATCTCGTAGCTCGGGAAGTAGTCGACGAAATCGTGGCGCCGGAACAGCTCCTCCGCCACCGCCCGCAGCACCGATTTCGAGGCGCTGTTGGCGACGATGACGTCGGCGTCCTTGAAGGTCGCGCCGAACGGCACCGGCGAAACCGTGACGACGAAGCGCATCTCCGGATGGCAATGCTCGCGGATCAGCCCGATGATCTCCTCCATGTCGGCGAGCGTCGCGTCGTAGCCGTAGTCCACGAAGCGGAAGCGCTCCGGCATCCGTTGCAGCCAGCTCGGCCCGGGATGCGCATTCATCGCGATGCCGGTCTGCGCATCGAGCCAGGTCTCGGTCAGGCCGAGCGTGAAGAAGCAGACGCGCGCCTGCTTGATCTGGGCGGTCGCCGCGGCGAGGCGCTTGCGGTTGGCAAAGGCGTTCTCGCGATCGAGCAATCGCAACCCGCTGGCTTGCGGATCGAACCACTGCCCGGGCGCGAGCTCGATCAGCCCATCGTCCGGATAGCTCTCCCCAAGCAGCGTGCGCTTGAGCTCATGCGTCATCGAGCGCACCGAATATTTGTTCAGCGCGCCCCGGCTGAGCTGGCCACGGTCGGCACCGCCGCCACGGCCGCTTTCCTCGTTCCAGCTTTCGAAATGCTCGGCCGGCACCCCGTGACCGTTGAGCAGCAGCTGCAGGCCACGCATCATCAGGATATTCTCGACCTCGCGCGCAAAGCACGAACCCATGGTGAAGATCGGCCAGGAGGGGTCGATCTTGAATTTCGGCTTGTGCTCGATGGCAAGGTAGGCGCCCGTGGTCAGGCGCTCCTTGGCCATCTTTTCCGGCTTGCCCGAAATCCAGCCGCGCACGGGGTTGCCGCGCATGATCGAAAGCGCCGTGCCTGCATCATATTCGATCTTCATGATCGTCTCCTGACTGGTGAGAACGCGTAGGCTTGCAGTCTTGGGCTCTCCCGGCTTGCGGGCCTGCGAGAAGGGCCGGCCGTGATCCCGCCCGGCCCTCACATCCGGTGGGGAATACCGTTCCGATCGAGGAAATTGCGCATCCGGTCGTAGGATCCGGCATAGCTCTTCGCCAGGCCGTTCAGCGCCGCCTCCTGATAGACCGCGCGCCAGCCGCCCTCGGCCAGGGCCGCCTCCGGCACGACCGGGATCTTCAACGTCTCGGCCAGCTCCTGGCTGCGCGTGTCATAGGCGACGAGCACGCCGGGCACGCCATGCGCGACGGCCGGCAGCACGCCATGGACGCGGTAGCCGACAGCAAGGTCCTGCGAGCGGGCGAAGGCGTCGTAATGCTCGACATCGAAGAAGGAGAACAGCTGCTTCTCGTAGATCCGGCGCATCGGGGCGTCGTCCGGCCCGCTCCACCAGCCGGTCTTGACGAATTCGGCAACCGCCTTCTCCTTGGCCGCGACGTCGCGCAGGAAGAACGCCTTCTCCTCCTGCTCGCCATGCGAGGACATGACCATCTCGCTCTGGTCGTCGACCTTGAGGAGGGCGGCCTTCTGGTTGCGCAGATAGGCTTCCGGATCGGCGGTGTAGCTCTTGTCGGACTCGCGGCGCAGGCTGAACGCGACCTTGCGGATATCGCGCTGGTCCGGAACGCGGATCTGGAGCTCGCGGTTGCGGGTGCGGAAGATCGAGGGACAGCCCACCACCTCGACATTGCGGATGCCGTTCTGCCTGAGGGTCTCGGCACTGAAGGCGCCACGGACGCCGATGGCGGCCGAGCGCTCGGCCACGATCGACCAGAAGCGCTTCGAAGCTTCGGGGAGCTCGATCCTGCGGTTCTGGCTCGCCTGAGCGCCGACGCCGATGGCGTAGACCGGCAGCTTCACCTTCTCCAGCACCTCGACGGCGCGGAACCATTCCATGCTCTCATGGATGAAGTTCGAGCCGCGCACGAAGATGAAATCGAACTCGTTGGCATAGCGCGCGATGTCGGCCTCGGTCGGCGCCATGATCTTCATCGGCTCCAGATGCGCATAGCGCAGGAGCTTCAGCGTCGAATCATAGACGATCATGTCGCCGATGTTGAAATAGTCGCTGAGCAGCTTCTCCATCGGCGCGCGGTACCAGCGCACCTTGTCGTGGTCGTAGACCTCGCCGGCCGGATAGATCACCAGCGCGCGCAGCTTGGTCTCGGTCGGGATCGGACGTAGATTCGAGCCGGGCGCGAGCGTGCCCGTCGCCGCATCGACAACCGCGATCGAGCGGAGGCGCCCCTCGGGCAGGCGCGGCAGCGGAATCGCCAACTCGGCGACGGGCGCGTGGCCGGTCACGATCGCGCCGGGCTGGATCGTCGCGTAATCCTGCCCGTCGAGCATCAGCTTGAGCGCCGGCCAGCTCCCATCCGGCCGGCGGCCGACGGAGACGACGACCTCGCTCGTGGTCGCGCGCAGGATCTTGATGGCGTTCTCCAGCGAAACGGCGGAGACAGGCGAGAGCACGGGCGCGTTCATGGGCCCTCCTTGACGAAACGAAGTTTCAGGCGAACCAGATCGCGGTCGGGGCCGAGCTTGCAGCCGGTGACGTGCATCCGCGTCATGAACAGATAGGCGGTGTCGCCCGTCGTCTGGAAATTCCGCGAACGCGATTGCGGGTCGGCGATGGCGCCATAGCCGTAGCGCAGCCGGTCGCTGCAATCCTTGCTCCACATCGTCGGGTGCACGAGCAGCGTCTGCAGCGGCGACCAGTGGATCAGATCGTCGGACCAGCTATAGGCGACGCGGCCACCCGCAATGTTCTGGCGCGGATCCGGGCCGAGATGGAAGAGAGAGAGCCATGTCCCGCTCGCCTCATGCCGGGTGACGGAGCCGACCGTGGTCGGCAGCTCCTTGAGCGGCTGGCACGGCCGCGCCCGGCTCAGATCGTCGCGGTAGGGGTCGACTGCCGGAATCGTGAAGTCCTGCCCGTCAAAGGCCCGCCACGTCGTCGGATCCTTGATGTCCGTGGACCGGAACAGGCAGACGCCGCTCTTCTGGCCCTCACCACCGGTGGTCGCGATCAGCGCATACCAGGCGCCATCCTTCTCGACGATGTTCGAGGGGTTGAAGAAACCGCGATGCCGGCCCTGGTCGACATCCTGCCTGTAGGGCGGCGCCGCCACGAGAGGGCGCGGCTCGTCGGTCTTGAAGCTGCGCCCGCCATCATCAGACTGGGCCGCGGTGACGACGTTGTACCAGCAGCTCATCGCCTCCTTGAAGCGGCAGGCCCCGGGATGCTTGTCGGCATGGTACTCGGCATGGATCAGCGCCTGGACATGGCGTCCGTCGTCGGTCCAGGTCGCGGCGATCCAGCTCTTGTCGCTGAACTGGCTGGGATCGGCGCTGTTCTTCGCCTCGAAGGAGACGGCGCAGCTCTTGCGGATCGAGGACAGGTCGGCGCCGATCAACGGGCGGCTGCGGTAATGGCTGGCAAAGGCGACGACCTCGCCCTTATCGTCGCGGAAGGCACGCAGAGGCGCGTCCGGCAGATCCCATTCCTCGCAACGCTGGCGCGCCCAGGAGACGACCGTCTCCTCCTTCGCGTCGGGCGCGACCTCGAGCCGATAGGCAGGCGTCTGCGCCTCTGCGGCCAGAGGCGCCACCAGCAGCAGGAAAGCCGCCGACAGCGCGAGATGCGCGATGCGGGCGCCCCTCATGCCACCTTCCGCTGCGGCTCGGCCGCACGCGGCACCATCTTGTTGTCGACGCGGTTCTCGACGAGGAAGTCGCGCATCTGCCCGTAGACCTGGGCGTAAGCCGCGTTGAAGCGGTCGAAGCGGGACTGGTCCCAATACTCCTCCAGCCGGAAGTCCTGGCCAGAGAAGACGTCCACACTCGGGATCTTGAAGGTATCGGCGAACTCGACGGTGCGGCTGTCATAGGTGAAGTAGATCGACGGCGTGCCATTGGCGAGCGCCATCAGATTGCCGTGCAGCCGGTAGCCGAGCACGAGATCGAGCCCGCGCACCAGTCGCTCATAGTCCGCGACCACGTCGGAATAGAACATGCGGTTCCGATAAAGGCCCTCGACCTGCTCATCGAGATACCAGCTTGTCGCCCAGGCATTGTCCTTGAGCGCCGCCATGGCCGCGGCCTTCTGCTCAGGCGTGCCCAGCGCGAGCTTCTTCTCCTCGGCCTCGCCCTGCGACATCAGCGTGACCTCGAAGCGATCCGCCATCGCCTTCACCAGATCGCGGTGGAAGGTGAGATAGCGCTGGATGTCCTGCGCATAGGTCTTGGAAACCTCGCGCCTGAGCGTGACGCCAGCGGTCTTGACCTGGTCGAGCGGCGGCAAGCGGATCGCGAGACCGGGATTGTTGTTCCGGAACGCGGTCGGGCAGCCGATGATGCGGACATTGCGGATGCCGAGATCGTTCAGAACCTCGGCCGAATAGGTCCCGCGCACGCCGAGCGAAGCGGTCGAATCCGCGATCAGCTTGAGGACCGTCTTGCTATCCTCGCTCAGCTCCAGCTTGCCGCTGACCGGCGCCTGCGCGCCGATGCCGAAGGCGATGACCGGGATCTTCAGCCGGCGCAGCACGTCCGGCGCCTGCGCCCAGTCCATCTCCGCATGGACATAGTTCGAGCCGCGCAGGAAGACGTAGTCGTATTCGGCATTGAGCCGGTCGATCATCGCCGGGTCGACGTGGTCGATCGGCAAGGTGTCGAGCGTCTCGAAATTGAGCAGCTTCAGCGAGGAATCGAAGACGAAGGCATCGCCGATATTGTGATAGTGATCGATGTGGCTGGCGAGATTGGCATAATCGTACCAGCGCACATTGTCATGGTCGTAGACCTCCCCGGAGGGGCTGATGACGAGGATGCGGGCCATGGACAGGTCTCCCCTTTTGTCTCGTTATGGTTTCAGGCGATCATCGCGGCGGGGTCTTGCCGCGCCTGCGCGGGGCGGCTGCGTTCGGCGATGAGGCGGCGATAGAGATCGAGATGCGTCTGCGCGCATTCGCGATGGCTCATCGGCCGGGTGATGCCACCGCGCAGGCGTTCCCAGAGCCCCGGCTCGGTCAGGGCGCGGACCATGCAGTCGACGAGATCCTCGGGGCTGCCAGCGCGGAAATGCAGGCCGTCGACCTCGTCGGTGATCTTCTCGGCCATGCCGCCGAGCGCGCTCGCCAAGATCGGGCGGCCGTGGAAGAACGCCTCCTGGATCACGATCGGCGAGTTCTCCCACCAGACTGAGGGCATCACCACCCAGTCGACCGAGCGCATCAGGTTCGGCATCTCGTGGTTCTGGAAGGCGCCGCAGAAGCGCACGCGCCGGCCGGCGCTCTCGACCAGCTTGGCGAACTTGTCCTGATAGGCCTGCGGCTGGCGCTCCAGATTGCCGCCATAGACCAGCAGCATCGCATCCTCGCCCCAGACGGAATCGGGAATGCGCGTCACCGCGTCGATCAGCACGTCGGCGCCCTTATAGGGCGTGAGCTGGCCGAAATAGGCGAAGCGCGAGCGCCGCTCCTTGCCTTCGGGCAGGGGCCGCGGCGGGGCGGTGCTGGCCACGTCGATGCCGTTCTCGATCACCGAGAAGCGCTCCTCCGCCAGTCCCCAGCCGACATAGCGGTCGACGAGGAAGCGACTCGGCGAGACGAAATGGTCGGCCAGCCCCAGCATGCCCTTGATGAAGGTCTCGCGCGCCAGGAAGCGGGCCGGCGAGATGTCGGGAAAGCAGGCGTTGCAGTCGGTCGGCGAGGCCCGGTAGCAGAGCTTGAAGGCGCCGGTCTTCACCATCTGGCCGTGATGGTGGCAGATCGAGAGATATTCGTGGAAGGTGACCACGATCAGCGCATCGGGCAGCGCGTCGCGCACCGCGAACAGGCATTCGAGCCCGAGCCCGATGAAGTGGTGGAAATGCACCACATCCGGCTTCAGATCGTGCAGCACGCGGACGAAGTCGCGCTCGATCTCCTCCGTGGCACGGTTGGAGATCAGGAAATGGTCGTAATCCTCGGCGTAGTAGAGCAGCTCCCCGCCGCGTTGGCGCAGGCTCATCAGCGCCGTGCCGGCATGACGCGGCGTCGGCGCGCCGACACGGGCGAGATAATGGGAATCGATGCCCTCGCCCGCCTGCAGCCCCTTGTGCAGGTTGTAGGACGCCACCTCCGCCCCGCCCAGCGAGAGCGAGGGATGGGCGTGCGATATCACGAGAACCCGCATCCTCAGCCTTTCATGTTGGAAATCGCGAGCGCCCAGCGCCGGTCGAAGCTCGTCCGGTCGGCGAGCCTTGCCAGCGCGCCGGCATGCGGCGCGGCCGTCTCGGTGTCGTCGACCGCGTAGACCTCGACGTCGGGCACCCAGAGCGAGGGCGAGCCCGCCATCCTGAGCTTGAGGCAGAGATCGAGCCCCTTCTCCGCCGTGGTGAAATAGTTGCGAGCGAAGCCGCCGACCTCGATGAAAGCGGCGCGCGACAGCACGCAGCATTCGCTCGCTCCCGCCGCGACCTCCATCGGGCCGAGATTGCCGACAGCGTCGAGCGGATAGCCGACAAAGCGATTGGCGATGCGCCGACTCGCGCCTTCTCCCTCCAGCCAGGCGCCGGCCCAGCGGATGGAGTCGTCCTCGAACAGCAAGGTCGGGCTGGCGACGCATTGCCCGCCACGGGCGCGATAGGCTCTTTCGAGCCGTCCGAGCCAGCCCGGCATCCGGATCTGCGCGGCCCCCGAGAGCAGCACGACCGTCTGGAAGCGGCAGGCGCGTACGCCAGCCTCCAGCGCGTCGCAGGCATCCTCGACGCCTTCGACAGCGACGAGGCGCACCGACAGCCCGTAGAAGCGTGCGAGCCGCCGCGCTTCCGCGCCGACGCGGTCGAAGCTCTCGGAGGGCGCCGCGATCGCGATCGGCAGCGGCCGGACTTCCGGATCCATCGCCAGCAAGGCGAAGAGCGCCGACAATTCGCGCTGGCGATGGTCGAGGCCGATGACGAGGCCGAGCGGTGCCTCCGCATCGAAGGGGCCGACATCGAGCGTCTCGACGGCGCGCGGCGGCACGATCTCGGCCGCCTGCAGGGCCGGCGCGATCTGGCGCTCGACCACCGCATTCGCCGTCGAGGAGCGCGGATCGAGCAGGCCGAGGACGCGCTCCAGCGCCCGCCGCGGCTGGGCGCGGTTCGGTTCGAGCGGCAGGAAGGCCGGCCCCGTACCCTGAACCTCGAAGGCGAGATGAAGCGGCTGCCCAGGCTCCGGCAGGAGCTTCGGCGCGAAGACGATGAAGCCGTGGCTGTTGCGCCGCGCCGCCAGCGCCGGGCCGAAGCGCGGATCCTCCATGAAGGCGGCGGTAACGTCCGGCCGCTGCACGCGCGTCCAGAGCCGGTCGACGGCGCAGGACTGGCCGCCGCTGCGCAAGGTGACCGCATCGACCCGGCGCTCCGGATCGAAAAGCCAGCCGATGATCAGCACGCCGGTATCCTCGACGACCGTCACGGAGTCGATGCCGGCGCGCACCGGCTCCTCCAGCAGACAGACGGTGTCGCGGCCATCGAAGCGCTGCGAGGCACGCCTGAGCCTGTCGGTGGTGGTCTGGGGCGCCGTGCCGCGCGCCAGCCCGTCGCGCAGATGGCCGGGAACCGTGATCGGCTCGAGCAGGACGTAGCGCTCATAGACCTCGAGCGCGCGCCAGCCGTCGCTCCCGCGGAAATAGAGCCGCTCGATCTCGCCCGGCTGCTGGACCTGGCAATCCTCGAGCAGGCCGAAGAAGCCGCGCGCGCCCTCCCCAAGATCGCCCCGCTCGAAAGTTCCGGCTTCGAGATGGGCCGGAGACAGGCCGCCATGCGCGATCAGGAGCTTGAGCCGCCCGGCTGCGAAATCGGAGGTCCAGCCCTGCAGGAAGATGCCGTCGCCCTCCAGCGCGCCCATCACCTCGACGAAGCCTCCTGGCCGCGCGACGGTCTGCAGCAACATCGCCACCGCCCTCAGACGACGGGGATTGGGCGCGCCGGTCAGCAGCACTTCAAGCAGGCCGTCGACCACGCTCGGAAAGGCCTGGCCCGCATCCTCGGCGAGTTCGGAGAGGAAGGACTGCAAGGGCTGCGGCTTCGCCGCCAGGATCAGGCGCAGGGGACGGCCAGGGCGGCCGATCAGCAGGGCGCCGGTGCCGCTGTTGTCGACGCTGGGCGCGGGCGCGAGGCAGAGGAAGCCGGTGGCCGCCAAAGGCTCGGCCCCGGGCCGGCGCCAGCTCAGCACCATGGTCTGGGCGCGGTTGCGCGGATTGCCGTCGACCGCGACCGGAACCTTGGCCGGAATGGCGTCGCAGGCGCTGCGGACAAGAATGGCGTTCTCGCCGAGCGGCGTCCAGGCGACGATCGGCGCCGGGCTGACGGACGTCCTTTCGGGAACGATAACCTCGCTCATCGCCTCAACCTCCCCAGAGCGTCACGGCAAGCGTGGCGAAGGACATCACAGCGGCGAGCGTCGAGAGGAAGCCGAGGATCACCGTGACCTGCCGGAGCGGCGCGCGCGCCTCCTTGCGGATCGCCATGAGGCGCTCGTCGAAGGCGCGCAACGTGCCGTCGAAGCGAAGCTGGAAGACGTCGAGCTCGCCGAGGCGGCGCACGATCTCGCTTTGCGTCTCGGCCTCCACCTTGCTGGCCTCGGCGAGGGCGTTGTTCTCTTCGAGACGCGCCGCGATGCGGTCGAGCTTCTCGTTCAGCTCCTTCTGGACGAGCTGGGCACGCCGGTTGAGCGCGATCAGCACCTCGACCTTGTCGAAGAAGCGCGCGAGCGGCACAGCGATCGCGGCCTCCGCCGCCAGCTCGTCCGCCGCCGGCAGGCGCAATTCCAGCTCGGCCCCTGTCGCCGGCGAAACGCCGACGACCCTGAGCCGGCCGCGCGCCGCGACGAGCTTCTCGTCGAGCTCCATGGAAAAGGCGTGCCTGCCGTCACCGATGCCGTTGCGGCGCAGATCGATGCGGCTCTGATCGGCCTTGGCCTCCAAAGCGAGCTTGCCGTCGCAGAAAACCTTCACCGTGATGGCCTGATCGGGACGGGCCTGGTCCCAGATCCAGCCATGCAGGCGGTCGCCGTCAAGGGCGTCGATCCGCCCTTTCAGCTTCGCCGGCTCGACATTCGGCGCGTCGACGCGCGGCAGCCGGAGTTCGTTGTTCTGATTGGTCGCGGTCGTCATGCGGCCTCCGCGAGCTTGAGGCTGTCGAAGAGGGCGAGATGGCGGGCGGCGCATGCGGCGAGCGAAGGCTGCTCGGCGATGCCGTGGACGAGGCGCTGCCACAGCCCGGCCTCCTCCATCGCCCGGCGCATGGTGCGGGCGAGCGCGGCCGGATCGCCCGGCCGGACATGCAGCCCGTCGATCTCGTCGCGCACCATCTCGGCCATGCCACCGATATCGCTGACGATCAGCGGCCGGCGATGCTGGAAGGCTTCCTGGATGACGAGCGGCGCGTTCTCCCACCAGATCGAGGGCATCACCACCCAGTCGATCTCGGCCATCAGCGCCGGCACCTCGTCGCGGGCGTAAGCGCCGCAATGGGTGACGACGCCTTCGGTTCCGGCGAGCGCGGCGTCGAGTGCGCTGGTGAAGGCCTCGCTCTGGAACGGCGCGCCGCCATGGATGCGCAGGCTGAAGCCGCTCTCCCCCGAAGCCTGAAGAATCCTGGCCGCCTGCAGCAGCGGCAGCACGCCCTTCCAGGGATTCAGATTGCCGAAATAGCCGAAACTGGCGCGCCGGCCCGTCGCGCGGCGGTGCGGAACCGGCTCCTGCGCCGGGCGGGCATTGGCGAAGACCTCGATCCTGTCGCCCGGCAGGCCCCATTCGATATAGCGCTGGCGCAGGAAACGGCTCGGCGCGACGAAATGGTCGACCGCCGCCAGATGCGTCTTGATGAAGCGCTCGCGCAGCAGGAAGCGGTCGGCGCCGATCTCGGGGAAGCAGCCATGGCAGCCCGCCGGCGAGGCGCCGGCACAGCGCTGCCGGTCGCCGGGCCGCACCATCAACCCGTCATGATGGCAGATCGGATAGTAGTCGTGCAGCGTCATCACGATCGCCGTCCGCGGCAGCAGCCGGCGCGCCAGCGTCAGGAATTCCGCGCCGATCAGGGCGAGATGATGGACATGGATCACGTCCGGGTGGAACTCGCTGAGCAGCGTCCCGAGGTCCTGCAATGTGCCGTAATGGTCGATCTGGCTCATGTGGAAGCGGTCGTAATGCGCGCTCCACAGCACCACGTCCTCGCCGACCGATTGCAGCGCCGTGCCCGGATGCGGCTCCCGATGGATCGTGTTGGTCGCGCCGAGGAAGAGCACCTCGCAGCCCTGCTCGCGATAGGCGCCCGCAAGGTCATGCGCGAAGATCTCGGTCCCGCCCGGATGCAGCGCGGGATGGTTGTGCGCGACGACGAGGATGCGGCGGCTCATGGCCGGCCTCCCGGCTTGGTCGCGATCAGCACGTCCTGGTAATGCGCCGCGCTGATACCGCGCCAATGCCCCGGACGCAGGGCCTCGACGGCAAGCCCGCCCTGCATCGTCTGCTCCAGCAGGAAGCTCGCATCGATCCCGGCCGCCGCAAGCGGCGCCTCGTCGATCGCATACCAGCCGGGCCCGTCCTGCCAGCGCTTGAACGAGAGGCGCTCCTGACCCGTGCTGCCGTCGATCGCGAAAGCGGTGAGGAAGAGCCGGCCGCCCGGCGCCAGCAGGCGCGAGGCTTCCTGCAGATAGACCACGAGCTCGTCGGGCGGCAGATGCGTCGCCACCGAGATCATCGTCACGAAGTCGAAGCTGCCATTGGCGAAGCCGAAGCGGACCTCGTTGCCCGGCAGCGACCCCTGCGGATTGTAGAGCGGGTGGGCGATGTCGAGGCGCTGGAAGCGGAAGCGCGGATAGGCCGGCGTGATCGTCTGGGCGCACCAGAGGATGCCGTCCATCACCGGGTCGACACCGTCATAGCTGCCCCGTTCGGGGTCGAGATACTGCGTCAGCGGCACCGCCATGCGGCCGATACCGCAGCCGATATCGAAGACGCGCTCATGCGGCATGAGCCGGCCGATCCGGACGAAGTGGCCGAGGAATTCGGCGCCGATGGCGCGATAGTCGCCATCGCCGACGAAGATCGAATCCGGCGGCGGATGCGGCATGAAGCGGTTGGTCTGAAGCCCGGCCAGCAGCCAGTCGAGCTCCGGCCCGGCCGGGGCGCTCGCGGGCGCCGGTTCGGGCGCGATTTGTCTCAGGGCCGTCATCGCCGTCATGCCGCGGTCGCTCTCCTGAAGCTGAAGCGGGGAACAAGGTCGGGTTCGCTCGGCGCCTGTGCCTGCAGCAGCGCGGGCTCGGCCGCCGAGGTCTCGAAGGCCTGCATCAGCGCGGCGATCTGCGCGTCCCAGCGCCGCATCTGCAGCCAGGCATTGTGCTGGGAGGCGGCGCCGCGCGTGTAATCGGTGCTCTTGGAGATCGACTGGCGCTCGAGATGGTAGAGCGCGACATCCGGCACATAGACGATGCCGAGGCCGGCGCGCCGGATCTTGAGGCACAGATCGCTGTCCTCGTAATCGCCGATCACATAGCTCTCGTCGAAGCCGCCGAGCTCGCCGAACAGCTCGCGCGCCATGACGATGCAGGCGCCGGTGACGCCCGGCACCGGGCGCTCGACATTGGCCGGCGCATAGCTGCCCGGCATGCCCTTGAAGTAATGATGGTTGAGCCAGGTGCCTTTACTGTCGCGCTTGAAGAAAAGGCCGGCATGCTGCAGCGAGCCGTCCTCGTAGAGCAGCTTCGGGCCGACGGCACCGATCCGCCGGCGCTTGTCGAGCTTGGCGACCAGAGCCGGCAGCCAGCCATTGCCGACGGGGATCACGTCGGAATTGACCAAAGCCAGCGCCTCGCCCCGCGCCTGGCGCGCGCCTGCATTGCAGGCGGCCGAGAAGCCGCCATTGCGCCGCATCGCCACGAGCTGCATCGGCAGGCCGTAGGCGAGATGCAACCCGCCCAGGAGATGCGCGACCTCGGCCTCATGTTCGGGAGAATCGAGCACATAGATCAGCTCGGCGTTCTCGGCGAACCAGGGATCGCCTGCGAAGGCCGCGACCTGCACGCGCAGGAAATCATAGACGCGGTAGAGCGGGATCACCACGGAGGCTTTCGGCCGGGCCGGGCCGCGGCCGAAAGCTTTTACCTCGGGCTCCGGCCGATTCGCGCGCAACTCCTCCTGGCAAGCGGCGAGGATCGGTGCGAGCGTCTCCTCCAGCATCGCGGCGGTGAGATATTGCGGCGGGATCGCCGAAAGCGCCCGCGCCCGGATCGTGGCCGCGTCGGCCGGCTGCACGGGCGGGCGCAGCGTCAGCACCGTCCCCGATTTCAGCCTGATCTCGCAGCGCGGCTGCAGCACCGGCGCCCCGGCGGCATAGTCCGGGGCGAAGGCGGCGAAGCCGATGGCGGCACGCGTCTCGCCTTCCGCCCCGCTCGGCAACCTGACCGGGAAGCGCTGGAGGCGCGAGAGCATGGCGATCGGCTCGCCGGTGCCGCGATGCAGCAGCACCTCCTCCAGGAGATCGTCGGGATCGCGCAGATAGCCGCCGATCAGCAGGCCCGCCCGGTTGCAGACCGCGAGATCGAGCTCGGCGGCGGGTAGGTCATCGTTCCGGCGGACATGCTGGACGGCGAGAGGCGCACGGCGCTGCATCTCGACGGCGAGAAGCCGGCCCTGCTCGGACAGGCCGGCGAGCTGCTCGATGACCCAGTTGCGCAGGCCGTCGCGGCTCGCGGCCTTGCCGGCCCACCAGCGGCCGAGCGAGGGCGCCGCCTGCCGCCCGGGCAAGGTCCTGACCACGAGGGAGCGCTCGCTCTGCAGGATCAGCAGGCCGCCGCCGCGCACCGGCGGCTCCTCCAGTACGAGGTGAAGCTCGCGCTGGCCGTTGCGATCGGCTGCGCCGAGGCGCGACGGCAGCTCGAGGCGCGTGAGGCCGGCGCCGTCCAGGCGGAACGCCGTGCGCAGCGCGTCGAGATCGGCGGGGACGACGGTCTCGGACAACCATCGGCCCTCGACCAGCGCCGCGCTGGGCTGCATCGCGGCCGGCTCGGGAAAGAGAGCCAGGAGAAGCTGGCGCAGAAAGGACAGGTAGCTCGGGACCGCGGCGAGGTTGAACAAGGGCGGCCAGGCCCGCACCAGCGCATTGGCGAGCGCCAGCCGGGCCCGCGGCGTGAGGTCCTTCAGTATGTCGTCGGGATCGGCCAGGCCGTGAACCAGCGCCGGGTCGAAGGCTGCCGTCACGTCGCCCTGCGGGCCGTGGTCGGAGAGGGTCGCGACGATGCTGTCATGGCCGGAGGAGCGGAAGGCGACGGCCAGCCTTTCGCGCCCGTCACGCAGCCCGAGCGAGATCGAGGCCGCGGCGAGGCGCCGGCCGCCGCCCGTCAGCGCGATCGACGGCTTGCCGAAGGGCGAGGCTTCGAGCGTCCAGCAGAGCAGGAAGACCGAACCGCCGAGGCGATGGAGCTCGAGCTGGGTCGGGGCCGCCACCGCCGTGGCGGCGGGCGCAAGTGAAAGCATGGGGTTCTCCTGCCGCACGGAGGGTCCCGGAGCGCTCGGCGAAGAGGGAAATCCACCTCCCGGGAAGCCGCGCGCTCCGGAGCGTTGTCGGGCGCGTCGCCTTCCGACCGGCCGCTGCCGGCCGGACGGACACGCGCGTCAGGACGATCAGGCGATCGAGAAGTAGCTGTGCGGATCGGCCTGGATATCCTCGGCGGTCACGCCGACGAGGGTCAGGGTGTCGCCATGGCCGAGATCGATGACGGTGTTGCCGCCGACCGTGGTCGCGCGCGCCGCCACGTCCTCGGCCGTCGCCACGCCGGTGCCGTTGATGTCATGCGCGATCTGCAGCATGTCCGTGCCCGCCTCGAAATCGAGGACGACGTCGTTGCCGCCGCCACCGGTGAAGACGAAGACATCGTGTCCTGCGCCGCCGATCAGGACGTCGTCCCCGGCGCCGCCGAAGAGGATGTCGTCGCCCGCGCCGCCGATCAGCACATCGTTGCCGTCGCCGCCATACAGGACGTCGTCCCCCTTGCCGCCCTGGAGAATATCGTCTCCCGCGCCGCCCTGAAGGACATCGTTGCCATTGCCGCCGGACAGGACATCATTGCCATTGCCGCCGAAGAGGATGTCGTCGCCATTGCCGCCGAAGAGCGCGTCATCGCCCTCGTCGCCGTAAAGCACGTCGTCCCCTTTATCGCCGAAGATGAAATCATCCCCGTCGCCACCATGAACGAAATCGTCGCCGTTGCCGGCGTGGATCACGTCGCTGAAGCGAGTCCCAATCAAAAAGTCGTCGAATGCACTTCCTTCGATCGTCGCCATTCGGCACCTCCTAAGCGATCTGGTGAACCCGGACCTGTCCGGAAATCCGGCCGCAAATCCTGTGTCCGGGAACGGTTCCGACAGCATCGCAAGCGTCACGCCGTCGCTCGACTCTTAGAGGATTACTCAATGCGTGCGTCGCAGCAAGCTTTTTATTGTGACTATTTTGCGATGCACAAAAATTTAGACTTCATTTTATTCGGCAATTCTTCCGACAATCCCGAGAATATACTTCCAATTTTGAAATATCCCTCGCCATCCGCTCCTCGCCTCGGGGCGCGTCAATCCTCGCGGAATGCCCGGTTGAAGCTGTCGGTGAAGGGCGAGATCAGATAATCGATCGCGCGGCGCGCGCCGTTGACGATCATGACCTCCGCGGTCATGCCGGCATGCAGCACGATCTTATGGCCCTTCAGGCTGTCGGGATCGATCTCGGCGCGCACGACGAAATAGGCAACGCCGGATTTCTCGTCGACGAGCTGGTCCGGCGCGACATAAGTCACCTTCGCCTCCAGCGGCGGCAGGGTCCGCGAGTTGAACGCGGTCAATCGCACGCGGGTGGGCGCCCCGACGCGCACCACGTCGATATCGCGCGGGTCGACCTTGGCCTCGACGATCAACGGCTCGTTCTCCGGCACAATGTCGAGGATCGCCTCGCCGGCCGTGATCACGCTGCCGGCGGTGCGCATGCGGATATTGGTGACGATGCCCTCCTGGGGAGCGGTCACGATCAGGCGGCGCAACACGTCCCGCGCCTGAACGATGCGCTCGATGACCTCCGACAGCGCCAGCTGGGCGTCCTGAATGTCGCCGGCGATCTGGTTCTGCCGCTCGAGACTGATCGACAGGATCTCCAGATTGGCGCCGGCGACCGCCTGCTCCGCCTTGGCCTTGCGCGCCGCGAACTCGCCGGCCCGCCCCGAAAGCTCGCTCTGCCGGGTCTGCAGCTCGACGAGCTGGCTGCGCTTGGCGTAGCGCTTCTCGTAGAGATCGGTGAGAATCCGGACCTCGTCGTCGATCAGGGAGCGCTGCCGGATGGTGGCGTCGATCTGCGCGTTCAGCGCCTCGGACTCGGCCTGATGCTGTTCGATGACGCGCTGCTGGATGTTGATCTTGCCGTCATGGACCTGCGCGCGTGACTTGAACAGCGTGAGCTCGGCACGCAGCACCTCGCGCGCGATCGGGCTCTCTCCCCGCTCGACGATGTCGGGGAAATCGACCTCGGGCGCATTCGCCTGCTCGGCCCGGAGGCGGGCAAGCTTCGCCTCCAGCCCGATCCGTTTCGCCTCGAGCTGCTGCAATTCCGCACGGGCGCGGGCATCCTCCAGCCGCAGCAGCGGTTCATCCTTGGCGACCCGCTCGCCCTCGGCCTTGAGCAGGGTCTTGAGGATGCCGCCTTCGAGATGGCTGACCGTCTTGCGCTTGCTGTCGACGGCCACGACGCCGCTCGCCACGGCGGCATTGTCGAGCCGAGCCGTGACAGCCCAGGCACCGAAGCCGCCGAAGCCGACACCGATCGCCGCCACCCCGGCGAGAACGAGGCTGCGCAGGCTCGGCACGCGCTCCTCCGGTTCCTGCCACGCGGCGGAGGCGACAGGCAGCATTTCGGGGCGTTTGATCAGGGAGTTTCCGGTCACGCCTTCACCTCGCGAACGGACGGAGCGGATGGGGCGGCATTCGCCGCGGCCGGCTCGATCTCCACGCGCCCGCCGGGCGTGATCATGCCGGCGATCGCCGCGCGCGGGCCGAATTGCTGGACGCGGCCGTCCTTCAGGATGAGGAGCTTGTCGACGACCTGCATCACCGAGGGGCGGTGCGCGATCAGAATGACGATGGCCCCGCTCTCGCGCGCGGCCGCCACGGCGCGGATCAGGCTCTGCTCGCCCTCGGCGTCGAGATTGGCGTTCGGCTCGTCGAGAACGATCAGGCGCGGCAGCCCGTAGAGCGCGCGCGCCAGGCCGATGCGCTGGCGCTGGCCGCCGGACAGCTTGAAGTCGCTGTCAGCCACGCTGGTGTCGTAGCCGAGCGGCAGTCGGCCGATGAGCTCATGCACGCCGGCGATGCGCGCCGCCTCGAGGATCGCATGCGGGTCGGGGGCCCGCATGCGGGCGATGTTCTCGGCGATCGTGCCGTTCAGGAGCGAGACCGATTGCGGCAGATAGCCGACCATGGCCCCGAAGGAGCCGCGCTCCCAGAGATAGGTGCTGTGGCCGTCGAGATAGACGCCGCCGGCATTCGGCTTGAGGACGCCGACGAGAAGCCGGGCCAGCGTCGACTTGCCGGCGCCCGACGGCCCGACGATGCCGAGCACCTCGCCCGGCTCCAGCGAGAAGGACACGCCCTTGATCACGGTCTGCTCCGAGCCGGCAGGAGCGAAGATCACGCGATCGACCACCAGATCGCCCTGGCAGGGCGGCGTCGGCACGGTCTGGCGCTGCGAGCTGCGCGACAGCACCAGCTCCCGCACCCGCTTCCAGGCGGTCGCGGCCAGCACCCATTGCCGCCAGTCGGTGATCATCGAATCGAACGGCGCCAGCAGCCGGCCGAGCAGGATGCTCGCCGCCATCAGCGTGCCGGCCGTGACCTCCGCGCGGATGATCAGCACGGCGCCGGTGGCATAGACCGCCAGCTGCATCGTCATCCGGCAGGAGCGCGTCAGCGCCGCGATGAACTTGGCGCGGCGCGTGCCCATGTCGAGCTGCTCGATCATGACGAGCTGCTGTCCGCGCCAGCGCTGCGACAGCGCCGGCAGCATGCCCATCGCCTCGATCGTCTCGGCGTGACGCAGGCTGGAGCCGACCTCGTTGATGCTGGCGACGCCGGCCTCGTTGGCCTCCTTGAGGATCCGGCGGGTCAGCATGTCCGACAGCACCCCGAGCAGCAGCAGGATGATCAGCGAGGCCAGCCCGACCAGCCCGTAGACGGGGTGCAGCGCGAACAGCACGGCGAGGAAAACCGGCGACCAGGCCGCCTCCAGCGGTGTCGCGATGGCCGAGCTCGCGATGAAGAAGCGGATGTCGTTGAGATCGCGGATCGCCTGCGTCGCCTGGCCCGAGCCCTGTTCGAGCGAGGCGCTCACCGCCGCCTGCAGGGCCGGCAGGTTGAGCCGGCGCGCGAAGATGCTGGCCATGGTCTGGAAGGTCAGCGAGCGGATGAACTCGATCGTGCCATAGAGCGCGAGCGCCCCCACCGCGACGACGAGCAGCATCGCCAGCGTGTCGTAGCTGTGGCTGACGGTCACCCGGTCCTGGACCTGCATCATGAAGAGCGGGACGGTCAGCAGCAGCAGATTCACGCACAGGCTGAGAAAGCCGGCATAGCCGAGGCCGCCCACGAACGACCGCTGCAAATCCCTGACCAAGGCGTCCGGGGCGGTCTGCACAGCCTTCATTCCTATCTCCGGAAAGCGAGGGTTGCCGAGCCAGAAGGATGACGTCACCATTGCGCGACGCCGACCAAGCGTCAGCATTGGGAACGTGATATGCGCGGAGTGTCAAGATTATGACAGATTAGAACTCTATCTCCTCACGCAGCGACTCAGCAAATGCGGCGTGATTATGGGATATTTCGAAATTCGAAGTAGTTTCCATCTAATTCACGTTTGATAAATTCTTATCTTTTGGCCACGCAGTATGGCACGTGCTTTGCCATAGGCTTCACTGGGGAAAGGGAGAAAAAAGGGTGGATTGTCCAAAACTCGATCAGACGGGGTAAGGAATGCACTTCAAATTGCATGGCGGCGGGCAATTTTCAGGCAGATCCTTGAACGGCCATCACCAGCCCAACGGCGATGGCGATCTCGAGGACGGTCCCGAGCGAAGGCTTTCCGCCTTTGATCTGGCCCGTGTCATCGAGCGCGTGAGCCGAAGATTTCTCGACTATCTGCGCCTCGAGCTGGGCAAGCTCGGCATCGAGGACATCTCACCTGCGCAGGTGATGATTCTGTTAACCATCGGGCAAGGTGAGATCGCGGTCCGCGACCTGCTGGATCGTGGGCATTACGGGGGCTCGAACGCCTCCTATAATCTCAAGCAGCTCGTCGAGAGCGGCTATCTCGATCGAACGGCGTCGCCACGCGACCGCCGGCTGGCCAAGATCTCGCTCTCGCCCAAGGGGCAGATGCTCTGCGAGCGGCTGCGCCTGCTCGACGAAACCAGCCAGTTCAGCCAACGCTCCGAGAACGGAACCGAGGCCGATCTTCTGACGACTCACGAAACCCTGCGCCGTCTGGAGCAGTGGTGGAACGATTCCCTCCGTTACGGCGGTGTCTTACTGGCCTCATGCATATCCTATTCGTTCATCGTGCAGGATCTGGTCAGTTCGCTTCTTTGATCGCGAGCCTCGTCGCCCAGGGCGACGAGGTCACGCTGATCACCGAACGCCCTGCGCAGGAGCAGGCCGGCGTGCGGCAACTGACCTATGCGGTCGGGGAAGCATCGACACAGCACCCGGCGCTTGCCGCCACCGACTATCATCTGCGCACCGGGGAGGCCGTTGCGCAGATGATGACGTCCCTGAAGACGACCGATCCGCCCGATGTCGTGATCGGGCACACTGGCTGGGGCGGGCTTCTCTTCGCGCGTGACGCGCTGCCGGACGCCGCCTTGATGGGTTACTGCGAATATTACTACCGCAGTTCCGGATCGGATCTGGATTTCGGTGCGACCGCGCCGATCCCCCTGGCGGAGCGGCAGCGCATCCGCATGCGCAACGCCGCGCAGCTCCTCGCTCTCGACACGCTCGACGCGGCCTACGCCCCGACGCAGTGGCAACGCCGGCAATATCCCACAGCCTATCGTCAGCGCATCGCCGTCTGTCATGACGGGATCGACACGGCGCTCTGCCGGCCCGAGCCGCAGGCGCGCTTCACCTTGCCGGATGGCCGCGAGCTCGCGCCGGGCGCGCCGGTCGTCACCTTCGTCGCGCGCGACCTCGACCCCTATCGCGGCTATCCCCAGTTCATGCGCGCCGCCGCCATTCTGGCGGAACGCGATCCGGACCTGATCTTCGTGGCTGTCGGTGGCGATGGGGCGGGCTATGGCCGCCCACGCGACGATGGTCGCGTCTGGCGCGAAGCGATGCTGGCGGAAACCGGCCTGGCCGATCGCATCGTGCACATCCCCTGGCTGCCTCATGACGAACTGATCAGGCTGTTCCAGGTCTCGGCGGCACATGTCTATCTGACGGTCCCCTTCGTGCTGTCCTGGTCGCTGCTGGAGGCGATGGCCTGCGGCTGCCTCGTCGTCGCCTCCGACACGCCGCCGGTGAGGGAGGTGGTGCGCGACGGCATCAACGGCCTGCTCGCCCCGTTCGACGACCCCGCCTTGCTGGCGCGGCGCATCGGCGAGGCGCTGCGGCACGCCCCCGCGATGGCGCCTCTGCGCCACGTCGCACGCGAAACGATCCGGGCCGGATATGAACGCGAGCGTTGCGTGGACCGCCAGATCGGCTGGATTCACAGGCTGAGCGGCTAGCCGCTGCTACGCGCGGGCATTTTCGGGCGAGGCGGATCGATACCAATGCGCATGAGGAAAATACTCGGGCAACCCGACCTCAGCCCGGCGCGCCGCGAAAGGCCGGCGGGGGCTTGAGGCGGCGCTGAAGGCCTCGACCAGCTCGCCGGTCGGCCGTTCGCGTTGGCGAAACAGGAAGATCGGAACCCGTATCGCCGGCCGGAAGTTGCGGAAGACGAGGCCGTGGCCGTCGCGCATCCGCGTCGCGTGCGGCCTCGCTTCACTGCCGGCCTCTTTCCGCGCCGATCGCCTCAGGCCGTTCCGGCCGGCCGGCGGGCGTCGGCGTTGACGCGCTCGACATCGCTGCGCGACAGAGCGAGATCGGACAGGCCGCGCTCGTCCATCGCATAGAGAGCGCGCGCGCTCGCCCTCGCATCGAGCCAGGCCTCGAGCTGCAGCAGGAGTTTCAGGGCGCCGCCGCGCGAGCGATGGGAAAGGGAAAGCTGGGCTGTGGCTGGGCTTGCGAACATGGCATGCCTCTCAGGTGACTTGATTGCCCGGGAATCTGCGCCTTGCCGCGGCGTCAAGCAAATGCGAAGTTCTTCGCATTGCCCAAGTTGAGCTTGGCCTGCCATGAGCCGCCGCCATCTTCCGCCGCTGGCCTCCTTGCGCGCCTTCGAGGCTGCCGCCCGGCATCGCAATTTCGAGAAGGCAGGCGATGAGCTGGCTGTCACCGCCAGTGCTGTCGGCCAGCATGTCAGAGCGCTCGAAACCTGGCTGCGGCGCCCGCTCTTCATTCGGCTGCCGAGCAAGGGCGTCGCCTTGACCGAGATCGGCGAGCGCTATGCCGCGACCGTCTCGCAGGCGCTCGACCAGCTCAACGAGGCGACGGCGCGGGCCTTGCGCCCGGAGACGCCGAATGTCCTGACCGTCAGCACCCTGCCGAGCTTCGCCCTGAACTGGCTGATTCCCCGGCTCGGCTCGCTGAAGGAGCGCCAGCCCCATCTGGAGGTGCGGGTCGAGGTCTCGGTGAGCCTGGCCGATTTCGCCCGCGAGAATGTCGATGTGGCGATCCGCTCCGGCCGCGGCGACTATCCGGGCCTGCGGGCGGATCTCCTGATGGAGGAGAATTTCTTTCCCGTCTGCAGCGCCTCCCTGCTCGGCGATCCGGCCCGGCCGCTGCGCGAGCCGGCGGATCTCAGCCATCACACCTTGCTGCACGAGATCCCGGAGGGAATCCCCGACTTCGTCACCTGGCCGCGCTGGCTCGCGGCGGTGGGCATGTCGCAGATCGACGCGAGCCATGGGCCGCGCTTCTCGCATACGTTTCTCGCCCTGCAGGCTGCCGCCTCGGGACAGGGCGTGGCGCTCGCGACCAATGTCCTGATCGGGGATTATCTCGATGCCGGCCGTCTGGTCCGGCCCTTCCCGGATCAGGTCAGGGGTCCGCACCAGTATTATCTGGTCTGCCCGGAGGCGTCGGCGCAGCGGCCGGCGATCGCCGCGTTCCGGCAATGGCTCCGCGACGAGGCGGCAGCCCATCGCCTCGCGGCCGGCCCGGGATGACCGCGTCGTTCCGCTGAAAGTCAGCCCGTTCTAATGAAGTGGACGCGCGGCACCATCCGGCCGGGTTTCGGGCGTCCTGCGGCTCGCATGGGCCAGCGCCAGGATGAAGGCGAGCGACAGCAGGAGCACGATGGTCGGCGCCGGCGCACTGTCGATGAAGAACGAGAGATAGACCCCGAGGAACGAGCCGATCACGGCCATGACGACCGCCGCGAGCAGCATGGTGCTGAACCGGCGGGTCAGCAGGAAAGCGAAGGCGCCCGGCGCGATCAACATGGCGATGGCCAGGATGATGCCGACGGCCTGCAGCGCGCCGACGATCGTCAGCGAAATCAGGCTGAGCAGGCCGTAATGCAGCAGGTTCACCCGAAGGCCGACCGCCCGCGCCTGCGCCGGATCGAAGGCGTGCAGCAGGAAATCCTTCCATTTGATGCCGATCACGCCCGCTGTCAGCAGGGCGATCAGCGCGGCCCCGCCAATATCGGCCACGGAGACGCCGAGCATGTCGCCGAAGAGAATATGGTCGAGATGCACCTCGGACTGGATCTTCACATAGAGGACGAGACCGAGCCCGAACATGCCGGAGAAGACCACGCCCATCACGGTGTCCTGCTTGATCCGGCTGTTGTCCTTCAGGAAGCCCGTTGCGGTGGCACAGATCATCCCTGCGGCGAAAGCCCCGACGGCATAGGGAAAGCCGAGGATGTAGGCGAGGACCACGCCGGGAAAGACGGCATGGCTGATCGCATCGCCCATCAGCGACCAGCCCTTCAGCACGAGGAAGCAGGACAGCAGCGCCATCGGTATGGCGACGACCACCGCGATCACCAGCGCATTGACCATGAAGTCGAAGCGGAAGGGCTGGAGCAGCGTCTCGACGAGGATCGTCATGCGGCCTCCAGGGTGCGGGCGGCGCGGCGACGGGCGGCCAGCATGCCGTGCTTGGGCGCGAGGAAGAAGGCGAGCAGGAAGATCGCCGTCTGCAGCACGACGATGATGCCGCCGGTGGCTCCGTCGAGATGATAGCTGGCATAGGCGCCGGCGAAGCTGGTCAGCGTGCCGATCGCAACCGCGATCGCCAGCAGCCGGGGGAAGCGATCCGTCAGCAGATAGGCGGTGGCGCCGGGCGTGACGACCATGCAGATGACGAGGAAGGCCCCCACCGTCTGCAACGCCGCGACGGTCGAGGCCGAAAGCAGCGTGAAGAACACCAGCTTCAGAGCGGTCGGGTTGAGGCCGATCGAGCGCGCATGGCTCTCGTCGAAGAAGGTGACCATGAGGTCCTTCCATTTGACGAGCAGGACACCGAGCGAGACGAAGCCGATCAGCGCGAGCTGAATCGTGTCGGCGGGGGTGATGGCGAGGATGTTGCCGAGCACGATGGTCTGGATGTTCACCGAGGTCGGCGACAGCGACACCATGAACAGGCCAAGCCCGAAGAAGCTCGAGAAGATCAGGCCGATGATGGCATCTTCCTTCAGCTTGGTCCGCTGGTTCAGGAAGAGCATCGCGCCGGCGGCGAGCCCGCCGGAGAAGAAGGCGCCGATCGAGAAGGGCAGGCCCAGCATGTAGGCGCCGGCCACGCCCGGCACGATCGCATGCGACAGCGCATCGCCGATCAGCGACCAGCCCTTCAGCATCAGGTAGCAGGACAGGAAGGCGCAGACGCCCCCGACGAGGGCCGAGACCCACATGGCGTTGCGCATATAGCCGTATGAGAAAGGCTCGAGGAGAACGGCGATCATTCCCCGCCTCCTTCGCGCATCCCGGCCTCCCGGGGGGCCGCCCTGCCTTCGTGCAGCATCAATGGCCGCTCGTCGTCAGTGACGACGCCGACGGGCGCCTGTCCGGCGCCCTGCGCCTCGTTCAGCACGACATGGCGCAGCACGCCGCCGAAGGTCTTCTGCAGGTTCTCCTGGGTGAAGGTGTCCGCGGTCGGGCCATGGGCCAGGACCGTTCCCTTGATCAGGATCGTCCGATCGCAGAATTCCGGCACGGAGCCGAGATTATGCGTCGAGACCAGCATGACGCGGCCCTCCGCTCGCAATTCGCGCAGCAGCGCGATGATCCGCTCCTCGGTCTTGACGTCGACGCCGGTGAAAGGCTCGTCGAGCAGGATGACCCGGCTGTCCTGGGCGAGCGCCCGCGCCAGGAAGACGCGCTTCTTCTGGCCGCCCGAGAGCTCCCCGATCTGGCGCTTGCGAAAAGCGCCCATGTCGACGCGGGCGAGCGCAGCATCGACGGCCGCGTGATCGGCGGCTTTCGGGATGCGCATCAGGCCCATGCGGCCGTAGCGGCCCATCATCACGACATCCTCGACCAGGACCGGGAAGTTCCAGTCGACCTCCTCGGCCTGCGGCACATAGGCGATGAGGTTCTGGCGCAGCGCCTGCCGGACCGTCAACCCGAGCACGCGGATATCGCCCGTGGCGAGGCGCACGAAGCCCATGATCGCCTTGAACAGCGTCGACTTGCCGGAGCCGTTGACGCCGACGAGAGCCGCGATCGTGCCCGTAGGTATCCGGAAGCTCGCATCCCGCAGCGCCGTATGGCCATTGCGGTAGGTGACCGTCGCACCGGTCACCGCGATGCCGCCCCCCGCCTCGGACGCGGCGAGGAGGGCTTTGGCATCGACGGGCGCGTTCACTGCGCCAGCCCCTTGGCGATGGTGCCCGAGGTGACCTTGAGCAGGTCGATATAGGTCGGAACCGGACCGTCGCTCTCGCTCAGCGAATCCACATAGAGGACGCCGCCATATGTCGCCCCGGTTTCCCGCGCGACCTGCTGGGCCGGCTTCGGCGAAATCGTGCTCTCGGAGAAGACCACCGTGATCTTGTTCTTCCGCACCGCGTCGATCACTTTGCGGACCTGCTGCGGCGTGCCCTGCTGGTCGGCGTTGATCGGCCAGAGATAGAGCTCCTTCAGCCCGAAATCGCGTGCCAGATACGAGAAGGCGCCCTCGCTGGAGACAAGCCAGCGCTTCTCGGCGGGAACGGCGGCGAGTTCCGCCCTGATCGGCTCGATGGCAGCCTTGATCCTGGCCTTGTAGGCTTCCGCATTGGCCTTGTAGGTCTCGGCATTCTGCGGGTCGTACTTCGCGAAGGCGTCGCGGATGTTGTCGACATAGATCAGCGCGGCCGCGGGCGACATCCAGGCATGCGGGTTCGGCTTGCCCTTGTAGGGGCCTTCGACGATGCCCATCGGGGCGACGCCCTGCGAGACGACGACGCCCGGCACGTTCCTGAGATTCTGGAAGAACTTCTCGAACCAGAGCTCGAGCCCGAGGCCGTTCCAGAGGATGAGCTGCGCGCCCTGGGCGCGCTGGATGTCGCCCGGCGTCGGCTGGTAGTTGTGGATTTCGGCACCGGGCTTGGTGATCGACTCAACGACCGCCGCGTCGCCCGCGACGTTTTTCGCGATGTCCGCGATCACCGTGAAGGTGGTGACGGCCTTGAACTTGCCCTGGGCGGCGGCTGGCGAGCTGCCCAGCACGGCGGCGAAGGCGGCGCCCATGAAACCGGCCAGGACCGATCGACGCGAAGCAGCGGGCATTGAGGCATCCTTATTGACAATGAATTGCAAAAGCAATTCATTGCTACCTTGAAGTCCGCCGTACTTGCAAGTGCGATTTATTCGCAATTACGGAGGAGGAATTGCGCCCGACCCGCTGGAGGGCGGCGGCGTTCGACGACAGCGCGAGCGCTCAATAGGTGACCGTTGCTTGGATCGTATCGGCATAGGCGCCCGGCGACGGCGTCGCCTGAGCCGGCACGCGCCCATAGACGAATGTCGTCTGCGCCAGACCCGACCCCAGCCCCGCCAGGGTATTGGCACCGAGCGTGTTTCCGAACGCCTGGGTGCGCGCCGTATCCCGGTAGAGGCCGTAGGTGATCCCCTCGCCGCCCTTGACCATGCGCCGCAGCGTCGGATTGGTGGCGCCCGACAGGCCGCCATCGAGTCCGATCTGATAGGCGGTTCCGTTCGTGCAGGTCGGCGCCAGGCTGGTGAAGGCATCATGGGGCGCGGTCAGGACGCCGACCGGCCCGAAATTCAGGTCGCTGGTCGTGACCCTGCAGGTCGGCGGCACGTTCGCCGTGACGTTGAAGCTCCCAGACTGGGTGACCGTCAGCAGATTGCATCCGAGCAGGAAGGAGAGGAGCCCATAGCGGATCTGCGCGTCGGCGCCGGAAAAACTGCTGCTGTAAGGCACCGGCGCAGCCGTGGCCTGGCCGCTATAGACGCGGCCATAGATCGTGACGCTGCGGCTGCCGGTGCCGCCGGGCATGGACAGATTGAAGCCAACGGGCGATGCGCCTCCTGCCGCCCACGTCCCCGATCCCCAGGGGACACTCGCCGCCGCATCGGAGAACAGGCCGTAACGGAGCTGGTTGGCGCCGTTGACGAGGGTGCGATTCGCCGCATTCGTGCCGCCGCCGCTGCCGGGCCCCAGCTCTATGCAGACTCCCACCGGCAAGATTGTACCCGAGCAGGAGACCGTGGCCGTGGCCGTTCCGTTCACCTGCGCATTGGCCGTGACGTCGACATCGCCAAAGGCCAGGGGCGTGATGCTCAAGGAGCAGGATTGGGCGCTCGCCGGCCGGGCCGCCGGCAGCATCCCTGCCGCCGCGAGCATGGTCCAGAGGCACAGCCACAGCAGACCACGCGCTATTGGCATCGGACCGCTCCGATCGAGACTTGCGCCTTGTCCCGGGGCGCGAAGGGAAACCGCGCATGGCAGGATCCCGCCTCAAGCCGCACGACCACCTCGTTATCCGCCGACAGGTTCTCGATGAAGGCCCGGCCGTCATAGCCGACCGTGAATTCCGGCGCGGCGGCACTCGTCCCCCTGAGACCGGGCTGAAGCGCGCCCGTCGCCCCAACGCGCAAGGGGCGCCCCGCCGCGTCCTGAAGGATGACGATCGCCGCGTTGCTCATCGACCTGACGCCGAAATCGACGATCACGCCGGCCCGGTCCGACGGAGCGCGCAATTCGACCGTGGTCTCCGAGGACGTATCGACCGGCAGGTCGCGGGGGTCGATCGAGATCCTGTTGGCCTGATAGGATCGCAGCGTCGGGATGAGCGCGCTGCCGGATGCGTCGGTACGAGCGACCACCCGGTTCTCGAACAGCACGTCGACGCCGGGGACGCCGACCTTCGCCACGGCGAACGCATCGTCGATCCGGTTGCCGGCGAAGACGCTGCCCCCCGCGATCGCCACCGAACCGTCGAGCTGCATCGTCCCGGTGAAGCCTCCGTCGCCCTGCGCCACGCCGGCCTCGATCTGGCCGGCGGCGCCGCGATAGGCGACGGATGCCGCGCGCCGCGTCTGTCCGGAGGGCCCTTCGACATCGCGGATGCGCCAGCCGACGCTTCCGATCTCCTGGCCGATGGGCTTGTTGACGTCGGCCGCGAGCGACCAGGTCGAGCCCGTGCGGCTGGCGCCCGCCGAGGAGGTGATGTCGCTCCCGAACGGAAACGACAGCCCGGCGAAAACGCCAGCGGAACTGCGATCCGCCAGATCGGTGTAGAAGGTGGCGTAGAATGAGCCGCCACCCCAGAGCGGCCGCGTATAGCTCGCATTCACGATGCGGTTGGCGCGCCCCAGCGCCGGCTTCACATGGGCGAAGCCGAGGCTGACCGCTCCGCCCAGCAGCGGCACTGGCACGCCGATCGAGACCCTGTCGAGCGCGCGCGGCGGCAGAAGCATCCGCTCCCATCTGTCGCCGCTCAGCGTCGGCGAGCCCGCCGTCGCGACATAGTCGGTGACGCCGCCGCCCAGCCCCGGGAACGGAACGCCGCTGACCGCGGCCAGATCCCTGTAGGCTCCGAAGGTCCTCTGGGACGCGGCCATGAAGGACACCCCCCAAAGCTGCGTCTCGAACGAAACATAGGACTGGCCGCCGATGCGGCCATCGTTCCAACTGCCGGCGCCCGCCGCAGTCAGGACACCGTAGCGACCGAGGCCGAAGACGCCGCCGACGCTGCCCATGCCGAGCCTGCGCGTCCCCTCGCCATGAGCGACCACCGTGACGGTGTCGGTGATGCCATAACGCGCGCTTGCCGATCCCGCGACATCGTCGCCATAGAGGCTGGACCGCAAGCCGTATTGCAGGCGCGGCAGGCCAAGCTCGGCGGAAAAGTCGAACAGGCCCGGCCGGAGCAGATTGCTGGACACGACGAAGGGCAGGCTCGACTCGCTCTGCCGGCCCGAGGCGTCGCGCACGACCACGCTGGCATTGCCGTTGCCGGTGAGGATGGGGATGTTGGTGATGCGGAACGGGCCGCTGCCGACATCCTGTGAAATGGCCTTCGCGCCGTTGACGAACACGTCGACCGTCGACGGGACCGCCGCGGAACCCGTGACGCTGGGCAGCGGCAGCGTGATCAGGTCGGGGCGCAGCCCGAAATTCCGCTGGAACTGTAGGCCGCCCAGGCGGACGGGGCGGGTCCATGCCAAGCCGCTCGAAATCAGGTCGCCGGCACGGTAGGTCAGCAGGGTCTCCGGGTCGGAATAGGTCCAGCTCGTCTCCAGGCGGAGCGCTTCGGTCGATCCCCCCGCAAGCGACCGGTCGCTCAGGATCCCGGTCTGCGAGACCACGCCGATGGGGCTGAACAGCCGCGCATCGAGCGTCGCGGACAGGGTGGGGTAGCGCCAGAAGCTGCTCAATTGCTTGTCCTCGGATGTTCCGAAGAGCGTGTAGTTGAGGACGGCACCGGTGCTGCCGCGCTCGGGCTTCGGCGCAGGCGTGGCGCTGGATGGTTGCGCGTCGTAGGTCTTGGGCAGGCGCCCCTCCGGCGGCAGCCTGATGTCGATCCGCTGCGCCGCCTCGTCATAGCGGAAGGTCAGGCCGGGAATAGCGAGCAGGGCGACCTCGTCCGCCGCCTTGAAGCCACCGGGGACCTTGACGCCAAGCTCCTCCAGCTCCTTGCGAAGCGCCAGGATGTCACCGCGAGGATTTTGACGGAAGGCGCCGATCAGGCCGATGGCCTGGCCGTCGAGAAGAACATCGAGATGCAGCTCGCGGCCCGTGCCGTCCTCGCCTCGAGCGGGGTTCGCAGCCCAGCACGCCGATCCAAGCACCAGCATCGCCATGGCTGCGAACCTAGCGGCTGGCGGACACCGGCAGCGGCGCATTGAACGAGCCAATGTCGGTCATGCCGGAAATCGTGAACCGCGCGCCCGACCTCGCTGACGGCGACGAGGGAAGGACCCATTGCATCGACGAACCGCCGAGCGAATAGCCGAGAAGCCCCTTCGTCTCCGAAACCACCTTTCCGGAGGCGTCGCGGATCGTGATCGCGGCGAAGCGGGCGCGCCTTTCTCCGCTGTTCACCGCGCTCAGGGTCAAGCCCTTGTCATGGCGGCTGACCGACCAGGCGACCGAGGCGGGCGAAGCGGATTTCCGGCTGAAGAAGACGGGCACCACATGGCGCATGACCAGAGCCACGGTTCCGGGTGCGCGGTTCGGCTTGGGCAATTCGTCGATGACCAGCCGATACGCCTCCTCTCGCGCGACGGGTTGCCCGGTCACCCGGACGATCCGGACCGTGTAATCCTGACGGGAGCGCAGCTGGACGACCGGCGGGCTGGCCACGACGTCGTCCACGGGCTCAAGCCGTTCGGCTCCGTCGCGCTGGATCCAGCGAAAGACGCGGATCTGGGCGGTGATCGGTTCGACATCCGTGTTGCGCAAGGTGATCGTCGCCGTGTTTCCGGGCGCCGGGAGGTCCAGCAGCACGGGGGCGACCTGCAGGGAAGCCGCATCCGCCGCTCCGGCGATGAGGCTTGCAAAACCAATTCCGATGACCGCGCTCTTCATGCGGGTTTCCTTCTGTTCCGGCACAGCGGCAGGGATCGGCGCTGCGCATGCAGCTCCGTCGCGCCTCCTTCGGTTAGGCCTGGTCGATCGTCGGCGGCAGGCGAGCGCGATTGCGCCGGTCAGTACGTCACCGTCACCGTGATGGTGTCGGTGTAGAGCGCCGGCGCGGGGGTGGTTTGGGGCGGAACCCGGCCGTAGACGGTATAGTTCTGCGCCGCGCCGCTCCCGATCCCGGCAACGGTATCCGTCGCGATGGTCGATCCCCAGTTCTGGGTTCGGCCGGCGTCACGGAAAAGCGCGTAATTGATCAGGCCGCCGGTCCCCGCCATTTGGCGCGTCGTGACGGAGCCACCATTCACGCCCTGGTTGAGCCCGATGGAATAAGGCGTCGTGGCCGTGCACTGGACGCTGATAGTACTCGTCGAATCGACATTCGCCGAAAGGACGCCGGCGTTGCCGAAGTTAAGATCCGAGGCACTGACAACAATGCAGGTAGCCTGGATATTGATCTGAACCTGGAAATTGCCCGTCGCTGTGGCCGCACTCAGGGCGCTTGACACAAGGGAAGCTATCAGTACTGCCGGAACGAAATGTATTCTTGCCATAATGAAAACATCCATTGTCAGGAATTTAGGCAAGTCGATACAATAGGAGTATTGGGCCAGCTTGGTTAATGGATGCTTAACACCGCAACCTGAGCGTGCTGGCGCCGGCATCCGTTCACGCACCTCACATGGCCTGCAATCCTCGGCACGAGGCCCGCGGCGCTGCCGCGCCTCTTGCCGGCGCAAGCCGCTCCCGACCACCTCGACGCCCTGCTTTTCTGAAGCGAAACCGGTCCGCCGCCGGCTCCTACGATCAGCTCTCGATGGACAGGCCATCCATGCCGGCAAGCGCATCGAGCTCTTTCGCGATTCCGGCCTGGAGCCAGAGAGCGATCTCGACGACGACGGGGCTCAGGGGCCTGGACCGGGGCGCGACCAGGCTATGGTGCTGGCCGGTGCGGATGACGAGATCCGAGGCGGGCACCAGCATGCCCTTCAACAGCATGCTCGCGATGACGCTGACCCAGCCGAGCGCGATGCCCTCGCCGTTGAGAGCGGCCTGGAGAATGACGGAGTAATCCGTGAATTCGTGCCAGACGCCGCGGGACGTGCCGCGATGGGCGACGTTGCCCCATTCCTTGGCCTATTTGGGGGTCGCATGGTCCGTCAGCCACAGGAACACATGTCCGGCCCCATCGCCCTTATGGTCGAGCGGGCCGCGGGCGCTGAGATAGGCCGGGCTGCACACCGGGAAAATGATCTCGGGCGCGAAGAACCAGCGATGAAAGCTTTCGTCGTCGTCGGCGACGATGCGCGTGGCGAGATCGACATTGTCCGGGATGCCGCGCAGGACGCCCGGAACCAGATCGAAGCGGATATCGACCTGCGGGAATGCCGCATTGAACTCGCCGAGACGCGGCAGCAGCCAATGGGCCACGAAAGAGCTCGACATCGAAAGCGTGACGACAGGCTTCGTCGAACTCTTGCGACGCTGGATCGCCTCGATGGTCTCGGCAATACGGGTGACGGCCTCACCGAGGACGTCATGGAGCGCGCGCCCATCGATGGTCAGCTCGATTCCACGCGCGCGGCGTTCGAAGAGCTTGACCCCGATGGCCGCCTCCAGCTCGGCGACGCTGCGGCTGATCGAGGGCTGGGTGACATTGAACTCGGCCGCCGTCGCCGTGAAGCTGCCGGTGCGTGCCGCGGCCTCGAAGATCAGCAGCCCGCGCGCCGACGGAACCAGGTGAGGAAGAAGAGCCATACGCTCAGCGTATCCCTCGCCAAACTTTTTTCAATCTACTCCGCTTCCGGCATCTGCCGCAGGATCGCAGGGGATCAGCCATATGACAGCGGCTGCGCAGCTTCGCAGCTGCCATCACGCATGCGTATAGGCTTTGGCTTTGGCGAGGACAATTCGGTGAGTGCAGCACAGCTAACCGCCGCTCCCGCGCCCGGTGCAAGCCTCGACCCGCTTCTCGAGGCGTTCGCGATCAAGAAACTGCGTTTCCGGAATCGCATCGTCAGCACCAGCCACGCCTCCATGCTCGACGATGGCGGGCTGCCGCTGGAGCGCTATCAGCGCTACCATGAGGAGAAGGCCCGCGGCGGGCTCGCCATGACGATGATCGGCGGCTCAGCGATGACCTCCCCCGACTCCAGCTGGGGCGGCGGCCAGCTCGATCTCTCCAGCGACCGCATCATTCCGCATCTGGCGCAATTATCGGCGCGCATCCATGGCCATGGCGCGGCGGTGATGTGCCAGGTCTCGCATCTCGGTCGCCGCGCCACCTCCTATGGCTGGAACTGGCTGCCGGTGCTGGCGCCGTCGCGCGTGAGGGAGACGCGCAACCGCAACTTTCCCAAGGAAATGGATGAGGCGGATATCGCGCGGATCATCCGGGATTACGCCGATGCAGCGCTGCGTTGCATGGAGGGCGGTCTCGACGGCGTCGAGACCGTGACGGGAGGCCATCTCATCGGCCAGTTCCTGTCGCCGCTCACCAACAAGCGCAGGGATCGCTTCGGCGGCTCGCCCGAGAACCGCGCCCGCTTCGGCCTGATGGTCCATGAGGCCATTCGCAAGCGCGTCGGTGACGACGCCGTGGTCGGCATCCGCTTCGTGATCGACGAAGGCGTCGCCGATGGATCGGGGTTCGAGGATTGCCTGCAGCTCGCCCGCATCTTCGAGCGCGAGGGGCACATCGATTACTTCAACTGCATCTACGGCCGCATGGACACCGATCTGGCGCTGGCGGAAGACAACATGCCCGGCCTGTTCCAGCGCAGCGCGCCCTATCTCGACAAGGTGGCGCAATTCCGCCGCGAGACGAAGCTGCCGCTGATCCATGCCGGCGGCATCCGCGATATCGCAACGGCCCGCCATACGATCCGCGAGGGCATCGTCGACCTGATCGGCATGACGCGCGCCCACATTGCCGACCCGCATATCGTCAACAAGCTCATCCGGGGCGATGAGGAGCGGATCAGGCCCTGTGTCGGGGCCTCCTACTGCCTCTACAAGAAGGTCAACTGCATCCATAACCCCGCCAGCGGGCGCGAAACCGTGCTCGGTCACGAGGTGAAGCCGGCTTCGCGGCGGCTGAAAGCCATCGTCGTCGGTGGCGGCCCCGCCGGCCTTGAAGCTGCCCGCGTCTGTGCCGAGCGCGGTCATTCCGTCATCCTGTTCGAGGCGGCGCCCAGGCTCGGCGGCCAGCTGCTCGTGGCGACGGCCGCGGCCGAGCGGCGCGACCTGATCGGCATCGTCGACTGGCGGATCGGCGAATTGGAGCGGCTCGGCGTCGATATCCGCACGAACTGCTATGTCGAGGCCGACGCGGTGCACGCCGAGGAGCCCGACCTCGTCATCGTCGCCACGGGCGGCGTTCCCGACACCGACTGGCTGGAGGGCGCCGAGCTCTGCGACACAGTCTGGGACGTGCTGACCGGAACGGTGCCGGGCAAGGACGACGTGCTCGTCTATGATGGAACCGGGCGGCAGGCGGCGGCGTCCTGCGTCCTGCATCTCGCCCAGCAGGGCAAGACGGTCTCCATCGCCACCCCGGACGACGCGCTTGCCGTCGAGATGTCCTATATCGACAAATCCGGCTTCAGGAAGCGCTTTGCGGAGCTTGGCATCCGCTCCTTCACCGAGGTCAGGCTGGAGAAGGTCGAACGCCGGGGCAACGCCCTTCAGGCCAGCTTCCGCCATGAGCTGACCGGTGCGCAAAGCCGGATCGAAGCGAGCCAGATCGTCATCGAGCACGGCACATTGCCCGCCGCCGAGATCTATCACGCGCTGAGAGCGCTCTCGGCCAATGACGGTGTCACCGATACCGCTTTCATGGTCGGCGATGCGGAGGCTGAAGCGCCTCCGGCTGGCAGCTTCCTTCTGCATCGCATCGGCGACGCCGTGTCGAGCCGGGACATCTATTCATCGATCTACGAGGCCTACCGGCTCTGCTCGAAGCTTTGAGCGGGGGCGCCCGGACGACGGACATGGCATCGTCGCATGGCCCTTGCGAATCTCCGCAGGGGAAGCACTGTTCATGCCGCCGGAAAGTAAATCGTCGCCGTAATTTAGAATATTTATAATGTTTTGGCCTCGGCTAGCCCTTTTCTCGCAGGGCCGTTAAGAGGTCGCCCCACAGACAACTTTCCTTGGACATGACGCGTGGGCAGCTTCAAATCGCTTGTGATCGCGGCCGGGCTTTGCGCTGCCGGCGGCGTTGCGACCCCGGTTGCGGCAGCTCCGAACAGCTACCCCCTGACGCTCGACAATTGCGGCGTGAAGGTCATCTTCCAGAAGGCTCCGCAGCGGGCCATCGGTCTCGGCCAGAACAGCGCCGAGATCATGCTGCTGCTCGGGTTGCAGGACAGGATGGTGGGCACCGCCTTCTGGCCAAGCAAGGTCCTGCCGCAGCTTGCCGAAGCCAATGCCAAGGTGAAGCTCCTGACCGTGGAGTTCCCGACCTTCGAGAGCCTCCTCGCCGAGAGGCCGGATTTCGTCGCAGCCGCCCTTCCCACGCTGCTCGGTCCGAGCAGCAAGGTCGCCAAGCGCGAGGATTTCGAGCGTGTCGGCATTCCCAGCTATCTGTCCCCCAGCACCTGTCTCGATACGAAGGGCAGCAAGGACGCCTATGGCAGCCGCGCCCAGCTCTGGAGCACGGATGCGCTCTATCAGGAGATCGACGAGCTCTCGCGGATCTTCGACGTCGCCGATCGCGGCCAGGCCCTGATCACCGATTTCAAGGCGCGTGAGGCGGCGCTGCGCGCCAGCGTGACGCCGGGCGACCGGAAACTCTCCTACGTCTTCTGGTTCTCCAGCCCCTCCCCATCTGCCGACGCCTATCTCGGCGGCAAGAACGGCGCCTCCGGGTTCATCGCCGACCTGCTCGGCGGTCGCAACGCCATACAGACCGAGGCCGAATGGCCGACGCTTGGCTGGGAAGGCATCATCGCGGCGAAGCCCGACGTGATCGTCGTCGCCAGCCTCGACCGCAATCGCTGGGAGCTCGACAAGCCGGAGGCCAAGATCAAGTTCCTGACCACGGACCCGGCCGTCAGCCAGCTCGCCGCCGTCAGGAACAAGGCGGTCGTGGTCATGGATGGGCAGGCGATGAACCCCACCGTCCGGACGATCTACGGCGCCGAACAGGTGGCGCAGCAGTTGAAAGCGCTCGGCCTGCTGAAGTGAACGGGGAATACGGCGCCCTTCAGGGCAAGGCGGCCCTGGCCGGCCTGCTGCTGGGATCGCTGGCGGCGATCGGGCTCGCCATCGGTCTCAGCGTCGGCATCGGCGACCTGCCGATCCCGCTCGGCACGACGCTCGCCGCCGTGACCAACCGGCTGGGTTGGACGACGGTCGAGATCGATCGCGTCTACGAGACGGTGATCTGGGATTACCGCTTGAGCCGCGCTCTGGTCGCCGCCTTCTGTGGCGCCGGCCTCGCGCTCTCCGGCGCGATCATGCAGTCGCTGCTGCGCAACCCGCTCGCGGAACCCTATGTGCTCGGCATCTCGGCAGGCGCATCGACCGGCGCGGTCGCCATCATCATCCTGGGTCTGGGCGGCGGCGTTCTCTCGCTGTCCGGCGGCGCGTTCCTCGGCGCCTTCGCCGCCTTCTGCTTCGTCGCCCTGCTCTCGAACGGCACGCGCGGCGGCGCCGACCGCACCATCCTGGCGGGCGTAGCGGCTTCGCAGCTCTTCAATGCCGCGACCTCCTATATCGTCACCACCTCCGGCAACGCCCAGCAGGCCCGCGACGTCATGTTCTGGCTTCTCGGCAGCTTCGGCGGCGTGCGCTGGCCGGAGTTCATGCTGGTTTCGATGGTCGTCAGCCTCGGGCTCGTCGCCTGCCTCTGCTATGCCCGGACGCTCGACACCTTCGCCTTCGGCGACGAAACGGCCGCCTCCCTCGGCGTCAATGTCGGCCGGGCCCGGATCGTCCTCTTTGCCCTCACCGCCATGATGACCGCGACCATCGTCAGCATGGTCGGCTCCATCGGCTTTGTCGGCTTGATCGTGCCCCATACCGCCCGGGCCCTGATCGGCCCCCTCCATGTCCGGCTCCTGCCGGCCTGCGTGCTGATCGGCGCGGTCTTCATGGTCTTGGCGGATGTCGCTTCGCGCGCCCTGATCCCACAACAGGTGCTCCCGATCGGCGTCGTCACCGCTCTCGTCGGCGTGCCGTTCTTCTCGATCATCCTCTACCGGCTGCAGCGTGCCTCATGAGCATCACGGCAGAGAATCTGGTCTGGCGGATCGGAAGCAGGACGATCGTCGACGGCGTCTCCTTTGCCGCCGAGCCCGGACGGATGCTGGGATTGCTCGGCCCCAACGGCTCCGGCAAGACCTCGCTCCTGCGCCTTTTGACCGGTCTGAAGCGCCCGCAATCGGGCCGCGTGCTGCTGGATGGAAGCGATCTCGCATCGCTGGGTGCTCGAACGGTGGCGCGTCGTGTCGCCTTCGTCGAGCAGCATGCGACCACCAGCGCCAATCTCCGTGTCGTCGATGTCGTCCGGCTCGGACGGTTTCCGCATCGCTCCTGGATGTCCCGCTGGACCCATGCGGACGACCGTGCCGTGGACGAGGCGCTCCAGCGCGCCGGCATGCAGGACCGGCGCAACGAGCGCTGGCAGAGCCTGTCGGGCGGCGAGAAGCAGCGCACGCATATCGCCAGGGCGCTCGCGCAGACGCCGACCGAGCTGATCCTCGACGAGCCGACCAACCATCTCGACATCCAGCACCAGATCGGCGTGCTGAAGCTCGTCGCGAGCCTGCCGATCACCAGCGTGGTCGCCCTGCACGACCTCAACCACGCCGCCATGTTCTGCGACCGGGTGATCGTCATGCAGCAAGGCCGGATCGTGGCGTCCGGACCGCCGGACGCGGTGATCAGCGAAACGCTCCTCCGGGAGGTCTTTTCGGTCGAGGCGCGCGTCGAGGCGTCTCCTCACCATCACAGGCCGCATATCCACTATCTGCGGTGACCGCGGCGCGCCCTGCTGCGGGGTGAGGCTGCCGCGAGCAACTCGGCGGTTTTTTTGCCGCCGTCATTTCCTTCAGAACCGCGCCAGTCGGCGATCGATCGCGTCCTGCAGATGGTACCAGCCGCTGACGATGGGCAGGAACCAGGGGCGGCCATCGTAGAGCGGTACCGGAATTTCGGGGAAGGCAGGGTCGTCGAAGGCGCTCCTGCGGTTCTGCTTCCCGAGCAGCTTCAGCGCCGATTGGTGGCCGAGATAGGTCATCAGCGCGACACCGTTGCCATTGCAGCCGACGGCGAAGTCGATACCGCCGAGCTTGCCCATATGCGCGATCTTGTCCGCGGTCATGCCGACCTTGCCGCTCCAGCAATGCGTGACCTTGTAGCCGGCGAGTTGCGGCCAGACCTTCAGCATCATGGCGTGAAGGCGCGGCGCCGCCTCCCGTTCCGGCACGTTGAGCATGCCGGGCCGGCTGCCGAACAGGATGCGCGTGCCGTCCGGAGACGGGCGGGTATAGATCAGCTCGCGCTTGGAATCGGTGATCATGCGCCGGCCGGGATTGATCTCGGCCATCAGCTCCGGCGGCAGCGGCTCGGTCGCGATCTGGTAGCTGCGCACGCCGACGATCCGCTTGTGCAGGAAGCCGCTCGCCTTGTCGCTGTAGCCGTTGGTGCCGAAGAAGACATGGCGCGCGCGAACCATGCCGCGACCGGTCTCGACCTCGTGGAAGCCGTTCGCCAGCGGGCCGACCTTGAGGACCGGGGCATGCGAGCGCAGCTTTGCGCCATTGGCCTGCGCGAGGCGGCGCAGGGCCCGGTGATACTTCGCCGGATGGAGGCCGCCATAATCGTCGATGACGATGCCGCCATGGTAGAAATCCGTCTTCGTGATCTCGTGCTGCCGCGATTTCGGAATCTCGTGGACGGTGACGCCGGTGTGCTTCGCCAGCAATTCGCCATGGCGGCGCAGCCGGTCGTAATGACCAGGCACATGGGCGCCGAAATAGCGGCCGAAGACGCCGAGATCGGCATCGAGCTCCTTCTCGCGGATCAGGCTCTTGAGGTGCTCGTAGGATGACAGCGAATCCTCCAGAAGCCGTTCCATGCGCGCGGCATCGACGCCCTTGATCGCGCCACCGATGACGAGCTTCTGGCCGCTCGAGACCATGCCGCCGGAGCGCGTCGAGGCGCCGGCGCCGAGTTCCTCCGCGTCGACGACCGTGACGTCGACACCATTGCGAGCCAGTTCGGCCGCAGCCGAGAGGCCGCAATAGCCTGAGCCGACGACAAGGATATCGGTCTCCTCCGGCAGCGGGTCACGTGCGGTCTCGGGCGGGGCCGCGTCCCACCAGTACGGATCGGTTGTGAAGTTCGGCGCCAGAACGCCGGTCGGCTCAGCCATGGGCGGCCTCTCCGAAGGATCTGATGTTGGACAGGAAAGTGCGGGTGCGCTCGTGCCGTGGTGCGCCGAAGAAGGCATCCGGCGGCCCCTCCTCGACGATCTGCCCCTCCGCCATGAACACCACGCGATCGGCAACCTCGCGGGCAAAGCCCATCTCGTGCGTGACGACGACCATGGTCGTGCCCTCCCGGGCAAGATCCTTCATCACGTCGAGGACGCTGCCGATCGTCTCAGGATCCAGTGCGGATGTGGGCTCATCGAAGAGGATCGCCTTCGGCCGCATGGCGAGCGCGCGGACGATGGCGACGCGCTGCTGCTGCCCGCCGGACAGGGCAGACGGATAATCCAGCGCCTTGTGGGCAAGGCCGACGCGCGTCAGCAGCGCCCGCGCCTCCTCCTCGGCCTTGGCGCGCGGCACGCCCCGGCGGCGCTCCGGCGTGATCGTCATGTTGCGCAGTACGCTCAGATGCGGGAACAGCGCGTAGTCCTGGAAGACCATGCCGACCTCGGTCCGCATCTGCTGCCAGGCGCTCTCGTGGTGGATATCGACCGGTTTTCCGGCGATGTGGAGCGTGCCTTCGTCTGGCCGGACGAGGCCGTTAATGCAGCGGATCAGCGTACTCTTGCCGGAGCCGCTCGGCCCGATCAGGACCACGACGCTACCGGCCTCGACATCGAGATCGATGCCGCTGAGCGCCCGATGCGCACCGAAGCGCTTGCCGATGCCGCGCAAGCTGATCAGCGGCCGGGCGCTCATGCGGCGAGCTCCCGCATGGCGCGTTTCAGCTCCTCGCGCGCGCCCTGCAGATCCCCGCGCTTGCGTGCCAGAACGCCACGGCGATTTTCGAGCCGCGCCTGCGCCGCCTCCACCGCCTGCGCGACCGCATCCGGGGCCGGCCCGCCGGGAACGAGGCGCGCAGCGACGCTGGCCGCCGGGTCGAGGCTCTCGCGGACGCGATCCGCCGGCAGGCCGAGCGACCGGCCAAGCTGATCCTGGGCTGCCGCATCGACCATCCCGGTGGTGATGCCGTCGGCGGCGAGGCCGGCATCCATCGCCGCGCGGACGACCCCGCCAACGACGTGATGCGCCTCGCGGAACGAGAGATCGGCCTCCCGCACCATCAGGTCGGCAAGATCGGTCGCGGAGGCGAAATCCTCGGTGACGCGGCGCTTCATCAAGGCCGCGTTCGGCCGGGCCGTGGCGATGATCAGATCGAAGAGCGAGAGGCAGCGCAGCGTCTCCTCGCCCGCCTCCCAGACCCCGCGCATCCCCTCGCGATTGCCGTCGATGGTGTTGGTGAAATGCGTGCCCTTCACCGCCGTCGCGGAGGCGACGTAGAGGCCGAGCAGATGCCCGGCCTTGCCCTTGAGATGTTCGAGCACCACCGGGTTCTTCTTCTGCGGCATGATGCTCGACGTGCCGGTCACCCGATCCGGGAACTCGATCGTCTGGAATTCGTGCGAGACCATCACATGGTAGTCCTGCGCCACGCGGCTCCACCCCAATGCGATCTGGGTGAGCGCCGACAGGATCTCGAGCCCGAAATCCCGGGTCGCGACGGCATCAAGGGCATTTTCCACCAGCCCCTGGAAGCCGAGTGAGCGTGCGACCGCGTCCCGGTCGATCGCGAAGGTCGTGCCGGCAAGCGCGCCTGCTCCGAGCGGACTGATATTGGTGCGCGCCCAGGCATCCGTCAGGCGGCCGTGGTCGCGTTCGAGCGACTGCGCGACGCCGGCGAGATAGAAGCCGTAGGTGATGGGCTGCGCCGGCTGGAGATGGGTGTAGCCCGGCATCACCACCTCCCGGAAGCGGAAGGCTCCGTCCAGCGCGTGCTCCTCGACCGAGAGAAGAGCCTGGCTCGCGTCGAGCAGCAGGTCGCGGGCGCGCAGCCGGTCGATTCCCGAGGTCAGGTCATTGCGGCTGCGGGCGATATGCATCCGCCCGCCGGCCTCGGTCCCGATCAGCTTGATCAGGTGCGCTTCGAAATTGAAGTAGGAATCCTCGCGTTGCGGGTCGAGTTCGACGACCTCGGGCCCGTCGGCCTCCATGCGCAGGAGCCCGACGGCAAGCGCTTTCGCAGCCTGCGGAGAGATCAGCCCGCAGCGCGCGAGCATCAGCACATGGGCCTGGTTGAGGTCGCTCATATAGCCGAAGACGGTGCGGAAATCCCGCGCGAGCCGCGGCGCGTAGATGTGCTCGCAGACCTCCTCGGCGACCTTCTCGGTCAGACGGCGGCTGACTTTCGATTCCATGACGGCTTCCCAGTATCCAGGTGAGTTTGCGAAGATCAGGGCAGTTGCGCTGCCGGCGCGGCCGAGGAGATCGCCTCCGGACGGGCTTGCGGGCGGTCGCGCTTCAGCCGGTGCTCCAGCCAGCGGCCGAACCAGGTCAGCGTCGAGCAGATGACGAAATAGGTGAGCAGGACCGCGGCATAGACGGTGAAGGCCGGATTCCAGCCCTCCATCATCGTCGTGCGCTCGACGATGATCTGCCCGACCTTGAAGAACTCGTTGACCCCGACGAGCGCGCCGAGCGACGTCGCCTGCACGAGCAGCGTCAAGAGCCCGACGAAGGGCGGCAGGATCGCGCGCAGGGCCTGCGGGCCGGTGATGAAGAGATAGATTTCCCAGGTCTTCAGCCCGAGCGCGGCGGCGCTCTGCCATTGATGCCTCGGCACCGCATTGAAGCCGCCGCGGACGATCTCGATGCCGTTGGCGCTGCCCCAGACCGAAAGCCCCACCGTCACGGCCGCGAAGGGCGACAGCTCCAGCCCGAAGAGCGGCGCGACGAAGAACACGAAGAAGATGTTCACGATCAGCGGAATGTCGCGGAAGAGCTCGACATAGATCTTCACCAGCACGCGCAGCCAGCCGAAGCGCAGCGTCGCCAGCGTGCCGAGCACGAAGGAGATGATCGTCGCGAAGAACAGCGTCGCCAGCGCCAGGCCCAGCGTCATGGCGAGGCCTTGCAGGATGAAGGGAAAATTGCGGATCAGCAGCTCCATCTGCGCCCCCTCAATGCCTGAACGGCGCGTTGAGCCGGTATTCCAGCCGGCTCGCGAGGAATGAGAGGGCGAGGACCAGCAGGAGGTAGATCACGCAGATCGCGGAGAACATCTCGATGGTGCGGAAATCCATCGAGATCCGGTCGATCGCGACATAGGTCAGCTCGGCCAGGCCGATCGCCTGCAGATAGGAGGAGTTCTTCAGGAGCGAGATCGAGGTGTTCAGCATCGACGGCAGGCTGACGCGAATCGCCATCGGCGCAGCTACCAGGCGGAAATAGCGCCAGGGCGACAGGCCCAGCGAGAAGGCGGCCTCCCGCAGGCCCTTGCCCACTGTCTCGAGCCCGCCGCGGATATTCTCGATCTGGTAGGCGCCGGCCCAGATGGTGAGGCAGAGCACGCCCGACCAGAACAGCGAGAGTCTGAGGCCCAGGCCCGGCAGGCCATAGAAGATGAAGAAGAGCTGGGCCAGCAGCGGCGTGTTGCGGATGAACTCGACATAGCCGACGACAAGCTTGTCGAGCACCGGCACTTGCAGCACGCGCGCCGCCGCGCCGAACACGCCGACCAGAATCGAGAGCACGATCGAGAGCGCGCTGACCTGCACCGTCAGCCACAGGCCGCGCATCAGCGCCGGCCATTGCGCAGTGAGATAGGCGAAGTCGAACTCCATGGCACGCGCTCCTCTCGCTGCCAGGCTGCCGGGGTGCCGGGAGCGCGAACCGCTCCCGGCGCTTGCCTGCGCTCAGCGCGCGCTGGGCTTCGGCTTGGTGAAGGCGTCGACGTAGAAGGGCCGGATATCGGCCGGGATCCACTTGTCGACCCATTTGCCGTAGAGGCCCTCGGCCTTCATTCGGTCGAGCGCGGCATCGACATAGGCGAGCCATTCCGGCTCGTTCTTGCGCACCCCGACGGCGGCGTCCGAGACGGCGAAGGGCTCGCCGACGAGCCGCAGGCTCGGATCCTTGGCGGCGATGACCACGAGCGTGGCGGCATCATGCGTATAGGCGTCGCCGCGGCCCTGTTTCAGCGCCTGCAGCGCATCGGATGCCGTGTTCAGCCTCAGGCCCTCGAGCTTGGGCATGTTGTCCTCGAACCATTTCGCCTGGGTCGAGCCCTTGAGCATGATCACGGTCTTGCCGGCGACATCGTCGAGCTTCTTGATCGGGCTGTCCTTGGCGACGAGCATGTCCGAACCGCCCCAGCGATAAGGCTTGGAGAAGTCGATCACGCGGGCGCGCTCGGGCGTGACGCCGAGCGTGGCGATCAGGATATCGACCTTCTTGCCGGCCAGCTGCGGGATGCGGTTCTCGGCCGTCACGCAGGTCAGCTCGATCTTGTCCGGCGAGCCAAAGGCCCAGGCAGCGATCTGGATCGCCATCTCGGTCTCGACGCCGGCGAACTTGCCGGTTTCGTCCTTGTAGCCATAGGGCGGCTGGTCGCAGCGCACCCCGGCCTTGAGGACGCCTGCGGATTTGATCGCTTCCGGTAGGGGAGGCAGACTCTGGGCCTGGGCCCCGAGCGAGAGCGTGAAGGCGGTGGCGGCGAAAGCCGAGAGCGCCGATAGGCGCGAGACGAGCGTGGTCATCCGTTTTCCCTCTGTTGGACCGATGGATCGGTTCTCTGTGGTGAAACGCCGGTCGTTGCCGGCTGTGCGAGCGCCCCGTCCGAGGCAGCTTCATCCTGGGGTCTCGCAGCCATGTCGCTGTCGCCGGGATCGCGCGATCCCGAGCCGGTGAGCACGATCACGGCGTGGCGGCCCGCGAGCCCACCGCCTGCGGCGAGTATGGCCAGCGCAGCCAATGCGGAGGCCGCGGACAGCTCGGCATGGAGCCCGCAGGCCGCGAGGCGGCGTTGCGCCGCCCGCGCTGCCCCATCATCGACCGGAATAGCGCGGCCGGCGCTGGCACGCAGCGCCTCGACCGCCTGCCATGTCACCGTGCTGCCGGCGATCGAAGCCTGGGCGGTGTCGCCGGCAAACGGCTCGCGATAATCGGCGCCGGCGAGCACCCGCTCCAGCCGCGCGAAGGGCTCGGCCGCGACCAGCATCGGCACACCCGCGCCGATCTCCTCGAAGCCGAGGCGGATGCCGGACAGAAGATCCCCGCGCGAACAGGGCATGACGACGAGATCGGGCATCGTCCCCGCTGCCAGCTCCGCCGCGATCGTCTTGTAGCCTTCGATACCGAAGGGGTTGGTGCCGATGGCCGGCACCTTGTAGTTCGTCGCCGCGAAGGCTCCCTCGCCGACGCGCTTCGCGAGATGCTTCCAGCGGGCCATGCTGTCGGCAAAGCCCACCAGCGTCGCGCCATATGCGGTGATCGCCCGGCGATAGACCCGCGGCAGCGCTTCGGTGGTCGCGATCTCCGCGGAGAGCCCGGCACGGGCGGCGTACGCCGCCACCGAGAGGCCGCCATTGCCGCTCGACGCCGCCACGACGCGTGCGGCGCCGCGATCGAGAGCCCGCGCGATCAGCTGCGCGCTCATCCGGTCCTTGTGCGAGCCCGTCGGGTTGCACCATTCGAGCTTTGCGGACAGCTTGCCGAGCTTCAGCTCGCTCGCCAGCTCAGGCAGCTCGACCAGTGGTGTGCCGCCTTCACCCAGAGAGAGGGCCTCGGGATAGGGCAGCGAGGCGCCGCGCCCGCCGGGCAAATAGGTCAGCCGCAGATTGGACGCATGTCCCTCGGCGGCGCAGCGCGGGCAACCCGCCTCGTACTCCGCGACCGGCCAGGGCTCGGCGCAGCGCAGGCAGGCCATGCCGGTGAGGCGGGACGTCACGGCGATGCTCGGACGCGTTGACATGGCCAAAAGTATTGTCTTGGCCATCTATCTGGTCAAATCTCAGTTTTTGGCTCTTCTATTCACCAGTGATATGAGCTTGCCGATGAATCTCCGACAGGTGGACGCGTTCCGGACCATCATCTTGCGCGGTTCGATGACGGCGGCGGCGCAGGAGCTGCGAACCTCCCAGCCCAGCATCAGCCGGCTGATCGCCGAGCTGGAGGCCGAGATCGACCTCAAGCTGTTCGAGCGGAAAGCGGGGCGGATTCGGCCGACGCAGGAGGGGCTGGCCTTCTATCGCGAGGTCGAACGCAGCTATATCGGGCTGGAGACCCTCTCCTACGCCGCGCGCGACATCCGCATCTTCGGGACGGGGCGCCTGCGCATCGCGGCGATGCCGGTGATGGCGCTGGGCTTCATTCCGCGCTGCATCCGGCGCTTCAAGGAGCGCTTTCCGCAAGTCAGCATCTCACTGCAGATGGGCCATGACGGCACGGTCACGCGCTGGATGTCGTCATCCTATTGCGACATCGGCTTCATCGCGAACGTGATCGACATTCCGCGCGTCGAACATCGCCCGCTCTACATGATCCCCGGCGTCTGCGCCCTTCCGCCGGGACACCGCCTGGCGAAACGCGACCGCATCACGCCCAAGGATCTCGAAGGCGAGGCCTTCATCTCGCTTTCGCTCGAGGATGGCGCGCGAGCCCGTGTCGACCGCATCTTCCAGGATGCGGGCGTGCGCCGCCATCTCGCGCTGGAAACGCCGTTCAGCGCGGCGATCTGCGCGCTTGTCGAGCAAGGGCTCGGCATCGGCATCGTCAATCCGATCGCCGCCGACGACTATCGGCGCAGCGGCATCGTCTTCCGGCCTTTCAAGCCGGAGGTGATGTTCCACGGCCATGCCATGTTCCCGAGCCACCACCGCACCGACCCCCTCGTCGATGGTTTTCTGGCCATCGTGCGCGAAGAGCTCGCCGGATACGAAACAACATCGGTGCGCCACGGGGGACCGGCTCCGCAAGGGCCGGTATGATGCCGCCCGCGCCGCGTCTACCGCGTGCTCAATGGATGGATAAACGACGACAAGGATCGACTGCACTTAAGCCGTCGATTTGATTGGCGCGCCATACAGGATAAAACTGCGAACACTTATGCGGTTGAAATAGCAATGTAATTTAGGTCAATCCGGAGCCAAATGCGCTGCAGTGAGAAACCGGCCCAGTGGAGCGCCTGCGGTTTTGCTGACGCGGACCGGGCAAAACTAGACCACCGCTGAGGATCCCAATTCCGAAACCAGAGAGATCAAGCCTTGATCAGCACGCGCCGTCTGCCCACCCGCACAAGGGTCTCATCAGGTCAGTCATGCCGAAGAAGCTCTGGGTATTTTGGCAGGAGCCACCTGCCATCTCTGTCGTCCGGCAATATTCTGGCGATGAGCTCAGGTATACGAAGAAACAAGGCCAATGCGGTCACGGCATGAAATGCAGATATCTGCCATCGCGCCCGGGGCATGCCCAGCCGAAGGAGAAAAGGCTTCACGCTGTCCTGGATTTCGTTCGCGAACGGCCGAAGCACGGCGTCATAATTCGCAAATGCCTGCCGCAGATCTCCTGAATTCCGACTGATCTCGCCGGCCAGAACGTATGCGCCAACGAGGCTGCCGGATATTCCCATGCCGCTGAAAGGTGAAGCGCAATGCGCAGCATCTCCAATGAGCACGACGCGTCGGTCCGACCAGGAATCGACGCGTACCTGCAAAACCTCCTGGGAGTAAAAGAAGTCTGCCGTGTTCATTCCCTCGATGAACCGTTCGGTTTGCCAACCCGCATCCCGAAACCGTTTCGCCCAGAATGCCTTCTGCCTATCGATAGGCTCTCTGTGAACTGACGACGCCTCGTCCGACTCGTCTCTCAGTACGAAGTAAACCTGGGTCTCTGCGGGATTATGGCTCCGGCGCATGACCATTCTGCCACCGGGCGCGATGTAGGTGTCGCGGATGTTGTTGTCCGACGTGATGCGCGGAATGAACCAGTATGCCATTTGAATCCCCATCCGTCGGTAGGGATCGGCGCCGGTCGGCAAGATGGCTTTCCGGATATGCGAACCTTGGCCGTCAGCGCCAACCAGAATGTCGAACTCTTCGGACGAGCCGTCAGTGAAGCGAGCGACGACATGTTTCTCGTCCTGTTCGAACTGCTCGACACTGCAGTCGAAGCGGTAATCGACCGTTTCTCTGGTCGCCTCGAAGAGAATGCGCATCAGATCCCCGCGCATGATCTCGTATTCGGATGTGAGCGACTGAGGACCTCGACCGGAGGTGTTGGCCATCAGCATCGCCTTGATCTCGCCTTTCGTGTTCACGAAAGCGACGCCGGGTTCGTCGACCAGCTTGGTTTTGATGGCATCGAGCAATCCCATGCACCGGGCTGCCTCGATGCCCTGGCCGCGGAGATCGACCTGTGCACCCGCTTTCCTGAGCACCGGAAAACGCTCGACGATCGTGACCCGATGACCGTTTCGGGCGAGCCAATAAGCCAAGGCCGCGCCGGCGACGCCGGCCCCGCATATCAAAACTTTCAACGAGAGTGCTCTCTCCGCGATCGCCATCCGATATCCCACTCTATCGCTGATAGGGTAGCTTTACCAGATACCCTATCAGCGATAGATTGTCAGCATGACAAAGCTAAATCGGGAAATTGTGGTTGCCGAAGCGCTCGACCTGCTGGACGAAGTTGGCTTGGACGCTTTCACTACCCGGCAGCTCGCGAAGCGCCTGGGAGTGGAGCAGCCGACACTCTACTGGCATTTTCGAACCAAGGGCCTCTTGCTCGCTGCCATGGCAGATGCCGCCATGGCGCCTCACAAGGCGACTCCCGTGCCGACGCCGGTCTATGATTGGCGTGACTGGTTCTTGGAGAACAACCGGAGCTTTCGCCAAACTCTGCTTGCGCGCCGCGACGGTGCCCGGCTTCACGCAGGATCACGACCCGGCGCGGACGATATGGAGCGGATCATGCAATACCTCGCCTTCCTGGTCGCGGCCGGGCTGCCGGAGCAGGAGGCAAGGATGGGGCTCTTCACGGCAAATCGCTTCACGGTCGGAAGCGTGTTGGAAGAGCAGGCCGACGCAGGTCGGGACGAGGTGAAAGACCAATCGATCGGCATTCCGCCGATCGATTATCGGTTTGCGTTTGAAGCGGGCTTGGCGCTCATCGCAGATGGCCTGGGCCGGCATCTTCGCCCATTGGAAGGCAATAGACCGCGATGAGCGCACGCCTTTCGACGTGGCGAGCGGAGGCCTGATTCAGACTCGCTACCGCGGCACGTTACCGTCGGGAGTCGTCATTTCGACCATCTGTTCGAGGTCTCGAGAAAACCGGCATTGCAGATCAATATAGATATGCGGATGGAGTGGGCTGAAACGCTGGATCAAGGCATCGCCGAAACAGGTGATGTAGTCGTCCGGCATCCCCAGAACGACGCGGCTCTCGGTGACCTTGTCGATGATCGACGAGAGAGCCTCGGCTTCAATGGCGTGGATGCGCCTGGCATAGGTCAGCAAGCGCTCGCCGGTGACCGTCAGCGTCACGCCGCGCTTCGAGCGATCGAACAACCGCTTTCCGATCCGATCTTCGAAACGCGCGATGGAAATGCTGACCGCAGCCTGGGTTTTCCGAAGCTGCTCGGCTGCGGCGGTGAAGCTTCCGAGATCGGCGACCGCTGCGAACGCAGCCAGGGCCTCGCTATCGAAGTGGCGCATAAACTCTCTCTCCGAGAAACGGGCGGATGCTCGGCTGAGGGCTCCTATCCGATGCTACCCTACGCGCGGATGAGGGACGACAGCGAAGTTCGTTGCCGAAGCATGCAAAGATTACGCGACCTTCGCCACCCTCAAACAAGGCCGCGACAACGCCAAAGGCGCGCTCGATCGAATCAGAGCGCAAACGGCGCCGTTTGCGCCGATCGGTCCCGAAGTCGTGGAGAAATTTGGACGTATGATGCGCCAGAACGTCTCGACCGGCGATATTCCGTTCCGGAAGACCTACATCCGCTTGGTCGTCGATCGCATCAAGGTTGACGACGGTATCGTCCGCGTTATCGGCGACAAGCCACGCTCGAACGGTCAGTCACTGGGCGTCCGGTGTTCGCAGTTTTGCACGCAAATGGCGCTCCCTAGGGGACTCGAACCCCTGTTTTCGCCGTGAGAGGGCGACGTCCTAGACCGCTAGACGAAGGGAGCAGCGCCGGTCGAGGGCGCTATGTAGTCGGAGCGTTGCGCCGCCGCAACTCCTTTTTCACGGGAGACGGCAAAAGTTTTGCCGCCTCCCGCCGGGGCTTCCGAAGCGGACGCGCTCCCGCCGATGAAGAGCGGGATCGCGTCGCGCATGTGGCGAGAGGCCTAAAGAGGCCGGCCGAGGCGCTTAGGCCGCCTTCTCCGTCAGCGCCGGATAGTCGGTGTAACCACGCGCGTCGCCGCCATAGAAGGTCTCGGCTTGCGGCGTGTTGAGCGGTGCATCGCGCTCCAGTCTTTCGACAAGGTCGGGATTGGCGATGAAGGCCTTGCCGAAGGCGATCGCATCGGCCCGCCCGCTCTCCACCGCCGCGATCGCCGTCTCGCGATCGAAGCCGTTATTGGCGATATAGGCGCCCTTGAAGGCCTTGCGCAGCGCATCGTAATCGAAGGGCGCGATGTCCCGCGGGCCGCCCGTGGCGCCCTCGACCACGTGCAGGAAAGCCAGCCCCCGCGCGCCGAGCTCGGCGACAAAATGGCCGAACACCGCCTGCGGGTCGCTGTCGGAAATCCCGTTGGCCGGGCTCACCGGCGAGATGCGGATGCCGACGCGCCCCTTGCCGATCGCCTTCGTCACCGCGTCGACGACCTCGAGCGGGAAGCGGACGCGGTTCTCCACGGATCCGCCATAGGCGTCCGTGCGCTGGTTGGTGCCGTCCTTCAGGAACTGGTCGATCAGATAGCCATTGGCGCCGTGGATCTCGATGCCGTCGAAACCGGCCTTGCGCGCATTCTCCGCCGCGCGGGCATAGTCCGCGACGATGCCGGGCAATTCCTCGGTAGGCAGGGCGCGCGGCTGCGAGACCTCGGCGAAGCCGCTTTCGATATAGGTCTTGGTCCGGGCGGCAACCGCCGAGGGCGCGACCGGCGCCTTGTTGCCGGGCTGCAGCGAGACATGGCTGACGCGGCCGACATGCCAGATCTGGGCGACGATCTTGCCGCCCTCGGCATGGACGGCTTCCGTCACCGCCTTCCAGCCCTCGACCTGCGCCTCGCTATAGATGCCCGGCGTCCAGATATAGCCCTGCCCCTGCTGCGAGATCTGCGTGCCTTCGCTGATGATCAGCCCGGCGCTGGCGCGCTGGCGGTAATATTCGACGTTCAGCGCATTCGGCGCGTCGCTGCCATGCGTGGCGCGGTTGCGCGTCAGCGGCGCCATCACGACGCGGTTGCTCAGCGCGATGTCGCCGATGGTCAGAGGCGTGAACAGCTTCGGCAGGGTTTCTACGGATGAGCTCATGGGATTGTCCTTCGGAACGCGAGGCTCGATGGTAGGCCGGCACGCAACGACGCCGAGCGGTCGCCCGCCATCATGCAGTGCGAAGAAGATAGAGGTTGCAGCGCGGGATGACAGGGCAGCGGCAGGCCGATCTCGTCGACGAAGAGCGATTTCCCGAAGGCGCGCCGGCCATTCAGGAGGATTCCTCTGCCGCCTCCCCGGCGAGAAAAATAATATTCTCCTTCCCAGCATTGAAGCCTGCCCGTCTTGCGCTGGGTGCAGGGCTGAAGCGGGCCTTGGCCCTGATCTACCCGCCGGTCTGCGTCGCCTGCCGGGCCGCGACCGGGGATGCGCAGGCGCTCTGCGCCCATTGCTGGGGCGAGATCGGATTCATCGAGCGCCCCTATTGCGAGCGTCTCGGCACGCCCTTCGCCGTCGATCTCGGCCGGGGGCTCCTGTCGCCGGCGGCGATCGCCGATCCGCCGGTCTTCGCCCGCGCCCGCGCCGTCTGCCGCTTCGACGGCGTCGGGCGCGAACTGGTGCACCGGCTGAAATACGGCGACCGGGCGGAACTGGCGGTGACGCTCGGCCGGATGATGGTGCAGGCCGGGCACGAGCTGATCGCCGAGGCCGATCTGATCCTCCCCGTGCCGCTGCACCGGACGCGGCTCTGGAGCCGCCGTTTCAACCAGGCGGCCCTGCTGGCGCAGGTGATCGCCCGGCTGACCGGCCTGCCCCATGCGCCGGCCGCGCTCGCCCGCCGCAAGCGCACGCGCCAGCAGGTCGGGCTCACCCGCGCCCAGCGCGCCGATAATCTGCAGGGCGCCTTTCGGGTCCCGGACGGCGCGCGCCCGGACATCGAGGGCCGGCGCATCCTGCTGATCGACGACGTGCTGACCACGGGCGCGACCGTCAATGCCGCGGCGCGCGCCTTGCTCAGGGCCGGTGCGCGTCAGGTCGAGGTGCTGACCTTCGCGCGGGTCGTGACGGATGGATGACGACGCACTACATGAGGAACGACGCAACGCTAACCAAGGCCGCCTTCATGCCGCCGATCACGATCTACACCACCTCCTGGTGCCCCTATTGCGCGGCCGCCAAGTCCCTGCTGACCCGGAAGGGTGCGGCCTTCGAGGAGATCGACGTCGAGAGCGGGCCCGGCTTGCGCCAGCAGATGACGGCGCGCGCCGGCGGGCGGACCTCCGTGCCGCAGATCTTCATCGGCGAGAGGCATGTCGGCGGCTCGGACGACCTCCATGCCCTCGACGCGCGCGGCGAGCTCGACCCGCTGCTGGCGGCCTGACCGTTCCCACGCATGACCGCGGGAGGCGAGCGGCCTGCCGCCACGCGCCCGCCGCCTTGCCGACGACCTCCCGAACACCCATCTGCCCGACAGGCGCGATTGGTCGCCTTGCTGAAACGCCATGATCCGTTACGCCCTGATCTGCGACAACGCCCACGCCTTCGAAAGCTGGTTCTCGACCTCCGCAGGCTTCGAGGACCAGGCGAAGCGCGGGCTCGTCACCTGCCCGGTCTGCAACAGCGCCAAGGTCGAGCGCGCCATCATGGCGCCGAACGTCGCCCGCACCGATCTCGGCCCGAAGGCGCCCGTGCCTACGTCTTCCGCCCCTTCGCCGGCCCCTGCCCCTGTCGCGCTGATGAGCGAGAAGGAGAAGGCCTTTCGCGAGATGGTCACGGCGCTGCACCGCCATGTCCGCGACAATGCCGAGCATGTCGGCGAGCGCTTCGCCGAGGAAGCGCTGAAGATCCATCACGGCGAGACGGAAGAGCGCGCCATCTATGGCGAGGCGACGCCGGACGATGCCCGGATGCTGCATGAGGAAGGCGTCGAATTCCTGCCGCTGCCGCGCCTGCCGGGCTCGGGGAACTGAAGCTCCTCGCGCCGATCGGGTTGCGAAAACCGTCGCCCTGGACGAGTTCCGGGTTCGAACAGACGCATCCCGCGGCCGCTGAGGTTCGGAGGAGCCGCGCCGTCGCCCCGGGCTTGACCCGGGGCACCATGCTGGTGCGCGAGTCGGCAAAGTTCCGAGCTGAATCCCGGCTCTCCGCTTCCTTCGGGCCGGCACGGCATCGCTTCCTTAAGGCGTCTGCAGGCCCACCGCCGATAAAAAATCACCGCTCGGAGCGTTCCGGTTTTCCGTTGCGAAAGAGGGCGTTAGATGAGGCCGCCTCGGTGCCTTCCGGCCACCTCGGCCGCCCTCGCACGCACCACCCCTTCCTTCCCGGATTAACTTTCTGTTAAGGAATTCAGGTTTCCTTGCCGGAGATCCCGGTCGCCTTCCCGGCAACCCACGGTCCCGAATTCAGGAGGTTGCCGCATGAAGCGGACCGCGATCGCTGCACTTGGTCTTCGTCCCGGCGGCGTACGCCGACATGGCCGCAAAGCGATCCCGCTTCTGATTTCGCTGGCTGCTCCGGTCCTCGGCGCCTGTAGCATGTCGCCTGTCGAGACGGCCTCGACCGCCGCGCCGGCGGCGAAGGAACCGAGCCAGGCGCGCAAGCGCGCCGTCGCCCTCGCCAAGGCCGATCCCCGCGAGAAGGAATGCCTCGTCCGGGCGATGTATTTCGAGTCGAACCGCTCGAGCGAGGCGGGCCTGCTCGGCGTCGGCACGGTGGTGATGAACCGGGTCGAATCGGCGCGCTATCCCGAGACGATCTGCGGCGTGGTCGGCGCACCCCGCCAGTTCGCCTCCGGCGTCCTGACGCGCCCGATGACGGAAAAGACGCTGCCGAAGATCGAGGCCATCGCGGACGATATCCTCGACGGGCGCCGTAACGCGGCGGTCGGATCGGCCAAGCATTTTCATACGGCCGGGCTGCGCTTCTCCTACACCAACATGCATTACGTCACGGTGGCCGGCGGCAATGCCTTCTACCTGAAGGGCGAACGGCCCGAGCGTCGCCGCATCTACGAGGAGCCGAACTACCAGCTCGCGGCGGTATCCGAGCCGGCAGCCGCGCCGCTCGCGACGGCCTCCTCCGCCGCTTCGACCTCTTCTGCCTCCTTCGCATCCGCGCCGCTCGCCTTCGCGCCGCAACCTTCCGCGCCGGCGAACCCTGCCTTCGATTCCGCCGCGGTCAGGCTCGTCCGGAACGCGCCGATGCCGCCGGACCGGCCGCTCGATCTCGACCTGCCGAAGAAGACCGCCCACGCCTTCATCGCCCCTCCCAAGACCGATCGCCGCCTGGCAGCGCTTCTGCCGCCGCCTTCCCCGATGCGGGGCACGATCGTTTCGGAATAACCGATCCGGACCGGGCAAATCTCGGCATCCCGCATCTTGAGGACGGGTTCGCGGAAGCGCGTCCCGAGGGATGAACAGGGACTGCCCCAGGCATTGATCCCGTCCGCCTAACGTCGAAGGGGACATCGGCGCGGCTCTGGCGTTATCTTCGCCGCAGTGCAACATTGAGATTGCTCTGCAAGACCGGGGAAACGTCATGACCGCGATCGACCGAGGCGGCCTGCAGGCGGCGCAGCGCGACAAGCCCTGGATCTTCCGCACCTATGCGGGCCATTCCGACGCGGCTGAATCCAACAAGCTCTATCGCAACAATCTCGCCAAGGGCCAGACGGGCCTCTCCGTCGCCTTCGACCTGCCGACCCAGACCGGCTACGACCCCGACCATGTGCTGGCGCGCGGCGAGGTCGGCAAGGTCGGCGTGCCCGTGAGCCATCTTGGCGACATGCGGACCCTGTTCGACCAGATTCCGCTGGCGCAGATGAACACCTCGATGACGATCAACGCGACGGCGGCCTGGCTGCTCTCGCTCTACATCGCCGTCGCCGACGAGCAAGGCGCCGACCGCAGGCTCCTGCAGGGCACCACGCAGAACGACCTCGTCAAGGAATACCTGTCGCGCGGCACCTATGTCTTCCCGCCGCGCCCCTCGATGCAGCTCACCACCGACATCGTCGTCTTCACGGCCAGCGAATTGCCGAAATGGAACCCGACCAATGTCTGCTCCTACCATCTGCAGGAGGCCGGCGCCTCGCCGGTGCAGGAACTCTCCTTCGCGCTGGCGACGGCCATCGCCCTGCTTGATTCGATCCGCGCCCGGCCGGAGGTGAGCGCGGCCGACTTCCCCGGCGTCGTCGGGCGCATCTCCTTCTTCGTGAATGCCGGCATGCGCTTCGTCACCGAGCTGTGCAAGATGCGGGCTTTCGCCGAGCTCTGGGACGAGATCACATTAGGCAGGTATGGCGTTACCGAAGAACAGAGCAGGCGCTTCCGCTACGGCGTGCAGGTCAACTCACTCGGGCTGACCGAGCAGCAGGCCGAGAACAACGTCTACCGCATCCTGATCGAGATGCTGGCGGTCACGCTCTCGAAGAAGGCCCGCGCGCGGGCTGTGCAACTCCCCGCCTGGAACGAGGCGCTCGGCCTTCCCCGCCCCTTCGACCAGCAATGGTCGCTCAGGATGCAGCAGGTCCTGGCCTATGAGACCGACCTGCTCGAATTCGGCGACATCTTCGACGGCTCGACCGTGGTCGACGCCAAGGTCCACGAGCTCAAGGCGGCCGCGCTGGAGGAACTCGCCCGGATCGACGACATGGGCGGCGCGCTCGCCGCCGTCGAGAGCGGCTACATGAAGCAGGCGCTGGTCGAGAACGGCGCGCGCCGCATCGAGGCGATCGAGCGCGGCGAGCAGGTCGTCGTCGGCGTCAACAAATTCACCAATAGCGAGCCCTCCCCGCTCTCGGCCGGCGACGGCTCTGTCGTCACCGTGCCGGATTCGGTCGAGATCGAGGCCATCGGCCGGCTGAAGGCCTGGCGCTCCGCCCGCGACGCGAAAGCCGTCGAGGCGGCGCTGGCCGATCTCGCGGCCAGCGCCCGCGAGGGCCGCAACGTAATGCCGGCCTCCATCGCCTGCGCCAAGGCCGGCGTCACCACCGGCGAATGGGCGCAGACCCTGCGCGAGATCTTCGGCGAATACCGCGCCCCCACCGGCGTCGACACGACGAAGCTTGGCGACGCGACGGGGCTCGCCACCGCCCGGGCCGCGGTCGAGAAGGCGACCGAGCGGCTCGGCCGCCCGCCACGCTTCCTCGTCGGCAAGCCCGGCCTGGACGGCCACTCCAACGGCGCCGAGCAGATCGCGGTGCGCGCCCGCGATGCCGGCATGAATGTCAGCTATGGCGGCATCCGCCAGACGCCGGAGGAGATCGTCACCCAGGCGCGGGAGACGGAGGCCGACATCATCGGCCTCTCCATCCTCTCCGGCTCGCATCTGCCGCTGGTGCGCGACGTCACGGCGCGCCTGCGCGTCGCCGGCATGGATGTCCCCGTCGTGGTCGGCGGCATCATCCCGCCCGACGACGAGAACGCGCTGCGCAACATGGGCGTGGCGCGGGTCTACACCCCGAAGGATTTCGCGCTCGACGGCATCATCGCCGATGTCGCGGGGCTGGCGGCGAAGAGGAAGGGTTAGGGGGCCTACTCCCCGTGCCCCCGCCCATACGGATTCCGCTCCGGCGGCGTCCACCCCTTCAGCAATTCCGGCTCCGTCGCGAAAATCTCGACCTTGAGCGGATGACAGGCCGCCGCATCGCTCGAATGCGTCGCGCCGCAATCGCCGCCGGGGCAGGCGGACAGCGCCCCGAGCAGATCGATCTCGGCGAAGAACTCGATGAAATCGCCGGGCCGCACCGGGCTCGCCTTCATGAAATACTGATGCGTGTCGCGGGTGAAGCCCGTGCACATGAAGACGTTGAGCACGTCATGGACATGGCCCTCGACCTCGCGCGCCGGCTTGCCGGTCGCCGCGCCCAGCGCCCGCGACAGGTTGGAGTGGCAGCAATGATGGTAGTCGTCCCCGCCGAGCAGGCGATGCGTATAGGGGTCGCAGCGCGTGCCGATGACGTCGTGGATGCCGGCGCCGTCCTGGTCCCAGCCATACCAGCCGAGCGTGTCATGGCTGATCGTCGCCATCGGGCGCAGATAGGGTAGCGAGCTCCACAGCCGGTCGCCTGTCGACAGATGCGTCGCATGCAGCGCCCGCGTCTTGCCGTTGAAGAAGCGCTCCGACAGGTCGTCCGCGTTCCAGAGATTGAGGTCGCCGACCTGCGGCCCCTCGATGCTGACGATCCGGAAAAAATGTCCCTTCGGCACGCGGAAGCTGCCGCCCTCGCGCGGCGGCACGATGATCTCGTCGATCTTGCTGAGCCGCGTGCGCGCCGCAGCCAGCATCGCCATATCGGGCGGCGGCAGGGTGCCGTTCGGATAGACCACGACCGGCGGCTTCGCCCGCCGCTGCGCCGCATCGGGCGGCGCCTGCACCATATCCGTCGTCATCTCGCCTCCGGCCTTGCGCCTCGCCCGCCGGGCGAAGCCGGCCCGGCCACTCAGACCATACCGACGCTCTTGAGCTGCTGATAGGCCTTGAGGATGTCCTGGAGCGTGCCTTCGCGCGAGCGGTCGCCGCCATTGGCGTCCGGATGGAAGCGCTTCACCAGCTCCTTGTAGCGCGCCTTGATCGCAGCGGAATCGGCGCTGTCGTCGAGACCGAGCGTCTCCAGCGCCTTCATCGCCACCACGCCGACGCGCGGCTCCTGCCGCGCCGCATGCTGGGCCCGGCGCGCGCCGAACAGGTTGAAGGCGTCGCTCGTATCGGGCCCCGCCTGGCCATTCGCGACGCGCCCCTTCTGGGCCATGCGCGCGGCCTTGGAGTTCACGCCGAGCTTCCAGGTCGGCCGGTGGCCGATCTCCTCCTGCTTCTGGTAGGCGGCGAGCGCGGCGTCGTCCATGCCGGAGAAGTAGTTGTAGGAGGCGTTGTATTCCTTCACATGCTCCATGCAGAAGCGGAAGAACTGGCCCTCGCGCCCGCGCCCCTTGGGCGCGCGGAACTCGCCGGTCCGCGCGCAGCCGGGATGGTCGCAGCGCGGCACATCGCCATCGACGACCGCTTCCGCCTCGGAAGGGCCGATCCTGATACGATCGAAAAGGCGCGAGTTGATGTTCATCGTCGAATGGTTATGAAACGCGGAAGGCGGGCCGGCAAGTGCGACGCAACATGCACGCGCCGAACCCTCAGGAGATCATCGCAACGGTGGCGCGATCATGACCACGATAGCTGAAAGGATCACTCACAAGCTCGATGCGGCCTTCGCGCCACAGAGCCTGCAGGTGATCGATGAATCGCACCAGCATCACGGCCATGGCGGCTGGCGCGAGGGCGGGGAAACTCACTTCCGGGTGAATATCGTGTCGGAAGCCTTCATCGGCAAGAGCCGGCTCGAGCGCCACCGCCTCGTCAACGCGGCGCTGTCGGAAGAGCTGGCGGACCGTGTCCACGCGCTCGCCATCGCGGCAAAGGCGCCCGGCGAGGGCTGAGCGCAGCGGGGGCGAACTTACGGCGCGATCAGCTCGACCGACGGAAAATAGCTTCGGTAGCGCCGCGCGTCACGGGTCAGAAGCCGTAGGCCCGCTGCCTCGGCATGGGCCCCGATGAAGAAATCCGGCAAGACGCCGGTTCGGGCTCCACCTGCCGCGCGGTAACGGCGGAAGGCCTTGCCGGCGTTGTAGAGCGCCTGGCGCGAGATCGATTCCAACAGGAGGCCCGCGCGCCGGATCGCGTCATCGACCTCCTCGACGCTCTCGAAGCGGATCGAGACCTCGGCATAGACGACATCGTTGATGATCAACGGTCCCTCCGCCGCCAACCGTTCGAGCTGCGCCTGAGACCAAGCGCCCCATTGCCGATCGGCGGTGAAGAGGTCGAGGAGAATATTGGTGTCGACGAAGGTCACTCAGTCTTCGCCGCGCGACATCGCCATGATCTCGTCCGTGCTCAAACCCGGCCCTGCGATCCCGCGCAAAGCTTCGAAGCGGCTTTTTGGGATGTCAGTCTTCGCCTTCAGCAGCACGACCCGCCCATCCGGCTCCACCCGGAAGTCGACGGCGTTGCCCGGCTTGATGCCGAGCCTGTCCCGCACCGCTTTGGGGATCGTGACCTGCCCCTTGCTGGTGACTGTGGTGGCCATCGCCGCCTCCGTAATACCCTGTTCCGAAAGGTAATACCCGGTCGGCCGCGCGGCAAGGGCGAGGTTACATCCCCGCGGGGGCGGCCGCCTTCGATTCGGCTGGCGATGCCATGTAGAGGGCAAGCGCCACGGCGAGGGCGACGCCCATGAAGACGAAAAGCCAGCCGAAGGTCGCCTGCGGTTCATAGCCCTGCCTGTCGAGCGCGTTCACCAGGCGCCCCGACACCCATTGCATCACGCCGGCTCCGCCCATGAAGACGAAATTCATGAAGGTCACGCCGCGGCCGATCTCCTGAGGCGACATGAAGGCGCGCGCATGCGCCATCACCACGGCATAGGTGACGCCGAACAGCCCGATGACGAGAAGCAGGCCGACGGCAAGGCGGGATGATGCCTCGCCCCACAGCGCCAGCGCGAAGCAGGCCAGGGCGACGGTCACCGCGCAGGCGATGACCGTAGGCTTGGCCCCGATCCGGCGATAGAGCGGCAGCACCAGCAGCGCGCCCGCCGCGATGACCCCTCCCATCGCCATCGCCGCATAGCTCGTGGCAGCGAGATCGAAGCCGTGCACCCTCTGGAGATAGGGCGCGATCCACAGGCCACGGATGGAGATCGTGACACCGTAGCTCACGAAGGTGAAGGGGAGGATCAGCCAAAGCGGGCGCTTCACCACGATCTGCCGGATCCCATCCAGCAGCGAGACATGCCGTTGCGGCGTGCCGGGAAGCGGCGGGGGATCCTTCAGCAGCAACATCACCAGCAGGGCCGTCAGCGCCACGATGCCGGAGAGGCCGAAGACGGTCGCGCGCCAGCCATAGGCCGCCAGGAAATAGGCGAGCGGCGCCCCGCTCAACGGATCGCCGATGCAGCCGAAGCCGATCAGGAAGGACGACATCGTCGCGAAATGCCGGGGCGAATAGAGGCGCGCAGCCAGGTAGAAGCCGGACATCAGGATGGGGGCGCAACCGATGCCGATCAGCGCCAGCGCCGCCAGGGCGGAGAGATAGCCGCGCGACAAGCCGAAGATCACCGTCCCGGCGAAGGCGACCAGGAGAAATCCCGCCAGCGTCCGCCGCGGGCCGATCCGGTCGAGCGCATAGCCGACCGGGAACTGCGTGAGCGCGAAGGCGACGAGCCAGGCCGCCTGTAGGCTCCCGAGCTGGCCCTGGTCGAGACCCAGATCCCGCGTCAGGTCGCCCGAGATCACCGCGAGGAACGCGCGGAAGAACTGGCTCAGGATATAGGCCAGCAGCAGGACGACGAAGCTCGTCACGAAGGGTCGCTTTCGCTTGGCGGCCCGCGCTCCGGCAAAGGCCCTGTCTGCAAGTCCGCGCCCCGGGAGGTCTCGCCCGCCCGAGGCGCCCCTGTCACCTGATGCGTTCGAGCACGGAGACGTAGTTCGCCACCGCCGCCCCGCCCATGTTGAAGATGCCGCCGAGGCGCGGGTCGCTGAGCTGCATGCCCTCCGGCGCCTCGCCGGTGAGCTGCATGGCGGAGAGGACATGCATCGAGACGCCGGTGGCGCCGATCGGATGGCCCTTGGCCTTCAGGCCGCCGGAGACGTTGACCGGCAGCTTGCCGTCCTTCTGCGTCCAGCCCTCCTTGATCGCACGGGCGCCCTCGCCTTCCTTGGTCAGCCCCATCGCCTCGTATTCGATCAATTCGGCGATGGTGAAGCAGTCATGCGTCTCGACGAAGGAGAGGTCGTCCAGCGTCACGCCCGCATCCGCCAGCGCTTTCTTCCAGGCGAGCGCGCCGCCCTCGAATTTCAGGATGTCGCGCTTCGACATCGGCAGGAAATCCTGGACATGCGCCATGCCGCGGAAGCCGACGGCGCGGCGCATCTGCAAGGCGGTCTCCTCGTCGGCCAGCACGATCGCGGCGGCGCCGTCCGAGACCAGCGAGCAGTCGGTGCGCTTCAGCGGCCCGGCGACATAGGGGTTCTTCTCGCTCTCCTCGCGGCAGAAAGCGTAGCCGAGATCCTTGCGCATCTGCGCGAAGGGGTTCTCGACGCCGTTCTTGTGGTTCTTCGCCGCGATCATGGCGAGCGCGTCGGACTGGTCGCCATGGCGCTGGAAATAGCCGGCGGCGATCTTGCCGAAGACGCCGGCGAAACCGCCCTGCGTGCCGGCATCCTCCGGCAGATAGGAGGCCTTCAGCAGGTTCTGGCCGATCTCGGCCGAGGGCGTCTTGGTCATCTGCTCGACGCCGACGACGAGCACGATCTTGGCATCCTTGGCCCTGATCGCCCGCACGCCCTGATGGACCGCGGCCGAGCCGGTGGCGCAGGCATTCTCGACGCGGGTCGTCGGCTTGAAGCGCAGCGCCGGATCGGCCTGCAGCACCAGCGAGGCGGTGAAGTCCTGGGCCGAGAAGCCGGCGTTGTAATGGCCGAGCACGATCTCGTCGACCTGGTCGGCGGTGATGCCGGCATCGACCAGCGCGTCGGTCGCGACGCGCACGATCAGGCTTTCGACGGTTTCGGCATCCTGCTTGCCGAACGGCGTATGGGCCCAGCCGACGATCGCAGCGCTCATGGCGAATCTCCCTTAATGTGCAGCTACACGTTATCTTGGCAGCGCTTGTCGATCCCGCAAGCCGGTATCCGCGCATGCTCGGCGTGCGCGGATCGGCTGACGGCCCTTCGCTTCAGCACTAGCCGCCCCTCGGCCTCACTGCAACGAGATCAAAAGCAGCAACCCGACGCCGCCGACGATCATCGCCATGCCGAGGATCTCGCGCCGGCTCGTTCCCTCCGCGAACAGGCGGCGCGAGGCGATCTGCGCCAGCGGCACCTCGATCAGGCCGAGCGTGCGGACATTGGCGGCGCTCGTCAGCGAGAAGCCGATGAACCAGAATTGCGAGGCGGCGGCGCCGAGGAAACCGGCCGAGAGCGAGCGGCGCCAGTTGCGCAGGCTGAGCCACAGCGCCGGGCGGTTCGCGACCAGCATGTAGAATGTCAGCAGCGCGGTCTGCATGGCCAGCCCTAGCACCAGGATGGTCGAGGCGCGGATCAGGAAATTGCCCTCCGGCAGGGTCTGGATGCCGCCGCGGAAGCCGATCGCCGAAAGCGCGAAGCAGGCGCCAGAGACGACGCCGAGCACGGCCGGCCGTAAGCCGGCGCGGGTCAGCCTCTCCCCCGGCTTCCAGGAGACGACGATGACGCCGGCGGTTGCGATCGCGATGGCGAGGAATTTGAGCGGGCTGAGCGCATCGCCGAGCAACAGCGCGCCGAAGATCGCGACCTGCACCGGCTCGGTCTTGGTGTAGGCGGTGGTCACGGCGAAGGAGCGCTCGCGCATCGCCGCCAGCATCAGCGCGGTCGCCGCGATCTGCATCAGCGCGCCCCAGGCGGTGTAGCCGAGCGAGGCTGGTCCGATCGAGGGCGGCAGCGTCCGCAGCCCGATGCAGGCGGCGGCGAGGAAGACCATCGCGAAGGGCAGGCCGAACAGGAAGCGCACCTGCGTCGCCCCGACCACGCCGATGACGTCGGTCAGCGAGCGCTGCGCCAGGTTGCGCGCCGTCTGCAGCAGCGAGGCGAGGATCGTCGCCGGAATCCAGAGAAAGCCGAAAGCCACGCCGATGAGCCCCGCGAAAGCATGATGCGCTATCGCTTCTGGACCGGCCGTGGCGGCTAGGCAAATCGCTGCGCTGGGGGTAGGTATGCATGCAGCTATGAGTTCCTGGGCGGAGATTTGCGCCCGTCGTCTCGAAAATGCCGCATGCGTCGCGTTGAACCCAGCGCCTTCGCGCTGCCAAGCTTCGTTCACGACAAGACAGGTTCAAGACCCGCCGATGATCGCATCCCGCCTCACCGTCACCCTTGCCCTTGGTCTCGCCTTCACGGCACCCGCTCTTGCCGGAGCGAGCCTCGTCGTCGACGCCTCGAGCGGCGAGGTCCTGTCCGCCGAGAACGCGACCCAGGCCTGGCGCCCGGCCTCGACCGCCAAGATCATGACGATCTATCTGGCGCTGAAGGCGGTCCGCGACGGCCGCATCGGCCTGGAGACCGCGATCCCGGCCTCGAAGCTCGCCGCCAGCCAGCCCCGCGTGAAGGTCTATATCCGCGCCGGCCAGGAGATCACGCTCGACAACGCGCTCAGGATCATGATGGTCAAATCGGCCAACGACATCGCCTATGTCGTAGCCGAGGGCGTCGGCGGCAACGTGCCGGACTTCGTGGGCATGATGAATGCCGAGGCCCAGCGCCTCGGCATGCGCGACACCCGCTTCATGAATCCGAATGGCTGGGACAATCCCGACCAGCAGACCAGCGCGCATGACCTCGCCGTGCTCGCCATGGCGCTGATGCGCGACTTCCCGGAATACTCCGCCTATTGGAGCACCTCCGCCGTCCAGCTCGGCAAGCAGGTCATGCACAACACCAACGGCCTGGTCGGGCGCTATGCCGGCATCGGCGGCATGAAGACCGGCTTCACCTGCGCCTCGGGCTTCAACGTCGTCGCGACCGCGAGCCGCGGCGGACGCACCCTCATCGCCGTCGTGCTCGGCTCGGCGTCCGGCACGGAGCGCACGGTCAAGGCCGCGCAGCTCCTCGACGAAGGCTTCAGCCGCTGGGGTGGCACCGGCACCAACCTCGCCTCGATGCCGCCGAGCGGCACGCGCGCCCCGAATGTCTGCGACGAGATCCGCCGTCGCGGCGGCGGCGTGGCGCTGGCTGATGATGCCGATTCCAGCGGGCCGATCGGCGGCTTCGCGCCGACCGGCGGCAATGATTCCGATGGCGGTCGCTTCGCCACCTTCGCGACGCAGTCGGCCGGCCCCGTCGCGACGCGCTCCCCGCGCGGCCGCGTCGTCCTTGGTCCGCGCTCCGAGACCATGCCGGTTCAGGTCTCCTTCGGCCGCACCGCGGGCTCGGCCTCAGCACCGCTCGCCGCCAATGTGACCTCGCAGCCCGATTCGCGCGTCGCCCGCGGCGCGACGCCGACCATCGAGCCGGGCGCGCCCGTCGCCGCCGGCCTCGTCGGCGGCGCCGTGCCGCGCACGGCCTCCGCCAATGGCGCGATCCCGCGCGGCACCAACGCCTTCGCCCCGGCCGGCGCGCCGGTCCAGCCCTCCAGCGACGCCTTCGAATCCGGGCCGCTGCGCCTGCAGGGAGCGGTCCAGGCCGGCAACAAGGCGACGGCGGCGAGCCTGCGCCCCGGTTCCGCGGCCGGGATCAAGCCGGCCGCGCGGGCCGCCAATTCCCAGGCGGCCAAGCCACAGCCCGCCAAGGCGCAGCCGACGAAGGCCATCAAGGTTCCACCGGTGAAGCCGAAGCCCGCCGAGGCTGCCGTCAAGCCCAAGCCCGCGGCGAAAGCCAAGGCCAAGATCGGCGACGACGCCTGAAACGGTCGGGGGCCTGATTGAGCGGGGGGCGCACCAGCGAAGGCCAGGGGCTGCTGCTCGCCTTCGCGTCGGCCGCCGCCTTCGGCACCAATATCGTCAGCGCCCAGATCGCGGGGGCTGCCGGCCTCGGCGGTCCGCTGCTGGTCTTCTACCGCGTCCTGATCATGCTCGTGCTGGTCGGCGCGGCGGCCCTGCTCGCCCGCGCCTCGCTCGGCCTGCTTCGCGGCCAGCGCCTGCCCGTGCTGCGCTTCGGCATCGCCACCGCCCTCGTCGGCACTGCCTATCTCTCATCGGTGTCCTTCGTCCCGGTCTCGGTCGCGGCGGTGATCTTCTACACCTATCCGGTGCTCATCGTTCTGCTCGAGCCGCTCCTGACCCGGGCGCCGTTCCGGGCCGACAGGCTCGTCGTGGCGCTCGTCGCCTTCATCGGGATCGCGCTGGTGGTGGGGCCGGACCTGCATGGCCTCGATCCGCGCGGGCTGGCGCTGGCCGGGCTCGCCAGCCTCGCGGCGGCCGCCCAATTCTTCGCCGCTGCGAGCTGCGCATCGATCGCCACCATGCCGAAGCTGTTCTGGTCGCATGTCGTCATCCTGCCGGTAACGCTGCTGATCCTCGCGCTGACCGGCGGCTTCCTGCCGCCGCAGGCCTTCCTGCTCGCGCCGATCGCGCTTGCCGTGACCTATGGCGGCTATCTGGTCGGCTTCGTCCTGCAGATCCTGGCGCTGGCCCGGATCGCGCCGGGCCCCGCCGGCCTCGCCTACTGCGCCGAGCCGATCATCGCCGTCGCGATCGCCGCCGTCGTCCTCGGCGAGCGGCTGGGGTCTCTGCAATATGCCGGCGGCGCCCTTGTCATCGCGGCGCTGGTCACTAATGTAATACTAGAACAATCGAGGCGGCGCCCCGTGCCGGCCTGAGGCTTTCAGAGTGTGATGACCGGCGATCCAGCCCGCCCCGTTCCCGTTCCGCTGACCCTGCTCACGGGCTTCCTCGGCGCCGGCAAGACGACCCTGCTCAACCGCCTGCTGAAGGATCCGGCACTGGCCGACACCGTCGTGCTCGTCAACGAGTTCGGCGAGGTCGGGCTCGACCATCTGATGGTCGAGGGCGTCGCCGAGAACATGATCCTGCTGGAATCCGGCTGCCTCTGCTGCACCATCCGCGACGACCTCATCGTCACGCTGGAAGATCTGCTGCGCCGCCGCGACAACGGCCGTATCGGAGCCTTCTCCCGCCTCGTCATCGAGACGACCGGCCTCGCCGACCCCGCGCCGATCCTCAACGTGCTGATCAACCACCCCTATCTCGCTCTGCGCTTCCAGCTCGACGGCGTCGTCACGCTGGTCGATGCGGTCAACGGCATGGCGACACTCGACGCCCATGAGGAGGCGCGCCGGCAGGTCGTCGCGGCCGACCGGCTCGTCCTGACCAAAACCGACCTCGCCACGCCCGAGGATGTCGCGGCGCTGCGCGCGCGCCTCGCCGCGCTCAATCCCGGCATCGAGATCCTGCCGCCCGATGCTCCGGCCTCGACGCTGCTCGGCGCCGGCCTTTACGATCTCGCCAGGCGACCGGAAGCTCTGCGGCACTGGCTGGCGGCGGACGCGCTACCGGGGCACCACGACCACGGCCATCATCACCATGATCATGGCCATGGGCACGACCACCACCACGGCCATGAGCACCACGATCAGCACCCGCACGACGTCAATCGCCACGACGCCTCGATCCGGGCCTTCGCGCTGACGGCCGAGCAGCCGGTGGCACAGCAGACCTTCGAGCTGTTCTGGACGCTGCTGCGCTCGATCCACGGGCCGCGCCTGCTCCGGCTGAAGGGCCTCGTCCGGCTTGCCGACCAGCCGGAACGGCCGCTGCTGGTCCATGCCGTCCAGCAGATCCTGCATCCGCCGATCCGGCTCGATGCCTGGCCGGACGGCGACCACCGCTCCCGCCTCGTCCTGATCGTCAAGGACATCGAGGAAGAGACGGTGCAGCGGCTCTGGGCCGCGTTCCTCGGCCAGCAGGCCCGCGAGAGCACCGCTCAACCGGCTTGAAAGCGCTTCTCAGAGTGTTTTGACAGTTCGAGCCCTCATCCTGAGGAGCGCCGCTACGCGGCTCCTCAGGATGAGGGCTGCCTCCTGCCTACCCTTCCGCCCGCAGCAGCCTGCGGATGATCTTGCCGGTCGTCGTCAGCGGCAGTTCCTCGCGAAAGGCGATCTCGCGCGGATATTCATGCGCCGAGAGCCGCGCCCTGACGAAATCCTGTAATTCGGACACCAGCGCCGGCGAGCCGGCATAACCCGGCTTCAGCACGACGAAGGCCTTGACGATCTCCGTGCGCAGCGGATCGGGCTTGCCCACGGCCGCCGCCAGCGCCACCGCCGGGTGCCGCAGCAGGCAGTCCTCGATTTCGCCCGGCCCGATGCGATAGCCCGAGGAGGTGATGACGTCGTCGTCGCGGCCGATGAAGCGGACATAGCCGTCCTCGTCCTCAACGCCCTCGTCGCCGGTCGTCATCCAGTCGCCGATGAACTTCGCCGCCGTGGCCGCGGGATTGTTCCAGTAGCCGAGGAACATCACCGGATCGGGGCGCCTGACCGCGATCTGTCCCTCCTCGCCGGCTGCGCAGACCGAGCCGTCCGGCCGGATGATCGCGACCTCATGTCCCGGCACCGCCTTGCCGATCGCGCCCGGCCGGCTGACGCCGATCGCGGCGCTCGACGCGAGCACGAGATTGCATTCGGTCTGGCCATAGGCCTCGTTGATGGTGAGGCCGAGCGCCTCGCGCCCCCATTCCAGCGTCTCGGCGCCCAGCGCCTCGCCGGCGGCAGCGACACTTCTGAGGTTCAGCGTGAAACGGCCGCGCGGGCTGCCGGCGCCGCGCAGCATCCGGAGCGCCGTCGGCGGCACGAAGGCGTTGCGGATCCGCAAATCCTGCATCAGCCGGTAGGCTTCGTCCGGCTCGAAGCGCGTCACCGGCCGCGCCACCACCGCGACGCCGAAATGCAGCGCCGGCAGCAGCATGTTGAGCAGGCCGCCGGCCCAGGCCCAGTCGGCCGGCGTCCAGGCGAGATCGCCCGGCCGGGGCATGAACTCATGCGGCATCTGCACGCCCGGCAGATGGCCCGGCAGCACGCGGTGGCCGTGCAGCGCGCCCTTCGGATTGCCGGTGGTGCCGGAGGTGTAGATCATCAGCGCCGGATCGTCGGGCGTGGTGTCGACCGGCGTGAAATCCGGGCTCGCCCCGGCCAGCAGCGCCTCCCAATCCTCGGCCTCGCCATCGCGGCCATCGGTCGAGATGACCAGCGCGAGCCCGGGCAAGGGCTCCTCGATCCGGCGCAGCTTCGCCAGCCCCGGCGCGTTCGTCACGACGACCTTCGCGCCGGAATCGGCCAGGCGGTAGGTCAGCGCATCGACGCCGAACAGCGCCGCCAGCGGCACCGCGATGGCGCCGAGCTTGTAGGCCGCGAGATGGGCGGCGAGCACCGCCCGCCCCTGCGGCAGCAGGATCGCGATGCGGTCGCCGCGCGCGACGCCACGCGCCCGCAAGGCATTGGCGAGCCGGTTGGAATATTCCCGGAACCAGCCGAAGCTGACCGGCTCGACCTGCCAGTCGCCCGACACCTCGATGATCGCCGGCCGCTCCGGCTCGGCCATGGCCCAGCGGTCGCAGACATCGGCGGCGATGTTGTAGCGCTCGGGGATGCGCCAGCGGAAAGCGGAACGCAGCTGGGTGTAATCGGGCAGGTCGGGCAGGTGCAAAGAACCGGGATCCGGTGGAAAAAGGCGCGGCACGATAGGCAGCCCGCCCCGCCCTGTCACCCTCTCATGGGACAGGCCGCCTTGCGCCAGGCGCGGCGCTCAGAACAGGCGCTCGTCCTTCGCCGGCAGAAAGGCGTCGGTGAAGGCATCGCCCGCGCGGGCCTTGTCGCGGAAGGGCTGGGCCTGCGCGCTCTGCTCCAGCGCCGCCGCCCAGCGCACCCGGTCGATGCCGCCGAGCCCGTGTTCCCTCACAGAGGGCGTCAGCACGTTCTGCGCGAGCGCCAGCGTCAGCCGCTCGCGCTCGACCTCGGCTTGCGCATTCTCATTGCGACGCATGATCGCCTGCACGCCGAGGTCGGGATTCGCAGCCACATCCCGGACACCGCGAACCAGCGCCCGCAGGAGCCCGCGCACGGCCTCCGGCTTGTCGGTCGCGAGCTTGGGCGAAACCATGATCGCATTGCCGTAGAGCAGGACCCCGTGATCGGCCATCGTCATCACGACGATGTCGTCGGCCGGCACCCCGCGCGCCTTCAGGCCGGCAAAGGAATAGGGACCGAAGCCGAAGGCGGCGTCGACCTCCCCGGAAGCCAGCATCGGCTCCCTGACGGGGAAGCCGATATTTTCCAGCCGGATCCGGCTGTCGTCGATCCGGGTGAGGACCTTGAAGAGCGGCCATTGCGCGAAGGCGGCATCCGCCGCCGGTGCGCCGAGCTTCTTGTCTTCGAGGCTCGCCGGCTCGGCCGAGATGCCGCGGCTGCGGCGGCCGATGACGGCGAAAGGCGGGCGATCATGGATCATCATCACCGCCTTGAGATCCTGGCCGGCATTCGCATCCCGGAAGCGCATCAACGCATTGACGTCGCCGCAGGCGGCATCGAACTCGCCGGCCGCCACGCGCGCCGGGGTTTGCCGCGCCCCACTTCCCGCCTCGAAGCTGACATCGAGCCCTTCCGCACGGAAATAGCCCTTCTCCTGCGCGGCGAGGAACAGCCCCGCGAGCCCTTCGAGGCGCCAGCTCAGCAGCATCCGGATCGGCGTCACCGTCTCGGCCGAGACCGGTCTCGCCCCGAAGCCGCAGGCGGCGGCTCCCGCCACGAAAGCGCGGCGCGAGAGCAGAACGGAAGCACGGGGCGGCAGGGGCGCCATGGGAACCTCGGAAGCATTCTGGCCGGAACGGCCGGCCGTCGATCGCCTACCGGAGCAGTTTGAGATCACAACACGTTGAAATCACGTCAACATCGTCACGCGATTGCGTCGGGCGGTCACAATGGCAGCGCGCCATCGGTCTTGACCTCTTCCATCACGGCATAGGTGCGCGTCTCGCGCACCGCCGGCAGGGCGAGCAGCACCTCACCGAGGAAGCGGCGATAGGCATTCATATCGGCCACGCGCGTCTTCACGAGATAATCGAAACCGCCCGCCACCATATGGCATTCCAGCACTTCCGGCGCCCGCTTCACCGCCGCGGCGAAGCGCTCGAAGGCATCGGGCGTCGTCTTGTCGAGATAGACCTCGACGAAGACGAGCAGGTTCAGGCCGAGCCGCGTCGGATCGAGCGTCGCGCGATAGCCGGTGATGAAACCGTCCCGCGTCAGGCGTTTCAGCCGCTCGCCCGTGGCCGTGGGAGAAAGCCCGACCTTTTCGGCGAGCTCGACGCCGGCGATCCGGCCGTCGCCCTGCAGAAGCGAGAGGATGCGGCGGTCCGTCCGGTCCAGCATGATAAATCTCTGTAAAATTCGTCTTCTATGAAGTTTCATAAGGCAAATTTACCTGAAATGCCAATTGATATGCGGCCGATCTCTCATCATCCTTCAGATATTCCAGCCCGCCTTCGGAGCCCCTTATGGCCATCTCGACCGTCCCGCCTTTCCGCGCGCCTTATGCCGAGGATGACGGCGCAATGGCCGGCCGGCTGCTCGCAGGCGCCCGCCGCGACCCTGCGGCCAAGGCCCGGATCGACGCCCGCGCCACCGGGCTGATCGAGGCGATCCGCAGCCGCAAGGTAGGCCTGGGCGGCATCGAGGAATTGCTGCGCGAATATTCGCTCTCGACCAAGGAGGGCCTCGCGCTGATGGTGCTGGCGGAGGCGCTGCTGCGCGTGCCTGACGCCGCTACCGCCGACCGGCTGATCGAGGACAAGCTCGGCCAGGGCGATTTCGCCCATCACGAAGCGAAATCGGACGCCTTCCTGGTCTCGGCCTCGGCCTGGGCGCTCGGCATCACCGCGCGCGTCATCCAGCCCGGCGAAACGCCGACGGGCATCGTCAGCAGCCTCGCCAAGCGCCTGGGCGTGCCGACGGTTCGCACCGCGACGCGCCAGGCGATGCGCGTCATGGGCAACCATTTCGTCCTCGGCCAGACCATCGAGGAGGCGCTGAAGCGCGCCCGCTCCGGCACCGGCAAGCTTTATCGCTATTCCTTCGACATGCTGGGCGAAGGCGCACGCACGCAAGCCGACGCCGACCGCTATTTCGCCTCCTACACCGCCGCGATCGACGCCATCGGCCGCTCCGCCGGCAACGACAGGCTGCCCAACCGCCCCGGCATCTCGGTCAAGCTCTCGGCGCTGCATCCGCGCTATGACGCGACGAACCATGAGCGCGTGCTGTCGGAGCTCGTGCCGAAGGTCGTCGCGCTCGCCCGTCAGGCCAAGGGCTACGACCTCAACTTCACCGTCGATGCCGAGGAGGCCGACCGGCTGGAGCTCTCGCTCGACGTGATCGACGCCGTCTTCGCCGATGCCTCGCTCGACGGCTGGGACGGCTTCGGCCTTGCCATCCAGGCCTATCAGAAGCGCGCCTCGGCGGTGATCGACCATATCGGCCGCCTCGCCGAAACCCACAGCCGGCGCATGATGGTGCGGCTGGTCAAGGGCGCCTATTGGGACACCGAGCTCAAGCGCGCCCAGGAGCGCGGCCTGCCCGACTATCCCGTCTTCACCCGCAAGGCGATGACGGACCTGAATTACGAAGCCTGCGCGGCCCAGCTCCTGAAGCTTAGGCCGCGCATCATCCCGCAATTCGCGACGCATAACGCGCTCACCGTCGCGACCGTCGCCGAGATGGCGGGGAATGCCGAGGGCTTCGAATTCCAGCGCCTGCACGGCATGGGCGAGGCCCTCTACGAGAAGCTGCTGCGCGAGAACGAAGGCTATGCCTGCCGGACCTATGCGCCGGTCGGCGGCCATCAGGACCTGCTCGCCTATCTCGTCCGCCGCCTGCTCGAGAACGGCGCCAACTCCTCCTTCGTCAGCGCCTCCGGCGACCCCGAGGTTCCGGTCTCGCAGCTCCTGCTGGCGCCGGCCGAGATCATCGGCTCGGCCAGCGCCGCCCGCCACCGCCGCATCCCGCTCCCGGCCGATCTCTACGGCCCCTCGCGCAAGAACTCGGCCGGCACCGAGCTCGGCCATGAGGAAAGCCTCGACGGTCTGCTGAAGGAGATCGCGGCGGCCGGCCAATTCCCCGATGCCGCGCCGATCATCGACGGCAAGCCGCAGCCCGGCACGGCCCGCGAGGTGCGCTCGCCCATCGACGGCACGCCGATCGGCAAGGTGATCGAGGCCGATGCCGCGACCGCCGAGCGCGCCATGGCCGCGGCAGTGAAGGGCTTCCGTGCCTGGAACGAGACGCCGGCCCGCATTCGCGCCGCGGCGCTGCGCAAGGCCGCCGACATCATGGAGGCCCGACGCGGGCTCCTGATCGCGCTTCTGCAAGGCGAAGCCGGCAAAACCATCGACGACGCCATTTCCGAGGTGCGCGAGGCCGTCGATTTCTGCCGCTACTATGCGGCGCAGGCCGAGGAGCATTTCGCCACGCCGACCGCGCTTCCCGGCCCGACCGGCGAGGAGAACCGGCTCGTCCTGCGCGGGCGCGGCGCCTTCGTCTGCATCGCGCCCTGGAACTTCCCGCTCGCGATCTTCGCCGGGCAGGTCGTGGCCGCGCTCGTCGCCGGCAACAGCGTCGTCGCCAAGCCTGCCCCGCAGACGCCTTTGATCGCGGCCGTGGCGATCAGGATGCTGCACGAGGCCGGCGTGCCCGTCAGCGCGCTGCATCTCGTGCCAGGCGGCACGGAGGCCGGCTCGGCCCTGGTCGCGCACAAGGACGTGGCCGGCGTCGCCTTCACCGGCTCGACCGCGACCGCGCGCGGGATCAACCGGACGCTCGCCGCCAAGGACGGCCCGATCGTACCGCTGATCGCCGAGACCGGCGGCCTCAACGCCATGATCGTCGACGCCACCGCCCTGCCCGAACAGGTCAGCGACGACGTGGTGATGTCAGCCTTCCGTTCGGCCGGGCAGCGCTGCTCGGCGCTGCGCCTGCTGGTGGTGCAGGACGACGTTGCCGACAAGATGATCGAGATGATCGAAGGTGCGACCAAAGAGCTGAAGCTCGGCGATCCCCGCAAGCTCGACATCCATATCGGCCCGGTCATCGACGCCGCCGCCAGGCAGCGCCTCGACGCCCATCTCGCCGCCATGCGCCAGCAGGGTCGCGTCGCCTGGGCCGGGCAGGCGCCCGAGCTCGGCGGCACCTATGTCGCGCCGCATATCGTCAGGCTCGACCGGGTCAGCGACCTCACCGCCGAGCATTTCGGCCCGATCCTGCATGTCGTGCGCTGGAAGGCGGGCGAGCTCGACAAGGTCATCGCCGAGATCGACGCGACCGGCTACGGCCTGACGCTGGGCGTCCACTCGCGCATCGAGACGACGGTCGAGCGCGTCATCGAGCGGCTCTCTGCCGGCAATATCTACGTCAACCGCAACATCATCGGCGCGGTCGTCGGCGTGCAGCCCTTCGGCGGCCATGGCCTGTCCGGCACCGGCCCCAAGGCCGGCGGCCCGCACTATCTGATGCGCTTCGCCACCGAGCAGACCGTGACGATCAACACGGCCGCCGCCGGCGGCAATGCCAGCCTGATCGCGATGGGGGAATGAGTAGGCGCCTCCCGCGCCGTCATGCTCGGGCTTGACCCGAGCATCTCATGCCGAGAACACTGGTTTCCGAGATGGCCGGGTCAAGCCCGACCATGACGAGCCAAGGCGAATGACGGACGCAGCCCTCCCCTACCGCCCCAATGTCGGCATCGCCCTGTTCAACGCCGAAGGGCTGGTCTTCACCGGGAAGGCCCACAGCGCCGGCCCCGAGATCATCCTGCCCGGCCGGGACTGGCAGATGCCGCAGGGCGGCATCGATCCCGACGAGGAGATCGTCGCGGCCGCCCGGCGCGAGCTGGCGGAGGAAACCGGCATCGCCGGCGCGGAACTCTTGGCGGCGACGGAGGAGTGGTGGAGCTACGACTTCCCGCCCTATGACGGGCCGCCGCACAAGCTGGCGGCCTTTCGCGGCCAGCGCCAGCGCTGGGTCGCCTTCCGCTTCACGGGCGACGAGCGCGAGATCGACATCGGCAAGCCCAACGGCGACGAGCCGCCGGAGTTCGGCGCCTGGCGCTGGCGCCCGCTCGCGGAGATGCCGGAGCTCGTCGTGCCGTTCAAGCGAGCGGTCTATGCGCGGGTGGCCGCCGCTTTCGCCGCCTTCGCCGTGCCCATGGTTTCCCGGGGAGAAGCGAGATGAGCCTCGTCGAACTCGACCACTGCGTCATCCACGTCTCCGACTGGGAGCGCTCGAATGCCTTCTATCGCGACGTGATCGGCGCCGAGATCGTGCCGAACGGCGACGGCTTCGTCTATCGCATCGGCCGCGCCCAGCTCAATTGCCACGGCCCCGGGCTGCAGCCCACGCCCGTCGCGAGGCTGCCCGTCCCGCCCGGCGGCAGCGATCTCTGCTTCGCCTGGCCGGGACCGATCGCGGAGGCGATCGCCCATCTCGAACGGCAGGAGGTCGCGATCGAGCTCGGGCCTGTCCAGCGCTTCGGCCGTGGCGGTCGCGGCACCAGCGTCTATTTCCGCGACCCGGACGGTTCGCTGCTCGAATTCATCAGCTACGTATGAAAAAGGCCGCTCGCGCGGCCTTTTCTGTTCCGGATATGGGAGCTGGGCTCAGGCCGCCTTGCGCTGCTCGAAGACGTGCTTGAACTCGCGCAGCTGCACCAGCGTGTCGTGCAGGCGCTTCTTCTCGTCGTCATTGTGCGAGCCGGAGAGGCGGGTCTCGGCAGTCAGGATCTCGGCGTCGAGAACGGCGGTGTCGACGTCCTCGATGAAGCGGCCCTGCTCGGCCAGGATCGTCGTCGAGGCCTGGTTGACCTCGACGAGGCCGCCATTGACGAAGAACTCCTTGCCGTTGCTCTCCGTCGTCTGGACGAAGACGATGCCGGCCTTGATCACGGCAACCAGCGGCGCATGGCCGGCCAGCACGGTCATTTCGCCCTCGACCGAAGGAACGATGACGCTGACGACATCGCCCGAGAACAGGATGCGCTCCGGCGAGACGAGTTCGAACTTGAAGGTGGCCATCGTTTCATTCTCCCCGGTTCGTCATGACCGGGCTTGACCCGGTCATCTCGGAAACCAGCGTGTTCTGGTCATGAGATCCCCGGGGCAAGCCCGGGGATGACGCGTGCGGAATGCCTTACGCCGCCTCGGCGGCCAGGCGCTGCGCCTTCTCGACGGCTTCCTCGATCGAGCCGACCATGTAGAAGGCCGCCTCCGGCAGGTGATCGTACTTGCCCTCGACCAGGCCCTTGAAGCCCTTGATCGTGTCCTCGAGCGAGACGAGCTTGCCCGGCGAGCCGGTGAAGACTTCCGCGACGTGGAAGGGCTGCGACAGGAAGCGCTCGATCTTGCGGGCGCGCGCCACGGTCATCTTGTCGTCTTCCGAGAGCTCGTCCATGCCCAGGATCGCGATGATGTCCTGCAGCGCCTTGTAGCGCTGGAGCACCTGCTGGACCTGGCGAGCGACGCCGTAGTGCTCCTCACCGACGATGTCGGCCGAGAGCATGCGCGAGGTCGAGTCGAGCGGGTCGACCGCCGGATAGATGCCCTTTTCCGCGATCGAGCGCGAGAGCACGGTCGTGGCATCGAGGTGGGCGAAGGAGGTGGCCGGCGCCGGGTCGGTCAGGTCGTCCGCCGGCACGTAGATCGCCTGCACCGAGGTGATCGAGCCCTTGGTCGTGGTGGTGATGCGCTCCTGCAGGTTGCCCATGTCGGTGGCGAGCGTCGGCTGATAGCCCACCGCCGAAGGGATGCGGCCGAGCAGCGCCGACACTTCCGAACCCGCCTGCGTGAAGCGGAAGATGTTGTCGACGAAGAAGAGCACGTCCTGGCCCTTGTCGCGGAAGTCCTCGGCGACGGTCAGGCCGGCGAGAGCGACGCGCATGCGGGCGCCCGGGGGCTCGTTCATCTGGCCGTAAACGAGGGCGCATTTGGAGCCAGCGGTCGAGCCACCGTTCTCCTTCGGGTCCTTGTTGACGTTGGACTCGATCATCTCGTGATAAAGGTCGTTACCCTCGCGGGTGCGCTCGCCGACGCCGGCGAACACCGAGTAGCCGCCATGGGCCTTCGCGACGTTGTTGATCAGCTCCATGATCAGCACGGTCTTGCCGACGCCGGCGCCGCCGAACAGGCCGATCTTGCCGCCCTTGGCGTAGGGAGCCAGCAGGTCGACGACCTTGATGCCGGTGACGAGGATCTGCGCCTCGGTCGACTGTTCGGAATAGGCCGGGGCCGGCTGGTGGATGCCGCGGGTGGCGGTGGTCAGGATCGGGCCGGCTTCGTCGACCGGCTCGCCGATGACGTTCATGATGCGGCCGAGGCACTCCTCGCCGACCGGCACGGCGATCGGGGCGCCGGTGTCGGTGACCGACTGGCCGCGAACCAGACCTTCGGTCGAGTCCATCGCGATGGTGCGAACCGTGTTCTCGCCGAGATGCTGGGCGACCTCGAGGACGAGGCGGTTGCCGAGGTTGTCGGTCTCGAGCGCGTTCAGGATCTCCGGCAGGGCGCCGTCGAACTGCACGTCGACGACGGCGCCGATGACCTGGGCAACGCGGCCGGTGCCGGTGTTGGCGGGCTTGTCGTCAGCGGACTTCGTCTTGGTGGTCTTGGTAGCGGCTTTGGCCATGGTGGAACCTCGGGACTAGCGCATTCGGATGTTTCGGCTGCCGGCGGAAAGCGCCGCCGGCGGAAGGCTGGGCGGTTAGAGCGCTTCCGCGCCGGAGATGATCTCGATCAGTTCCTTCGTGATCATCGCCTGGCGCGAGCGGTTGTAGAGCTGCGTCTGCTTCTTGATCATCTCGCCGGCGTTGCGCGTGGCGGAATCCATCGCGGACATGCGCGCGCCCTGCTCGGAGGCGGCGTTCTCGAGCAGCCCGCGCAGGATCTGAACGGTCAGATTGCGCGGCAGCAGCGCCTCGAGAATCTCGCCTTCGTCCGGCTCGTAGTCGTAGACGGCGTCGGTCTGCTTCGTCCCTTCCGGAATCTCGGCCGGGATGATGCGCTGCGCTGTCGGGATCTGGGCGATCACCGACTTGAACTTCGAGAAGAACAGCGTCGCGACGTCGAACTCGCCGGCGGCGAAGCGGGCGAGCAGGTTCTGGGCGATCGCCTCGGCATTGACGTAGCCGACCTGCTTGAACTCGCGCAGGTCGATGAACTCGATGATCTCGTCGGCGAACTGACGCCGCAGGATGTCGTAGCCCTTCTTGCCGACGCAGATGATCTTGACCGTCTTGCCTTCGGCCTTGAGCGCATTCGCCTTGTCACGCGCCAGTCGCGCGATCGAGGAGTTGAAGGCGCCACACAGGCCGCGCTCGGCGGTCAGCACCAGCAGCAGATGCACCTTGTCCGAGCCCGTGCCGGCGATCAGGCGCGGCGCGCTCGAACCGGACACGCCGGAAGCGAGGTTCGACAGCACCGTCTCCATGCGCTCGGCATAGGGGCGCGCGGCCTCGGCAGCCATCTGCGCCCGGCGCAGCTTCGCAGCCGCGACCATCTGCATGGCCTTGGTGATTTTCTGCGTCGCCTTCACCGAGGCGATGCGGTTGCGTAGGTCCTTGAGGGACGGCATCCGATCTTGATCCCCTACCCGTCAGCCACGGAAAGCGCGGCAACGAAGCATTTCAGAGAAGCGGTGCGGCGAAGCTCCTGGCTCCGCCGCACCGAAGGTGATGATCAGGCGAAGGACTTCGCGAAGCCCGCGACGATGTCCTTGAGCTTGGCGGCGTTGGCGTCCGACAGATCCTTGCTCGTGCCGATCTCAGCGAGGAGGTCGGCATGCTTGCCGCGGACCAGCGCCAGCAGCCCGTCCTCGAAGGAGCGGACCTTGTTGACCGGCATCGCGTCGAGATAGCCGTTCACGCCGGCATAGATCACGACGACCTGCTCTTCCATCTTCAGCGGCGAGAACTGCGGCTGCTTCAGCAGCTCGGTCAGGCGGGCGCCGCGGTTGAGCAGGCGCTGCGTCACCGCGTCGAGGTCCGAGCCGAACTGGGCGAAGGCGGCCATCTCGCGGTACTGGGCGAGCTCGCCCTTGATCTTGCCGGCGACCTTCTTGGTGGCCTTGGTCTGCGCCGAGGAGCCGACGCGCGACACCGAGAGGCCGACGTTCACCGCCGGGCGGATGCCCTGGTAGAACAGGTCCGTCTCCAGGAAGATCTGGCCGTCGGTGATCGAGATCACGTTGGTCGGGATGTAGGCGGAGACGTCGTTCGCCTGGGTCTCGATGACCGGCAGCGCCGTCAGCGAGCCGAGGCCGGCGGCCTCGCCCATCTTCGCCGCGCGCTCGAGCAGGCGGGAGTGGAGATAGAACACGTCGCCCGGATAGGCTTCGCGGCCCGGCGGGCGGCGCAGCAGCAGCGACATCTGGCGGTAGGCGACGGCCTGCTTGGAGAGGTCGTCATAGATGATCACGGCGTGCATGCCGTTGTCGCGGAAGAACTCGCCCATCGAGCAGCCGGCGAAGGGCGCCAGGAACTGCATCGGGGCCGGGTCCGAGGCGGTGGCGGCCACGACGATGGAGTACTCCATCGCGCCGCGCTCCTCGAGCACCTTCACGAGCTGGGCGACGGTCGAGCGCTTCTGGCCGACGGCGACGTAGACGCAGTAGAGCTTCTGGCTCTCGGGGGCGCCTTCGACGTTCAGCGGACGCTGGTTCAGGATCGTGTCGAGCGCGATCGCGGTCTTGCCGGTCTGGCGGTCGCCGATGATGAGTTCGCGCTGGCCGCGGCCGATCGGGATCAGGGCATCGACCGCCTTGAGGCCGGTCGCCATCGGCTCATGCACCGACTTGCGCGGGATGATGCCGGGCGCCTTGACGTCGACACGGCGACGCTCCTTGGCCTTGATCGGACCCTTGCCGTCGATCGGGTTGCCGAGCGCGTCGACGACGCGGCCGAGCAGCTCCTTGCCGACGGGAACGTCGACGATGGCGCCGGTGCGCTTGACGGTCTGGCCTTCCTTGATCTCGCGGTCGGAACCGAAGATCACGACACCGACATTGTCGCTCTCGAGGTTGAGCGCCATGCCGCGCACGCCGGACTCGAACTCGACCATCTCGCCGGCCTGGACCTTGTCGAGGCCGTAGACGCGGGCGATGCCGTCACCGACGGAGAGAACCTGGCCGACTTCGGTCACCGAAGCTTCCGAGCCGAAATTCGAGATCTGAGCCTTCAGGATGGCGGAGATTTCAGCGGGGCGGATGTCCATCAGCCGACCTCTTTCATGGCAAGACGAATTGAATTGAGCTTGGTTTTCAGCGAGGCGTCGACCATGCGGGAGCCCATCTTGACGACGAGCCCGCCGATCAGCGCCGGATCGACCTTGATCGAGACGTCGACATCCTTGCCGGCGACGCCCTTCAGCGCCGCGCGGATCTCGTCGACGCGCTTGGCCGTGGGCTGCTCGGCGACCGTCACCTCGGCGGAGACGATGCCCTTGGCCTCGGCGACCAGGCGCTTGTAGCCGGCGATCATGCCCGGCAGCGCGAAGAGGCGGCGCTTGCTGGCGACCAGCCCGATGAAATTGGCGGCGATGCCGGTGATGCCGGCCTTCTCGAGCACGGCCTTGATCGCCGCGACCTGCTCCTCGGCGGTGAAGGCCGGGCTCTCGATCAGGCGGGTGAGATCGGCGCTCTCGGAGAGCAGGCCGTTGAAGGCGTCCAGAGCGGCGGCGACGGTGTCGATCGCGCCCGTCTCCTCAGCCAGCTCGAACAAAGCGGTGGCATAGCGCTGCGCTACGCCCGACACCAGTGTCCCCTGCGATCCGCCTTCTGCCACGCTTCCCGTCTCTCGTTTCAAGGGCTTGCACCGGCGACCTTCCGGGGAAGGTGGAGTGCATCGTCCCGACGCTGCGAGTATCACAGGCGCAAAGCCAGCGACACGGCTTCGCGACCAAAATGTGGCGGTGCACTAGCATGTGGTTCCGGGGCACGCAATCGCTAGTTCGACCATGGAAGTGGCGATTGGGCCACGGCTTTCAGCAATTTTACAGGAAGCTCTGCGGATCGACATCGACCGCGACCCGGACCGACCCCTTGGGTTTGGGCCCGCGCTTCAGCCAGGCGCGCAGATAGTCCTGCAGGTTGACCTCGCGGGTCGTCCTGACGATCAGACGCATGCGATGGCGCCCGCGCAGCACCGCCAGAGGCGCTTCCGCCGGCCCCAGCACCGCGATTCCGTCGCCGGCCTCGGCGCAGCGCGCCAGCGCGCGGGCATGGCTTTCGGCCTCGGCCTGACCGTTCGCGGAGACGATCAGCGCCGCCAGCCGGCCGAAGGGCGGCAGCCCCGCAGCCTCCCGCGACGCCTCCTCTGCGGCATAAAACCGCTCCGGGTCGCCCGAGACCAGCGCCTTGAGCACGGGATGCTCCGGGTCATGCGTCTGAAGCAAGGCGCGGCCGGGTTTCTCGCCCCGTCCTGCACGGCCCGTGACCTGCCGCAGCGCCTGAAAGGTCCGCTCGGCCGCGCGCGGGTCGCCCGAGGTCAGGCCGAGATCGGCATCGACGACGCCGACCAGCGTCATGCCGGGGAAATTATGGCCCTTGGCGACGAGCTGCGTGCCGATGACGATGTCGAACTCACCCTCGGCCACCGCCATCAGCTCCGTCTTCAGGCGTTCCGTCCCTCCGGGAAAATCGCTGGAGAGCACGATCGAGCGTGCCTGTGGAAAAAGCGTCGCGACCTCCTCGGCCAGCCGCTCGACGCCCGGCCCGCAGGCCATCAGGCTCTCGGGCTTGTGGCAGGCCGGACATTCCTGCGGCCGGCGCTCGACATGGCCGCAATGATGGCAGACCAGCGCCCGCCGGAACCGATGATCGACCAGCCAGGCCGTGCAGTTCGGGCACTGGAAGCGGTGACCGCAATCGCGACAGAGCGTCAGCGGCGCATAGCCGCGCCGGTTCAGGAAGAGCAGCGACTGCTCCTTGGCCTCGATATTGGTCTCGATCGCCTTGACCAGCGCGCCGGAGAGCCAGCGCCCGCGCTCCGGCTTGTCCCGTCGCAGATCGACGAGGCCGAGCGTCGGCAATTCGCGCCCGCCGAAACGCTCCGGCAGCTTGAGATGGGTGTAGCGGCCGCGCTCGGCATTGACGCGGGTTTCCAGCGAGGGCGTCGCGGAAGCCAGCACGACCGGCGCGTTCTCGATGCGCCCGCGCACCACAGCCATGTCGCGAGCATGGTAGGAGACCCCATCCTCCTGCTTGTAGGCGGATTCATGCTCCTCATCGACGACGACGAGGCCGAGATCCTTGTAGGGCAGGAACAGCGCCGAGCGGGCGCCCGCCACCACCTTCGCCTCGCCGCTCGCGATCGCCGCCTGCAGCCGCTCGCGTTTTCGGCCAGTTACAGCCGAGTGCCAGAGCCCCGGCCTGACCCCGAAGCGGGCCTCGAAGCGGTCGATGAACTGCGCGGTCAGCGCGATCTCCGGCATCAGGATCAGGCTCTGCCGGCCCTGCCGGATCGCCTCCGCCACCGCCTCGAAATAGACCTCGGTCTTGCCCGAGCCGGTGACGCCTTCGAGCAGCGCGACGCTGAACGCCCTCGCCTGCACGGCGGCCACCAGCGCCTGCGCCACCTCGCCCTGCCCCTCCGACAGCTCCGGGACGGCATGGTCGGGATCGGGCAGCGCCGCGATGGCTTCGCGCGGCATCGGCTCGACGATGAAGGTGCCGGCATCGACGAGGGAATCGATCACGGCAGCGCTGACCGAGGCCGCCTCGGCCAGCGCCGATTTCGCGATCAGCAGGCCACCCTCGGCCGCGGCGATGGCACGAGCGCGGGCCGGCGTCATCCGGCCGGGCGGCGGCCCGGCGAGCCTGACGCCGAGCTTCGGTCGCTCGGGCGTATCGTCCGGCTGCCGGCGCAGCGCCAATGCGAGCACCGAGCCTTTCGGCGCGAGCGTGTACCAGGCGACCCAGTCGACGAGCTTCCTGAGCGCCGGATCAAGCGGCGGCATGTCGTATTTGCCGGTGACCTGCTTGAGGTTGCCGCCGCGCCCGGCCCCGACGGCCCAGACCACGCCGACGGTCTCGCGCGGCCCCAGCGGCACCTGCACGACATCGCCGGCCGCAAGCGCGAGCCCCGGCGGCACGGCATAGCTATAGGCCTGGTCGAGCCCGAGCGGGATCAGCACGTCGACCGTGCCGCCTTCGATCATGTCCGCCGTCTCGTCCATCGTGCCAGTGTCTAGCACCGATTCGGCTGCTGTTAAGGCAGGAGCGTCATGCTTCAGCGATGACCGATTTCGACTCCTTCCGGCAGGACTGGCTGACCCATCTTTCGGCCGAGCGGCGCCTCTCGCCGAAGACGCTTGAAGCCTATGGCCGCGATCTCGGCCAGTTCACCGCTTTCCTCACCGGGCATCTCGGCGGAGCGCCCTCGCTCGCCGATATCGCCGCGCTGAAGCCCGTCGACCTGCGCGCCTTCCTCGGCCAGCGCCGCCGCGACGGGGTCGGCAACCGCACGCTGATGCGCCAGCTCGCGGCTTTGCGCTCCTTCGCCCGCTTCGGCGAGCGCAGCGGCAAGCTCACCGCCGCCGCCTTCGCCGCGACGCGCGGGCCGCGCCTCGGCAAATCGCTGCCGCGCCCGCTCGAACCCGCCTCCGCGCGCGCCGTCACCCAGGCCGACACCCGCGCCGGCGAGGAGCGCGAGCAATGGATCCTGGCCCGCGACGCCGCCGTGCTCGGCCTGCTCTATGGCAGCGGCCTGCGCATCTCGGAGGCGCTTTCGCTCGCCCGTGCCCAGGCGCCGCAAAGCGCCGGCGAGACGCTGACCGTGATCGGCAAGGGCTCGAAGACGCGGATGGTACCGGTGCTGCCAGTGGTGGTGGCCGCCATCGCGGAATATCTCAAGCTCTGCCCCTGGCGCCTGCCGCCGGAAGGTCCGCTCTTCGTCGGCGCCAAGGGCGGGCCGCTATCGCCCCGCATCATCCAGCTCGCGGTCGAGGGGCTGCGCGGCGCGCTCGGCCTGCCCTCATCCGCGACGCCGCACTCCCTGCGCCATTCCTTCGCGACGCATCTGCTCGGGCGCGGCGGCGATCTGCGCGCCATCCAGGAACTGCTCGGCCACGCCTCGCTCTCGACCACGCAGATCTACACCCGCGTCGATTCCGCCCGGCTGATGGCGGCCTATGACGCCGCCCATCCGCGGGCGGGGCGCTGACATCGGACCGAAAAGTGGAAACCCCTTTTCGGACGAATCCGATGCAAGAAACGGAACGCCATCTTGCGTCCGCCTGGGCGCATGGCGACCCGACATCTTGCTGCCGCAACGGAAAGCCTTAAACAGCGGCCATAGTGGCCCTGCGAGGTGATTCGATGTCGGAACCTGTCGAGATCCCGGAAGGCGGCAACAAGCGCATCGCGCTGCTGATCGCCTGTCTGGCCCTGCTGCTGGCGCTGGCTGAGATCGGCGGCAAGCAGGCCGAGAACGACGCGATCGCGCGCAACATCGACGCTTCCAATCTCTGGGCCTTCTTCCAGGCCAAGACGATCCGCGGCACCGTGGTGACCACGGCGGCGGAAACGCTCGAGCTCGATCTTGCCGCGACCGCCGATGCGGCGACCCGCGACCGGCTGCAGAAGCGCATCGACGGCTGGAAGGCGACGGCCGCCCGCTACAACAGCGAGCCCGAGACCAATGAAGGCCGCAAGGAGCTGATGGCACGGGCCAAGGCGGCCGAGCAGCAGCGCGACGACTACAAGGCCCGCAACGAGAATTTCGAGATCGCCTCGGGCCTGCTCCAGATCGGCATCGTCGTCGCTTCGGCCTCGATCATCACCGGCGTGGCGTTGCTCGCCGGCGTTGGCGGCGGGCTCGGCGCCGTCGCGATCGCCTTCATGGGGCTCGCGCTGTTCGCCCCGCATCTGCTGTTCTGAGGGCGCTGCTGCCTCGGTAAGGGGCTGCCTCAGTAGTGGATGGCGCCCCGCATGCCGCCGCCGCAGGCGATGGCATCGCCATTGATCGCGACGCTGCGCGGCGAGGCGAGGAAGGCGACGATATCCGCGACCTCCGCCGCATCGACCAGCCGGCCGATGGTGACGTTCGCGGTCATGCCGGCCTCGACCTCCGCCTCGCTCTTGCCGCTGACCTGCGCCCGCGCCCCGACCAGCCAGGCCGTGCGCTCGGTCCGCGTCACGCCGGGATGGACGACGGTGACGTTGATGCCTTGCGGGCCGAGCTCGTCGGCGAGGTTCTTGGTCATCGCCGCGACCGCGACATTGCGCATCGAGCCGATGGTGGAGCCGGTCGAGCGCGCCGCGAGACCGCTGATATTGATGATCCGGCCCCAGCCATTCGCCGCCATATGCGGCGCGGCCTCGCGCGCCATGCGCAGATAGCCCATCACCTTGACGTTGACGTCGTCCCAGAACAGCGCGTCGGTGATCTCGGCGAGCTTCGGCGGCGGCGCCTGCCCGCCCGGCTTGCCCGCCGCGTTCACGAGGATATCGAGCCCGCCGAGCACCTCGACGGCATGGGCGACGAGCGCCTTCACCGAGTCGTCGTGCTGGGTATCGACGGTATGGCCAACCACCTTGCGCCCGCTCTCGGCCGCGAGCGCCGAGGCGGCCTCGGCCAGCTCGTCCCGGTTGCGCGCGGCGATGACGACATCGGCGCCCTCGAGCGCGAGCTGCCGCGCGACGGCGCGCCCGATGCCCTTGCTGCCACCGGTCACCAGCGCGCGCTTGCCCTTGAGTTGCAGATCCATGGCTTCTCTCCTGTTCGATGAAAGCGTCAGGCCGAGGGTGCGCGCGGCCAGATGATCGGGCCGCGCATCTCTTCCCAGGCCCGCGCCATCCTGAGCACGCCGAGATCGTCGAAGCGCCTGCCGGTGATCTGCAGGCCGATCGGCAGCCCGGCCTTCGTCGTCCCGGCATGAACCGAGACCCCCGGCTGGTCCGACATGTTCGCCGCCACCGTGAAGCAGATATGCTCGAAGGGCTTGGCGGGGTCGTTAATGGGCGAGGCCCATTCCGCCGGATAGCTCGGCACCGGCGACACCGGCGAGAGGATGAAATCGTAAGGCAAGATCGCCTTCAGCGCGGCGTCGCGCATCGCCATCATCTGGCTCATGCCGCGATAGACCCGCTCGCCCGGCAGGTTCTGCCCGCCCTTCGCCCACTGGAAGATGTAGGGCAGGACCTTGGCCTGCTTCTCCGCCGGCAGGGCGCCGATATCGGCCCAGGCGCGCTGGCGCCAGAAATCGTCGAGCCCGTCGAGCATCGCGCGGGTGATGTGAGGCCCGACCGGCTCGACGATGGCCCCGGCATCGGCAAAGGCTTTCGCCGCCGCCTCGATCGCAGCCTTCGTCTCGGGCTCGACGGGGAGCCCGATGCCGGCATCGCGCTGGAGGCCGATGCGCAGCCCCTTCAGATCGATGTCCAGCGCCAGCCAGTCGATGTCCTGCGGCGGCAGGCTCATGCCGTCGCGCGCATCGGGCTTCGAGAGTTCCCGCATCGTCAGCGCGGCATCCTCAACCGTGCGCGTCATCGGCCCGGCGACGCGGCCGTAATAGGTCGGGTCGATCGGCACGCGCCCGAAGCTCGGCTTGAACCCCACCAGCCCGCACCAGCCCGCCGGCAGGCGGATCGAGCCGCCGATATCGGTGCCGACATGCAAGGGGCCGTAGCCCGCGGCCCCGGCCGCACCGGCCCCGGCGGAGGAGCCGCCGGGATTCTTCGTCACGTCCCATGGATTGCGTGCGAGCCTGTGGAAGCTCGACAGCCCGGAGGAGAGCATGCCGTAATCCGGCATCGTCGTCTTGCCGAGGATGACGCAGCCGGCCTCGCGCAGCCTTGCCGCCGGGGGCGCATCGTCGGCGGAAGGAGCGAGATCGTTCGCGGCCGTGCCCAGCGGCACGGCCACGCCCTTGGTGCGGATATTCTCCTTGATCGTGCCGGGCACACCGTCGAGCGCCAGCGCCTCGCCCTTCAGCCAGCGCGCCTCCGAGGCTTTTGCCTGCGCCCGCGCCGCGTCGGAATCATAGGCCCAGAGCGCGTCGAGCTTCGGCTCCCAGGCGGCGATGCGGGCGATGACGGCCTCCGTCACCTCGACCGGCGAGAGCGAGCGGCCGCGATAGGCGGACAGCAGCTCGGCCGCGCTCAGATCGGCAAGGTCGGTCATCGAAGCATCCTCATTCCCTTCAACCCTCACCGGCTGCGGCGCAGGCGCGGATCGATCGCGTCGCGCAGACCGTCGCCGAGCAGATTGAATCCCAGCACGGTCAGCGCGATCGCGGCACCCGGAAAGATCGCAAGCCAGGGCTGCGCCGCCATGAAGGTCTGGGCTTCGTTGAGCATCCGCCCCCAGGAGGGGTTGGGCGGCTGCGTGCCCAGGCCAAGATAGGACAGACCCGCCTCCGCCAGCACGGCCAACGCGAACTGGATCGTCGCCTGCACCACCAGAATGCCGGCGATGTTCGGCAGGATATGATGCAGCGTGATCTGGCGGTTGTTCAGCCCGTTGGCCCGCGCCGCCTGGATGAAATCCTGCGCCCAGACCTGCAGCGCCGCGCCTCGTGCCAGCCTTGCGAAATAGGGCAGGTTCAGCACGCCGATCGCGACGACGGCATTGAGCATGCCGGGCCCGGCGATGGCGGTCATCATGATCGCGGTGAGTACGGCCGGGAAGGCGTGGGTGAAATCAGCGGTCCTCATGATGACGTTGTCGAGGACGCCGTCGCGCCTCACCGCCGCGACCAGCCCCAGCACCGTCCCCAGCACCATGCCGATGCCGACCGCGCCCAGCCCCACCGCCAGCGAGTTGCGCGCGCCGACCATGATCATCGAGAAGACGTCACGGCCGAACGGGTCGGTGCCGAACCAGTTCGCCGCCGAGGGTCCTTGCAGCCGCTTCAGGATCGCCATCTGCGTCGGCGGATGCGGCGTCCAGACATAGGAAACCAGCGCCAGCGCCACCACGGCAAGGCTCAATGCCGCCCCGATCACGAAGGAAGGCCCGAGCCACCAGCGCCTTTTGCCATCGGGCGCCTTGACGACCGTCGCGCTCATGCCTGCCTCAGCCGCGGATCGATCAGCCCGTAGAGCAGTTCCACGGCGAAATTGATGATGATGGCGAGGCCGGCGAAGAGCATGACGAGGTCCTTGACCACGATCAAATCGTGCTGGGCGATGGCCTGGAAGACCAGCCGCCCCAGCCCCGGCAAGGCGAAGACGTTCTCGATGATGATGGCGCCGGCGATCAGCACGGAGAATTGCAGGCCGAGGATCGTCACCACCGGGATCAGCGCGTTACGCAGCGCGTGCCGGCGCATCGTCGTGCCCTCGCTCAGCCCCTTGGCGCGGGCGGTGCGGACGAAATCCTCCTGCAGCGTGTCGAGCATGGCCGAGCGCGTCACCCGCGCGATGATCGCCGCCTGCGGCAGGGCGAGCGCCAGCGCCGGCATGGCCAGCGACTTCAGCGAGGTGGCCAGCCCCGCCTGCCAGCCCGGAAAGCCGCCCGCCGGCAGCCAGCCGAGCCCGACCGCGAAGACGAGCACCAACAAGAGCCCAAACCAGAAATTCGGAATCGCGAGCCCCGCCTGCGCGAAGGCCATGACGCCGGCATCGGCCAGCCTGCCATGGCGCGAGGCGGCGAGCACGCCGAGCGGCATGCCGATCAGGACGGCAAGCGCGATCGCGAGCACGGCGAGCGGCAGCGTCACCGCCATCCGCTCCATGATGAGCTGCGCCACCGGCACACGATAGGTATAGCTCAGGCCGAGATCGCCGGTGGCGAGCCCGCCGAGCCAGAGGAGGAAGCGCAGCGGCGCCGGCTTGTCGAGGCCCAGCTCGGCGTGGAGCGCCGCCAGCGCCTCGGGCGAGGCGTTGAGGCCGAGCGTCACCGCCGCCGGATCGCCCGGCAGCACCTCCAGCACGAGGAAGATCACCAGCGCCGCCGCCAGCAGCGTCAGCACCAGTACGACAAGGCAGCGCAGGATGTAGCCGATCACGAGAAGATCCCGGGCGGAGCCGCGTTCAACGCCAGCGCAGCTCCGCCAGCGGCGTCACCGGCAATGGCCAGTCGGTCCACATGCCCTCCAGTTCGGCCTTGGCGACGGTGATCTTCGGCAGGATGAACAGGAAGCCGTTGACCGCGTCCTCGGCCAGCATGCGCTGCGCCTGCTTGTAGAGCTCGTTGCGCTCGCCCTCGTCCAGCGTCCCCGCGATCCTGGCGATCAGCGCCTTGAAGGCGGGATTCCTGTACTGGAAGTAGTAGTCGTCGCGCGCATAGATATCGATGTCGAGCGGCTCGGTATGGGCGATGATGCTGAGGTCGTAATCCTTGTTGCGGAAGACGCGCTCCAGCCATTGCGGGAATTCGAGCGGCTCGATGGAAACGTTGATCCCGACCTGGCCCAGCAGCGCCGCGACGATCTCGCCGGCCCGGCGCGCATAGGAAGGGGGCGGCAGCTTCAGCGTGCAGGAGAAGCCGTTGGGGAAACCCGCCTCCTTGAGCAGCGCCTTCGCCTTCTCGGGGTCGTAAGGGTAGGTGCCGGTCAGGTCGATATAGGCCGGGTGCAGCGGCGAGAAATGGCTGCCGATCGGGGTGACGTCGAAGCCGTAGACGCCGAGCGCGATGGTCTTGCGGTCGAGCGCATGGGCGATGGCCTGCCGCACCCTAGGATTGTCGAAGGGCGGCTTGGCGTTGTTGGTGGCGAGCACCGTCTCGCCCTCGGTCTTGCCGATGGTGACCTTGAGCCTGGGATCGGCCTGGAGTTGCGGCACCGCCTCCGGCGCCGAGAGATTGGTGTTGGCGTCGACATCGCCAGCCCGCAGCGCCGCGACCTGTGCCTGCGGATCGGACATGAAGCGGAAGGTCGCCTTCGCCAATGATGGCTTCTGCCCCCAATAGCCGTCGAAGCGGGTGAGTTCGAGCCGGTCGCCCCGGTTCCAGCGCGCGAACTTGAACGGCCCGGTTCCGATCGGGGCGGTCTTGTTGTTCGCCGCCGTCGCCGGCGCGACGATCACGGCATCGCCCCAGCTCAACCCGTAGAGGAAGCTCGCCGTCGGATGCTTGAGCTTGATGACGACGGTCGCGGGGTCGGGCGTCGCGATCTCCGCGATCGGCGTGAAGAGCTGGCGCTGCGCATTCGTCGAATCCGGCGCCACGGCCCGCTCGAAGGAGAATTTCACCTCCGCGGAGGTGAAGGGCGTGCCGTCATGGAAGGTCGCGCCGCTCCTGAGCGTGAAACGATAGGTGACGTTGTCGGGCGCGATCTCCCAGCTCTCGGCGAGGCCGGGCTGGATCTTGCCGGTCCGGTCCATCCTGACCAGCCCCTCGAAGATGTTCTGCAGCGTCACCTCGCGGATCGCCTGCGCGGCGCCGGAGGTCGGGTCGAGCGTCGGCGGCTCCAGCGTCATGCCGATGCTGACGGCATCCTTCGCCTGGGCGAAAGCGATTGCCGGCATCTGGGTCGCGACAGCCGCCAGACCGGCCCCTGCCAGAAGTTCACGCCGCGTCGTCATCGTCATCGCTCCGGTTGCGGCGGGCAAGATGGCGTGGGTCCGGCAGCGCTTGCAAGCCCAACCCCGCCACTTCGGATGCTTACAAACAAGCGTCTCTGGCGCACTAGTATACCACGCGATTGACCCCTGCTGCGCGCAGTTCTAGAGATCGGCCAAACACTAGGGAGATACCCCATGTTGCTGCACGATGATCGCCTCTTTCCCGCCGATCCGGTGACGCGCGGCATCGCGCGACGGCTCTTCGCAGCGATCCGCGACCTGCCGATCATCTCCCCGCACGGCCATACCGATCCGCGCTGGTACGCCGAGAACAACCCCTTTCCCGATCCGGCGACACTCTTCGTCAAGCCCGACCACTACATCTTCCGCATGCTCTATTCGCAAGGCGTGCAGCTCGAACAGCTCGGCATTCCGCGCAAGGACGGCGCTCCGGTCGAGACCGACCCGCGCAAGATCTGGCAGATCTTCGCAGACCATTGGCATCTCTTCCGGGGCACGCCGACCAGACTCTGGTTCGAGCACGCAGCCTCGACCATTTTCGGCGTCAACGAGCGCCTGACGTCGGAAAATGCCGACCGGATCTACGACAAGATCGCGGCCAAGCTGGAAGAGCCGGAACTGCGTCCGCGCGCTTTGTTCGAGCGCTTCAACATCGAGGCGATCAGCACGACCGAAGGCGCGCTCGACGACCTGAAATGGCATGACATGGTCCGCGACTCCGGCTGGGGCGGCAAGGTCGTCACCGCCTATCGGCCCGACAGCGTCGTCGATCCGGAATTCGAGGGCTTTGCCGAGAACCTCGAAAAGCTCGGCGAACTGACGGGCGAGGATATCGGCTCCTGGACCGGCTATCTCGCCGCCCATCGCCAGCGGCGCGCCTATTTCAAGCAGCGCGGCGCCACCTCCTCCGACCACGGCCACGCCACGGCGCGCACCGCCAACCTCTCCGATGCCGAGGCCGAGAAGCTCTACGCCAAGATCCTGAAGGGCAAGGTCTCGGCCAAGGATGCCGACCTGTTCCGCGGCCAGATGCTGACCGAGATGGCCAAGATGAGCCTGGACGACGGGCTCGTCCTGCAGATCCATCCCGGCTCCTGGCGCAACCACAACGCCGCGCTGTTCGAGCATTTCGGCCGCGACATGGGCTGCGATATCCCGACCGCGACCAACTATGTCGAGGCGCTGAAGCCCCTGCTCGACGCCGTCGGCAACGAGCGCAACCTCACCGTGATCGCCTTCACCCTCGACGAAACCAGCTATTCGCGCGAGCTTGCCCCGCTCGCCGGGCATTACCCGGCGCTGAAGCTCGGACCGGGCTGGTGGTTCCTCGATGCGCCCGAGGCGATGCTGCGCTTCCGCGAGCTCACGACCGAGACGGCCGGCTTCTACAACACCGTCGGCTTCAACGACGACACCCGCGCCTATCTCTCGATCCCCGCCCGCCACGACCTCGCCCGCCGGGTCGATTGCGCCTATCTCGCCAAACTCGTCGCCGAGCACCGGCTGGAGGAGGACGAGGCGGCCGAAGTGGCGCATGACCTCGCCTATCGCCTCGCCAAGGAGGCCTACAAGCTGTGACCCGCCTTTCCAACGCCACTCTCGGCCAGCTCGCGGCGGGCGTCCGCCGCCCGGCCTATGACCGCGCCGCCCTCAGGCCCGGCATCGTCCATCTCGGCCTCGGCGCCTTCGCCCGCGGCCATCTCGCCGAATACACCGAGGACACGCTGGAGAGCCGCTTCGGAGCCTGGGGCATCACCGGCGCCAGCCTCCAGCGCCCCGACCAGCGCGACCGGCTGAAGCCGCAGGACGGGCTCTACACCCTGCTGAAGCTCGCCCCCACGGGGCCGGAGCTGCGCGTCATCGGCTCGGTGCTGGATGTGCTCGTCGCGCCGGAAAGCCCGGCCGCCCTCGTCGCGAAGCTCGCTTCGCCCGACACCCGCATCGTCTCGCTGACCGTCACGGAAAAGGGTTATTGCCACGATCCGGCGACCGGCAAGCTCAAGGCCGATCATCCCGACATCGTCCACGATCTCGAAAACCCGGACGCGCCGCGCTCCGCCATCGGCATCCTGGTCGCCGGCCTGCGCGTGCGCCGGGCGGAAGGCCTTGGCCCCTTCACCGCGCTCTGCTGCGACAACCTGCCCTCGAACGGCCATGTCCTGCGCGGCCTCGTCCGCGACTTCGCCGCGCTCACCGACGACAGGCTCGCCGCCTGGATCGAGGCCAATGGCGCCTTCCCGGCGACGATGGTCGACCGCATTGTGCCGGCGACGACCGAGGCCGACATCGCCGAGGTCGCCAAGCAGACCGGCCTGGACGATGCCGCGCCCGTCATCGGCGAACCCTTCCGGCAATGGGCGATCGAGGACGTTTTCGCCGCCGGCCGCCCAGACTGGCATGAAGTCGGCGCCCAGATGGTGACGGAGGTCGCGCCCTTCGAGTTCATGAAGCTCAGGATGCTGAACGGCGCGCATTCCTCGCTCGCCTATCTCGGCTATCTCGCCGGCCATGAGACGGTGGCCGAGGCCAGCGGCGATCCCGTCCTCGCCCGCTTCCTGCAGGGGCTCTGGAGCGAGATCATCCCGACCGTGCCGGCACCGCAGGGCGTCGTACTGGCGGATTACGCGAAGGCCCTGCTTACCCGCTTCCAGAACCCGGCGATCCGCCACCGCACCTGGCAGATCGCCATGGACGGCTCGCAGAAGCTGCCGCAGCGCCTGCTCGGCACCATCCGCGAGCGGCTGAAGGCGGGCGCCGGAATCGACCACCTCGCTTTGGGTGTCGCCGCCTGGATGCGCTACGTCACCGGCATGGACGAGAAGGGCGGCGCCATCGACGTTCGCGACCCGCTAGCGGCGGAGTTCAAGCGCCGGGCCGATGTCGCGGGCCGCAACGCCGAGGCGTTGAGCGCGAGCCTGCTCGGCATCGAGGCGATCTTCGGCAGCGACCTGCCGGGCGAGCAACGGTTTACAAAACCGGTGACCGCCCATCTCGCTGCGCTCTTCGACAAGGGCGCGAAGGCGACGGCGGCGAGCCTGGGTTGAGCCTCACCGTCATTCTCGGGCGAGGCGCAGCTTCGACCCGAGAATCTCGTAACGAGAAGACTCCCGCACCAACATCCGGCAAGAGATGCTCGGGTCAGGCCCGAGCATGACGGCGGGCCCTTGATCCCCGCCGCCATCCGGCGCCAGATGCGCGGCAATGCTTCGCGCGCTCGCCGCCTTTGCCTTCGCACTCCTCGCCGCCGCGACTGCCGCGGCGCAGGACCAGCCGCGCATCGCCATCCCCAATTTCTGGGATCCGCGCATCAGGCTCGACCGGCCCGAGCCCGGCCCGCCGCGCGTCGTGCGCTTCCTGACCGATGACGACTATCCGCCCTTCCATTTCGCCGGGCCGGACGGGGCGCTGACCGGCTTCTCGGTGGAGCTCGCCCGCGCCGTCTGCGACAAGCTCGGCTGGACCTGCACCATCCAGCCGCGCCGCTTCGACACCTTGCTGGACTCGCTGGGCGAGGGCCGTGGCGACGTGCTGGCGGCGGCGATGAACCTGACACCCGCGATCCGCGAGCGCTTCGCCGCGAGCCATCTCTATTTCCGCGCGCCGGCCCGCTTCGTCACGACGCGCGGCAATGTCCGGGCCGAGCTCGACGGCGAAAGCCTGCAGGGACGGCGCGTCGCCGTCGTCTCCGGCACGGCCCACCAGGCCTTTCTCGAAAGGCTGATGCCCTTCGTCCAGCGCCGCGAGACCAGCGGCCTGAACGCCGCCGTCGCGGCGTTGCGCAGCGGCGACGCCGAATATGTCTTCGGTGACGGCCCGGCGCTGGCGCTGCTGATTTCCGCCAGCGGCGGCGAGCTTGCCTTCTCGGGCGGGCCCTATCTCGAGAGCCGCTATTTCGGCGAGGGCGTGGCCTTCCTGCTGCGCAAGGACGACCCGGCCCTGCAACGCGCCATCGACTACGCGCTCCAGAGCCTCTGGGACGACGGGACCTACAGCCGCCTCTATTTGCGCTTCTTCCCGGTCAGCCCCTTCTGACCGCCCTTGCCCTTGGCGGAGACCTTGTCGGCAGCGGCGGCGTCTTTCGCCTTGGCCTTGCCCCTGCCGGACCGCTTGCCGCCGCCCTTCTCGTAGAGCGCGTGGAACTCCTCGGCCATGCCGCGCAAGGACCGCCCGATATTGGCGTATTCGAACTCGTTGAGATTGGCGAGCGAGGCGCGACCGGCCGGCTGCTGGGTGCCGAAGCCGCGGCCGGGCAGCAGCACGATGCCGGTCTCGTCGGCGATGCGGAACAGCAGCTCGTCGGGATTGACGTTGTCTTTCACCCAGGCTGCGAAATCGTCGCCGTAGAGGTCGCGCGCGATCACCTCGAGATCGAGCAGCGTGTAGTAGTCGACCGCGTTGGGATCGCTCTCCTGCGCGACGCCGAGCTCGCGATAGAGCGCCGCCTCGCGCCGGCGGATCAACTTCTTCAGCTCCGCCTTGTAGCCATCGGCCTCGTCCATCAGGGCGAAGAGCGAGAACAGCACCATCTGCACCTGCTGCGGCGTCGAGAGGCCGGCGGTGTGGTTCAGCGCGACGGTACGGCTGTCGGCGACGAGCCGGTCGATGAAGCTGAGCGAGCGCACATCCGGCAGGAGCGAGCCATAGCGTCGGTCGAGCGCGGCCTTGGCCGCCTCCGGCAGGGCGGCCAAAGCCTTGTCGAAGATCGAGTTCCGATGCGTCGCGACCACGCCGAGACGCCAGCCCGTCGCGCCGAAATATTTCGAGAAGGAATAGACCAGCATCGTGTTCTGCGGGCAGAGCGCGAAGAGCGAGCGGAAATCGTCGGCGAAGGTGCCGTAGACGTCGTCGGTCAGGATGAACAGGTCCGGCCTGTGCTCGCGCACGATCGCGGCGACCTTCTCCAGGCTGCGATCATCCATCTTCACCGAGGGCGGGTTGCTCGGATTGATGCAGAAGAAGATCTTGATCGCCGGGTCCTTGAGCTTCTCCAGCTCGGAATCCGGATATTGCCACTCCTTCTTCGGATCGGCGTTGATCGCGACCTCGACCAGCCCGTATTCGTCAAGCTCGGGGATCTCGATATAGGGCGTAAAGACCGGCATGCCGATCGCGACCTTGTCGCCCTTCTTGACCAGGCCGTTCTGCTTCAGCGTGTTGAAGATATAGGTCATGGCGGCGGTGCCGCCCTCGACCGCGAAGAGATCGACATTGCCCGGCGGGATGAAGCCGCCGACCATCTCCTTGACGATGTAGTGCTTGACGATCTCCTCGCTGACCCGGAGCATCCGTGGCGGCACCGGGTAATTGCAGCCCAGGATGCCTTCGACCATCTCGTGCAGGAAGGCCGCGGCCGAGAGGCCGAGCTGGTCGCGCACATAGCTCAGCGCCCGGCCGAGGAAGACGACGCCGGGCTGGTCGCGGTTCTCGGCGATGAAGCGCTCGAAGCGCCCCTCGATCCCGGCGATCTGCGGCAGGCCGCCGACATTGTTCGGCATGTAGGAGAAGGACAGTTCGGATTCGTTCGCCGCGAACAGGCCGAGCCGGAAGAAGGCCCGGCGCGGCAAGGTCGCGAGGAAATTGGGATTGCCGCGGCCGGCATTGAGCATCAGCCGGTTCTCCCGGCCCGAAGCCAGCTTGATCAATTCGTCCTTGAGCTCGAACGGGCTGAGCTTGGCATACTGGCTGTAATCGGCGGCCATCTTGCGTCTCCTCGTTGCGTTCAGGCGAAGGCCACGACAAGCGGGCCGAGCAGGGTCAGGAAGACATTCGCGAGCGCATAGGTGATCGCGAAGGGCGTGGTCGGGATGGAATTGCCGGCCTTGTCGAGCACCTCGCCGAAGGCGGGATTGGCGCTGCGCGAGCCCGAGAGCGCGCCGGCGAAGATCGCCGTATTGTCGTAGCGCAGGATGTAGCGGCCCACGAGCATGGTGATGATCATCGGCAGGATGGTCACGACCACGCCGATCAGGAAGATCGACAGCCCCTGCTGGATGATGGTGCTGACCGCCTGCTGGCCGGATTGCAGGCCGACCACCGCGACGAAGCCGGCGAGGCCGAGATCGCGCAGCAGGGTCGATGCCGCCGTCGGCATGTTGCCGATGGCGAGGTTGCGGCTGCGATACCAGCCGAACAGCAGGCCGGAGAGCAGCGCGCCGCCGCCGCTGCCAAGCGTCAGCGGAATCGAGCCGATGCGCACGACGATGAGGCCGATGAGCAGGCCGACCACCAGCCCGAGCCCATGGAAGACGAAATCGGTCTTGTCGCTGGCGACGATCACCGTGCCGACGACCTTGGCGACGCGCTGCACGTCTTCCGCCGTGCCGTAGAGTTGCACGACATCGCCCGGCTCGATCACCGTGTCGGGCTTCAGCGGCAACGGCTTGCCGGCGCGCTGCAACCCGGTGACATAGATGCCGTGGCGCAGATTGCCCGCAGTAGCGTCCCTGATCTGCTGGACGCTCTTGCCGATGAAGTCGCGATTGGCGATGGCGACGTCCCGGACCTGCACGACCAGATCCATGCCTTCCGAGGATTGCAGCTCCGGGCCGATCTGCGCGGCGACGCCGACGACGCCCGCACGCCGCCCGACGACGAGGATGATGTCGCCGGCAGCAAGCTTCAGCGAGGGCTCGACGCCGACCACGGCCCCGCCGCGCTTGATCCGCTCGATGCTGATTGCATCGCCCTGCGCCAGCGCCTCGACCTCCGCGACGGTTCGCCCGGCGACCTTCTCGACTTTGTAGAGCCGCCCGACCAGATCGGGCGCCGCCGGCTGCTCGCCCGGCCCGTAGACGCGGATGCCGGCAAGCAGCGCGGCTTCCGCCTTGATCGCATCGTCGCGGATGCTGCGCCCCATCAGCCAGGGCAGGATGTTGACGCAGACGATGATCGCGCCGAAGGAGCCGAAGATATAGGTCACGGCATAGCCGACGGCGACATTGCCCTGCAGGCGCTGCACCTCGTCGGCCGCGAGCCCGAGCTTGCCGATCGCGGCGCTCGCCGTGCCGATGATCGCCGACTGCGTCAGCCCGCCGGCCGCGATGCCGGCCGCCAGGCCCTTGTCGAGCCCGAACATCCGCGCCAGCACCACCACGGTCGCAAGCCCGCTGACCGCCAGCACCGCCGCCATCACGATCTCGCGGATCGACTGGCGCCCGAGCGAACGGAAGAATTGCGGCCCGCTCTCGAAACCCACCGCGTAAATGAACAGCGCGAACAGCACCGATTTGATGCCGTTGTCGATGGTGACGCCGACCTGGCTGACCACCACCGCGGCGAGCAGCGAGCCGGCGACGCCGCCGAGCTGGAACTTCCCGAACTGGAACTTGCCGACCCAGTAGCCGACCGCCAGTGACAGGAAGAGTGCGATTTCAGGAGACTGGTGAAAGATCGAAGACAGCCAGGACATCTTTCCCCCCGCCCAAACAATCGTATCGAGATCAACGATTGTACAAAAACGGAAAAGACTCAAGCTGTGGTTGTATATTTTGAATTCGATCGGATTCTAGCGATCATTATAATAAAGACATCGGCATGAAGAGAGAAAAGACCTGCTTATGCCGGGAACGCGCAGAGCGAAACCCAGCTTGCCGATTCTGTCCCTGACAACCTGCTTCGGTTCCTCCGGTTCGGAAGGCGAGGCGCCGGCGCCTCGCCTTCGAAGACTTTGCCTGCCTTGGCGAAGCTCAGGGCGCGTTGCTGGCCAGCGCCTGCTTCGCCACGGCCGCGAGCCAGCCGGACGCTGCCGGCAGGATCGCGTCGTTGAAGTCGTAGCGGTCATTGTGCAGGTCGCCGCCATTCACGGCCGGGCCATTGCCCATCCAGATGTAGCAGCCGGGGCGCCGTTCCAGGAAATAGGCGAAATCCTCGCCGGTGGTGCTGGCCTTCAGGTCGCGCCGGACGGCGAGCCCCGCGGCCTCGCCAGCGGCGACGGCCATCTCCTCCTCGGGAGCCGTGTTGATCGTGGCGCTGCCATGCGTCGCCTCGACCGCGGCCGTCATCTCGAAGGTCGCGGCGATGTTCTCAGCGATGCCCTTGAGCCGCGCCAGCAGGCGGTTCCTGACCGCCGGCACGAAGGTGCGGAAAGTGCCCTCGATGAACACGCTGGTCGGGATCTGGTTGGAGGCGAGCCCGCCATGCACCTGCCCGATCGAGACCACGGCGGACTCCATCGGATCGACATTGCGCGACACGATCGTCTGCAGCGCGACGATGAGATGGCCCATCGCGACGATCGGGTCATGCGTCTGCTCGGGGAGCGCCGCATGACCCGCCTTGCCGGTCAGCGTGATCTTGAAGCGTCCGGGCTCCGACATCACCGGCCCGCGATGCACCGCGACGGTGCCGGCTTCCAGCCCCGGCCAGTTATGCAGCGCGAAGACGCGCTCCATCGGGAAGCGCTCGAGCACGCCATCGGCGAGCATCGCCTGGGCGCCGCCCGCCCCCTCCTCCGCCGGCTGGAAGACGAACTGCACCGTGCCGCTCCAGCCCTCGTCGCCCTTGAGCAGCGCCGCCGCCCCCAGCAGGGCCGTCGTGTGACCGTCATGACCGCAGGCATGCATCACGTTGGGCGTGCCGGATTTGTAGGGCAAGTCGCTGGCCTCCTGGATCGGCAGCGCGTCCATGTCGGCGCGCAGGCCGACGCTGCGCTCGGAGGCGCCGCGCTTCAGCGTCGCCACCACGCCATGGCCGCCGATGCCGGCGGTGAAGGGCACGCCGAGCTCGGTGAGCTTCTCCTGCACGAAGGCGCTCGTCGCCTTCTCGTGACGGCCAAGCTCCGGATGGGCGTGGAGATGGCGTCGCCAGGCGGTCAGCTTGTCGAGCAGGTCGCGGTCCAAGGCGGGGTTCCTTTCGAAGGATGGCCGAGTTTGAGAGGGCGCAAGACTATCCCTCGCCGCTCATTGAACAACCACGGAAAGGGAATACGGTCATTCCGGACAAGCGGCTTTGCCGCGCCGATCCGGAATCCATCGCAGAGCGCAGCACCCGATGATGGATTCCGGGTCTCCGCTTCGCTTCGCCCGGAATGACGTTGGAATTGGCCGAGGGCCGGCCAAGCATTGACGCCGCCCTTCGCAATCTGCGAAAGCCCGCAAACAAAAATTTGCGGATTGCGAATTTTTGGCCATGCCAGACACGGAGAGGACACCAGCCCCCATGCCCGCCTTCGACGCAGCCCTTGTTGACGCCGCCCAGCGTTCGGCCGCCTGGCCGTTCGAGGAGGCGCGCAAACTGGTGGCCCGCATCGAGAAATCGGGCAAGAAAGCGGTGATCTTCGAGACCGGCTACGGCCCCTCGGGCCTGCCGCATATCGGCACCTTCGGCGAGGTCGCGCGCACCTCGATGGTCCGTCATGCCTTCCGGGTGCTCACCGGCAACACGATTCCGACCCGCCTCATCGCTTTCTCAGACGATCTGGACGGGCTGCGCAAGGTGCCGGACAACGTGCCGAACAAGGAGCTGCTCGCCAACAATCTCGGCAAGCCGCTGACCGAGGTGCCGGACCCGTTCGGCACGCATGACTCGTTCGGCCGCCACAACAATGCGCGGCTGCGCGCCTTCCTCGACGGCTTCGGCTTCGACTACGAGTTCAAGTCCTCGACCGACTCCTACCGCGCCGGCGAGTTCGATGCGACGCTGCTCAAGATGCTCGCCCGCTACGATGCGGTGATGAAGATCATGCTGCCGACTTTGCGCGAGGAGCGGGCCGCGACCTATTCGCCCTTCCTGCCGATCCACCCGAAGACGCGCGTCGTCATGCAGGTGCCGATCGACGAGGTCGATGTCGAGGCCGGCACCATCGCCTGGACCGATCCGCAGACCCAAGAGCGCTTCGTCACCCCGGTCACTGGTGGCAACGTCAAGCTGCAATGGAAGCCGGATTGGGCGATGCGCTGGGTCGCGCTCGGCGTCGACTATGAGATGGCCGGGAAGGATTTGATCGACTCGGTCAAGGTCTCCTCGCAGATCGCCCGCGCGCTCGACGGCACGCCGCCGGAAGGCTTCAACTACGAGCTCTTCCTCGACGATCTCGGCCAGAAGATCTCGAAGTCGAAGGGCAACGGCCTGACCATCGAGGACTGGCTGACCTATGGCCCGCCGGAAAGCCTGGCGCTCTACATGTTCCAGCGCCCGCGCGAGGCCAAGAAGCTGCATTTCGACGTCATCCCGCGCGCCATCGACGAGTATCTGCAGTTCCTCAACGGCTATGAGCGGCAGGACTGGAAGAACCGGCTCGGCAACCCGGTCTGGCACATCCATGCCGGCAACCCGCCGGCGCCGGAGGTCATCGCCTCGGGCGAAGGCGACAACGCGGTCCGGACGCAGGTCACCTTCGGCCTGCTGATGAACCTCGTCGCCGTCGCGAATTCCGAGGACAAGGGCGTGCTCTGGGGCTTCCTCCAGCGCTATGCGCCGGGCATGTCGCCGCAGACCCATCCGCGCCTCGACGCGCTGGTCGGCTACGCGATCGCCTATTTCCGCGATTTCGTGAAGCCGGCGAAGAGCTACCGCCCGGCCGACGAGGTCGAGCGCGACGCCTTCACCAAGCTCGACGCGGCGCTGGCCGCCCTACCCGCCGACCCGACACCGGAGATGGTGCAGGACACGGCGCTGGACGTCGCCCGCGCCATCCCCCGCTACCAGAACCTCACCGCCAAGAACGCGACGCCGGAGCGGCCGGGCGTCTCGGGCGACTGGTGGAAGGCGATCTACCAGGTGATGTTCGGCGAGGATCAGGGCCCGCGCTTCGGCTCCTTCGCCGCGATCTACGGCCTGCCCAACACCCGGGCGCTGATCGCCAAGGCGCTCAGCGGCGATCTCCTGAAAGAGCACGCCGCCTTCCTGGAGACGCGCAAGGGCGGCTGACCCTCAGGGCGGGCAGTTCTGGGACTGCCCGTCCAGCCCCTGCCGGCGCTGCTCGAAGCTTGCGCTCGCCGTTTCGCCGTCGCGCGCGATGCGGACGACATAGATGCCGTCGAAATCGCTGCCATGCCAGCGCGGCACCGCATCGGCATCCCCGCCATGCTCGGTCATGAGCCGCCGGGCGAGATCGACGAGGCGCTTGTGCTCCCAGGCGACGACCACGGTCGCGTCGCGATGCGCATCGAGCGCCTGCGCCAGCCGCCCGGTCTGCTTGTAGCCATAGGGCGTCTGGATGGGCAGGCCGAGCTGCCGCGACAGCGGCTCGAGCGTCTGGAGCGGACGCCGATAGGGATATTTGACGCCGTCATCCTTCTTGAGATGGCCGGGATCGGGCGCGAACAGCGCATCGGGCTTGCCGAAGGCGCCCAGGATCACGCCGGGCAAGGCCTGCGCCCGGTTGAGGCCCTGGCAATCGAGCCGGCCGAAGCCGCCGGACGGCTTCTCGCCATGCCGGACGAGCACGATCGTCTCGACCGGGCCGGCGACGGCGGGTGAACCCATGGCAGCCGCCGCCAGCAACGCGACCACCAACCTTGCTGCGGCCATCATGCTCGTTCCTCCCTGCGGGCCGGCCGATGCCGCCCGCCTCATCCGCCTATAGGATAACCACGCAGACCCGCGCCGCGACCGATTCGAGACTGCGCCGCAGGCTGCCGGACACACAGGACCGCAGGAGATCGACCTTTCCATGACGCCCGCCGAAGCTGTCGAACGTGCGATCCGCGCGCGCCGCGCCGTCCGGGCCTTCCGGCCCGACCCCGTCGATCCCGCCTTGCTGCGCCGGCTGATCGATCTGGCGGCGCAGGCGCCCTCCGGCACCAATATGCAGCCCTGGAAGCTCCGCGTGATCGGCCCGCAGGCGCGGACGCGGCTCGAAACCGCCTTGCTCGCCGCGCTCGAGGCCGGCGAGCGGCCCGGCACCGAGGAATACCGCTATTACCCCGAGCGCTTCCGCGAGCCCTATCTCTCGCGCCGCCGCAAGGTCGGCTGGGATCTCTACGGCCTGCTCGGCGTCGCGAAGGGCGACATCGAGGGCATGAAGCGCCAGACGGCGGCGAATCTGCGCTTCTTCGACGCGCCGGTCGCGCTGATGGTCACGATCGACCGCGATCTGGAGATCGGCTCCTGGCTCGATCTCGGCATGTTCGTGCAGAATCTGCTGATCGCCGCGCAGGGCCACGGCCTCGATTCCTGCCCGCAGGCGATCTTCGCCCAGTTCCACCCGGTCGTGCGGCGCGAGCTCGCTATCCCTGAGGACGAGGTCGTGGTCTGCGGCATTGCCATCGGCAAGGCCGACCCCGACGCCCCGGCCAACCGCCTGGTGCCCGAGCGCGAGCCGGTCGAGAATTTCACCACCTGGCTGGACTGAACGGGGAAAGCCTACCCGCCGAGCGACGCCTTGCGCTCGTCCTTGCGGAACAGCTTGAAGATCGGGCTCACCACCCAATGCATCGCGACGATGGCGATGCCGCCGACGACGAGGCCGAAGGCCGCCGCGAGCACCGCGCCCGCCAGCCATTCGCCCGCCCCGCTCAACCCGGCCGGAAGGGCTTTCCCGGTCGCGACCGAGAGATCGTGGATGGAGTGGCCGAGCGCGCCGAGCCCGTAGCCTTCCAGCCCGTGGATGATGATGCCGCCGCCGACCCAGAGCATCGCCGCCGTGCCGACCGCGCCGAGCAGGCCGAGGAAATGGGGCATGCCGACGACGAGGCCGCGGCCGAGCGGCCGCGTCAGCCAACGCAAAGCGCGATCGGGCCAGTTGGCCTCGCCCGGTTCCAGCCGCCTCAGCCCCAGCAAGCTGGCGGCGGGGCGCTCATTGGCGGCGAGCGCCACGCCGACATCGTCTGCCTTCACGATCAGGGCGACGACGCCATAGACGGCGGCGGTGATGCCGATGCCGACGATGGCGAGCACGGCCGCCTTCATCCAGAAAGACTGGTCCGACACACCCGCGAGCGTGATCGCCATGATCTCGGCCGAGAGGATGAAATCGGTCTTGATCGCGCCCGCGATCTTCTGCCGTTCGAGGGCCGTGGGATCGCCGGCCGCCGCCTCCCCCGCCTTCGCGCTATCCTGCGATCCATGCGGCAACACCAGCTCCAGCAGCTTCTCCGCCCCCTCGAAGCAGAGGAAGACGCCGCCGGCCATCAGCAGCGGCGTGATCGCCCAGGGCGCGACCACGGCCAGGATGAGCGCGCCGGGCAACAGGAAGAGAAGCTTGTTGCGCAGCGAGCCCAGCGCGATGCGCCAGATGATCGGCAATTCGCGCGCGGCCGCGAAGCCGACGGCATAGCGCGGCGTCACCGCCGCATCGTCGATGACGACGCCCGCCGCCTTGGCCCCCGCCTTGCCCGCCTGCGCCACGATGTCGTCGACGGACGACGCCGCGACCTTGGCGATGCCGGCGACATCGTCGAGCAATGCGAACAGACCGGATGCCAAGCGTCTCTCCCCTATCGGCGTGTCCGGCAGGATAGGAGCTTGTGCGCCGCGCGCAATCGCGCAGGCTCCGCTTCCCGCCTGACGACCGCACCGGCGCGAAGGGCGGGCGATCCGTGACGAAAGGCGAAGCCCGCCTCGCTTGACCGGCCGGGAAAGCGCATGCCATCCCGGCAGGACATTCCCCGGAAGGCGGACCGAGATGAGCGAAAGCGTATTGAGCGAGATCGTCGCGGCGGGCGTCGTGCAGATCACCATGAACCGGCCCGACCGGAAGAACGCGCTCGACCGCGCCAGCTATGCCGGGCTGATCGCGGCCATCGCCGCGGCCGAGGCGGATGACGCGGTCCGCGCCATCCTGCTGACCGGCGCCGGCGGCTGCTTCACCAGCGGCAACGACATCAAGGATTTCGCCATGGCCGCCGCGGCCGGCGAAGGCCCGCGCGTCGCCATCGACTTCCTCGACGCGATCTCGACGGCGAAGAAGCCCATCGTCGCCGCCGTCGAGGGTTTTGCCGTCGGCATCGGCACGACGATGCTGCTGCATTGCGATCTCGCCTTCGCAGGCAGCGGTGCGAGCTTCCGCCTGCCCTTCGTCGCGCTCGGCCTCTCGCCCGAGGGCGGCTCCAGCTATCTCCTGCCGCTGGTCGCGGGCTCGAAGAAGGCGGCGGAGCTGCTGATGCTGGGCGAGGCCTTCGACGCGGGGACCGCCGCCGGGGCTGGGCTCGTCAATGCCGTGGTGCCGGAGGGCACGGCGCTGGAGCATGGGCTCGCCAAGGCGAAGGCGCTGGCGGCATTGCCGCCGCAATCGGTCGCCCTGACCAAGATGCTGCTGAAGCGTGGCTCGGCTGCGGCGGTGGCCGAAACCATCGCGACGGAGGCCCACCATTTCGGCGAGCGTCTGCGTTCGGCCGAGGCCATGGCGGCGTTCGCGGCGTTCCTGAAGAAATAGCGACGGCTCGTCAGGCCGCCACGGCTCTCCGCCCCCTCAGCCAGTCGCGCGTCCAGGAGAAGACCGGCCAGAGCAGCGCCGCAACCGTCATCGCCGCCAGCACGGACGAGACCGGTCGCTCGAAGAAGGGCAGGATCGAACCGTCCGACTTGATCAGCGAGGTGACGAAGCTCTGCTCCACCATCGTCCCCATGACGATGCCGAGCACCATCGCCGCGACCGGATAGCCGTTTTTCTCCATCACGAAGCCGATGATGCCGAAGAGGGCGACGCACCAGACCGCGAACAGGTTGTTGCCGGCCGTCGCGAAGGCGCCGACCGCGCAGAAGATCATGATTACCGGCATCACCGCCGAGCGCGGCGCGCCGACGACCTTGCTCGCCAACCGGATCATGACGATGCCGAACGGGATCATGATGATGTTGCCGAGGATGAAGATGATGTAGAGCGCGTACATGCTCTCGGCCTGCTGGGTGAACAGCGTCGGCCCGGGGTTCAGCCCCTTCATGTAGAGCACGCCGATGGCGATGGCGGTGATGGTATCGCCGGGAATGCCGAAGAGCAGCGCCGGCACCCAGCCCGAGGCGAGCGAGGCGTTGTTGGAGGCGCCGGCCTCGATCAGCCCTTCGGGATGGCCGGTGCCGAACTTCTCGGGCGTCTTCGAGAAGCGCTTGGCCATCGCATAGCTGACCCAGGCCGCCATGTCGGCGCCGGCGCCCGGCAGCACGCCGATGATGATGCCGACGATGTTCCCGCGCGTCTGCTGCTTGGGGTATTCCTTGGTGAGCTTCCACTGCCCCTTGAGAATGGAGCCCAGGCGCCGGTTTTCGATCTTGGGCGGTTCGCGCTCGGTCAGCGCGCGCATCACCTCGGCCAGCGCGAAGACGCCGACCAGCGCCGGGATCGGCTCGATGCCGCCGAGCAGGTCGGTCGAGCCGAAGGTGAAGCGCGGCACGCCGCCGGGATTGTCGATGCCGATACAGGTGATCAGCAGGCCGAGCAGCATCGCCGCGATCGCCTTGATCGGCGATGACCGCGCCACCAGCGTCGAACACATCAGGCCGAGCATGGCGAGCCAGAAATTCTCATAGGTCGAGAAGGAGAGCGCGACATCGGCCAGCAGCGGCGCGATCAGCATCAGCGAGAGCGTGCCGGCGATGCCGCCCAGTGCCGAGAACCACAGGCAGATGCCGAGCGCCGTCTCCGCCTGGCCCTTGCGCGTCATCGCATAGGCCTCGTCGGTATAGGCGGCCGAGGCCGGCGTGCCGGGGATGCGCAGGAGGCAGCCCGGAATGTCGCCGGAGAAGATCGCCATCGCCGATGCCGTGATGATCGTCGCGATCGCGGCGATCGGCGAGAGATAGAAGGTGACCGGCACCAGCAGCGCCGTCGCCATCGTCGCAGACAGGCCGGGCAGCGCGCCGACCGTCAGCCCGTAGAAGGCGGAGGCGACGATCGCGATCATCACGTCGAATTGGAAGACCAGCCCGAAGGCCTTGATGACGGTGTCCATCGTCAGGCCTCACTCACCAGGGGAAGGGCAGGATGCCGCCGGGCAGCGGCACGCGCAGCAGCTTGAGGAAGATCAGGTTGATGAAGAAGGGCGCGATGATCGCGAGGGGCACGGCGAGCTTCGGCCTGGCTCCGAAGGCGAGGCTCGCCACCAGGACCATGATCGCCGACGTCGGCAGGAAGCCCAGCGTCTCCGAGACCAGCGCATAGAAGGCCAGCAGCGCCGGCGGCAGCAAGGCCAGCCAGTTGCGCCAGGCTGGCAGCGGCGCGAGCTGCTCCGGCGCCGTATGACTGGCGAGATCGGCCTCGGCGACCTCCTCGAAGCGATGGCCGATCCCGAGCATGATCAGCCCGCCGCAGAGGACGAGGCCAGCGCCGATCACCATTGGGAAGGCGGAAGGGCCGATCTGCTGGCCGGGCACCGGCGGCAGTTGCGAGCCATAGGCGAAGGCGAGGCCGCCCAGAACGGCGACGACACCTCCGGTGACCTTGTCTGAGAGGAGCATGGGCAAAAACGGCTTTCGTGACGGGAAGAGGCCGGTCGCGGCGTATGCGGCCGCGCCCGGCTGCGTGAGGTCCGAGCGTCAGCCCTTGGCGAGCCCGCCCGCCTTCATGAAGGCGCCCATCGCCTTGTCGCTCTCGGCCATGAACGAGCCGAAATTCTCCGCGTCCGCATATTTCATCGAGAGGCCGCGCGAATTCATGAAGTCCTTGTACTCCTGCGAGTCGTAGATCTTCTTCAGCTCGGCGGAGAGCAGCTTGGCGACGTCCGGCGGCAGGTTCTTCGGCCCCCCGATGCCGCGCCAGGAGCCGAGCGGAACCTCGATGTTCAGCGCCTCCTTCAGTGTCGGCACGTCCTTGAACTGCGGGTTGCGCTCCGCCGCCATGATGGCGAGTGCCTTGGCGCGGCCGGCATCGATCATCGCGCGGGCCTCGGGCACCGAGCAGGTCACGAGGTCGAGCCCGCCCGCAGCGAGGTCCTGCATCGCGGGCGCGGCGCCGTTCGAGGGAACCCAGGCGACATGGTCGGGCTTCAGCCCCATCGCCTGCATCCAGCCGACGAGGGCGAGATGCCAGATGCCGCCCTGCCCGGTGCCGGACGCCTTGAACTTGCCGGCCGGCGCGGCCTTGATCGCATCCGCGAGCTGCTTCACGTCCTTGTAGGGCGAATCCGACTTCACCTGCACGCCCGGCGGGTCGTCGTTCATCAGCGCCAGCGGCGTGTAGCTGGCATAGGTCAGTTGCGTCAGCCCCTGGTGATGCATCATCGCGATCTCGGAGGTGATGATGCCGAGCGTGTAGCCGTCCGGCGGCGCCGTCGCGATGGCGGAATGGCCGACCACGCCGGAGCCGCCGGTGCGGTTCACCACGCTGAAGGGCTGGCCGAGGCTCTTTTCCAGCAGCGAGGCGATGATGCGGACGACGGCATCGGTGCCGCCGCCGGCTCCCCAGGGGCATACCAGGGTGACGGGACGGGATGGGAACTTGGCCTGTGCGATGGCAGGCGCGGCGATCAGGCCGGCAGCCCCCGCCGCCGCTCCCTTGAGCACACTGCGTCTGTCGAGGGTGGTCATCTGTCATTCCTCCGCTAAATCGTTTTAGGGGCTGAGCGCTCCTCACCGCTGGCGGGGCGCTCTTGAGATAACCGGGTCATCTGAGCCGATCGCGGAAGCGGTGGCAACTTCGCATTTCGGCGAAGAAAGAGCCTTTTCCGGCGGGTTTCGTCGCGGCGGGCACGGGTGCTCCCCGCGCTGGGGGCTTCGGGAAACCGGCCGGCGGAAAAGCGCTACAACCCGCACACCAGCGGCACGACCGCGCCCGAGACCTTATCGACAACCGCGCCGGTGCTGAGGCTGGCGGCAGCGCCTGAATCGGTCGTCAGCGACAGGCCGGCATTGCCGAGAACCCCCTGGATCGCGGCGGAATCCGCCAGCGCATAGGAACGCTGCGGCGCGATGCCGGCGACGAGCTGCTTGTCGGATGGGTTGGCGGTCACCAGCCCGACGAGCCGGCCCTGACGGTCGAAGGCCGGGCTTCCGGCCTGTCCGGGTTGCAGCGGCGCCAGCACCGCCGCCCCGGTGGTGGCGCGCAGGGCCTGCCCCGGCAGCGCGACCGCGGCGCGCTTGCCGGCATCGTCGCTGAAGGCCACCAACACCAGCGCCGCGCCCGCATCCGGCACCTGCCCCGCCAATGCGGGCGGCCTGGCCGCGCCGGTTCCGTCGAGATCGAGCAGCACGAGGCCGCTGGCATCCTTGGCGCGCGGCTTGGCGGTGCGCGCACCGGCCCGCAGGCTGCGGCAGCCCTCGACCGCCGACGCCGCGCCGAGCGCGACCTTGTCGGAGAGCAGCACCGCGACGCCATAGCGCTCATTGCTGCGCGCCGCCGGCTGCGTCAGCGGCGGCGCCGATGCCGGCGCAGCAGCACTGGCGACAGCAGTCCCGCTTGCAGGCGCCGGCCCGGTCGGGAAGGGCTCGAAGCTCGCGGCGATCGCGATGACGAGCTTGTCGACGGTCGGTGCCAGCGCCTTGTCGTAGCCGATCGAGAAGCCGCGCAGGCCCTGCGGCCCGGCCGCGAGCCGGCGATAGAACCGCCCTGTCGGCGTCTCCCCGGTGACGACGAAGAAATCCGGCCGGAGCAGCTTGTAGGTGATCTTGCGCGGGCTGTTCGGGCTGACAGTGGTGGCCTTCTCGAACAGCGCCGCGAGATCGTCGCCCGGCGGCGAGGCGGTGGTGTCGAGCGTGACCTTGTCGTCGGCGCTCTGCCAGCGGCTGCCGCCGGCGGGCGTCGCATCGCGCTTCGGCAGGAGCTTGCCGGGAATGCCGATGCGCACCCCGGTCTTGTCGTCGGTGATCAGCCGGAAGCCGGCGGCATCGCGTGCCGCCTGCGCCGCCTTGGCCAGTGCCGCGCGGTCGGCCGGGGCGAGGACGCCGTCCGCCGGCCCGCGCCCGCCCTTGAGCGCATTGATCGCGCGGAAGGTCAGCGGACCGAAGGAGCCGCTGACCGCGCCGTTGAACTGGCCCGCCCAGATCAGATCGGTCTGGATCGCCTTGCGCTCGGCCTCGGGCAGCGCCTCGAAGCTCGCCTGCGCCGCCGCCATCTGCGGATTGGGCGCGGCCGGGGCGGGAGCCTGCGCCTGTGCGCCCGACGCCGCCGCCAGCAGCGCCAGACCGAGCAGGGCCGCACCGGCTTGCTTGATTCGCGCTCGGTTTCGATCGTCAGGCAACATGGTCTCGTCCTCGACAGGGGGGCGGAGCGGCTGCATTGAGCGTCAGAACGCCTGGCGCTGCAACCGGGGAAGGGCATCCCAGCGCGTGTCATCCCGGGCGACCGCAGGGAGACCCGGGATGACACGCGTGTTTCCCAATCGAACCGCCTAGCCCGCGCGCAGCGCCGCCGCATCCTTCACGCGCATGACTTGCACGGGCGCGGCGCGGTGATAGCCTGCCGGCCCGTTCAGCACCGTCATCGGTCCGAAGCCTTCGCCAGCCACGCTGAAGCCCTCGGCCGCCGAAGAGGATCGACGATGAACCTGTTGTCCCGCCTCCTGGTCGCGCTCTGCCTGAGCTTCGCGGCCGCCCCGGCTCTCGCCCAGAAGGCCTATATCCGCACCGATCTCGCGGCCGACGGGCAGAGGCTGGAGGAGCGGCTGAAGCGCGAGGTCGCGGCCGGCAACCGCCCGGCGGCCGATCTCGTCCGCGCCGGCGACATCGTGCTCGGGCGCGGCGATGCGCGCGGCGCCCTGCCGCTCGCCAATGCCGCCGTGGTCGCCGATTCCGGCAATGCCGCCGCCTGGCGCCTCATGGCCCGCGCCGCCAGCGGCATCGAGCCGCGCGACTATCGCGAGCGCTGGGAGATGCGCGAGCGCGCCATCACCGCCGCCTATCTCGCCTATAGCCGCGCCAGCAACCGCACCGACGAGGCCTCCTCGCTCGGCGTGCTCGCCCAGACCTTCGAGAAATACGAGCTCTGGCGCCCGGCGCTGACGACCTATCGCCTCAGCCTCGACCTCGCCGCCAATGCCTCGCTGCAGAAGAGCTATGAGGATTTGCGCGAAAAACGCGGCTTCCGCCTGCTCTCGAACCAGGTCGATTCCGACGCCGCCTCCCCGCGCGCCTGCTTCGAATTCTCCGAACCGCTCGCCCGCGGCAATGTCGATTTCGCGCCCTATGTCGCGATCTCCGGCGGCTCCGGCGATTTCGCCGTGAGCGGCGAGGAACGCCAGATCTGCGTCGACGGGCTGCGCCATGGCGAGCGCTACGCCATCGTCATCCGCCAGGGCGTGCCCTCCGCCATCCCCGACGAGACGCTGCTGAAATCGGCCGATTACGAGATCTATGTCCGCGACCGCACGCCCTCCGTCCGCTTCACCGGCAAGAACTACGTCCTGCCCCGCACCGGCCAGCAGGGCATCCCGGTCGTTTCGGTCAATTCCGGCAAGCTCGACCTCGAGGTGATGCGGATCGGCGACCGCAACCTGATCAACTCGGTCCATTCCGACGACTTCCTGAGCCAGCTCGGCTCGTGGCAATCCCGCCAGATCGCCTCCGACAAGGGCCAGAGCGTCTGGACCGGCACGATGGACGTGAAGTCCGAGCTCAACAAGGACGTCGTCACCGCCTTCCCGGTGGTCGAGGCGGTCGGCAGCCTGAAACCCGGCGTCTATGTGATGTTCGCCAAGCCCTCGGGCGGCCCGGCCGCGCCCGCGACCGGCGACGACGGCGATTCCTACGATGACGGCACCACCCGCGTGACGCAGTGGTTCGTCGTCTCCGATCTCGGCCTGACCTCCTTCTCCGGGCCGGACGGCGTGCATGTGCTTGCCCGCTCGCTCGCCGACGCCAAGCCGATCGCCAATGCCGAGCTGCGCCTGATCGCCCGCAACAACGAGGTGCTCGGCACGGCGAAGACCGATTCCAACGGCTATGCCCGCTTCGATGCAGGGCTCGCCAAGGGCGAAGGCGGCAATGCGCCCGGCCTCGTCACCGCCGGGCTGGGTGAGGATTACGGCTTCCTCGACCTGAAGCAGACCGCCTTCGATCTGTCGGATCGCGGCGTGAAGGGCCGCGTCGCGCCGGCCGGGCTCGACGCCTTCCTCTATACCGAGCGCGGCGTCTACCGCTCGGGCGAGACGGTCTATCTCACCTCGCTGCTGCGCGACGCCAAGGGCGCCGCCGTCACCGGCCTGCCGCTCACCATCGTGGTCAAGCGCCCCGACGGCGTCGAGTACCGCCGCCGTCAGGTCGAGGACCAGGGTGCGGGCGGCCGCGCCCATTCGATCCCGCTGATCTCCGGCGCCGCCACCGGCACCTGGCGCGTCCTCGCCTATGCCGATCCGAAGGGACAGGCGATCGGCGAGACCTCCTTCCTCGTCGAGGATTACGTCCCCGAGCGGCTGGAGCTGACGCTCACCCCGAAGGCTCCGGTGCTCCAGGCCGGCGAGCCGGCCGAGGTCAACGTCGCCGCCCGCTATCTCTATGGCGCGCCGGGCTCCGCCCTCGACGTCACCGGCTCGATGACGCTGCGCGCCGCGAGCGCCAGCGCCATCCCCGGCTTCGGGGATTATCAGGTCGGCCTGACCGACGAATCCTTCGATCCCGTCCAGACCGAATTCGAGGAGAGCGCCACCACCGACGCCGCCGGCAAGGCGACGATCTCCAACCCCGTCCAGCAGGCCGAGACCAACCGCCCGCTCGAGGTCGAGATGACCGTGCGCGTCGGCGAGCCCGGCGGGCGCGCCATCGCCCGCTCCGTCACCGTGCCGATCGTGCCCAAGGGCGCGGCCATCGGCGTCCGGCAGACCTTCAAGGACGGCGAGCTCGGCAACAACCAGAGCGCGACCTTCGACGTCATCATGGCGACCGGCGACGGCAAGCGGCTCAGCCGGCCGAACGTGAAATGGGTGCTCTCGAAGGTCCGCCGCAACTACCAGTGGTTCTTCAAGGATGGCCGCTGGAACTATGAGGGCGTCACCACCACGCGGCGCGTCTCGGACGGGCAGGTCACGGTCTCCGCGACCGAGCCGGCGAAGATCGCCGCGCCCGTCGAATGGGGCAATTACCGGCTCGACGTGACCTCCGACGGCGCCGAGGAGGCCGCGACTGCCGTCTCCTTCAGCGTCGGCTATGAAAGCGACAAGACGGCCGATACGCCGGACGTGCTCGACGTCGCCCTGGACAAGGCCTCCTACGCCAATGGCGAGACCGTGCAGGTCCGGCTCTCGCCGCGCTTCGCCGGCAAGGCGACGCTCGCCGTCATCAGCGACAAGCTCGCGGACATCCGCACCATCGACATCACCGAGGGCGGCACCACCGCCAATATCCCGGTGAAGTCGGAATGGGGCGCGAGCGCCTATCTCGTCGTGCTCGCCCATCGCCCGATGGATACCGCCGCCAAGCGCCTGCCCGGCCGCGCGATCGGTCTGGCATGGTTCCAGATCGGCAAGGACGAGCGCACGCTGGCGGTCGATCTCGGCGCGCCCAAGCTGGTGCGCCCGCTCTCGACGCTCTCGCTGCCGGTCAAGCTCTCCGGGCTGAAAGCCGGCGAGGACGCCTTCGTCACGGTCGCTGCCGTCGATGTCGGCATCCTCAACCTCACCCGCTATGAGAGCCCCGATCCGAGCAAGTATTTCTTCGGCCAGCGCCAGCTCGGCCATGATCTGCGCGATCTCTACGGCTATCTGATCGACGGCATGCAGGGCGTGCGCGGCACCATCCGCACCGGCGGCGACGCCGCGCCCAAGATGGACGGCGAGAAGCCGACGCAGGAGCCGCTCGCCCGCTATTCCGGCGTGGTCAAGGTCGGGGCCGACGGCACGGCGAAGATCGATTTTGACCTGCCGGCCTTCAACGGCACGGTGCGCGTCATGGGCGTCGCCTGGTCGGCCGGGCGCACCGGCCAGGCCAGCGCCGACGTGATCGTGCGCGACCAGGTCGTGGCGCAGGCGACGCTGCCGCGCTTCCTCGCCATCGGCGACCAGTCCCGCTTCCATCTCCAGATCGACAATGTCGAGGGTCCCGCCGGCGCCTACACCGTCGATCTCGACGTGAAGGGCCCGGTCCTCGTCGCCGCCGATGCGACCCATCGCACGGTCCAGCTCGCGGCCGGCGCCAAGACGCAGATGACGATCCCCGTCACCGCAGCCGGCCTCGGCCGCGCCGAATTCGACGTGCGCGTCTCCGGGCCGAACGGCATCGGCACGGTGCAGAACCTCGCGGTCAAGGTACAGCCCTCGGCCGCAACGCTGGCGCGCCGCATCGTCCGGCCGATCCCCGGCAATGGCGGGGCGATCACCGTCTCCTCCGACCTGCTGGCCGATCTCGTGCCGGGCTCGGGGCAGGTCTCGGTCTCGGTCTCGCCCTTCGGCTCGCTCGACGTGCCCGCCTTGCTCAAGGCGCTTGACCGCTACCCCTATGGCTGCACCGAGCAGACCGTCTCGCGGGCGCTGCCGCTGCTGGCGGTCAACCAGCTCGCCTCAATGGAGAACCTCGCCCTCGACGACAATGCCGATGAGCGCGTGCAGAAGGCGATCGAGCGCGTGCTCGCCCGGCAGGGCGGCAACGGCTCCTTCGGCCTGTGGGGCGTCGGCGGCGAGGATTTGTGGCTCGACGCCTTCGTCGCGGACTTCCTGACGCGGGCCCGCGAGCGCAGGTTCGACGTGCCGCAGGTGGCCTTCAACATGGCGCTGGACCGGCTGCGCAACCAGGTCGTCAACACCGGCGACATCAACAAGGAGGAGGCCGCCGGCATCGCCTATGCGCTCTATGTGCTCGCCCGCAACGGCCGGCCGGTGATGGGCGATCTGCGCTATCTCGCCGACAACAAGCTCGGCGATTTCGCGACCCCGCTCGCCCGCGCCCAGATCGGCGCGGCGCTCTCGGCGCTCGGCGACCGGGCGCGCGGCCGCACCGCCTTCGGCAGCGCGCTCGGCCTGCTCCAGCAGGCAAGCGATGACGGGTTCTCGCGCCCTGATTACGGCTCGCGCCTGCGCGACGGCGCCGGGGTGCTCGCGCTGATCGCGGAGTCCAATGGCGAGCGCGCCGATATCGGCCGCGCGGTGTCGCTCCTCGACGCCACCCGCAACAGCGCCCGCTACAGCTACACCTCGACGCAGGAGCAGATGTGGATGGTGCTGGCGGCGCAGGCCATGGCCAAGGAGGCCGAGGGCATGACGCTGACCGTCGACGGCGCGGCCCGCAAGGGCGCCTTCTACCGCACCGTCTCGGCCGAGGCGCTGGACGCCAAGCCGCTGACCATCGCCAATCCGGGCAGCGCCAATGCCCAGGCGGTGATCACCGTCGCGGGCATCCCGACCACGCCGGAGCCGGCGCTGAACCAGGGTTTCGGCCTCGAGCGCGTGATCTACACGATGAAGGGCGAGCGGGCCGACCCCGCCCACCTGCGCCAGAACGAGCGCTATGTCGTGGCGCTCAACGTGAGCGAGGGCGCGCCGCGCTTCGGCCGCTTGCTGCTGGTCGATCCGGTGCCGGCCGGGCTGGAGATCGAGAACGCCAACCTGACCGAGGGCGCCTCGACCGCCGGGCTCGACTGGCTGAAGCAGGAGGTCTCGCCGGTGCATACCGAAGCGCGCGACGACCGCTTCGTCGCGGCCTTCGAGCGCTCTGGCGCGAAGAGCGACAAGCTCGCCTACACCGTCGCCTATATCGCCCGGGCTGTCTCGCCCGGCCGCTACGTCGCGCCGGCCGCCGTGATCGAGGACATGTACCGGCCGGATCGCTTCGGCCGCACGGGCTTCGGCGCGGTGGAGATCAGTTCGGCGCGGTGATGGCCGTGAATGACCCGACCAGTCCGTCATTCTCGGGCGAAGCGAAGCGCAGACCCGAGAATCTCGATCAGGAGATGCTCGGGTCAAGCCCGAGCATGACGCCGCGTCCTGGCCGCTTCGGCAAGCTTAAGATCGGGGTGGCGGCCTGCGCCCTTGCGGTCGTTGCCGCCACCACCGCCCTCACCCTCTATATCCGCTCCCTCCCGCCGCTCGCCCTTTCCGCCGCCGCCGACCGCTCGACCGTCGTGCTCGACCGCGAGGGCCGGCTGCTGCGGCCCTTCCTCACCACCGATGGCCGCTGGAAGCTCCCCCTTACCAGCGACGATGTCGACCCGCGCTACCTCGCCATGCTCAAGGCCTATGAGGACAGGCGCTTCGACAGCCATCCCGGCATCGATCCGCTCGGCCTGGCGCGCGCCGCCGGCCAGATGCTGCGGCATGGCCGCGTCGTCTCCGGCGGCTCGACCCTGACCATGCAGGTCGCCCGCCTGCTCGAGCCGCGCGACGAGCGCACGCTCTCCGCAAAACTCCGGCAGGCCGTGCGGGCCGTCGAATTGGAACGGCACCTCAGCAAGACCGAGATTCTCGACCTCTATCTCAACCTCGCCCCCTTCGGCGGCAATCTCGAAGGCGTGCGCGCCGCGAGCTTCGCCTATTTCGGCAAGGAGCCGAAGCGGCTTTCCACCGCCGAGGCGGCGCTGCTCGTCGCCCTGCCGCAATCGCCCGAGACGCGCCGGCCCGACCGCTTCGCGGAAGCCGCCCGAAAAGCCCGCGCCCGTGTGCTCGCCCGCGTCGAACGCGCCGGCATCGCCACAAAGGGCGAGGTCACCGCCGCGCGCGACGAGGAGATCCCGACCGCACGCCGCCCCTTCCCCACCTTGAGTCCCCATGTCGCCGAGCAGGTCGTGGCGGAGGCGCCGGCGCAGCGCGTCCACCGTCTCAGCCTCGATGCGCGCTTGCAGAAGAGCCTGGAAGGCCTCGCCCGCGAGCGCAGCCTCGGCCTCGCGCCCCAAATCTCGATTGCCATCCTCGCCGTCGACAACGAGACCGGCGCGGTCCGCGCCTCGGTCGGCGGCGTCGATTATTTCGCGGCCGAACGGGCAGGCGCGCTCGACCTGACGCGCGCGTTGCGCTCGCCCGGCTCGGCGCTGAAACCCTTCATCTACGCGCTCGCCTTCGACAACGGCATCGCCCATCCCGAGACGATGCTGGAGGACCGGCCGGCACGCTATGGCAGCTATGTGCCAGAGAATTTCGACATGACCTTCCAGGGCATGGTCAGCGCCCGCAAGGCGCTGCAACTCTCCCTGAACGTCCCGACGGTGGAGCTGCTCTCGGCGCTCGGGCCGCAGCGTTTCCTGTCGCGGCTGCGCGATGCCGGCATCACCGTCGCTCTGCCGAAAGAGGGCGGCGCGCCCGGCCTTGCGGTCGGCCTCGGCGGGCTCGGCATCACCTTGCAGGACCTGACCCGCGCCTATGTCGGCCTGGCGCGTGGCGGCGAGATGGCGCCGCTGCGGTTCAGGGAGGAGCCGTCTTCCAGCGGAACGCCGCCCCTGCATCTCGTCGAGCCGGTCGCGGCCTGGTATGTCGCCGACACGCTGCTCGGCGCCCCGCCGCCGCTCAACGCCGTGCCCGGCCGCATCGCCTACAAGACCGGCACCTCCTATGGCTATCGCGATGCCTGGGCCGTCGGCTTCGACCGCAAGCACACCATCGGCGTCTGGGTCGGCCGGGCCGATAACGGCGCCGTGCCCGGCCTCGTCGGGCGCGTGGTGGCGGCGCCGATCCTGTTCGACGCCTTCGCCCGGCTCGGCATCGATCCGCGACCCTTCCCGCAACCCGCCGACGCCATCGTGGCCAGCACGAACCACCTGCCGCCACCGCTGCGCCATCTGCGCCAGGACGTGCCGAAGACGGTGGCCGCCATCGCGACGCCCGCCCTCAAGCTCGCCTTCCCGCCGGACGGCGCGCGCATCGACCTCTCGGCCGACAGCCTCGACGGCCAGGGCCAGCTCAATCTGAAGGCCGCGGGCGGTGCACCGCCCTTCACCTGGCTGGTCGACGGCACGCCTGTCACCGCGCCGCTGCGTCGACGCGAGGCCGCCTGGCAGCCGCCCGGCAAGGGCTTCATGCGAATTTCCGTGGTGGATGGGACGGGGGCGAGCGAGAGCGTCTCGGTCAGGTTGCAATAGCAAGCTTGCGCGCACCGAGAACCCCGTCCAGGCCTCGCCTGCGGGGTTTTCGGGCTTCAACATCCGAGGGATGCGCGGAGCCTGGCGGCGTTCGCAGTCGACGGCTGCGTGCCGATGTCGAGTCGATGTCGATGATGTCGAACAGCGACGACCTCGCGCCGTTCGGCTCCGCGCACGGGTATCTGGGGGTCCGCTTCGTGTTTGAAGCCAGGCAAAGGGCAGGGCCTGCCTGTTCGGCCCGGACGAAGTCGGCACCTCCGCGCGACCAAAGAGAGGATCACCGTGATCGCGTCCTGTCCGACGCGCGGCGATCCAGCGGACCCGCAACGGTCCGGGAGCGCGAAACCCGCAATCCCAACCGGCCCACGATGCCTCGCGAAGCCCCTCGGTCGGCTGGGACGAGGCGAGAATAGGCATGGGCTGGAAGGGCGGGGATAAGTTTGGTCGAGGAACCGGGGTTTCTTCCTTCTCCCCTCGGGAAGAAGGTCGCTCGGCGAAGCCGAGACGGATGAGGGCGGAACCTCAGCCGAAAATAAGAAAGGGCCGCTTGCGCGACCCTTCCCTCATCTGCTTCGCAGACCCCTTCTCCCACAAGGGGAGAAGGGAGCCCTTTGTCTGTTCGCGCGCTACTCCGCCGGCTGCGGATGCGCGCCATGCGCCTCTTCATGCGCGCCATGGCGCGAGCCATGGACCTTGCGCGCCAGATAGCTGTAGGCCACCGGCACCACATAGAGCGTCAGCAAGGTGCCGAAGCTCATGCCGCCGACGATGACCCAGCCGATCTGCGAGCGGCTCTCGGCACCCGCGCCATGGGCGATGGCGAGCGGCACGGCGCCGAGCACCATGGCGCCGGTCGTCATCAGGATCGGCCGCAGGCGCAGTTCCGCCGCCTCGACGAGGGCGTCGATCATCTCCTTGCCCTCCTCGCGTAGCTGGTTGGTGAACTCCAGGATCAGGATGCCGTGCTTGGTGATGAGGCCGACCAGCGTGATCAGGCCGATCTGGCTGTACACGTTCATCGTGCCGCCCGAATAGTACAGCGCGGCAAGCGCGCCCGTCAGCGAGAGCGGCACCGAGACCATGATGACGATGGGGTCGACGAAGCTCTCGAACTGCGCCGCCAGCACCAGATAGATGAAGCCGAGCGCGAGCAGGAAGACGATGAAGATGCTGGCGCCCGACTGCTTGAACTCGCGGCTCTGGCCGGAATAGTCGATCTGCACCGAACTGGGCAGCACGCGCCCCGCGCCCTCCTCCAGCACCTTGAGCGCATCGCCCAGCGAATAGCCGGGCGCAGGGATCGCGGTGATCGTCGCCGAGCGGAGCTGGTTGAAGCGGACCAGTTCCTTGGGCGCGACGTTCTCCTCGACCTTGACCAGGCTGGAGAGCTGCACCACCGCGCCGCCGCGGCCCATCAGATAGATCGACTGCAGCGCCTGCGGCGTGTTGCGCTCCGTGCCCTCGACCTGCAGCACGACGTCGTACTGCTTGCTGTTCATGTTGAAGCGCGTCACCTGCCGGCCGCCGAGCAGCGTCTCCATGGTGCGGCCGATGATGTCGACATTGACGCCGAGATCGGCGGCGCGCTGCCGGTCGATCGAGACCTTGATCTGCGGCTTGTCGAGAATGAGGTTGCTCTCGACATTGGTCAGAACGGGCGAGTTCGCGACCTCCGCCATCAGCTGGTCGACATAAGACTTGATCTGGGCATAGGGCTCGGAGGAGCGCAGCACGAACTCGACCGGCTTGCTGTTCGCCTGGCCCTGGCCGAGCGAGGCCGGATTGGTGGCGAACAGGCGGATGCCGGGGATCTGCGACAGCCCCCGGTTGATCTCGGCGACCAGATCCTGCTGCTTGCGCTCGCGCTCCTCCCAGGGCTTGAGGCGGGCGAAGGCGATGGCGCGGGTCACGTCGGGGAAGCCGACGATGACGAGGTAGGTCTCGACCTCCTGGATGTTCTTGAAATAGGTCTCGACCCGCCGGGCATAGTCGGCGGTGAAGGACAGCGTGGCACCCTCGGGCGCGACGCCGATCACGTTGATCGTGCCGCGATCCTCGACCGGCGACAATTCCGAGCGCAGATGGGTGAAGAAGTAGTAGCCGCCGCCGGCGACGCCGACCGCCAGCAGGATGATAAGCGGACGCACCGACAGCGCCGCGCGCAGCGACGCCCTGTAGCCCCGCGACAGCGCGTTGAAGCCACGCTCCAGCACGTTGAACAGCCAGCTATGGGAATCGTGATGGCGCAGCAGCTTGGCGCACATCATCGGGGTCAGCGTCAGCGCGACGAAGCCCGAGACCAGCACCGCGCCGGCCAGCGTCAGCGCGAATTCGATGAAGAGCTTGCCGGTGCGGCCGGTCGAGAACGCCATCGGCGCATAGACCGCGACCAGCGTCAGCGTCATCGCCACGACCGCGAAGGCGATTTCGTTGATGCCGCGGATCGCCGCCTTGGTCGGCGCGATGCCGTCCTCGATATGACGGTGCACGTTCTCCAGCACGACGATGGCGTCGTCGACGACGAGGCCGATGGCGAGCACCATCGAGAGCAGCGTCAGCGTGTTCACGGTGAAGCCGAGCGCATACATCAGCGCGAAGGAGCCGATCAGCGAGACCGGAATCGTCACCAGCGGGATCAGCGTCGCTCGCAGCGAGCGCAGGAAGATGAAGATGATCAGGACGACGAGGACGGTCGCCTCGATGATCGTCTGGTAGACCGCCTTGATCGAGCGGTCGATGAAGACCGAGGTATCATAGGACTTGGCGATCGACATGCCCTGAGGCAGATCCTCGATGATGCCCGGCAGCGCCTCCTCGATGCCGGCCGAGACGTCGAGCGGGTTGGCCGTCGCCTGCTTGACGATGCCGATCGTCACCGAGGGCGCGCCGCCGAACCAGGCGGCGTTGCGCTCCTCGCGCGCGCCGAGCTCGACCTTGGCGACGTCCTTGAGCTTCACGGAGAAGCCGTTGGCGTCCTTGATGACGATCTCGCGGAATTCCTCCGGCGTCGTCATGCTGGTCTGCGAGAGCACGGTGAATTCGCGGTCGTTGCTCTCGATGCGGCCCGACGGGATCTCGATGTTCTGGGCCCGGACCGCCGCCTCGATCTGCTGGACGCTGACGTCATAGGCCGACATCCGGGCGCGATCGAGCCAGATGCGCATGGCGTATTGCCGCTGGCCGAGAATGCGGACCTCCGCCACGCCGGTGACGTTCTGCACGCGGTCGGAGATGAAGCGGTCGGCGAAGTCGGTGAGCTCGAGCGGCCCGTGCCGCGAGCTGGTCAGCGAGAGATACAGGATCGGCTGCGAGTCGGCCTCGACCTTGGCGATGACGGGCTCGTCGATCTCGTCGGGCATGCGGCTGCGCACGCGGCTGACGCGGTCGCGCACATCCGAGGCCGCGACGTCGGGGTCGACATCCGGGCGGAAGCGCACCTGGATGAAGCTGCGCTCCTGGCGGCTGGTCGAGGACAGGATCTCGATGCCTTCGATGCCGGCGATCGAGTTCTCCAGGATCTGGGTGACCTGCGTCTCGATGATCTCGGCCGAGGCGCCGCGATAATCGGTGCGCACCGAGACGACGGGCTCGTCGATATTGGGATATTCGCGCACGGTCAGGCGCCCGTAGCTGACGAAGCCGATCAGCATCACCAGCAGACTCATGACCGTCGAGAGGACGGGCCTACGGACGAAGAGTTCGAACAGGCTCATCAGAGCTGGCTCGTCTGAACGATCTTGTCCTTGATCGCGATGGCGGCGCCGTCGCGCAGCCGCATCTGCCCGGCGGTGATGATCTGCATGCCGGGCGTCAGCCCGCTGACGATCTCGACCTTGCCCGGCAGGCGCTTGCCGAGCTCGACGCTGAGGCGCTTCGCTTTGCCGTTCTCGACGACATAGACCATCTTGCCGACGGCATCCGGCACCACCGCCATCTCCGGCACCACGATCGCGTTCGGGCGCTGGTCGATGGTGATGGCGAGGCGGGCGAAGAGGCCGGGCTTGAGCGCGAGATCCGCGTTCGGGATCGTCGCGCGCAGGCGGATGGCGCGGCCGTTCACGTCCACGACCGGGTCGATCGCGAAGATCTTGCCGGTGAATTTCCGGTCGACGACTGCATCGACCCGCATCTGCACGGGCTGCCCGACCTTGAGGCGGCTGAGGAAGATCTCCGGAACGCGGAAATCGATCTTGATCGGGTCGACGCTGGTCAGGGTGATCAGCGGCTTGCCGACCGGGACATAGTCACCAACGCCGACCGCGCGCAGGCCGACCACGCCGTTGAACGGCGCGAGGATGGTCGATTGCGCGAGCTTGGCCTTGGCGAGCTGGACGCGGGCCTCGGTCGAGGCGAGCTTCGCCGCGGATTCGTCGAGCGCGACCTGCGTGCCGGAACCGCGCGAGACCAGACCCCTCAGACGCTCGTTGGTGTCGCGGGCGAGGCCGAGATCGGCCATCGCCTGCTTGAGCTCGGCATCGAGGATCGCGGTGTCGAGCTTGACCAGCTCCTGCCCGGCCTTGACCGGCTCGCCTTCCCTGAAGCCGAGCGAGACGACGCGGCCGGCGATCTCGGGGGCGATGACGACGGATTCGTCGGCGGCCAAAGTGCCGAGCGCCTCGACCTCCTCGCTGACCGTCATGATCTCGACGGAGGCGACTTCCACCGGCACCGCCGCACGCGCAGTCGGCGCCACGCTGGCCTGGGCCGGCTGGCTGCCGGCCAGACGTATCCGGTAGCCGTAATACCCGCCGCCTGCCAGGCCGGCAACGAGGAGAAGGAGAACGAACCGCTTCATCAGGCTGGGGGCTCCGTTGCCGCCGGTTGGTCTTAAATGGAACGAAAGGCCTTGCTAAGATGCCGGCACGCCACAGCGGCACAAAAACGCATGTTTTTGCGCCGCCGCCGCATCGATCCGGCGCCTTTAGGCACCTATGCAAGATACCTGCCGGGGCGCGACGCGCCGATACGGCGCCTCTGCCGCACGCAGGCATCCATCCTCATCCTGCCGATAAGTCACCCATCGTCCAAGCGCATTTTACCGACCTCACGAAAATGTTGGCCCGCCCGGCCCCGTGAAAGGCCGTTCGGAGCCGCACAGCGGCCGCCCGCCGTCACGCCGCTGTCATCTCCGGCCGATAGCGCTTCTTCCCATGCATGAACCTTGGCTCCGACGGCTCCGGCCGGCCCGGTGTCGCCATCGTGCGAAATGTCATGTTCGAGAACCTTTCATGTTGCGCATCGAAGGCCTGGTGAAGCGCTTCGGCGACAAGAACGCCGTCGACAATGTCTCGCTGTCGATCCCCAACGGCGAGATGGTCGGCGTCATCGGCCGGTCCGGAGCCGGCAAATCGACGCTGTTGCGCATGCTCAACCGGCTCGCCGAGCCGAGCGCCGGGCGCATCATCTGCGAGGACCGTGACATCACGACGCTGAAGGGCACCGCGCTCAGGCGCTGGCGCCGCGACACCGCGATGATCTTCCAGCAGTTCAACCTCGTCGGCCGCCTCGACGTGCTCACCAACGTGCTGCTCGGCCGGCTCAACCACCGCTCGCCCGCGCTGACGCTGGTGAAGAGCTTCTCCACCGACGACAAGATCCGCGCCATCGCCGCGCTCGAGCGGCTCGACATGGCCCATCTCCTCGCCCAGCGCGCCGAGACCCTGTCGGGCGGCCAGCAGCAGCGCGTCGCCATCGCCCGCGCTCTGGTCCAGGAGCCCCGCATCATCCTGGCCGACGAGCCGATCGCCTCGCTCGACCCGCGCAACACCCAGGTCGTGATGGACGCGCTGTTCCGCATCAACCGCGAACACGGCATAACCGTGATGTGCAACCTGCACGACCTCGATATCGCGGCGAAATACTGCGACCGGCTGATCGGCATGGCCGCCGGCAAGGTCGTCTTCGACGACGTGCCGCAGGCGCTGACCCGCGAGGTCGCGGCCGAGCTCTACGGCATCGAAGCGAAGGATGCCGGCGCCGAGGCCCTGGACGCGCTCGACGCCATCGCCGCCTCCGAAGCCAAGCGCGCCAAGCAGAAGATCGCCTGAGCGGCCGCCGCGCCGCCAGCCGCGAGAAGACGAGCCTAACCCGAAGACCCGCACCCAAAGGAGCAGACCGCATGCTGACCCGTCGTCATACCCTGAAGCTCGCCGCCGCCGGCCTCGCCGTCGCCGCCACCCCGGCTTTCGCCCAGGACTGGAAGGCGAAGTATCCGGAGCTCGTCTTCGCCATCATCCCGGCCGAGAACGCCTCGGGCGTCGTCGACCGCTACACCCCCTTCGTGAACTATCTCTCGAAGGAGCTCGGCACCAAGGTGACGCTGCGCGTCGCCAATGACTACGCCGCGATCATCGAGGGCCAGCGCGCCGGCAACATCCAGATCGGCATGTACGGCCCGGCTTCCTTCGCCCGCGCCCGCGTCACCGGCGTCAAGGTCGACGCCTTCGCGATCGAGACCAATCTCGACGGCACCAAGGGCTATCACTCCGTCTTCTACGTGAAGAAGGATTCGCCCTACCAGAAGATCGAGGATCTCAAGGGCAAGAATCTCGGCCTCGTCGACCCGAACTCCACCTCGGGCAACAACGTGCCGCGCTTCGTCCTCGACAAGATGAAGATCGACCCGGAGACCTTCTTCTCCAAGGTCGTCTATACCGGCAGCCACGAGAACGCGATCATCGCGCTCAGCCAGGGCACCGTCGACGTCGCCGCGAACTGGTGGAACGACGAGAACGAGTCGAACCTGCTGCGCATGGCCCGCAAGAACATGGCCAAGGCCGAGGACTTCCGGATCATCTACAAGTCCGAGCAGATCGTGAACTCGCCGATGGCCTATCTCTCAGGCCTGCCTGAGGACCTCAAGGCCAAGATCCGCGACGCCGTCCTCAACCTCGCCACCAAGGACAAGGCCGCCTTCGACAAGATCTATGAAGGCAAGCAGGGCCCGCTCGTCGCCGTCGACAACAAGGCCTACGACCCGGTCATCGAGCTCATCACCTTCGTCGACTCGCTGCGCAAGAAGAAGTCGTCGTAATTCAGCCCGTCATGCTCGGGCTTGCCCCGAGCATCTCTTCAAAGAGCTTCTCGGGTCCGCGCGCCGCGGGCCCGAGAATGACGCCCTTCTCCACGGGCAGCCTCCATGACCCTCGCGATCGACCGTAACGACCCGGCCATCACGGCCCATGCCGAAAGCTACCGGCAGGCCGCCGCGAGCAAGCGCCGCCAGATGCTGGTCGGCATCGCCGTCTTCGCGATCTGCGTCTGGCTTTCCGCTGTCGGAGCCGAGGTCAGGCTCGGCACGCTCATCGACAATATCCACCGCTTCCCGAACTATATCTGGCAGACGCTGCCGACGCTGCGCCTCGTCAGCCTCGGCTCCGACCTCGCCGAATGGTACTGGGGCCTGGCGCGCTGGCTGAGGCTGCTCTGGCAGACCGTGCTGATCGCCTATGTCGGCACCATCCTGGGCGCGGCCGGCGCCTTCCTCTTCTGCTTCGCCGCCGCCGCCAATCTCGGCCGCGCGCCCTGGCTGCGCTTCGCGGTGCGCCGTTATCTCGAATTCTGCCGCACCGTCCCCGAGATCGTCTTCGCGCTGATCTTCGTCATCGCCTTCGGGCTCGGGCCGCTGCCCGGCGTGCTCGCCATCGCGATCCACACCATGGGCGCGCTCGGCAAGCTCTTCTCCGAGGTCGTCGAGAACATCGACCTGAAGCCCGTCGACGGCATCACCGCGACCGGCGGAAGCTGGTGGCAGGTGGTGCGCTTCGCCGTGATGCCGCAGGTGCTCTCCAACTTCGCGAGCTACGCCCTGCTGCGCTTCGAGATCAATGTGCGCGGCGCCTCGATCATGGGCTTCGTCGGCGCCGGCGGCATCGGCCAGGACCTGATCGAGGCCATCCGCAAATTCTACTACACCGATGTCAGCGCCATCATGCTCCTGATCATCTTGGCGGTGATGCTGATCGACCTCGGCACGGAGCGGCTGCGCCACGCCCTCCTCAGCCTGGAGAGCCGCTCGTGAGCATCGCCATCTTCGCGACCGAGCGCAGCGACATCCTGCAGCGCCACGCCGCCGCCATCCGCGGATCGACCCGGACGCGGTTCTTCACCATCGCGACCGTCGTCTTCATCCTCGGCCTCTTCCTCTACGGGCTGACGACGCTGGAGACGACGCTCTGGCGGGTGCTGGCCGGCTTCGGCAATCTCGGCTCCTTCGTCGTGCTGATGCTGCCGCCCGATCCCGGCTCCTGGGCGAAGGCCCTGATCTTCGTTCAGGCGCTGTTCGAGACCATCGCCATCGCCTTCCTCGGCACGGTGTTGGCGGCCATCCTTGCCCTGCCGCTCGGCTTCATCGCCGCGCGCAACGTCGTCGCCAACCGGATCGTCCACTTCCTCGCACGCCGCTCGCTCGACACGATCCGCGGCGTCGATGCGCTGATCTGGGCGCTGATCTGGATCAATGTCGTGGGTCTCGGCCCCTTCGCCGGCATGCTCGCCATCATGACCGCCGATTTCGGCGCCTTCGGCAAGCTCTACTCGGAGGCGATCGAGGCGGCCGATCGCAAGGCGGTCGAGGGCATCGCCTCGGTCGGCGGCGGCAAGAGCCACGAGATCCGCTTCGGCCTGCTGCCGCAGGTGCTGCCGGTGATCGCGAGCCAGGTGCTCTACTTCATCGAGTCGAACACGCGCTCCTCGACGATCATCGGCATCGTCGGCGCCGGCGGCATCGGCCTCTATCTCGCGGAGACCATCCGCACGCTGGAATGGCAGCAGACCTCCTTCCTGATCCTGCTGATCCTCGTCGCGGTCTCCGCCATCGACTTCCTGTCGAGCAAGCTGCGCTTCGCCATCATCGGCAAGCGGGCGGTGTGAACGAGGCGTCGCCTCACTCGGCTCCGGCCGGCCGGCGCGGCACAGTCGGCAGCCAGGCGGCCAGATCCTTGGCCCAGAACTTCGCCATCCCCGTCGTGCCATGGCCGCGCGTCTCGGCGCTCGCCGGGATCAACAGCAGCTTTGCATTCGGAAGACGCTTGAGTTCCCGCTCCATGACGCCGGTTTCGGGTGGGTTGCGCTCGTCATCGGCGGAATTGATCGCCAGCACCGCTGCCTTGATCGAGCCCAGCCTGGGCGCGGGGTTGTAGTCCCGCGAGGCATCCCACTGATACAAGAAGTCGTTGGCATCGGCATCGAACGGCGCCTTGAGCCGCCCGTCGAGGAGCTTGTCGGCTGCCTCGCGGGTCGGCGCCATCTGCTGGTAGGCGAGCGTGCCGCCGCTGGTGGCGATGCCGAAGAAGACGTTGGCGACGCGGAAGGCCGTGGGCTGCGCGCTATAGTCGCCGCCTTTCCACTCCGGGTCGTTGCGAACAGCATCGATGATCATCCGCCGCATCATCCAGTTGCGGCTGGACATCTCGGTAGGCTGCGAGGCCATCGGCACGATCGCGTCCATGAAGCCGGGATATTTGACGCCCCAGAGCCAGCCATGCATGCCGCCCATCGAATTGCCGAGCACGAGCCGCAGATGGCGCAGGCCGAGCCCTTCCGTGACGAGCCGATACTGCGCCTCGACCAGATCCTCGTAGTTATAGCGCGGGAACTTGGCCCTGAGGCCGTCCGATGGTTTCGACGATTGCCCCACGCCGAGCGAATCCGGCAGGATGATGAAATATTTGCTCGCGTCGAGCGCCTGGCCGGGGCCGAACAGCTCGCCCGCAAACGCCGGGCTCAGCATGCTGGCGGCAGAACCATAGGTGCCATGCAGGATCAGCACGGGCTCGCCGGACGGGTCGCCCACCGTGACATAGCCGAGCTTGATCTCCGGCAAACTCTCGCCCGTGCTGAAGCGGAAATCCTTCGCGACGAAAACCCCCCGTTTCGGCGCCGGGTAGTCGGCAGCGGCCGTGGCGATGGGCAGGCAGACGGCAAGAAGCAAGAAGGCCGCGCGCAGCGACCGGCTGACCATGTCCATGATGGCATTTCCTCAGATGCGACCGGCATGGTCTCGAGGCCGTGCCGTGATCGGTACGACCGAGGATCGCGCGCCATCGGCCGGGATGCAAGCCGCTCCAGGCGGCCGCTCACTCGCGAAACGGCTCGATCACCATCTCCATGCGCTCGCCGGCGAAGACACTCGCGACGAGATGGATCGGCGTCAGGTCCGGCAGCGCGTCGACCGCCGTCGAGATCATCACCGCCGCTTCCGGCGCGATCTGGAGCAGCTCCGCCTCCGCCTCATCCGCCAGCCTTGCGGTGAGCCGCGTCGACAGGCGCACATAATCCTCGATGCCATAGGCCTTGAAGGCAGCCGTGATCGAGCCGGCGGCCTCGCGATAGACCCGGTCGAAATCCGGAAAGCGCGCGACCGAGAGCCAGTGCGTGCCGGTCCCCATCGGCACGCCGTCGCCGAGGCTGACGCCCCGGACCCGCCAGAGCCGCGTCCCGGCCGCAAGCCCCAGCGCCGCACAGGGCTCCGCCTCCCCCTCCACCATCTCGGCCGAGAGCATGCGGCTGGTGCCGACGATGCCGAGCTTGCCGAAATTGGTCCGCATGCTGACGCGCCGGCCGATCGGATAGGGCACGCGCCGCGCGCTGACCTGCGTGCCGCGCCCGCGCGACACCGTCACCAGCCCGAGGTCCGCAAGGTGGCGGAACGCCTGCCGCACGGTGTGGCGATGCACGCCATAGCGCTCCGCCAGCGCCACCGAGGCCGGCAGCGTGTCGCCCGGCCGGTACTCCTCGCGCTCGATCGCGGCCGCCAGCTCGTCGGCGATGCGCCGCCAGACCGTGCCGCCCTCGCCCTCCGGCAGCGCACCTTGCGCCGTCTCTTGCACCACGTCCTGCGTCATCAAAAATTCATCCAAAAAGTATAGACATTCACCATCGTCAGAGGCATTATAGTCTAGACCTTTGAAGCTGACCAGCGAGCCGGCGGATGAATGCAAGAACCCCTCGACAACATTGGATGGCGACCCTGTCGCGCGCTTCCCGCGACGAGATCGCGGGCCTGCTCGGCGCCTTGCCGGAGCATGAGGTGCTGAAGGCGCCGGAGACCGGGACCGTGATGGTCGAAGGCCGGGCCGGCGGCGCCGGACGGCGCTTCAACCTCGGCGAGGCCACCGTGACCCGCTGCGTCGTGCGCCTCGCCAATGGCCGGATGGGCTTTTCCTATGCGCTGGGCCGCGACCACCGGAAGGCGCGGCTCGCAGCCCTGCTCGATGCCCGCCTTCAGGACGAGACCCAAGACGGTCGGTATGAAGGCGGCCTGCATGATGGCATCGCCGCGCTGGCTGCGCAGCAGGACGCGGCCCGCGACCTCGCCTCGCGCAAGGCGGCGGCGACCAAGGTCGATTTCTTCACGCTGGTCAGGGGCGAGTGATGGCGATCCAGGACATCATCTCGCCGGGCTTCTCCGATCCGGTCTTCCAGTCGCAGGCGGCCTTCCGCGCCCTGCTCACCGCGCTCTCCGAGCCTGGCACGTTGCAAAGCGTCGCGGCCGACATCACGCCGCCGGAAGGCCTCGCCGCCGCGACGGCGACCGCCTTGCTGGCGCTGGCCGACTACGAGACGCCGGTCTGGCTGCCCGAGGCACTGCGTGACGGCCCGGCCGCCGCCTGGCTTCGCTTCCACTGCGGCGTGGCGCTGGTCGACGATCCCGCCAAAGCCGCCTTCGCCGTGATCGACGGTGCCGCGAGCGAGCCCAAGCTTGCCGCCTTCAACCCCGGCAACGACCAGTTCCCGGATCGCTCGACCACCGTGATCGTGCAGGTCTCAGGCCTGGATGGCGGGGCGGGCTTCTCCCTCTCCGGCCCCGGCATTCCCGGCACGCGCAGGGTCGCGCCGCAGGGCTTGCGCGCCGGCTTCACCGACGAGCTGCGCCAGAACGGCGCGCTCTACCCGCTCGGCGTCGATGTCGTGCTCGCCTCCGGCGAAGGCATGATCGGCCTGCCGCGCTCGACGCAAATCGAGGAGGCTCGCTGATGTACGTTGCCGTCAAAGGCGGCGAGGCCGCCATCCTCGCCACGCATGATCTCGTCGCGCAGGCCCGCCGCGGCGACCCGGCCGTGCCGGAGATCACCGTCGCCCAGATCCGCGAGCAGCAGGCGCTGGCCTGCGCCCGCGTGATGAACGAGGGCTCGCTCTACGACCGGGATCTCGCCGCACTGGCGCTGAAGCAATCGCAGGGCGACGTGATCGAGGCCGCCTTCCTGATGCGCGCCTACCGCACGACGCTGCCGCGCTTCGGCTCCTCCGAACCGCTCGACACCGCCCAGATGGCGATCCGCCGCCGGGTGTCGGCGACCTACAAGGATCTGCCCGGCGGGCAGGTGCTCGGCCCGACCTACGACTACACCCACCGGCTGTTCGATTTCGCGCTGATGGAAGAAGGCGGGGAGGCCGAGCCTCGCAAGGCCTCCGCCCCGCTCGACGCGACCATGCCGCGCGTGCCCGACATCCTCGGCGCCGAAGGGCTGATGGAGGCGGAGGAACCGCCGGCGGGCGATCCGCGCCCCTTCGACCTGACGCGCGATCCGGTTTCCTTCCCGGCCGATCGGGACGTGCGCCTGCAATCGATGGCGCGCGGCGACGAGGGCTTCCTGCTCGGCCTCGGCTATTCCGTGCAGCGCGGCTTCGGCGGCTCGCATCCCTTCGTCGGCGAGGTGCGCGTCGGCGAGGTCGCGGTCGAATTCGTGCCGGAGGAGCTCGGCTTCGCGGTCGATCTCGGCGAGGTCACCCTGACCGAATGCCAGATGGTCAACCAGTTCCAGGGCTCGAAGGACGTGCCGCCGCAATTCACCCGCGGCTATGGCCTCGTCTTCGGCCATAGCGAGCGCAAGGCGATGTCGATGTCGCTGGTCGACCGTGCCCTGAAATCCCGCGATTTCGGCGAGGCCACGAACTACCCGGCGCAGCAGGACGAGTTCGTCCTCTACCACGCCGATAATGTCGAGGCGGCCGGCTTCGTCGAGCACCTCAAGCTGCCGCATTATGTCGATTTCCAGGGCGAGCTCGAACTGATCCGCCGCATCCGCCGGGAGCGCGAGGAGCGGCTGGCCCAAGAACGGGGCGCCAAAGAGCAGGACACCATGCCGGAGGCTGCGGAATGACGGTTCATCAGATGCCGGCGGACAATACCAAGCCGGCTTACAACTACGCCTATCTCGACGAGCAGACCAAGCGGATGATCCGTCGCGCCCTGCTCAAGGCCGTCGCGGTTCCCGGCTATCAGGTGCCCTTCGGATCGCGCGAGATGCCCTTGGCACGCGGCTGGGGCACCGGCGGCATCCAGATCACCGCCGCGCTCATCGGCCCGGCCGACACGCTCAAGGTGATCGACCAGGGCGCCGACGACACCACCAACGCCGTCTCGATCCGCAAGTTCTTCGAGCGCACGGCCGATGCCCGCACCAGCGAGGCGACGGAGGAGGCGACGATCATCCAGACCCGCCACCGCATCCCGGAGGCGCCGCTGAAGAGCGGGCAGGTCATGGTCTATCAGGTGCCGATGCCGGAACCGCTGCGCAAGCTCGAGCCGCGCGAGGCCGAGACCCGCAAGATGCACGCCTGGGCCGAATACGGGCTGATGCAGGTCAAGCTCTACGAGAGCATCGCCCGCTTCGGCGAGGTGACGACGACCTATGACTATCCGGTCATGGTCAACGGACGCTACGTGATGTCCCCCTCGCCCATCCCGAAATTCGACAACCCGAAGATGCACATGTCGCCCGCGCTCCAGTTGTTCGGCGCCGGCCGCGAGAAGCGCATCTACGCGCTGCCGCCTTTTACCAGCGTGAAGAGCCTCGATTTCGAGGACCACCCCTTCCGCATCCAGAGCTGGTCGCAGCCCTGCGGCCTCTGCGGCGCCGCCGACAGCTATCTCGACGAGGTCGTCATCGACGATCGCGGCGGGCGCATGTTCGTCTGCTCCGACAGCCATTATTGCGAGACGCGCCGGGCCGAAGGGCATCGCGGCGCCATGCTGGGCGACGCTACCGCGAGCGGCCTGGTCGAGGAGACCAACCCATGACCCTCCACGTCGCACCGGCCGCGCTCGACCTCGAACCCGCCCCCCTGCTCTCGGTCGCCAATGTCAGCCGCTTCTATGGCGAGCGCATCGGCTGCGCCGATGTCTCCTTCGATCTCTGGCCGGGCGAGGTGCTCGGCATCGTCGGCGAATCCGGCTCGGGCAAGTCGACCCTGCTGCGCTGCCTCGCTGGCATCGACAAGCCCGATGCGGGCGAGGTGCTGTTCCGGGGTGGCACGGAGCCGCTCGATATCTACTCGGTCTCCGAGCAGGAGCGCCGCCGCCTGATGCGCACGGCCTGGGGCATCGTCCACCAGAACCCGCGCGACGGCCTGCGCATGGACGTCACCGCCGGCGGCAATGTCGGCGAACGCCTGATGGATCGCGGCGACCGGCATTACGGCGAGATCCGCGAGCGAGCGCTGGACTGGCTCCAGCGCGTCGAGATCGCGGGCTCGCGCATCGACGATCGGCCGCGCCAGTTCTCGGGCGGCATGCAGCAGCGCCTGCAGATCGCCCGCGTGCTGGTCTCCGAACCGCGCCTCGTCTTCATGGACGAGCCGACCGGCGGCCTCGACGTCTCCGTGCAGGCCCGCCTGCTCGACCTGCTGCGCGTCCTGGTCCGCGATCTCGGGCTGGCCGCGATCATCGTCACCCACGACCTCGCCGTCGCCCGCCTCCTCACCGACCGATTGATGGTGATGAAGGACGGGAAGGTCGTCGAGCAGGGCCTCACCGACCAGGTCCTCGACGACCCCCATCACGCCTACACGCAACTCCTGACCTCAGCGGTGCTGAGTGTGTGAGGGACGGAACGTCATGCTCGGGCTTGCCCCAAGCATCTCAGGACGGAAGAGCGCCTCTTCCGGCGAGAGATTCTCGGGTCTGCGCTTCGCTCCGCCCGAGAATGACGTTCTGCGCCCGTCACATCCTCGTCACCGCGAATCGGCAAGGCACTGACACCATGACCACGATGATTCAGGTCGAGAACGTCGCCAAGACCTTCACCCTGCACAACCAGGGCGGAGCGCGTCTGCCCGTCTTCGACAACGTCAATTTCCATGTCGAGGCCGGCGAGGCGCTGGTGCTGGCGGGCGCGTCCGGCGCCGGCAAATCGAGCCTGCTGCGCATCCTCTACGGCAACTACAGACCGACCTCCGGGACGATCCACGTCACCCATGCCGGCCGCCCGGTCGACATCGTCGCCGCCGTGCCGCGCACCGTGCTCGACATCCGCCGCCGCACGCTCGGCTTCGTCTCGCAGTTCCTGCGCGTCATCCCGCGCGTCTCGACGCTCGACATCGTGCGCGACCCGCTGCTGGCGCGCGGCGCCTCACCGGAAACCGCGACCGAGCGCGCCAAGGCCATGCTCGCCCGGCTGAACCTGCCGGAGCGGCTCTGGAACCTCGCGCCCGCCACCTTCTCCGGCGGCGAGCAGCAGCGCGTCAACATCGCCCGCTCCTTCGTCGACCCCTCGGCGATCATGCTGATCGACGAGCCGACCGCCTCGCTCGATGCGGCCAATCGCGACGTCGTCGTCGAGCTCATCGCCGAGGCTCGCGCCGCCGGCTCCGCCATCGTCGGCATTTTCCACGACGAGGCGGTTCGCGAAAAGGTCGCGACGCGCTATCTCGACATCACCGCTTTCCGGAAGGCCTGACGATGCAAACCGTTCTCACCAACGCCAAACTCATTCTCGAGAACGAGGTCGTCACCGGCACCATCGCCTTCGATGCGAACGGCATCACGGCGGTCGACCAGGGCAAATCGTCCTTGCCGGGCGCCATCGATGTCGGCGGCGACTATGTCGCGCCCGGCCTCGTCGAGATGCACACCGACAACATGGAAAAGCATTTCATGCCGCGCCCGAAGGTCTTCTGGCCGAACGGGCTCGCGGCAGCGCTCGTCCATGACGCGCAGATGGCCGCGGCCGGCGTCACCACCGTCTACGACGCCGTCTGCGCCGGCACTCCCTTCTCGGCCAAGGACTACCGCAAGGACATCTTCGCGGACGTGATGAAGTCGCTCGCCTATGGCAAGCGCGAGAACGTCTTCCGCATCGACCACCGCATCCATATGCGCTGCGAACTGACGAGCCCGGACCTTCTCAAGGACATCGAGCCCTATCAGGACGACGAGCTCGTCCAGCTGGTGTCGCTGATGGACCACACGCCGGGCCAGCGCCAGTGGCGCAACCTCGAGCATCTCAAGACCTATGCTGTCGGCAACGGCAAGACGGTCGCGGAGTTCGAGGAAGACGTCGAGGTCCGGCAGCGCGAGGGCGCCGCCAACGTCGCCAAGAACTGGCAGGCGGTCGTCGACATCTTCCGCGCGCGCGGCATCCCGCTCGCCACCCATGACGACACCATTCCGGAGCATGTCGAGGAAGGCATCGCGTCGGGCGCCGTGATCTCGGAATTCCCGACCACGATCGAGGCAGCGGCCGCCGCCAAGCAGGCCGGCCTCGCCACGGTCGCCGGTGCCCCTAACGTCGTGCGCGGCGGCTCGCATTCCGGCGGTGTCTCGGTCTCCGAGCTCGCCGAGAAGGGCCTGCTCGACGGCCTCTCCTCGGATTACGTGCCAGCTAGCCTGCTGCAGGCGGTCGTCAAGCTCAATGCCGGCCACGGCATCGCGCTGCCGGAAGCGATGGGCATGGTGACCTGGAAGGTCGCCGACATCCTCGGCCTCAGGGATCGCGGCCATCTCAAGACCGGCCTGCGCGCCGATCTCGTGCGCTTCAAGGTGCTCGGCGACACGCCGGTCCTCGCCGCCGTCTGGTCGCAGGGCGAGCGCGCATTTTGAGCAAGCCTCGCTACGCCGTCTACTACGCTCCGGCCGCCGACAGCGCCCTCTGGCGCTTCGGCTCGTCGGTGCTGGGCTATGACGCGCTGACGGGCGAGGATATCCCTTTCGCCGTTCCCTCGGGTTGCGACCCCGTGGAATGGCCGGCCTTGACCGAGGAGCCGCGCCGCTACGGCTTCCACGCCACGCTGAAGGCGCCCTTCGAACTGGCCGGCGGCCGGACCGAGGAACATCTGCGCGCCTTCGCCCGCAACTATGCCGCGGGCCTCGACGGCGTGCCGCTCGCGGGCTTGACCGTCAATGCGCTCGGCTCCTTCATCGCGCTGACGCCCGAGCCGAACGAGGCCTTGCAGCGTTTCGCCTTCGCGCTGGTGCAGGCTTTCGAGCCCTTTCGCGCGCCGCTGAGCGAGGCCGACCGCGCCCGGCGCCTCAAGAGCCCGATGACGCCGGCCCAGAGCGCCTATCTCGAAGCCTATGGCTATCCTTATGTCGGCGACGCCTTCCGCTTCCACATGACGCTGACCGGCTCGCTGCCGCCGGAGAAGACGGCGCCGGTGAAATCGGCGCTGAAGGACGCCTATGCCGCCGTTGTCGCCGGCCCGGTCGCGCTCGACCGCTTCGCCCTGTTCAGGCAGGACCATCGCGACGCCCGCTTCCGCCTGCTCGATTCCTACCGGCTGGGGTAGAGGTCCTTGCGTCGAAACCGCCTCGTCATTCTCGGGCGAAGCGAAGCGCAGACCCGAGAATCTCCCGCCAGAGATGCTCGGGTCGAGCCTGAGCATGGCGGCGGCGAGAGACGCGGTATGTCGAACTCAGCCCCGCCGCGGCCCGAGCGCGCGCAGAACCGCCAGCAGTTCGGCGCTCGCCTCGGCGATGCTGCGGTCGTTCATGATGGTGACGGTCTGGGCACGCTGCGTCTTGAGCGGCGCCTCGCGGGCGAGCCGCGCCGCGATATCCGCCTCGCTCTCGCGCCCGCGCGCCGCCAGGCGCTTCGCCAGCACCGCGACCGGCGCGGTGATGTTGATCGCCAGCACCCGCTCGGCCAGCCTCTCCGCCGCGGGAATGGCCCCGCGCGAGATGTTGGCGATGACGACGTCGCCCTTTGCGAGCCCCGCAAGCTCGGCTGCCGGAATGCCGTAGCTCAAGCCATGGGCTCGCCAGCTCAAGGCGAGATCGCCCTTCGCCTCGGCCGCCGCGAAGGCGGCCTCGTCGCAGGAATCATGGTCCTCGGCACCGGCCATGGCGGGGCGGGTGATCAATCGCCGCGCGAAATGGAAGGCCTCGTCCCCGGCGAGCTCGGCCCGCGCCGCATCCATCAACGTGTCCTTGCCGGCCCCCGAAGGCCCGACGACCAGAACCAGCGCTCCGGCAAGCGGAGCGGAAACAGCGACATCAGGAAAGGATAAGGACATGGCCGGAAAGAAGCTCGGACTGGAACCTGTGATCGACCCGACCGCCCAGGTCAGGCAGGCGACGCTCGGACGTTACACCGAAATCGGCGCCCGCACCGTCTTCGCCGAGTCGACGATGGGTGATTACTCCTATGTCGTGAACGACGCGAATGTCATTTACACGACGATCGGAAAATTCTGCTCGATCGCCGCAATGACGCGGATCAATCCCGGCAACCATCCGATGCACCGGGCGAGCCAGTCGCACTTCACCTATCGCGCTTCCGCCTATTTCGAGGATGCGCAGGACGATGCCGCCTTCTTCGACTGGCGCCGGGCGCATGCCGTCACCATCGGCCACGATGTCTGGATCGGCCATGGCGCGATCGTGCTCGCCGGCCGCAGCATCGGCACCGGCGCGGTCGTCGCCGGCGGCGCCGTCGTCACCAAGGACGTGCCGGCCTACACCATCGTCGCCGGCAATCCGGCCCGCCCGATCCGGCGGCGCTTTTCCGAGGATGTCGCGCAGAGGCTGCAGGAGCTGGCCTGGTGGGACTGGGAGCATGCCCGCCTGCGCGTGGCGCTGGACGATTTCCGCCATCTGCCCGTCGAGGCGTTCCTGGAGAAGCATGGCGGCTGATCCCGGCCGTCATTGCGAGCGAAGCGAAGCCATGCAGGGGACGGTAGCGCACGACGATACCGGATCGCTTCGCAGCGTGGTTCCGAGGGCCTGCCTTCGGCAAGACCCGTTCAGCTCTTCAACCGCCAGACCGAGCTGCGCTTGATCTCGGCATCTTCCAGCGCGCGCGTCACCGGCACCTCGTAGCTGGCGATGGACTCGAGCCGGTCCTTCGGCAGATAGGAGCGGCCGGGATCGCCGATCAGCACCGTCGCGCCGCGCTGCACCAGCGCGCCGAGCCAGCCGATCACGGCTTCCGCCATGGCGCGCTCATAGCAGACGTCGCCGGCGCAGATCACCTCCCAGCCCTCGTCATGGCCGATCAGATCTTCGAGCCGCGCCGCCACCGCGACGCCGTTCGCCTGCGCATTGAGACCAATCGCAGTCGCCGCGAAGGCGTCGATGTCGCAGGCTTCGACGCTGGCCGCGCCCGCCTTCATCGCCGCGATGGCGACGAGCCCCGAACCCGAGGCGAAATCGAGCATGCGCCGGCCGGCGACGATCTCCCGATGGTCGAGCAGATAGCGCGCCAGCGCCTGCCCGCCGGCCCAGGCGAAGGCCCAGAACGGCGGCGGCAGGCCGATCACGGCGAGCTCATCCTCGGTCTTCTGCCAAAGTTCCGTCGCTTCCTCGGCGACATGGAGCGCGATCTCCGGCGCATAGGGCACCGGCAGGAGCCGCGTATGGGCACGGATGAAGGCGGCGCGATCCGGCTCGCTCGCCAGCGCGTTCATGCCGCCACATCCGTCGTGGGCTGCGCCAGCAGGCCGCGATAGAGCGCCTTCACCACATTCATCACGTCGCGCTCGGTATGACCGTTGAGCAGGCGCGCGCGCGCATTGGCGCCCATCCGCTCCGCCAGCCCCGGCGCCCGGGCGAAGACGAGGAGCGCCTTGGCCAGCGCCGCCGCATCGTCCGGCGGCACGACCATGCCGTTCTGCCCCTCGCGCACGAAGCTGCGGCAACCCGGCACGTCGGTCGTCAGGATCGGCCGGCCGCAGGCAGCGGCCTCCAGGATGGTGCGCGGCAGGCCCTCGCCGCCGCGCGACGGCATGATGCAGAGATGATGCGCCTTCCAGACGCCTTCGATGTCGCGCGTCGGCCCGGCCCAGACGATGCCCGGCCGCGCCGTCCATTCCTTCAGCGTCGCCTCGGGGATCGCCTTCGGGTTCGAGGGGTCGGGCGCGCCATGGATGGTGAGCGTGACCTTCACCCCCTCCGCCCGCGCCAGCCTGATCGCCTCGACCGCGAGATCGACGCCCTTCGACCACAGCATCCGGGCCACGATCGCGACCTTGAAGGGCGGCGTCGCCGGCATCGGCGACGGCATCAGGATCAGCGGATCGACGCCGGCCCCGCCGACGATCGCGACCTTGGCGGCATCCTGCGGATCGAGCCCGAGCGTGACGGGGTCGTCCGGATTCTCGAACAGGAAGCGCACCTGCCTGCCGTCGATCGCGCCGCGCAGCCAGCTCACCGCGGCAAACCGCGCCAGCGCCGCGAGCAGGCCCTGCTTCGCGCCGAGGAAGCCGAGCCCGGTCAGCGCATAGACGCGTCGCTCGATGCCGGCGAGCTTGCCGGCAAGGCCGGCCAGCGCGATCGGCTTCAATGCAATGCAGTGCAGGATGTCCGGCTTCTCGGCCGCGATGATCCGCTTCAGCGCCGTGACCTGCCTGAACAGCGCGCGCGGATCGAGGCTGCGCCGCTCCGCCTCCAGCGCGATCAATCGCGCCCCTGCCGCCTCGATCACGCGCCGGTGGTTGCGCTCGCGGGCGATGACCGCGACGTCGAGGCCCATCTCGCGCGCCGCCCGCGCCATCGGCAGGAAATGCGAGGCGAAGAACCAGTCCTCGGTGGCAACGAAAAGAAGTTTCGGGCGCGGCATCGCGCCATCAGGCCGATGCGGCGGCCAAGGTCAAGAGCGCGGGCCGCTCACGGCCTCGCGGTCGCGACCGGCAGAACCCGCGCCACGGCCGCCTCGGCATCGACACGGCCGGCGCCGAAGAGGGGGTCGCGCCCCTTCGCGCCGAGGTCGACGGCGCTGTCGGCAAGGATCTTGCGGGCGCTGGCGAGGTCGAGATCGGGCTGCTTCTCGACCAGCAGAGCGACGAGCCCGGAGACATGCGCCGTCGCGATCGAGGTGCCCGAGGAGAAGACGTAGCGCCCGCCGGGCTCCGCCGTCAGCACGTCGACGCCGGGCGCGGCCACGGCGATGTAGCCTCCGCGATTGGCATCGGGAAACAGCTTGTCGTCGGCATCGGTCGCCGTCACCGCGATGACGTTCGGATCGGCGCCGGGATAGAGCGGGCCGGATTTCGGCCCGCCATTGCCGGCCGCGGCCACCACGATCAGCCCACGCTCCTTCGCGCCGACCAGCGCCTGGGACAGCAGGCGGTCCTGCGGGCCGGCGAAGGAGAGATTGATGATCTTGGCCCGCTGCTGCGCCACCCAGTCGAGCGCGGTCAGGATCTGGAACGACTTGCCATTGGCCGAATTCGTCTGCGGGCCGCCGAAGGCCCGCCCGACGAGCAGCCGCGCCGCCGGCGCCATGCCTTCCAGCTCGCCATGCGCGACCATGGCCGTCGCCATCGAGGTGCCATGGGCATGCGGCGTGGCCAGCCCGTCGACCGCGTCGAGATAGCCGGCGACCGAGCCGCGCAGCTCCGGATGGTCCATGTCGACGCCGGAATCGATCAGCGCGACGCGCACGCCACGGCCCAGCGCCAGCTTATGCGCCTCGGAGAGATGCAGCTTGCCGATGACATATTGCGGCGGCAGCACCCGGCGCATCGTTCCCGGCGCGCGGGCCGCGGGCGTGGGATCGGAAAGCCGCAGCGTCGGCAGGGTCGACTGGCTGCGCGCATCGCTGGAGGCGGTGCTCGCCCCGGTCGGAAGGCCGGAGAGCGGCTTGGGCGCATCCTCCTGCAGCTCGAACAGGAAGTTCGGCTGCGCTCCGGCGATGGCGTCGTCATCGCCCATCTGCGTCAGCACGGCGCGCAGGTCGCGCCCCGCCTCGAGCCTGGCGCGGATGATCGTCACGCCCGCGAGCTCGAAGCGCTGCCGGGCGATCACCGTCGCGCCGTAGCGATGCAGCACCGTATCGGCATCGGCATTGGGCGCGAGCTCGAACAGCACCTCGTCGGGCACGAAGCGGTTCTCGTCCTGCGCCGGAACCAGGCTGCGCGCCTGGCGCGGCTGAGCCCACAGGCCGGGCGGCACCTGCATCGAGCGGCTGGGCGAGGTCGCGGACGAAGGCGGCTGGCCGCCCGGCGCCACGGCGCGCCGTGTCGTCTCGCCCTGCGGCCGGGACGGGCCGGACGACGGCGACTGGGCCAGGGCAAGCGCCGGCAAGAGGGCGAACGCGAAAAGCCCCGCGCCCGCGAGGCGTCGCAGGCGCCGGAAACGTCGCGTGGGAAGGGTCGGGAGCATGGCCTGATCCTCCTGCCTCACCCGAGGGAACCGCGGCATGCCGCCGCCGCGCCGGAAGCCTTCGTCACGGTGTCGCCGCCACGAAGCTGACGATACCACTCTCCGCCTTCATCCGCGCGGCAATCGCATCGACCTGGGCGGGCGAAAGCGAGGCGTCGCCGACCCGCACCTTGAAGAAGCCGTTGGCGCGCGGCCCATCGACCACCGAGGCATCGAAGCGCTTGAAGAAGGAGGCGATGTCGCCGGCTTTCGCATCGGGCGCGAAGCTCAGCAGCACATAGCGCTCCGAAGCCCGCGTGCCGGGAGCGGAGGCGGTCTGGAACCCGGCGCCGGCGTCGCGCAGCGCCAGCCCGCCGATGGCGACGGCCTGGATTGCGATCAGCGCGATGGCCGCGGCGCTGGCATAGGCCAGCCGGCGCGGCGGCTGGGACGCCAGCAGGCTGCCGAGCCAGCCGAGGAAGCCGCCCTTGGCACGGGTCAGCAGCGGCATCTGCCGGGGTTCGGCCTCGATGCCGGCCATCAGCGTCTCCAGGACCCGCGGCGACGGCGCGCCGAGATGCTCGTTGAGCAGCACCGTCTCGGCCATGTCGTCGCGGATGATCTCGAGCCGGGCGGCGAGCTCGGCGTCGGTCGCGAGCGCCGCCTCGATGCGGGCCTTGTCCGCCGCGGCAATGCGGCCATTGGCGTAGAAGGGCAGCAGCTCTTCGAGCTCGCGGCGCTTCGGATCGCTTGCGATGCTGTCGGTCATGACGCCACTCCTGCAGCGGCCTTGCCGCACTTCACCAATCGCTTCGTGTCACGGCCAGCCACGGTCGATGCCGGCGGCCTTGAGCATTTCGCCCAGCTTCTTGCGGGCATGGAACAGCCGGGTCTTGACCGTGTTCTCGGGGATCCCGACGATCCGCGCGACCTCCTCGACGGAAGTCTCGTGATAATAGACGAGGTCGACGACCTCGCGATGCTCGGCCGAGAGCCGCTCGAGACAGGCGCGGATGGCGAGACCCTTGTCCTGCTTCTGCAGGACGACCTCGGGGCCGTCGGATTCGTCCTCGATCGTGTTGGCGTAATCCTCGTCGAGCTCGGCGTCGCGGCGCTTGCGCAGGAGCGACCAGGCCTTGTTGCGGGCAATGGCGAGCAACCAGGTCGCGACCGAGGCGCGAGCCTCGAAGCGATCAGCCTGTCGCCAGAGATCCATGAACACGTCACTGATCACATCCTCGGCAAGCGTCTCGTCGCGGACGAGCCGCAGCACGAAACGGTAGACCCGCACCTGGTGCCGCGAAAACAGCACCTTCATTGCGAGCCGGTCGCCGGAAGCGATCCGCTTGACGAGATCCTCGTCCGATTCCGTATGCATTGCCCCTCGAAGGCCAGGCATCCCGGCTCGCATCCATTCGTCGCGGCGAGCGGGAGGAAGGTTCAAAACGCCAGCAGATTAATCTGCACGGCCGGTTTTGCCGATAGCACGCCGAACGGCTTCGGTCACCTTTTGGCCATGATCGCAGAGGGAATGCGGGCCGGCCTTCGGACGAGGTGAGGCGGACATGAAAAGGGGCGCCCGCGGCGCCCCAGATCCTCTCGCTCGCTCCATGTCCCGTCGGGACATGTGCGGCGACCTGCTCGATGTCTCAGCGGCGCTTGCCGGCCGAGCGCATCTGCATGTACTGCACGGCTTCGAGCAGCACCTTGCGGGGACGCTCTGCATCGCGCTTGGCCTGCTCCGCCTTGCGGGCGGCCTCGCGGGCGATTTCCTGCTGGCGCTTCTCTTCCGCGATGCGCTCGCGCTCGCTCGCCTCCAGCCGTTCCTTCTCGGCGCGAAGCCTGGCCTTCTCCGCCTCGCGCTCGGCGCGGGCCTGCGCGATGGCTTCCCGCTCTTCGCGTCGCTGCATCATGACCGGGTCATCGGCCTTTGGCCGCGCCTTGAAACGCTCGAGGAGCGCCTGCTTGGCTTTGGCGGAGTTGGCCTGACGGTCAGTGAAGCTGCGGTCGTTCGGGTTCTTCAAGGGTGGTCTTCTCTCGGGTTGTCACGGGCTATCTGCAGCCTGCGCGGGCGCAATAATCCAGATTGCGGTGAATTGGTATCGAAATCAGCGCGGAGCCGGTGCGCTTCCAGCGCGGACCGGACGCGGCTTGGGCTTCGGCGCGGCGATCAGACCCTCGCGCTGGGCCTGCTTGCGGGCGAGCTTGCGAGCGCGGCGGATGGCGTCGGCCTTCTCGCGCACGCGCCGCTCGGAGGGCTTCTCGTAAGCGGAACGGCGCTTCATCTCGCGGAAAACGCCCTCGCGCTGCATCTTTTTCTTCAGTACGCGCAGGGCCTGATCGACATTGTTGTCCCGGACGAGAACTTGCATTGCGGCCTCCTGTTGGGAATGGACGCGATGTGCCGTCGCGAAAGGCGGCGGCCAGAAGCAGTCCGGAGTGACGGAAAAGTCGCAGAGGCGCTGAAAACGCGGCGAGTGCAACCGAAGCGAGCCCCGATATGGGTGCGCTGGCCCCCATTGTCAACTTCGGCGGCCGCCGATGCGTCCCTCGCCTGCCCGTCCTCACGGCGCCAACGCTTTACATCCGCGCGGTTTTCCCCAAACAGGCATGAACGTCGCCGCAATCGGTTCCGCACCCGTGAACACGCCCACCCTCGCCCAGTTTCGCCGCATTGTCGTGAAGGTCGGCTCCAGCCTGCTGGTCGACCGGAGCCGCGGCCGCCTGCGCCATGCCTGGCTGGCCGCGCTCGCGGAAGACCTCGCCGATCTCCACCAGCGCGGCGCCGACATCCTCGTCGTCTCCTCGGGCGCGATCGCGCTCGGGCGCACCGTGCTCGGCCTGCCCTCCGGCCCCTTGCGGCTGGAGGAGAGCCAGGCGGCGGCGGCGGTCGGCCAGATCGCGCTCGCCCGCAATTGGGCCGAGGCGCTCGGCGCCCATGGCCTGACCGCCGGCCAGATCCTGCTGACGCTGGCCGACACCGAGCAGCGCCGCCGCTATCTCAACGCGCGCGCGACGCTCGGGCGCCTGCTCGACCTGCGCGCCATCCCCGTCATCAACGAGAACGACACCGTCGCCACCACCGAGATCCGCTACGGCGACAATGACCGGCTCGCGGCGCGGGTCGCGACCATGGCCGGCGCCGACCTGCTCGTGCTGTTCTCCGACATCGACGGGCTCTACACCGCCCCGCCCGCCAAGGATCCCGAGGCGCGGCACATCCCGGTGGTCGAGCGCATCACGCCCGAGATCGACGCCATGGCCGGCGGCGCGGCTTCCGAACTCTCGCGCGGCGGCATGCGCACCAAGATCGAGGCCGGCAAGATCGCAGCCGCCGGCGGCACGCATATGCTGATCGCCGACGGGCGGGCCAAGAATCCCCTCGCCGCCATCGCCGCCGGGGGGCGCTGCACATGGTTCCTCACCGCCTCCACACCCGCGACCGCGCGCAAGACCTGGATCGCCGGCTCGCTCGAGCCGCGCGGCACGCTGCATGTCGATGCCGGCGCAGCCCGGGCGCTGCGCGGCGGGGCAAGCCTGCTGCCGGTCGGCGTCAGCCGCATCGAGGGCGAATTCTCGCGCGGCGACGCCGTGCTGATCCGCGACCCCGCCGGGCAGGTGCTCGGCCGCGGCCTCGTCGCCTATGATGCGTCGGAAGCCGCGCTCGTGCTCGGCAAGGCCTCGCGCGACATCGAGACGGTGCTGGGCTATCCCGGCCGGGCCGAGATGATCCACCGGGACGACATGGCGCTCGGTCTGAGCTAAATACAAAGCCGGATGCATATTTTGGGCGGGACAGGATGACGAGCGACAGCGCGCTGCGCATCATCGCGACGAGCGAGGCCGACAGGCAAGTCGGCCAAGTCGTGCAGCAAGTCATGCAGGAGGTCGGGCGGCGCGCCCGCGCCGCCGCGCGCAAGGTCGCGCTCAGCTCCGCCGACCGGCGCAACGCCGCCCTCCTCGCCATGGCCGAGGCGCTGCGCGCCCGCAGCGCCCGCATCCTGGCCGCCAATGCGCAGGACCTGGCCGACGGCAAGGCGGCCGGCCTGAGCGCCAGCTTCATGGATCGCCTTGCCCTCGACGAGAAGCGGCTCGCAGCCATCGCCGACGCCGTCGCCGAGGTCGCCGGGCTGGCCGATCCGCTCGGCCGCGTGCTGGCGGAATGGACGCAGCCGAACGGCCTGCGCTTCGAGCGCGTCGCGACCCCGCTCGGCGTCATCGCCGTGATCTTCGAGAGCCGCCCCAACGTCACCGCCGATGCGGGCGCGCTCTGCCTGAAGAGCGGCAATGCCGCGATCCTGCGCGCCGGCTCCGATTCCTTCCGCTCCTCCACCGAGATCGCCGCCGCCATGCGCGAAGGTCTGGAGGCGGCCGGCCTGCCCGGCGACGCCATCCAGCTCGTGCCGACGCGCGACCGCGCCGCCGTCGGCGAAATCCTCTCGGGGCTCAGCGGCACTGTCGATGTCGTCGTCCCGCGCGGGGGGAAAAGCCTCGTCGCCCGCGTGCAGAGCGAGGCGCGCGTGCCGGTCTTCGCCCATCTCGACGGCAACTGCCATGTCTATGTCCATGCCGCCGCAGACCTCGCCATGGCGCGCGACATCCTGCTCAACGCCAAATTGCGCCGCACCGGCGTCTGCGGCGCGGCCGAGACCTTGCTGGTCGACGAAGCCTGCGCCGCGACCCATCTCGCGCCGCTTGTCGCCGCCCTGCTCGATGCCGGCTGCGCGGTGCGCGGCGACGCGGCGACGCAAGGCCTCGATGCCCGCGTCACGGCCGCGACGGAGGAGGATTGGGCGACCGAATATCTCGACCGCATCATCGCGGTGAAACGTGTCCCCGGCCTCGACGCGGCGATCGACCATATCGAGCGCTACGGCTCGCACCACACCGACGCCATCGTCACGGCGGATGCGGAGGCGGCCGCCCGCTTCCTCGCCGAGGTCGATTCCGCCATCGTGATCCACAACGCCTCGACCCAGTTCGCCGATGGCGGCGAATTCGGCTTCGGCGCCGAGATCGGCATCGCGACGGGGCGGATGCATGCGCGCGGACCGGTCGGCGTCGAGCAGCTCTGCTCCTTCAAATACCGCGTCCATGGCTGCGGCCAGACCCGGCCTTGACGCAAGCGCTCTCGTGACATCCCAGCCGATCGCCACAATGGAACATCTGCGGCTGCCGCCCTTCGCGCCGGGCCTGCGCATCGGCCTGTTCGGCGGCACCTTCAACCCCGCCCATGACGGCCATCGCATGGCCAGCGTGACAGCGCTGCAGCGGCTCCAGCTCGACCGGATCTGGTGGCTCGTCACTCCCGGCAACCCGCTGAAGAACAACAGCAACCTCCCCTCGCTGGCCGAGCGCATCCGCTTCGGCCGCAAGCTCGCCGACCATGCCCGCATCCACGTCACCGGCATCGAGGCACGGCTGCGCACCCGCTACACCGCCGACACGCTGCGCGCCCTGAAGCGGCGCTGCCCCGGCGTCCGCTTCGTCTGGATCATGGGCTCCGACAATCTCGCCAGCTTCCACCGCTGGAACGAGTGGCGCGCCATCGCCCGGATGATGCCGATCGCCGTGGTCGACCGGCCGGGCTCGACCCACAGCGCCATCGCCTCGCCGGCCGCCAACTGGATGTCGCGCTGGCGCATTCCCGAAAGCGAGGGCGCGGCGCTGGCACGGATACACCCGCCCGCCTGGGTGTTCCTGCATGGCCGCCGTTCGGACCTGTCCTCGACCAAGCTGCGCCGACAGGCCGGACGCGATTGAACTCCGGACCTATCCGGCTTATTTTACCTGCGTCGCGCCGAGAGCGCGTCGAGATCGAGAGGATACGTCACTGAACCGTCAAACCCTTGGTGAAGCCGAGCCGAAGCCGCTTCCCCAGGCTGCTGTTGCGGACAACCCCTCCGCCGATAGCATCGCCCTTGCGCAACGTGTCCTCGAAGACATGAAGGCCGAGGACATCACGGTGATCGACCTCGTTGGTAAGACGTCGCTGGCCGACGCGATGATTATCGCCTCGGGCAACGTCAATCGCCATGTCGCCGCCATCAGCGAGGCCCTGATCGAAGCCCTCAAGGGCTCCGGACTGCCCACGCCGAAGGTCGAGGGCATGCCGGCTTGCGACTGGGTGCTGATCGATACCGGCGATATCATCGTCCATGTCTTCCGGCCGGAAGTGCGCCAGTTCTACAATCTCGAGAAGATGTGGGGCACCGATCGCCCGAACGAACGTCTCGTGAGCTGATCTCAGCATAGGGTCGAAACCCTCATGCGGCTCGCGCTTATTGCGGTCGGCCGGCTCAAGGACGGGCCGGAACGCGAGCTCTGCGAGCGCTACCGCGAGCGCGCGGTGGCGCTCGGCCGGACCATCGGCTTCAGCGGTCCCGAGATCGTCGAATTGCCGGAAAGCCGGGGCCGCCGGCCCGAGGAGCGCAAGCGCGACGAGGGCGAGGCGATCCTCGCCAGGCTCCCGTCGCCCGGGCTGATCGTCGCGCTCGACGAGCGCGGCAAGAATCTCGGCAGCGAAGCCTTCGCCAGCCGCCTCGCTGCCGCGCGCGATGGCGGCATCGCCCATGCCAGCTTCGTCATCGGCGGTGCCGACGGCTTGAGCGAGGCGATCCGCGACCGCGCCGACATCACCCTCGCCTTCGGCGCGCTCACCCTGCCGCACCAGATCGTGCGCGCGCTCGTGCTGGAGCAGGTCTACCGGGCGATGACGATCCTCGCCGGGCACCCCTATCATCGCGTATGACTCGCGCTTAGCCGATGATTCGCACCGCGCTCCCCCGTCTGGGCCTAGCTGCCGCCCTGCTCCTCGGCACGGCATCGCCGTTGCTCGCCCAGAGCGCCACGCCCGATCCGGACGCCTTCCAGCGCGAGGCGATGCAGAAGCTCGTCGAGAAGCAGGCGCGCGAGGCCGAGCTGAAGGCCATCGAGCAGCGCCTCGACGGCAATATCGAAGTCCGCCGCAAGCTCGAAGGCGAGATCGCCGCGATCCGCGCCGACCGCGCCGCGCTCAACAAGGCCCTGCTCGACACGACGGCCCGCACCCAGGCCGGCGAAGAGAAGCTCGGCGACCTCGAGAAGCGGCTCGCTCTGTCGCAATCCAGCGAGGCGGCGATCCGCCGCTCGCTCGAGAGCCGGCGCGGGTTGATCGCCGAGGTATTGGCGGCGCTCCAGCGCATCGGCCGGCGCCCGCCGCCGGCCGTGCTGGTCAGGCCCGAGGATATCCTCGAGGCGGTCAGGGCCTCGATGCTGCTCGGCGCCGTGGTGCCGGACCTGCGGCAGGAGGTCGAGATTCTCGGCACCGACCTCGCCGAGCTGGTGCGGCTGCGCGACAACATCGCCGCGGAGAAGACCCGGATCGGCGCGGAGATGGAGCAGCTCGCGGCCGAGCGCCAGCGCCTGGCATCGCTGATCGAGGCAAGGCGCGAGCGCGAGGCCAGCGCGGCCAAGGATGTCGATGCGCAGAAGGCGCTGGGCGACCAGCTCGCCGGCCAGGCGCGTTCGATGCGCGACTTCGTCGAGAAGATCGAGAAGGAGATCTCCGTCGCGAGCAAGGCGGCGGAAGCGGCCCGCCAGGCGATCGAGCAGGAAACCCGCGAGCAGCGCGAACGCATGACCGCGCTCGCCTTCAAGGACCCGGCCCGGCTCGCCCCCAAGATCGCCTTCGCCGACGCCCGCGGCCTGCTCTCGCTGCCCGCCGCGGGTTCACGATTGCGTGGTTTTGGCGATGCGGACGGCGCCGGCGGCACCACGCGCGGGATTTCACTGGAAACCCGTCCCGGCGCCCTAGTTTCGGCGCCTTCTGACGCTTGGGTGGTGTATGCGGGTCCGTTCCGCTCTTTCGGGCAGCTCTTGATCCTGAATGCCGGCGGCGGATACTACATATTGCTGGCAGGAATGCAGCGCATCGATGTCGCCCTCAACCAGTTCGTGCTCGCCGGCGAGCCGGTTGCGGTGATGGGCGAAACATCGGAAGCTGCGGCGACGACAGTAGGAGTGGGAACCGGCCAGCCGGTCCTGTATATAGAATTCAGAAAAGACGGTGTTTCGGTCGATCCGACGCCGTGGTGGACGAAATCGCAAGGCGAAAAGGTTCGCGGATGATGCGCAAGGTTTCTCTCGTTCTCGCCGGCGCCATCATGGGCGCGGGCCTGACCGGACTGGCTACCCAGACGCGGTTGTTGAGCTCGACCAGCGCCGTTGCCGCCTCGGCCGAGGTCTATCGCAGCCTCAACCTGTTCGGCGACATCTTCGAGAAGATCCGCACCGATTATGTCGACAAGCCCGACGAGCAGAAGCTGATCGAGGCCGCCATCAACGGCATGGTCTCCTCGCTCGACCCGCATTCCTCCTATCTCGACGCCAAGTCCTTCCGCGAGATGGACACCGACATGCGCGGCCAGTTCGGCGGCCTCGGCATCGAGGTGACCATGGAGGACGGCGTCCTCAAGGTCGCCAAGCCGATCAAGGACACGCCCGCCTCCAAGGCCGGCATCCTCGCCAACGACATCATCCGCCAGATCGACGGCACCGAGGTGAAGGGGCTCTCCCTCACCCAGGCGGTCGACAAGATGCGCGGCCTGATCAACACCCAGGTGACGCTGAAGGTCGAGCGCCCCGGCAAGACGGAGCCGCTGGACTTCACCCTGACCCGCCAGACCATCGTCGTTCCGGCGGTTGAGGAGCGCGTCGAGGGCGACATCGCCTATATCCGCATCGGCACCTTCTCCGAGCAGACCTATGACGGCCTGCGCAAGGCGATCGACAAGACCACCAGCGAGATCGGCGCCGACAAGCTCAAGGGCTACATCATCGACCTGCGCAACAACCGCGGCGGGCGCCTCGACCAGTCCGTGCTGGTCTCCGACGCCTTCCTCGAGCGCGGCCGCATCGTCTCGACCCGCGGCCGCAACGCCGAGGAGACGCAGGTCTTCAATGCCAAGTCGGGCGACCTCACCAAGGGCAAGCCGGTCGTCGTGCTGATCAACGGCTCGTCCGCCTCGGCGGCCGAGATCGTCGCCGGCGCCCTGCAGGACCACAAGCGCGCCACGCTGATCGGCACGCGTTCCTTCGGCAAGGGCTCGGTGCAGACCGTGATCCCGCTCGGCTCGAATGGCGGCCTGCGCCTGACCACGGCGCGCTACTACACCCCCTCGGGCAATTCGATCCAGGCCAAGGGCATCACGCCGGACATCGAGGTGCTGCAGGACATCCCGGCCGAGCTCAAGGACAAGCTCGTCGACAACAAGGGCGAAGCCGCGCTCAAGGGCCATCTCAAGGCCGGCGAGGGCGAGGAGCAGTCCGGCTCGAGCTCCTATGTCCCGAACGATCCCAAGAAGGACACGCAGCTCATCGCGGCGATCGACCTGCTTCACGGCGTGAAGAAGGATGCCGCCGCGCTCGCCCAGAAGCCGGCCGAGACCCCGGCCGCAACGCCCGCTCCCGCTCCGGCCGCCCCCGCGGCGCCGGCCACGCCGGAAGCGCCCAAGCCCTGACGAGCGGCCCCGAGCGCGCCTCGGGGCTCGACTGCGGGCGGCTAAGACGACAAGACTAGCGCGCGGACCACTGATTCGGGTCCGCGTCGCAATCTGTTAGGACGGCTGACCTTTGGCCGGAATGCCGCTCACGGACCTCAACCGGCCGCTCGGCCAGGACAAGCCTGCGCGCGTGAACAGGCCGTGGGGGCGCTGGCTTGCGACCGCCGCGGCTGGTTTGGTCGGCACCGTGCTTCTCGGCCTCCTCCTCGTCGTCGCCCTGCGTCGCGACCCCGATGGCGGCGAACCCATGGCCGTCGCGAGCATCGAGAAGCACGCCGCACCGCCCGTCGCCGTCTCGGCCGGCCCGGACCCCGGGACCAATCCCGGTCCGCGCGGTCCCGCCAGCGCCGCGCAGCTCGAGAGCAATGCGGGCGTCACCGTCTACCGCCCGGATTCGGACGCACCCGGCGCCATCGTCATCACCGTTCCCGACGACGCCGGCCCGATCAAGCTCGCCCCCGCCCCCGATGACCGCCTCGTCGAGCGCACGCGCTACGGCCTGCTGCCGAAGACCGCACCGGACGGCGCCACCCCGGCGCAGATCTATGCCCGCCCGCTCGGCCCGGCCCCCGCGACCAAGCCGGCCGGACGGGTGGCGCTGATCGTCGGCGGCCTCGGCATCAGCCAGAGCGGCACGTCGGATGCGATCACGCGGCTGCCGCCACAGGTCTCGCTCGCCTTCGCGCCCTATGGCACCGAGCTGGAGCGCACCGTCCAGCGCGCCCGCGGCGAGGGGCACGAGGTCCTGCTCCAGCTCCCGATGGAGCCCTTCGACTATCCCGACAACGATCCCGGCCCGCATACGCTGCTGACCGGCCCGAAGTCGTCCGACAATCTGGACAAGCTGCACTGGTCGCTCGGCCGCTTCACCGGCTATGTCGGCATCATCAACTTCCTCGGCGGCCGGCTGACGGCGGATGAAGGCGCCCTCTCGCCGATCCTGCGCGATCTCGCCGGGCGCGGGCTCCTGGTCGTCGATGATGGCTCCTCGGCGCGCAGCCAGCTCGCGCCGGCAGCCAGCCGCGCCCAGATCCCGGCGCTCAGGATCGACCGGACCATCGACACGGTGGCGCGCGCCGACGCCATCGACAAGGAGCTCGCCAATCTGGAAGCGATGGCGCGCGACCAGGGCATCGTCGTCGCGGCGGCAAGCGCCCTGCCCGTCTCGATCGAGCGGATCGCGCAATGGGCGCAATCCCTCGAAGCCAAGAAGATCGCGATCGTGCCGGTGAGCGCCGCGCGGGGTTTCCGCAACCCCAAGAGCACAGGCTCGCTCGGCCCAGGCTCGCGCCCCGCAGGCTCTCTCCCGACCGGATCTCCGCGATGACCGACGACGCCCCCGAAGGCTACCGCCCCTGCGTGGGTCTCGCCCTGTTCAATGCCGAAGGCCTCGTCTTCATCGGCCGGCGCGCCGACAAGACCAAGCGCGAGCATGTCGCCCCCGGCCATGCCTGGCAGATGCCGCAAGGCGGCATCGACAAGGGCGAGACGCCGCTGGAAGCCGCCCGGCGCGAATTGCAGGAGGAGACCAACATCACCTCCGTCGAGCTCCTGGCCGAGGCGCCGGGTTGGCTGAGCTACGATCTGCCGGTCGATATCGGCCAGGAGGCCTGGAAAGGCCGCTGGCGCGGCCAGGCGCAGCGCTGGTTCGCCTTCCGCTTCACCGGCTCCGACAGCGAAATCGACATCCTCACGCCCGCCGGCGGCCACAAGGCCGAGTTCGACGCCTGGCGCTGGGCCCCGCTTGCCGAGACGCCGGAGCTGATTATCCCCTTCAAGCAGGGCGTCTACCGTCAGGTCGTCCGCCATTTCGCCCCCTTCGCGAAGGCCGGAACCGCAACCGCCTGACCGCCCACGGCGGCTGCCCTCGCATCTTCGAACTGTTCCAATTTTGCATATGGAACAAAGAGTTGAGCGGAATTCCCGGCGCGCCTAGATTGCCCGGATCCGGCGCTGCCGTGATGCCTGCCCTTCCGGAGACGACATGATGACCGAACGTTTCAGCGAGACCTTGCGGCAGGCGAGCGAGCCGCTCTGGTCGCAGGCGACGGAGCATCGCTTCGTGCGCGAGCTGCTCTCCGGAACGGTCTCCGACGCCGTGATGGCGCGCTACCTGATCCAGGACCACCGCTTTCTCGACGCCTTCCTCACCTTGCTCGGCGCGGCCGTCGCCACCACCGACAGCTTCGAGGCGCGGCTGCGCTTCGGCCGTTTCATCGGCATGGTCTCAGGCGAGGAGAACACCTATTTCCTGCGCGCCTTCGAGGCGCTCGGCGTGACCGCCGCCCAGCGCGAGCAGCGCCCGGACACGCAGGCCACGGCCGGCTTCAAGGCGATCATGCGGGACGCCGCCGCGACCCGCTCCTACGCCGCCGCTCTGGCCGTCCTGAACGTGGCGGAGTGGCTCTATCTCGACTGGGCGACGAAGGCCACGGCGCCGCTGCCGCAGAACTTCGTCCATGCCGAATGGATCACCCTGCACGACAATCCCGACTTCCGCGATTTCGTCGCCTTCCTGCGCGCCGAACTCGACCGCGTCGGCCCGGCCGAAGAGGCGCTGAGCCGCGATTTCTTCCTGCGCGCGGTCGCGCTTGAACTGGCCTTTTTCGACTCCGCCTATGAGCACTGAGATGGATCTCTTCGCGCGATTGAAGGCCGCAGCCAGCAGCGACTGGCAATCTTACGTCGATCACGACTTCGTCCGCCGGATGGGCGCAGGCACCCTGCCGCAGGAGGCCTTCCGCGACTACCTCGTCCAGGATTATCTCTTCCTGATCCAGTTCGCGCGCGCCTATGCGCTGGCGATCTACAAGGGCCGCAGCCTCGCCGATATGCGCGCCGCCAAGGCGGGCCTCGACGCCATCCTCGATGTCGAGATGGATCTGCATGTCCGGCTCTGCGGGCGCTGGGGCCTCTCGCCCGAGGCGATCGAAGCCGCGCCGGAGCATCAGGCCACCATCGCCTATACCCGCTTCGTGCTCGATTGCGGCATGGCGGGCGACCTGCTCGACCTGCATGTCGCGCTTGCCCCTTGCGTCATCGGCTATGCCGAGATCGGCCGCAATCTGGCACCGGACGGCGCCGGGGCGCTTGCCAACCATCCCTATCGCGACTGGATCGGCGAATATGCCGGGGAGACCTATCAGCAGGTCGCCGCAGAAGCCCGCCGCCATCTCGACGATCTCGCCGCGCGCGCGATGACCGAGCGCCGCTTCGCCGAGCTCACCGCCCTCTTCGCCAAGGCCTCGCGGCTGGAGGCCGATTTCTGGCAGATGGCGCTGACCGAGACCGGAAGCTGAATCCTATCCGTGCATGGCGGAGAGGAGGCGGATGATCCAGTAGAACTGATAGACGAGGTGGGTGATAGCGATCGCGATCTGCAGGCGGCGATCCGCCCAGATGCTGCCGACGACGCAGAAGGCCAGCCCGATCGGCACCTGCAGCAGATAATCACCGCTGAGCTGGCTCCAATGGTCGAGCCCCTTGATCAGCGTGTCGACGACGTCGAGCAGGAAGGCGACGGCGAGCAGCCCGAAGAACCAGCGCCGCCGCTTGATGAAGAAATCCTCGTAGCCGGCATATTCCGCGATCGAATCCGGGAAGAGCAGCGCCGCGAGCAGATAAAGCACGACGGCATAGCCGATCAGGAACAGGAAGACGCCGAAGCTCCAGCTCGGGATCCGCGACAGCGCGAACTCCCACCACCAGAACAGCGCCAGTTCGAGCAGGATCGAGCCGACCCAGAGCATGTGCAGCAGCGAGACGCGATTGCGGCCGGGATGCTGGATGAAGCCGGCAATGCCCAGGAGCATGCGGGTGATGCCGAGGCCGATCACCATGCCCATGACGATGCGGACATGGGAGAACAGCTCTTGCGGCGCGACGGTATCCATGCCCCCTGCATAGCTTGCCGGAAACCTGACGCCTAGATCGCCGCGCGCCCTGCCGGGCGCGATAACGGCGATCCATCTGCCTGGTGTGGCATCGGATGGTTCGGGAAAAGCGGATTTCGCCGTCCGGCCCGATGCCATGGCCGAGCCGATTCCCAGATGGGAACAGGAGGGTAAAATGGCGTCCCGGAAGGGATTCGAACCCCTGACCTACGGTTTAGGAAACCGTTGCTCTATCCTGCTGAGCTACCGGGACGCACGAAACTCCCTGTAGCATAACCACGATGACGGTGAAGCCCCTTCTTCTCGGCCTGTGGCTCCTCGGCGCCCTGCCGCTTGCCGCCCGCTCGGCCACGCCCTGCGGCGTCGAGGCGGTCGAGACGGTGCCGGCACGCCTCTCGGGCTTCGACGCCGCCGGCGATCCGCTCCTGGCCGATGGCCGCGCCTTGCGGCTGGTCGGCCTGGCACCTCGCCAGGATGCGGCGGAGGATGCCCGTTTCCGATCCGGGCTCGCGCCCTTTCTCGGCCGCGACATCCTGCTTGCGATCACCGGCGAGAAGGATCGCTGGGGTCGCTGGCCGGCCCGCCTCTTCGTCGAGGCCGCGCCCGGTGCCGGGCGCGAAGAGATCGCGCAACTGCTCCAGAAGAGCGGCGCCGCCCTGCCCTTGGCAGAAGCGCAGGTAGCGCGTTGCGCGCCCGGCCCCACCGCGATTCAGACAAAGGTAACCTCTGCCTCGCAAGTTTTGCCGCCGGCGGCCCAAGGTTTGACGCCGCTGGCGATCGACGGTCATGATCTCGCCGCCGTCAAGGGGCAGGAGGGGCGCTACGTCATGCTGGAAGGCCGGATCGCGTCCGTGGGCGAGCGCTCGCAGCGGACCTATCTGAACTTTTCGCGCCGGCCCGGGGAGGCGGCCTCGATCGTTCTGTCACGCAAGCTCTGGCGCGAACTGAAGGAGGCGGGCTGGACCCCGGCTGCACTCGGCGGTAAACGCCTGCGAGCCTATGGCGTGCTCGCGGGCCGCGGTGGCCTTCTGCTCGAAGTCACCTCGCACGCCGCGCTGGAACTGATCGACTGAGGGATGCGGAAAGTCTGGCCAACACGGTTCGCAGGACGGGGCAAGCGGCTCGGCGCCCTTGCCCTCGCGCTGCTGCTCGCCGGGTGCTTCGGCGACCAGACCTCCGTGCTGCCGGCCAGCATGTCGGGCGACGGCGAGATCGCGCCGCGCATCAGCCCCGTCCAGCGCGCCTCCGACCAGGAGCATCAGCGCCTGCTCGCGGCCTTCGGCGGGGAATATCGCGCGCCGCGCACCAAGGCCGCGCTCGACGACATCGTCCAGCGCCTCGCCAAGACCAGCGACGGCCAGATCGGCGCCTATGAGATCACCATCCTGAACTCGCCGGCGGTCAACGCCTTCGCTCTGCCCAACGGCCGGCTCTACGTCACGCGCGGCCTGCTGGCGCTCGCCAACGACACCTCCGAGATTGCCTCGGTCCTCGCCCATGAGATCGGGCACGTTACCGCCCAGCATGCGGTCCAGCGCGCCGAGAAGGAGGCGGAATCGGCCCTGGTCAACCAGGTCGTCTCGCAGGTGCTCAAGGATCCGAACCAGAGCGCCGCGGTCCAGGCGGGCTCGAAGCTCTCCCTCGCCCGCTTCTCGCGCCAGCAGGAATTCGAGGCCGACAAGATCAGCGTCACCAGCCTCGCCCGCGCCGGATACGACCCTTACGGCGCGAGCCGCTTCCTCAACACGCTCGGCCGCAACACTGCCTTCCGCAACAGCGGGCAGCAGCAGCAGAGCGCGGAGGACAAGCGCCTCGACATGCTCGCGACCCATCCGCAGACGCCGGAGCGCATCGCCGCCGTCACCGCCGCCGCGCGCCAGATCGCCGCGCCGGGCCTGGGCGAGCACGATGCCGGCCGCTGGCTGACCGCCATCGACGGCCTCGCCTATGGCGACGATCCGCGCGACGGCGTGGTGCGCGGCCGGCGCTATGTGAACAGCTCGCTGCGCATCTCCTTCTCGGCGCCGGACGGCTTCAGCCTCGAAGCGGCGCAGGACATGGTCATCGGCGTCAGCGCCAATGGCGCGCAGGCCCTGCGCTTCGACTCCGTGACGCTCAAGCCCGACCAGACGCTCGAATCCTATGTCGCGGCCGGTTGGATCGAGGGTGTCGAGACAACCGGAATCGAGAAGATCGAGATGGGCGGGCAGCCCGCCGTCATCGCCCATGGCAAGGGCACGGATTGGACGTTCCGTCTGGCGGCCGTGCAGTTCGGCGACCGCGTCTACCGCTTCATCCTGGCAGCGCGCGGCGCCGCCGATCCGGAACGCCCGATGCGCAGCATCGTCGAGAGCTTCCGGGCCCTGACGCCGGCCGAGGCGCAGACCGCCCGGCCGCTGCGCATCCGTATCGTCAACGCGGCGCCGGGCGACACGGTGGCGAGCATGGCGGAGCGCATGCCGGAGCAGGACCGGCCGGCCGAGCTCTTCCAGCTCCTGAACGGGTTCGACCGCGCCGCCGCGCTCACACCCGGCCAGCGCTACAAGGTCATCGGCGAGTAGCGGGCGCCTTCACCCGTCATTGCGAGGGCTCGGCAAACAAAAAACCCGGCGGTCGCCCGCCGGGTTCGCATTCCGGGATCCGACAGGAACGGCTCAGGCCGCTTCTTCCTGCAGATCGTCGTTGTCGCCTTCGAGCTCGGCATCCGCCTCGACGGCCTCGCCCTTGCCGACCCGGCGCGGCGACTTGGCGAGCTGGCCCTCGATCTTCTTGAGCGCCTCGATCTCGGTGACGTCGTCGACGACCGCGATCTCGCGAACCATGCGGTCGAGGGCGGCTTCATAGAGCTGGCGCTCGGAATAGGACTGCTCGGGCTGGGCCTCGGAGCGATAGAGATCGCGCACCACCTCGGCGATGGCGACGAGATCGCCCGAATTGATCTTCGCCTCGTATTCCTGCGCGCGGCGCGACCACATGGTGCGCTTGACGCGGGCGCGGCCGGTGAGAGTGGTCAGCGCCTTGGCGACGGCTTCGGCATCGGCGAGCTTGCGCAGCCCGACGCTGATGGCTTTGGCGGTGGGAACGCGCAGGGTCATCTTGTCCTTGGCAAAGCTGACCACGAACAGCTCGAGCTTGAAGCCGGCGACTTCCTGCTCTTCGATCGCCGTGATCTGTCCGACGCCATGGGACGGATAGACGACGTATTCGCCCGTCTTGAAACCCTGGCGCACAGCAGCTTTCTTCACCGTAGACATGCCGTTACGACTCCTGACCGGCCCGCCGTGGCGGGCGCGCGATGATCCGTCCCCGTCCGGATGGCCGGGGACATTCCGCCTGACGCGACGCGGTGATGCGGCGCTTCACGCTCCCTCAGTCGATTGGTTCATCTCGCCCACAGAAGCGAACAACGGATTGTTCCGGCGAAAAGCCGCCGGCCCTTCATGTTGCACGCGATCTTTGGGAACGCCCCGTTTGTGAAAACCTCGCAGGGGGCATGCGGAACGAATTCGACTGAGTTTGTGTGTAGCACAAAAAACACGCCGAATCAAAGGTAAACGCGGGCAACCATCCGCCGCCATGCGCGCGGCACGGTCATGGTTAACGCAGAACGGACCGTCCGAAGCGGCGAAAATCAGTCGCCTTCGCCCGGTTCGGGCGAGAACATCTCGAGCTTGCCGGCGACCCCGTCGAACGCCTTCGCATCGGCCGGGGCGTCCTTCTTCTGCGTGATGTTCGGCCAGCTCGCAGCGTATTTGGTGTTGAGCTGCAGCCAGCTTTCGAGGCCGGGCTCGGTGTCGGGCTTGATCGCTTCGGCCGGGCATTCCGGTTCGCAGACGCCGCAATCGATGCATTCGTCGGGGTGGATGACGAGCATGTTCTCGCCTTCATAGAAGCAGTCGACCGGGCAAACCTCGACGCAATCCATGTACTTGCACTTGATGCAGTTCTCGGTGACCACATAGGTCATGGGCCGGCCCTTCCAACACTTCTAAACAACCTCATAAACCCCCGACAGGCGCAGGTTTCAAGATTGTTTTCGCCGGGCTCGGCAGAAGACTTTGCCCTTCCGGCATCCACTGGGAGAAATTCGTTCGCCGCATGGCCGCATATCGATCCTGCGGGCGATAGCGGCCGGATTTAGTCGCCTCCCTCGCCCTCCGCAAGAGAGGGATCGTCGCCGCCTTCGTCGAGGCGCTCATAGAGGAGCCTCGCCGTCTCGAACGGGCCCCGGCGCTCGGCGAAGGCCAGGATCCGCACGACGACGGTGGCGTGCGGCAAGGCGAGCGTCAGCACGTCCCCCAGCTTGAGCCCCTGTGCGGGGTTCTCGGCGCGCCGCCCCGCAATGCGGACATGGCCGTCTTCCACCAGACGCACGGCCGCCGGCCGCGTTCGCGCGAAGCGCGCGAAGCAGAGCCATTTGTCGAGGCGTTGACGATGCTCCCGCAACGGCTACGCCTCCCCGGGTCCTAGGTCTTGCTGCCTTCGAGCTGCGCCTTGAGCGCGGCCAGCTTGGCGAAGGGCGAATCGGGATCGGGCTCGCGATTGGCCGGGCGCGGGCGCTGCGGCTGCTGGAAGCGCTCTCCCCCACGCTCCTCGCGGCGCGGGCCGCCGGGGCGACCGTCGCGCTTGAAGTCGGGGCGCGGGCCGCGACCGCCCTCGGGGCGACCCTGCCGCGGCTGATCCTCGCGACGCGGACGCTCATCGGAGCGCGGACGCTCGTCACGGCGGGGGCGCTGATCCTGGTTCGGACGTTCCTGGCGCTGAGCGGCACCCTCGCCCACTGCCGCGGCAGCCGGACGATTCTCGGGCCGCCCGTCGCGACGCGGGCCGCCGGGGCGCCCCTCGCGCTGCGGACGGTCACCGCCACGGCGCTCGCCCTCGCGGCGCGGGCCGTCCTGCCGGCCGCGCTGAGCATGCTCGGGCCGGCGCCCACCCTGGTGGCGATGCGGCCGCCAGATCTCGATGAGCTCGGGCTCGGCCGGCGCGGCTTCGGCAGCGGTTTCGGCCTCCGCGGCTGCATCCGCAACCTCAGCCGACGGCGCGGCAGGCAGGGCCGAGAGCGCATCGGCCGGCACGGGCTCGCGCACCGCGTCGAGCTCGGTTTCGGTGAGGATAGGCGTATCCGCCGTCTCGACGGCGGGCGCTTCGGAGACACGCGTCTCGCCCTCCGCCAGCGCACCCTCGTTCAGGGCCTCGGCCGGTTCGACGACGGCAGCGGCTTCCTCGGAAGCGTCCGCCGACACCGCGCCATCGGCCGGCACGGCCTCGTCGGCAGCGGCCCCGACCGGCGTCTCGCCGGCAGCGTCATCGGCCGTCTCGTCGCTCGCCTTCGCCTCGACCGGCTTGGCCGGCTCGGTGGCGGCCGGCGGCGGCGCCAGCGGCACGGTGATCGCGGGGCCCGGACGCTTCACCGAGACATAGCCGAGCGAGCGCAGGATCGAGGCGAAATCCTCGCCGGCGCAGCCGACGAGCGAGGTCATCGCGCCGGTGACGACGAAGCCGTCCTGATCGGCGCTGCCGGCCGGCGGCGTGCCCTGCGTGGCGCCGGGACGATAGGCGATCGCCGGGCGGATCAGGTCCGCGAGGCGTTCCAGAATGTCGACGCGCACCGCCCGCTCGCCGCAGACGCGATAGCCCGCCGCCCGGTAGAGCCCCTTCGGCACGGCCTTGTCGACCGGGAAGGAGGTGCGGCCGGACGCCGCGAGATGGGCGATGTCGTCGAGCCCCGCCGTCTCCGGTCCGCCATGCTTCAGCGCCCAGAGCTGGGCGGCGAGCGCACGCGGCGCCGGCTTCAGCAGGGCGGGCATGTAGATGTGGAAGGCCCCGAAGCGGATGCCGAGCTGGCGCAGCGCCGCCCGGCCCTCCTGATCGAGCGCCTTCATCTCCTCGCCGACCTTCGAACGCTCGAGCACGCCGAGCGCCTCGGCCGTCTGGTAGGCGATGCCGCGAGCGATGCCAGCGACGTTCTCGGCCGCCTCCAGGATCTGGATCGCGCCGAGCAGGCGGGTGACGTGATTCTTCAGCCAGAGCGTGAGGCGCGCCTCGACCTGCTCGCGCGCAGCCCCGTTGAGATGCTCCTCGACCAGCAGGCGAAGCCGCGGCTCCAGCACCTTCTCGCCGGCGACGAGGCGCGCCACAGGCTCGCCCGTCCAGCGCACGAGCCCGTCATGCGAGAGCAGGAAGGCGTCGTCGCCCGCCAGCACGACGCGCGCGGCCCGGGCCTCGATCTCGGAACCGAGCGCCTTCATGGCCGCGAGGTTCAGAGCCTTGACCTCCGACCCGCCCGCCTTCGGGTCCGCCGTGAAGCGGAAGCCCTGCAGCATTCCCACATGCTGGCCCTCGACGAGCACGTCGCCCGTCGCAGTGACCTCAGCCTCCAACATCGCATTCTCCCGCAAGCGGCGCATCAGGACACTGGTGCGCCGATCGACAAATCGGTGGGCCAGACGCTCATGCAGAGCATCCGACAGCTTGTCCTCTACAAGACGCGCCATGCCCTGCCAATGCTCAGGATCAGGTAACCAGTCGGGCCGGTTGGCGACATAGGTCCAGGTCCGGACCTGCGCGATGCGGGCGGAGAGCGTGTCGATCTCGCCATCGGTGCGGTCGAGCGAGCCGAGTTGCGCCGCATACCAGTCGGCATCGAGCCGGCCATGGCGCATCAGCCTGAGATAAAGCGTCGTCGCCAGATCGGCATGCTGCATCGGCGAGATCTTGCGGTAATCGGGCAGGCCGCAGACCTCCCAGAGCCGCTCCACCGCAGCCCGGCCATGCGCCAGCGGCGCGATGTCGGGGTCCCTGGCCAGGATTTCCAGCGTCGTCATGTCCTCGGCGATCAGCGCCCGCGTCAGCCCCTGCTCGGAAGGCTGGATGTTCAGCGTGTCTAGGAGGCCGCCGACCGAGCGCAGGTCGAGATCGGAATTGCGCCACTGCATCTGGCGGATCGGCTCGAAGCGGTGATTCTCGATCGCATCCACCAGCTCAGCGTCGAAGGGCGGGCAGCGCCCGCTGGTGCCGAAGGTGCCGTCGCGCAGATGCCGCCCGGCCCGGCCGGCGATCTGGCCGAACTCGGCCGGGTTGAGCTTGCGGAAATGATGGCCGTCGAATTTCTTGTCCGCCGCGAAGGCGATGTGGTTGACGTCGAGATTGAGCCCCATGCCGATCGCGTCGGTGGCGACGAGATAATCGACATCGCCGGACTGGTAGATCTCGACCTGGGCATTGCGCGTACGCGGTGACAACGCCCCCAGCACGACCGCCGCCCCGCCCTTCTGCCGGCGGATCAATTCGGCGATGGCGTAGACCTCCTCCACCGAGAAGGCGACGATCGCCGAGCGCGGCGGCAGACGGGTGATCTTGCGGTCGCCGGCGAAGGTGAGCTGCGACAGGCGTGGGCGCGTGACGACATTGACGCCCGGCATGAGCTGCTCGATCAGCGGACGCATCGTCCCGGCACCGATCAGCATCGTCTCGGCCCGGCCGCGCCGGTTCAGGAGCCTGTCGGTGAAGACATGGCCGCGGTCGAGATCGGCGGCGAGCTGGATCTCGTCGATCGCGACGAAATCGACGGCGAGATCGCGCGGCATCGCCTCGACGGTGCAGACCCAGAAGCGCGGCCGCTCCGGCTTGATCTTCTCCTCGCCGGTGACGAGGGCGACGGCCTCCGGCCCGACCTTGTCGACGACCCGTTGATAGACCTCGCGCGCCAGCAGGCGCAGCGGCAGGCCGATCATCCCGGTGGGATGGGCGACCATGCGCTCGATGGCGAGATGGGTCTTGCCGGTATTGGTGGGTCCGAGCACCGCGGTGACGCTGTTGGCGCGGGCGGCGGGAGGCAACGAACGAAAGAGCTGCAAGGCGAAGGGCCGATCATCTCGTCCATCCGGGCGACACCAGCTCGACGCGAGCCTCAGCCGTCCGGGCGGGTGCGTGAACTGAAATCAGGAACGGGTCTCGTCGGAACGACTCCGGCAGGAAGAACTCCGGCAAGAACGACTCCGGAACGAAGCAAGCCCGAATCGCTGACTCCCGGAGAATCGGGGTTTGTTCCCCTCGCCGGGCCGGAAGCCCGCCGACAAACGCAATACCGGCATCGCCCGCCCTCTTGCCAACCCGAAAACTGGACGACGAGGCCGTCCGGCACAGTTCCTATTTAAGGCTTTCCGGCGCGGAAACGAGAGGCAATCGACATCGAGCTCCACCCGATGAAAACGCACGGTCATCCCCGACAAGCGGCAAAGCCGCGCCGATCCGGGATGACGGCCGCTGTTCTGGCCGGCTGAAGCTTCACATCGCCAGACCGCCTCAATGGCGGGCGTGATCGCATTGGCCGTGATCGGCCAGCGCCTCGATGATGGCGCAATCGCAGGCGGCGACGCCGCCCGAGCAGGTGGTCGCGATCCGCTCCAGCTCCTTTTCCAGCGAGCGCAGCCTGGCGATCTTGTCGCGCACCTCTTCGAGATGACCGGCGGAGATCGCATGCGCCTCGTCGCAGGCCATGCCGGGCGTGTCGGAGAGCCTGAGCAGCGTGCGAATATTGTCCACCGCGAAGCCGAGATCGCGCGCATGCTTGATGAAGGCGAGCCGCTCGGCATGACGCCGGCCATAACGGCGCTGGTTGCCCTCGGAACGCTCCGGCGGCGGCAAAAGCCCGACCTGCTCGTAATAGCGGATGGTCTCGACCTTGACGCCGGTGCGCTCCGCCAGCGCGCCGATGGGCATCACGCGTTCGAGTCGTGCCGTCGCAGCCATCGCAACCTCCAAAGCTATAGTTTCTGGAGCTTTAGATAGATGGCCGCGCGCCGCTGACAAGGGCATCCCGGCCCCGGAACGACGTCGCGGCTCAGGCGACGCCCATCGCCAGCAGGTCGTGGACATGGACGAGCCCGACCGGCCGCTCCTGTTCGTCCACGACGATCAGCGCGGTGATCCGGCTGCGATTGACCAGCTCCAACGCTTCGACGGCGAGCGCATCCGGGCCGATGCGACGGGGATTCAGCGTCATGATATCGCGCGCCCTGAGCGCGGCACCACCTGCCATCGTCGCCTTGCGGCGCAGATCACCATCGGTGACCACGCCCGCAAGCTTGCCATCGATATCCATCACGATCGCACAGCCGAAGCCCTTGGCTGATATCATCGCGATGACATCGGGCAGCAAGGTATCGAGCCCCACGAGCGACAGCTCCGCGCCGCGATGCATGATGCTCTCGACCGTCTTGAGCTGCGCGCCGAGCTTGCCGCCGGGGTGGTAGACGAAGAAATCCTGCCGCGAGAAGCCGCGCGCCTCCAGCAGCGCCACCGCCAGCGCATCGCCGAGTGCGATCTGCATGGTGGTCGAGGTGGTCGGCGCGAGCCCGTTGGGGCAGGCCTCGGTCGCCTTGGGCAGGATCAGCGCGACATCCGCCTCCTTGCCGAGCGTGCTCTCGGGATTCGCGGTGAAGGCGATCAGCCCGACGCGGAAGCGGCGGGTATAGCCGACGAGCGCGGCAAGCTCCGCCGTCTCGCCCGACCAGGACAGCGCGATCACCACATCCTCCGGCCTGACCATGCCGAGATCGCCATGACTCGCCTCGGCCGGGTGGACGAAATGGGCGGGCGTGCCGGTCGAGGCCAGGGTCGCGGCGAGCTTGCGCCCGACATGGCCGGACTTGCCCATGCCGGAGACGATCACGCGGCCGCTCGCGGCCAGGATCATCGCGACGGCCTCGGTGAAGGGCTGCCCGAGCCCGTCGGCGAGGGCGGCATGGAGCGTGTCGAGCCCGGCCCGTTCCGTGGCGATGGTGCGGAGCGCCGAGGCGCGGATGTTTTCGGTCATGGCGCGCGCTCTAGCACGGGGCGATGCGGGATTTCCACCGCCGCGGCGATCGTGGCCGGCGCGTTGACGGCTCCTTAACCCTGTTCGTTCTAACTGCGTTAACCATGCGCCCTCTGCCGGGCGCGCCAGCCATTGCTGTCACCTGTTGCTGCCCTGGAGCCCCGCGAAGCCCGTGTCAGGCCGCGCCAAGATCCTGCTTCTGTCCGGCTCCGCGCTGGCGGCCCTGGCGCTCGGCTGCCTGCCGGCGGGCGCGCAGCAGGCGCCGCGCGCCGGGCTCAGGACGGGAACGCCGGCTTATGTCGCGCAGCCTCCCGCGCCGCCGGAACAGCCGCTCACGCCCGCCACCCCCGATCCGCAGGCGATCCGCGATCCGGCCTCCCTCGTCCAGGGCCAGCCTTCCGCCATCTCCGGGCGCCAGCCGCCGCGTGCCAGCCGACCGCTGCAGCCGCCGGCCCTGCGCGGCACCACGCAGCGCCAGTTCCGCCCGCCGCAACCGCCTGTCGCGGTCTTGCCCGCGCCGGAAGCGGCCTTGCCGCCTCCCCCGCGCCGGCGCCGCGCGAGCACCGATGACGATCCCTGGGCGCCGCTCGGCCTGCGGCTGGGCGCGGTCACGCTGAAGCCGGCGATCACCGGCTCGACCGGCTACGACACCAACCCGCAGCGCAGCGCCACGCCCGGCACCAAGGGCTCGGTCTTCCAGCGCTACGACGCGGAAGTGGAGGTGCAGTCCGACTGGAACGTGCATGAGCTCAAGGGCAAGCTGCGCGCCGGCTACATGGATTACTTCAGTGACCGGAACGCCTCGCGCCCCGATGCCGAGGGCAATCTCGACCTCAGGCTCGACGCCACGCGCGACACCCACATCCTCCTCGAATCGCGCCTCAAGCTCGACACCCAGCGCCCCGGCTCGCCGGACCTGAACGCCAATGTCCAGGGCCGCCCGCAGGTCTGGCAATATGGCGGCTCGGCCGGCGTGACGCAGGACTTCAACCGCCTGCAGCTCACCTTGCGCGGCTCGGCCGACCGCAGCGACTTCGAGGATGCCAGGCTGACGAGCGGTGCGATCCTCTCCCAGAAGGACCGCAACATGACCGATTACGGCCTGCGCCTACGCGCGGCCTATGAGGTCACGCCCGGCTTCAAGCCCTATGTCCAGGCCGAGATCGACCGGCGCGATTTCGACGAGAAGACCGATTCGAGCGGCTATATGCGCTCCTCCGACGGCATCACCGGCAGCATCGGCTCGACCTTCGAGTTCAGCCAGCAGCTCAAGGGCGAGGTCTCGGGCGGCTACCAGAACCGACGCTACGAGGATAACAGGCTGAAGGACCTGCGCGGCTTCGTCGGCGACGCCTCGATCCTCTGGTCGCCGACCCCGCTGACCACGGTGACGCTGCGCGGCACCGCCCAGCTCGGCGACACCACCATCGCCGGCTCGTCGGGCACGACGATGCGGCGCGCGACGCTGGAGATCGCCCACGCGCTGCGCCGCAACCTCACGCTCACCGGCTTCACCAATTTCAGCCGCACGGAATATGAGGGCCAGGGCCTGCGCGAGGACTACCTGAATGTCGGCGCGCGGATCGAATACAAGCTGACCCGCACCTTCGCGATCCGCGCGAGCTTCACCCATGAGCGGCTGAACTCGACGGCGGTGGGATCGGACTACACCGCGAATGTCTCGCAGGTGGGCTTGAGGGTGCAGTTCTAGTCGCCGCGGCGTCACTCTCGGGCGAAGCGTAGCGGAGACCCGAGAATCTCAGGACGAGAAGGCACTGGTTTCCGAGATGGTCGGGGCAAGCCCGACCATGACGGCAAGCCTCACTCCATCCCCTCCAGCTCGATGATCATCCCCTCGATCATCTTGAGCCCGATCTGCCAGAAGCCCGGATCCTTCGCATCGAGCCCGAAAGGCTTGAGCAATTCGCCATAGGGCTTGCTGCCGCCGGCCGCGAGCAGGGCGAAATAGCGGTCCTGGAAGCCCTCCGCCGCGCTCTGGTAGACGCCGTAGAGCGAGTTCACCAGGCAATCGCCGAAGGCATAGGCGTAGACGTAGAAGGGCGAATGGATGAAGTGCGGGACGTAGCACCAGAACGGCTCGTAGCCGCTCGACAGCCGGATCGCCGGCCCAAGACTTTCCGCCTGAACGCCCATCCAGAGATCGCACAGCGCCTCGGCCGTGAGCTCGCCTTGCCGACGCGCCTCATGGACCCTGCGCTCGAAGGTGTAGAAGGCGATCTGGCGCACGACCGTGTTGATCATGTCCTCGACCTTCGCCGCCAGCATCGCCTTGCGCTGCTTCGGGTCGCTGGTCGTGTCGAGCAGGCGCCGGAAGGTCAGCATCTCGCCGAAGACGCTCGCCGTCTCCGCCAGCGTCAATGGCGTCGGCGCCATCAGGGCGCCGTTGGGTGCCGCCAGCACCTGATGCACGCCATGGCCCAACTCATGCGCCAGCGTCATCACGTCGCGCGGCTTGCCCTGGTAGTTCAGCAGCACATAGGGGTGCGCCGACGGCACGGTGGGATGCGCGAAGGCGCCGGGTGCCTTGCCGGGACGCGGCGGCGCGTCGATCCAGCGCTCGTCGAAGAAGCGCCGGGCGATATCCGCCATCTTCGGCGAGAAGGCGCCATAGGCCGAAAGCACGGTGTCGCGCGCCTCGGTCCAGGGGATGCTGCGCTGCTCGATTTCCGGAAGCGGCGCGTTGCGGTCCCAGAAATCGAGCGCGTCGCGGCCGAACCATTTGGCCTTCAGGCGATAATAGCGGTGCGACAGCCGCGGATAGGCCTCGCGCACCGCTGAAACGAGAGCGTCCACGACCTCGCGCTCGACCCTGTTCGCCAGATGGCGGGAATCCGCGACATCCTCGAATTTGCGCCAGCGGTCGGAGATTTCCTTGTCCTTGGCCAGCGTGTTGGTGATCAGCGCGAAGGTGCGCAGCTCCTTGCGGAAGACCTTGCTCAGCGCCTCCGCCGCCTTGCGGCGCGCCTCGCCATCGGCGTCCTGCAATTTGTTGAGCGTGAGCTCCAGCGTCAGCTCCTCGCCATCGACGTCGAAACGCAGCGAGGCAATGGTCTCGTCGAAGAGGCGGTTCCAGGCGGCCGCGCCCGTCATCGACTTCTCGTGGAACAACGCCTCCAGCCGGTCGTCGAGCTGGTGCGGCTTGTCCTTGGAGAGATCGTCGAGCCAGGGCTTCCAATGCGAGAGCGGCGCCTCGCCGGCGACCTTGGCCAGCAAGTCCGGCTCGATCCGGTTGAGCTCGAGCTCGAAGAACAGCAATTCGGTGACGGCGGCGTTCAGCCTGTCCTGCGTGTCGCCATAGAATTTGGCGCGCTGCGGATCGGTGGTGTCGCCGGAATAGACCAGGCCCGCATAGGCGCCGATCCGCCCGAGCAGGTCGCTCAGGCTTTCATAGGCCTTGACCGCCTCGGCCAGCAGGGCGCTGCCATCGGGCTGCCCCGCCAGCTCCGCGAGCTTGCCGCGATAGCCCGCCGCCAGCGCCTGCGCCTGCGTGAAGGCGCGGTCGAGATCGGTCCGGAAGGCGGCGGAATCGATCCCGGGATAGAGATCGTCCAGGTTCCATTCCGGCAGGTCGCCGAGCGCTTTGTCGGAGGCGACGCCGCCGCCATGCGCCGCCGCCTGGCCGTGAACCGTCTCGCCTCGCATCGTCTGGAAGAACATGCTCTCTCCGTCTCGCGGCATCGGGTATGCCCCCACTTAGGCCAGCATGGGGCCGGGGATCAATCTCGGGCGTTCTGCCGCAGCGCTGATGACGGGCCCGGCCGGCGCGCTTAAACTCCGCTTAACTCTTCTGGCCGACGATGCCCCAGAACGGAACAGGCGATTCCTTTCGGAGCCGAGCCTTTCCGTCCTGTTGCGCCGTCTTTCGAGGTGTCATGACCGCCACCGTTCTCGTCGTCGACGACGATCCCGTCCAGCGCCGCCTGCTCGACGCGATGCTCAAGCGTTTCGGCTACGGCGTCCTGGTTGCGGAGAATGGCGAGGCGGCCGTCGCGCTGATCGCCGGCCCGGATGGCGACGCGATCGACGCGATCGTGCTCGACCTCAACATGCCCGGCCTCGACGGCATGGGCGTGCTCGCCACGCTGCGCGAACGCGAGATCGACAAGCCCGTCATCGTGCAGACGGCGAACGGCTCGATCGAGACCGTGGTCACGGCCATGCGCGCCGGCGCCGTCGATTTCGTGGTCAAGCCCGTCGGCGCCGAGCGCCTCCAGGTTTCGCTCAAGAACGCGCTGAAGCTCGGCGCCCTCGAACACGAATTGCGCCATATCAAGCGCCGCGCCTCCAACACGCTGGGCTTCCGCGACCTCGCGACCAAGAGCCCCGACATGGCCCGCGTCGTGCGCCTGGCCGAACGGGCGGCGAAATCGAACATCCCGATCCTGATCGAGGGCGAATCCGGCGTCGGCAAGGAGGTGCTGGCCCGCGCCATCCAGGGCTCCAGCGACCGCAAGGGCAAGCCCTTCGTCACGGTCAATTGCGGGGCGATCCCGCACAATCTCGTCGAATCCATCCTCTTCGGCCATGAGAAGGGCGCCTTCACCGGTGCCACCGAGCGCCATCTCGGCAAATTCGTCGAGGCCAATGGCGGCACGCTGTTCCTCGACGAGGTCGGCGAATTGCCGCTCGACGCCCAGGTCAAGCTGCTGCGCGCCATCCAGGAGAGCGAGGTCGACCCCGTCGGCGGCAAGAAGTCGGTCAGGGTCGACATCCGCGTCATCTCCGCCACCAACAAGAGCCTGCTCGATCAGGTGAAGCGCGGCGAGTTCCGCGAGGATCTCTACTACCGCCTCAACGTCTTCCCGATCACGCTGCCGCCGCTGCGCCAGCGCCGCGAGGACATTCCCGACCTTGCCCGCGGCTTCCTCGCCCGCTTCGCCGCCGAGGAGGGCAAGAAGCTCAGCGGCATCTCCAGCGAGGCGATGACCCTGATCGCGAGCTATGACTGGGCGGGCAATGTCCGCCAGCTCGAGAACGCCATGTTCCGCGCCGTCGTCCTGGCCGATGGCGGCGAGCTCGGCGTCGCCGAGTTCCCGCAGATCGCGGCGCAGATGGATGGTTACGACGTCCGCATCCCGCCGGCGCCGGCCCAGCTCGGCCCGGCCGATGCGCAGGCCGAAGCCGCTCCCCGCATCATCCACATGCCGGTGCGCGACCCGAACTCGCTCGAGCTCGTCTCCGGCTCCGACATGCGCAAGCTCGACGATCTCGAGCGCGACATCATCACTTTCGCGCTGGCGCATTACCGCGGGCACATGTCCGAGGTCTCGCGCAAGCTCGGCATCGGCCGCTCGACGCTCTACCGAAAGCTCAAGGATTACGGGCTGATCGAGAGCGACGGCCATCCTGAGGAAACCGACGCGGCCTGAGCCGCGACGAATCAAAGTGGCGGCCTGTTGCGCCGCCGCATCTTGTGGAAGCAAACCGAGTCACGCAGGAATGGGCGTGATCCGGCATTCATCGGGATAGCGACTATGCCTCGTCGCCACTGGGCGAATCTGACCTCGGCATCCGCCCTGGCCATCATGCTGAGCTGCGCTCCGGTGCTTGCCCAAACGCCTCCGGCCCAAGCCCCCCTCGCCACCGATCCGGCGACCGGCGTGCCCCTGCCCGAGACGCCCCAGCTCAAGCTGCTTGACACCGAGAAGCCGGCCCCTGCCGGCCAGACGGCGACGGACCGCCCCTCCGACAGCGACATCGTCACCGGAACCGTGAAGAGCGGCGCAACCTTGCGCGGTGCCGCCTCGGTCGATGCCACGGCCCCCGTCGAGACGGAAACCGAGCCGGTCACGCTCGACATTCCGCAAGTCGAGGTGCCGGCGCTGGACCCGGCGCTCGTGCCGGCCTCGAAATCCTCCGAGCCGGCGCCCGCCCCTGCTCCCGCCGAGACCGCGCCCGTCCAGGCCGCCCCGGCCCTGCCGGCTCCGGACAAGCCCGTGACGGCCTCGGTGACGGTGGCGCCGCCCGCAGCCGCCCCGGCCGCCGGGCCACTCGAAGCCATCCCGTCACTGGTTCCGCCGCCCGAGATGCCGAAGGTGGTGGTCGACGTGCCGCCGGGCCTCGCCTTCGCCGCCGATATCGCGGCGCGCGCCAATGACGGCGTCGCGGTCCGCCGCCTCGGCGAGCGCGAGCGCGGCGAGATCCTCGCCGCCTATCAGGCGAACGAGAACAAGCCGTTCTGGATCGACGCCAAGGGCTGGACCGCCGCCGGCAAGCGCATCGTCGCCCAGCTCGAGCACGCCGCCGATGACGGCCTGCGCCCGACCGACTACGCCCTTCCGGTCTTCGAGCTGAGCGACAAGGCCAAGCTCGCCGAGGCCGATGTGCGGCTCTCGGCGCTCGCCGTGCTCTATGCCCGCGACGCGCGCGGCGGCCGCCTCGATCCGCGCCGCCTCTCCAAGCTGATCACGCCGACGCTCTACCTGCCCTCGGCGACGGAGGTGCTCTCCGAGCTCGCCGGCGCTCCCGATGCCGGCGCGGTGCTCGCCGCCTACAACCCGCCGCACGAGCAATATCGCCGCCTCAAGGCCAAGCTCGCCGAACTGCGCGAGCATCTCGACGACACGCCGCTAGTGCGCATCCCGGCCGGGCCGCCGCTCAAGCTCGGCATGCGCGACGAGCGCGTGCCGCTGGTGCGCGCCCGCCTCGGCCTCGGCTCCAGCGACGATTCGGTCTTCGACCGCTCGACCTCGCTGGCCCTGGCCGACTTCCAGAAGAAAGCCGGCCTGCCCGCCAACGGCATCCTCAGCGAGCGCACCCTCGCCGCACTCGGCAAGCCCGCGACGGCAAGGGGCGAGGAGGACATTGTCGCCCAGATGGAGCGCTGGCGCTGGCTGCCGCCGGATCTCGGCGCCAAGCACATCATGGTCAACGTGCCGGAGATGCGCGTGCGCGTCATCCGCGACGGACAGGTGATCCACGAGGCCCGCGCGATCATCGGCAAGCCGGATTCGGCGACGCCGATCTTCTCGCACAAGATGGACCACGTCATCGTCAACCCGTCCTGGTACGTGCCGCCCTCGATCCTGAAGAAGGAGTTCCTGCCGGGGCTGGCGGCCGATCCGGACTATGCGGCCAAGCGCGGCTATGTCGTCACCCGCACCAAGGGCGGCGGCATCTCGGTGCGCCAGCCGCCCGGCGAGCGCAACGCGCTCGGCTGGATCAAATTCATGTTCCCGAACGAGCATGCGGTCTATCTGCACGACACGCCGAACCGCCGGCTCTTCGCCGGCGAGCGGCGTGCCCTCAGCCATGGCTGCGTGCGCGTCGACGACCCCTTCGCGCTGGCCGACCAGGTGCTCGGGCCGGAATGGACGAGCGAGCGCCTGAAGAAGCTGATCGGCAAGGGCGAGCGCCGCATCAACCTGCCGCAGCCGCTGCCGATCCACCTCGTCTACAACACCATCGTCATCGGCGCGGACGGCCATATCACCCGCTTCGACGACGTCTACGGCTTCCACCGTCTCGTGCGGCAGGCGCTGGAGCAGCAGGGCTGACGGCTCGCCGGATCTCTCGGACCCGTCCCGAGCAGCCGCGCCGCGGCCGCTCGGACAGGGGCGCAGATCATCGAACCGACTCCCGTTTGTGGAGAATCCGGCCGAATTGGGGCCCGGCCGCCGGTTGGGCACCTTTTCGCCACGATCCGTCTTTAGCCAAACGTTCCCAGAAATTCCTGGCGCGGCGCTGGGCGGCTTGCTAACGGGTCGTTAACGCTTCTCCGCAACTGTTCGTTCACGTTCACCATACCGCTTCGGCGGGGGCACCGAGACGGGTCAGACAGATTGGGCAGGACAGACGCCACGATTCCAGGTTGGTTGCGCTTCGGCTCGAAGCCAGCGCGCCGCCGCGTCGCGATGGTCTGCCTCGCAGTCGCCGCATCCCTGCTCGGCATTCGCGGCACGCAGAATGCCGTCGCCAACGGTGACACGCGTACCATCACCATCCTGCACATGCATACCAAGGAGGAGACGACCGTCACCTTCAAGCAGGATGGTCGCTACGTTTCCTCCGCGCTCGAGAAGCTGAACTGGGCCCTGCGCGACTGGCGCAGCGACGAGCCGATCCGGATGGATCCGCGCCTGTTCGACGTCGTCTGGGAGGTCCAGCGCCAGCTCGGTTCCGAGCAGCCCTTCCACGTCGTCTCCGCCTATCGCTCGCCCAACACCAACGCCATGCTGCGCCGCCGCTCGCGCGCCGTCGCCAAGCACAGCCAGCACATGCTCGGCAAGGCGATGGACTTCTATCTGCCCGACGTGCCGACGGCCCGCATCCGCGAGATCGGCATGCGGCTGCAGCGCGGCGGCGTCGGCTTCTATCCGAACGCCCACACCCCCTTCGTCCATCTCGATGTCGGCTCGGTGCGCTCCTGGCCGCGCATGACGCGCGACCAGCTCGTGCGGCTCTTCCCGGACCAGAAGACCGTGCATATCCCGGCCGACGGCCAGCCCCTCGCCGGCTACGAGCTTGCCAGGGCCGAGATCCTGTCGGGCGGCGGCTCGGTCGGCGGCTATGCGGTGGCCGATGCCGATGAGGGCGCCGTCCAGTCCTCCGGCGGCAAGAGCCTGTGGGCCTCGCTCTTCGGCGGCGACGACGAGGAGGCCGATGCCCGGCCCGCCGCGCGTGGCCGCCGCGGCACGCGCCAGCAGCCGGCCGTCATGGCCTATGCCAATACCGGCTATGTCGACAGCAATGCCGCCGATGGCGGCCGCTTCGCCGTCGCCGCCGCGCCCAATCCGGCCGCGCAGGCGCTCACGCGCGAACGCTCGCAGCGCATCGCGCCGCAGCAGGCCCCGGTGCAGGCCGCCCCGACACAGCCTGAGCCCGCTCCTGCGGCGATCGCCGCAGCGGCCCCGCCGCCGCAGCCCACCCCCCAGAATCGTCCGCAACTGATCGACGCGCCCTTGCCGCTCGCCCGACCGCGCGGGTTGAGCGCACCGCCTGACGAGCCGGCGGTGCAGGTCGCATCGCTTCCCGGCGCCGCCGGCCCGCTCGCCTTCGCCCAGACCGGCCCGGGCGCCGAGCAGAAGCTCGTCCTCGCCTCGCTGCCGCCGCGCCGCCCGGGCGCGATGGCCGCCCCGGAGAGCCTCGTCGTCGCCGGGACGCCGGCCAATGCGCCTTTGCCGCCGATCCGGCCGACCGGCCTCGCCGATGCGGCGCTCGCCGCCCTGCGCCCGGCCGATGGCGGAAACGCCGCCTCTCCCGCCATCGAGGGCAGGCTCGTGACCGCGAGCCTGCCGCCGGTCCGCCCGCGCGAAGGCGGCGTCAGCTACGTGACTGCGACGGAGCGCTCGGTACCGGTCGCCGCCGATCCCGAAGAGCCGGTCGGCATGGACCGCTCGGGTCTCGATTCGCTGTTCGCCACGGTCGTCCGCCCGGCCCGCAACACCGGCAAGCCGGTCGCGGTGGCGACGGCGCGTGCACGCGCGGCGGCGCCCTCCGCCGCCCCGATCGCCGGTCCAAGCCCTGCCGCGGCGCTCGGCTTCAGCCATGGCGACCCGATCGACGCCAAGCCCGGCGCCTTCACCGGCCCGGCCGTGCGCCCGCTGCCGACGAATTTCGTACAGAACTGAGCGCCGTTTCGCCGTCATGCTCGGGCTTGGCCCGAGCATCTCCGGACGCGCTTGTCCCGGAGCCTCCTTCTGTCCGAGACTCTCGGGTCGCCCTGCGGTCGCCCGAGAGTGACGCCGCGCCCTCACTCCCTGTCGATCGGCCAGGCCTTGAAGACGTCCAGCGCCTCGCAGGCGGCGGCCTGCTTCGCGAGATGGGGCCAGCGCTCCTCCGGCGCGAAGTCCGGGATCACGAAGCGGCAGAAGCCCCAGGCGATGGCGGCGGTGATGTCGCTGGGCAGAAGCTCCGGTCCCGCCGTCAGCGCGCCGTCGCGCGCGGCCGCGTCGAGCAGGTCGAGCGCGGTGTGGAGCTGCGTGACGATGCGCTCCTGCCAGGGCGCGTAGCGCTGCGCCTCCGGCCGCTTGCGCTCATATTCGATCGCGACGGCCTTGTCGGCCGCGACGATGCCGATCCCGGTCAGCGACAGGTCGCGCTCGCGCGAGACGGGCTCGACCGGCCTGAGCGAGCGGCCGGCGACATCCTCGAAATGCTGGATGATCAGCAGCGATTCGCTGATGACCACGCCGCCCTCGGTGACCAGGCTCGGCGCCTTGATCAGCGGGTTGATCGCGCGGAACGCATCCATGTGCCGGAACACCGACACCGAGCGATGCTCGAAGGCGACGTCGAGCAGCGTGCCGACAATGGCGGCGCGGCGCACATAAGGACTGTCGAGCATACCGACCAGCAGCATCAGGCGATCTCCCATGGAACGAGGCGAGCCTGCCGGAAGCCGCGCCGAAAGCCACGCGAAATCGCGTGATGCCGGGGATCACGCCGGCTGATGCTCCGGCGCGGCGGCAACCCTGGCGACCGCTTCGCCGCTTTCCCACGGAGCCTCCCGGGAGACGCCTCGCTCCTGCATCGCCATCTGGCAGGGGTCCCAATAGGGCGTGCCGCCGAAGCGCTCGACGAGCAGGTCGATCAGCACGCGCACCTTACCCGGCACGAAGGCGCCGGGCGGGCGCACGACATAGAGCCCGCGCGTCGGCATCGGATAATCCAGCAGCGCGTGCTTGAGCGCGCCCGAGTGGATCGCGTCCGACGCGATGAAGTTCGGCAGCACGACGAGGCCGAGCCCGGCCACGGCCCATTCCAGCAAGGTCTCGCCGCTATCCGAGCGCAACCGGCCCGGCGGCCGGACGGAAACCCAGCGCTTGCCCATCCGGAACGTCCATTCCTGCTCGGCGGTCCCGGTGTAGAGCAGGCAATCATGCTCGGCGAGATCGTGCGGCGTCGCGGGACGGCCCTTGCGGGCGAAATAGGAGGGGCTGCCGAGAACGGAAGTGTGAACCGGCGCGATGCGCCGGGCGATCAGGCTCGAATCCTTCAGCGTCCCGACCCGGATCGCCGCATCGAACCGCTCGCCGATCAGGTCGACATATTGATCGCTGGCATGAACGTCGATCTCGAGCCGGGGATATTTCAGCGCAAGCTCCCGCAGCAGCGGCGCGACATGGCGGTTGCCGAAGGTCAGCGGCATGGCGAGCCGCAACCGGCCGGCGACGCCGCCCGCCTGCTGCGCCACCGCCTCGCGCGCCTCCTCCAGCTCCGCCAGGATGCGCTCGCTGCGGGCCTTGAACTCGTTGCCGGCCTCGGTCGGGCTCACTCCGCGCGTCGTGCGGCTGAGCAGGCGCGTGCCGAGTTCCTCCTCCAGCTTGCTGACGCGGCGGCTGACGATGGATTTCGACAGGCCGAGAATCTGGGCCGCGCGACCGAAGCCGCCCGTCTCGGCGACGGCGATGAAGCTGCGGATATCGTCGAGCTCCGCCATGGGGCGTTCCTCCGGATGCAACAGTCTGGTGCCTATTATGGGTGTTCCGGTGCAGCAAGTGAACCGCTACCTCTCCACCACCGAACATCAGGTCCCGCTTTCGCAGAAGGGCGCCCCAGGGTGCGTTCCGAGAAAAGCCATTCCGGCTCATCGGCCTGCCAGCGTGATCCGCGTTCACCTACGAGGAAGCCATGCTCGACAAGCTTAAGAAGCGCCGTACGCAATATGCCCTCGGCAAGAACCTGCCGATCTCCGAAACGCAGGTCGATGCCCTGATCAGGGACGCGATCCGCCTGTCCCCCTCCAGCTTCAACTCGCAGAGCTCGCGCGCCGTCGTCCTTTTCGGCAAGGAGAGCGACAAGTTCTGGAACATCGCCAGCGAGGCGCTTCGTGCGGTCGTGCCGGCGGCGGATTTCCAGGCGACGAGCAAGAAGCTCGACAGCTTCGCCAGCGGCGCCGGGACGGTGCTGTTCTACGAGGATCAGGAGCCGGTCAAGGCGCTCCAAGCCAATTTCCCGCTCTACGCGCACAACTTCCCGATCTGGTCCGAACATTCGACCGGCATGGCGCAGTTGGCGGTGTGGACGGCGCTTGCCGACGCCGGTATCGGCGCGAGCCTTCAGCACTATCATCCGCTCGTCGATGCCGACGTGGCCAAGACATGGAACATCCCGGCCTCCTGGGAGCTCAAGGCCCAGATGCCCTTCGGCTCCAATGAGGCCGGCTTTGCGGAGAAGACCTTCATCGACGACGAGCTGCGGTTCCGTACCCACCGTTGAACGAGGCTCGCGACCGGGCAGCGCCGGACGGACCGGGCTGCGTTTCGTCGCCTGAACGAACCGCTTGAAAAGCAAACGCCGCTCGGGATCTCTCGAGCGGCGTTTCAGTATTCTCTGTCGAGGCTCAGACCGTCTCGCCGACCGCCTGGAGATAGAGGTCGAGGATCGCCTCTTCCTCCTTGCGCTCCTCGAGGTCGCGCTTGCGCAGCGCGACGACCTTGCGCAGCACCTTGACGTCGTAGCCGTTGCCCTTGGCCTCGGCATAGACCTCCTTGATGTCGTCGGCGATCGTCTTCTTCTCTTCCTCGAGCCGCTCGATGCGCTCGACGATGCTCTTGAGCTGATCGCCCTGAACCGGATCGTCCATGTCATATCCTTCGGGATCGTAAAATTCGGCCGGCAGCGTTCGCCCGGAACGGGTCCGGGCGTCAAGCCGCAACGCTTCGCAGCGGCGCGTCCTTCAACAGATCCGATGCCGCGGCAGCTTCAAAAGTATGATTACATCATCAAAAGGCAGATGACGCGCGCGCGCGCCCGGCCTAAGACTCGGCCATAAACAACCGCCCTCGACGGGCGGCGCGGGGGCGAGGCGCGGCGTGCGGCCATCATCGATCGACATCAGCGAACTGCGCCTGACCGCGCTGACGATCTACGATGCCGCCGTGGCGCGCGCGCATCCTTCGGGCTGCCTGCCGCAGCATCTGCCGCCCGCCCCGGAACGGGGCCGCCTGATCCTGCTCGCCGCCGGCAAGGCCGCCGGCAGCATGACGGCGCTGGCGGAGGCGCATTACCTCGAGGGCGGCCTGCCGCCCGAGCGTCTCACCGGCCACGCCGTCGCCCGCCACGGCTATACCGCGCCGACCCGGCTGATCCCGATGGTGGCCGCCGGCCATCCGGTGCCGGACGAAGGCAGCGTCGCCAGCGCCGGCCGCGCGCTCGAACTCGCAGCCTCCGCGACAGCCGACGACCTCGTGCTCGTCCTGCTTTCCGGCGGCGGCTCAGCCAATTGGGTCGCGCCCGCCGGCCAGCTGACGCTCGCCGAGAAGCGGGCGGTGACCAAGGCGCTGCTGCGCTCCGGCGCGCCGATCGGCGAGATGAACATCGTCCGCAAGCGGCTCTCGCGCATCAAGGGCGGCCGGCTCGCGCTCGCTGCCGCGCCGGCCCGGCTCCTGACCCTCGCGATCTCCGACGTGCCCGGCGACGACCCTGCCGCCATCGCCTCGGGCCCGACCGTGCCCGATCCGAGCACCATGGCGGACGCCCGCGCCATCGTCGCCCGCTATGGGCTCGATCTGCCGCCGGCCGCCCGCGCCCTCATCGACGACGACGCCAATGAGACGCCGAAGCCCGGCCACCCCGCCTTCGCCAACAGCACGTTCCGCATCATCGCTCGCCCCGCCGATGCGCTCGGCGCCGCCCGCGCCGCCGCCGGGGCGGCCGGCTATGAGGTGATCGATCTCGGCGCGGATCTGGAGGGCGAGGCCCGCGAGGTCGCCGCCGCCCATGCCGACATGGCCAGGCGCCTGAAGGCCGAGGGCCGGCGCGCCGCGATCCTCTCCGGCGGCGAATTGACCGTGACCCTGCGTGGCTCCGGCCGCGGCGGCCCGAGCCAGGAATATGCGCTGGCGCTCGCGATCGCGCTTGGCGGAGAGGCGGGCATCGTCGCGCTCGCCGGCGATACGGACGGCACCGATGGCGGCGGCGGCGAGGCGACCGACCCGGCCGGCGCCGTCATCGATCCCCAGACATTGACGCGCGCGGCCGCGATCGGCCTTGATCCTGCCCGATCCCTCGCCGACAACGATTCGACCGGCTTCTTCGAAGCGCTCGGCGATTTGCTGCAGCCGGGACCGACCCTGACGAACGTCAATGACTGCCGCGTGATCCTGATCGAACCGTGAGAATGCCCGGACATCCTCGAACGGCCGCCTTTGCATGGGCCGTCGGCGCCGCCTTCCTGCTCCTGGGAGCGCTGCCGGCCAAGGCCGATCTGCGCATGTGCAACACCACCACGAGCCGCATCGGCGTCGCCATCGGCTATCGCGACGCGCAGGGCTGGACGACCGAGGGCTGGTGGAACATCAGCCCGCGCGGCTGCGAGACGCTGCTGCGTGGCACGCTGGCCGCGCGTTATTACTATGTGCACGCCGTCGATTACGACAAGGGCGGCGAATGGACGGGCAAATCCGTCATGTGCGTGCGCAACAAGGAATTCACGATTCGCGGCATCGAGGACTGCCTGGCGCGCGGCTATGATCGCGCCGGTTTCTTCGAGGTCGATACGGGCGAGCAGAAGAGCTGGACCATCCAGCTCACCGACACCACCGGCGGGGCCCCGCCCCGGCCCTGAGGCCGGGCCGAACGGGACCAGGCCGCACGAAACGACAGAGATGGCGGCGGGCTTGGAGCCGGCCGCGGGGGAAGACGATGAAGCGCGAACGCCGGATCAAGATCATTGCCACGCTGGGCCCCGCCTCCGCGACCGAGGAGATGTGCGCCAAGCTGTTCGAGGCCGGCGTCGACGTCTTCCGCATCAATATGAGCCACACCCAGCGCGAGACGCTCCATGACAAGGTCGCGATGCTGCGCGGGCTGGAGGCGAAGTTCCGCCGGCCGGTCGGCATTCTCGCCGATCTGCAGGGGCCGAAGCTGCGCGTCGGCTCCTTCGGCGGCGATGGCGGCGCCATGCTCGAGAAGGGCGCGCGCTTCATCCTCGATTCCGACCCCGCTCCGGGCGACGTGAACCGCGTCTACCTGCCCCATCCGGAAATCCTGAGCGCGCTCGAGCCCGGGCACCATCTCATCCTCGACGACGGCAAGCTGCGTCTCATCGTCGAGCAGGCGACGCCCGAGCAGGCCGTGACGAAGGTGCTGATCGGCGGCCGGCTCTCCTCGCGCAAGGGCGTCAGCCTGCCCGACACGGTCATTCCGGTTTCGGCGCTGACGGAGAAGGACCGCTCCGACGCCGAGGTCGCGGCCGAGGTCGGTGTCGACTGGATCGCGCTCTCCTTCGTGCAGCGGCCGGAGGACATGGCGGAGCTGCGCAAGATCGTGCGCGGCCGGGCGCTGGCGCTCGCCAAGATCGAGAAGCCGCAGGCCGTCGCGCGGATGGAGGAGATCATCGACGCCTCCGACGCCATCATGGTCGCGCGCGGCGATCTCGGCGTCGAGATGCCGCTGGAGAAGGTGCCGGGCACGCAGAAGCGGCTGACCCGCATGGCCCGGCTCAAGGGCAAGCCGGTCGTGGTCGCGACCCAGATGCTCGAAAGCATGATCACGAGCCCGGTGCCGACCCGCGCCGAGGTCTCAGACGTCGCGACCGCCGTCTTCGAGGGCGCCGACGCGGTGATGCTCTCCGCCGAGAGCGCCGCCGGCCAGTATCCGGTCGAGGCGGTGACGATGATGAACCGCATCGCCGAGGAGGTCGAAAACGACGCGGTCTACCGCTCGATCCTCGATTCGCAGCGCAACGAGCCGGAGGCCACCGGCGCCGACGCCATCGCCAAGGCGGCCCACGAGATCGCCGAGACGCTGAACCTCAAGGCGATCTGCGCCTGGACCTCGTCCGGCTCCACCGCCTTCCGCATTGCGCGCGAACGCCCGAATTCGACCGTGATCGCCCTGACGCCGAACCGCGCCACGGCGCGACGCCTCACCTTGGTCTGGGGTGTCCACGCCATCGTCACCAAGGACGCCAGCGACGCCGACGACATGGCCTTCCGCGCCTGCAAATTCGCGGTGCGCGAGCATTACGCCAAGATCGGCGACCGGGTGATCGTCGTCGCCGGCGTTCCCTTCGGCACGCCGGGCGCGACCAACATGGTCCGCATCGCCTTCGTCGCGCAGGAGCATGTCGCGAAGGCGTGAGCCGGCCATCGCTCAGCGTCATTCTCGGGCGAAGCGAAGCGCAGACCCGAGAATCTCGGGACGACAAAGCGCTGAAATCCGCTTCGGCGAGAGATGCTCGGGTCAAGCCCGAGCATGACGGGAGGTTTCCGGGCGCTCAGGTATCGCGCCCGTCGACCTCGAATTTGAGCGACTCGACGGCCTTCTTCACCGTCTCGAATTCCGGATAGACATCCAGCGCCCGGCGGAAGGCGACCATGGCCGCCTTGTCGTCGCCCTGCTGGCGCAGGATGAGGCCGAGCCCCATCATCGCGCCGTAATGGCGCGGCTCGCGCTTCAGCGTCTCGCCGATGTCGAACAGCGAGCGGATCGGGTCGCCAGCGATGTAGAGCGCGTTGGCGCGCTGGTTCCAGGCCTCGGCCCAGTCCGGCTGCAGGCTGATGACCCGGTCGAGCAATTCGATCGCCAGATCCGTCTGCTTGGCCTTGAGCGCCTCCTGCGCCCGCGTCATCAGCAGGTCCGCCGTGTCGGAGCCCGAGCGCGCCCAGCGTCGCTGGATCAGGTTGGCGACGCCCTGCGCCTCTTCCGGCGTTTTCGCGTCATGGAGGCGCTGGAACAGCCGGTCGAGCGTCGCCGCCGGCGTGCGCGGCGCGGGAGCCTCCGGCGCGGCCGGGTTTTCCATCTTGTCGGAGGGCGCGACCGAGCCCGGCCGCTGCGGCGGAACGGCCTGCGCCATGGCGCCTGCCGATGTCAGGGCCAGCGCCAGAAGGGCGGTGCCGATGCGAGATGCGCTCATGAGGGAGAATTTAGTCGCCCTGTCCGGGACGTCAAATCACGCACCGGCGAGGCGGGACGGCGCCTGTGCGAGGCAACGCAAAAAAGCGGCACGCCATCGGCGTCCCGCTTCGCAAAGTCCTGGCTCCGCCGCGCGGCCTTGCAGGCCGCGTGGAAGCTCAGCCCTGACGCGCCTTGAAGCGCTTCTGGACCTTGTTGATGATGTAGACGCGGCCCTTGCGGCGCACCAGCTGGTTGTCGCGATGGCGCGCACGCAGCGACTTCAGCGAATTGCGGATCTTCATTGTACCAACTCCATCGGCCCGCCCTCGCGAGCGCGCCGGTCAAAAAACTCACAGTCTGCGAAGCGAGCCTCGCGGCCCTCATCGCCCATGACAACGGTGCGACTGTTGCGATGTCGGCTGTATACGGATTTTTCCGTGGATCGCAAGTGCGATCGCCACCGCTCCGGCAGGAAATCCGCTTTCCATCCTCGGGAACCTTGGCGACAAGACAGCGTTCTCATCCTCGCCTTCACCGGAGACCCGGCCCATGCGCCTGCCCCTTCTCGCTTCCGCCCTCGCCGCCGCCCTCATGCTCGCCGCCTGCGGCAACACCGTGGAGCAGCGCATCGGCGGCGCCGCTGTCGGCGCCGGCACGGGCGCCGTCGTGGCCGGACCGGTCGGCGCTGTCGTCGGCGGTGCAGCCGGAGCCGTCACCGGGCCGTCCGTCGCGCGCGCCACGCGCCGCGCCACCCGCTGAGCGAAGGGCCGAGCCTGCGACGCAAGGCTCGGCCACCCGCATTTCCTAGGCTGCGGCGGCCTGCCGGCCCCGCAGCGGCAGGCTGCCGCCCTTGAGGCAGACCGCCATGCCGGCGGCGATCAGGCACAGCGCCCCGGCGATGAAGAAGGCCGGCAGGTAGCTGTCATAGGCCGTGCGGCTGAAGCCCGCCCCATAGGCCGCGAAGGCGGCGCCGAGCTGGTGGCCAGCGAAGATCCAGCCGAAGACCAGATTGGCCCGCTCGCCGAAGCGGTCGGCGGTGATCTTCACCGTCGGCGGCACGGTCGCGACCCAGTCGAGCCCGTAGAACACGGCAAAGAGCGACAAGCCGTAGAACGAGAAATCGGTGAAGGGCAGGTAGAGCAGCGACAGCCCGCGCAGGCCATAATACCAGAACAGCAGCCAGCGGCTGTCATAGCGGTCGGACAGCCAGCCCGAGCCGACCGTGCCGATGAAGTCGAAGACGCCGATCATCGCCAGCACGCTCGCCGCCGTCACCGCCGCCATGCCGAAATCGCCGCAGAGCGAGACGAAATGCGTCTGGACGAGGCCGTTGGTGCTCGCCCCGCAGACGAAGAAGGTGCCGAAGAGCAGCCAGAAGGCGCCCGTCCCGGCCGCCTCGCGCAGCGCCAGCAACGGCGACATCAGCATCGCCCCGAAACCGACGGGCTGCGCCGGTGCCGGCACGATCCGGTCGCCACCATAAGGCGCGAGGCCAAGATCGGACGGCCGGTCCCGCATCAGCAGCAGCACCATCAAAGCCGCGAACAGCAGCATCCCGAGCACGAAGACGAGCGCGCCGCGCCAGCCGACACTGTCCGCCAGCCCGGCCAGCAGCGGCAGGAAGACGAGCTGCCCGGTCGCGGTGCTCGCCGTCAGCAGGCCGATCACCAGCCCCCGCCTGTGCTGGAACCAGCGCGTCGCCACGGTCGCGCCCAGCACCATCGCGGTCAGCCCCGTGCCCAGCCCGACGACGACGCCCCAGAGCAGCACGAGATGCCAGATCTTGGTCATCGCGAAGGAGCCGAGAATGCCGCTGGCGATCAGCACGAGCGCGGTGCTCGCGACCCGCCGGACCCCGAACCGGTTCATGAAGGCCGCCGCGAAGGGCCCCATCAGGCCAAACAGCACGAGCCGCACCGCCAGCGCCGAGGAGATATCCGCCGTCGCCCAGCCGAATTCCCGCTCCAGCGGACCGATCAGAACGCCCGGCGCGCCGACCGCGCCGGCCGTGACCAGCATGGTCAGGAAGGTCACGGCGGCGACCACCCAGCCATAGTGAATGCCTCGGCGCCCCAGCGCGCCGGCAAGGCCGGACGGCGGATGAACGATCTGATCCATCGTGATCTCCATTAAGGGCATATGCCCGTATTATGTCCGAAACAAAGGCTTCGTCAGTTCGCCGCGACGGCTTCCAGCAGCGCCAAGGTGGTGGGGCCGAGCTCCTGCTCCATCTGGCTCTGAATACCGTCCCAGAGCGGCCCAGCCTCGTTCAGGAGCGCTTGGCCGCGTTCGCTCAGCTCGACCATGGCCTCGCGCTGGTCATCGCCACGGCCGAGCTCCACCAGCCCCATGCGCTGCAGCACGCGGACATTGCGCCCGATGGTCGAACGGTCGAGCTCGGTCAGGCGGGCGAGCTGCGTCAATGTCAGCGGGGCGTTCCGCTCGATGTTCCGCATCAGGCTGTACTGGGCGATATTGATGCCGAGCGGCGCGAGCGCGCGATCATAGATCCCGGCCACCCGACGGGTCACGGTTCTCAGGACGGTGCAATAGCAGCGGGAAGGCATTTCCGGGGTATATACCCGCAATCCCTCCGCGGCAAGCCCTCGCCTGCCGCTGTCATCAAACTCACATTTGGCCGCTTGAGGGTCGGATGATGAGTGATTCGGTCCAGAGACTTCACGCTGCCATCGGGCGGACCCGCGGAGGCGACCCCAGCCGCTCGCGCACGGCCAAGCTCTTCGCCGGCGGCATGGCCAAGATGGCGAAGAAGGTGGCGGAGGAGGCGGTCGAGACCGGCATCGCCGCACTTCAGGGCCAGCGTCGCGAGACGATCCTGGAAAGCGCCGACCTGATCTACAATCTCGTCGCCCTCTGGGCGGCCATGGGCATCGAGCCGAACGAGATCTGGGGCGAACTCGAGCGCCGCGAGCGGCTGTACGGGATCGCGGAGAAGCTCCCGAAGGGCCGCCCCCCTGCCCGGCCCAAGCGCGAACCGCGCCCGAAACTCGCCATCGGCTCGCCTGTCGGCTGACCGTTCGGCGGCATCGAACCCGATCCGGCGATCTGCTTTCCGGCCACCGGGCTCGGCTCGTCGCGGCATTGTAGGACGCCGCCTCGGCGTCTTCGGCCCGCTTGTCCAGCCGGGTGACGCCCAGCGCTGTCCACAGCCGAGCCCCTTTGCGAGGCACCGTCATTTTCTGGGTTGCCAAGACGAAAGCGAGCGGCTACATCCGCCGCATCAGGCCAGACGCGCAAGCGTCTTGACGCACTGATACGCGCCCGTAGCTCAGCTGGATAGAGCATCAGACTACGAATCTGAGGGTCAGAGGTTCGAATCCTTTCGGGCGCGCCATTTCGGTACAGATCTGCGAACTTCCTGCACATTGGCGGGGCCGTCCTTGACGGCCTGCGCCAGCGCGTGGGTACTTCCGATGAGACGGACGACGTCGTCGTCGACCTCCACGCGATCGAGCAGCGCCCGTAGGTAGCCTTTCCGGAACGGGATTGGGCCATTCGCGATGTTTTCCGTGACAAGCTGGCCGAATCGCGCCAGCCCCTCGTGGGAAAAATCCTCTTGACCCGATCGCGGCGCCTGCAGCCGTTCGAGCTCGGCATCGACCTTTGCGATCTCGTCGCGGCGCAGGGCGATGCGGCTTTTGATTTCGTCGTCGACGATATCGCTGCTCTCAACGAGGTCGACGAGGCGGCGAAGTTTGTCCCTGGCCTCGAATCGGGCCTGTTCCAACCGCTTGATCCGGGCTTCGACGTCTTCGGCACGACGCGAGCGGGCGTCGATCACAGCCGACAGGACGCTGGCCAAGCGATCCGGTTGAAGGAGATTTTTCGTAAGGGCCTCGACGACGAGGCTGTCGAGGCGATCCATTCGGATGGAGCGTCCTGGACAGGCGGCCTTGCCCTTCCTGGCACAGGCCGAGCAGGTGTAATATTGATAGACCTTACCCTTGCCGCCCGTGCCGGTGCGCAGGGTCATGGCGGCGCCGCAGCGACACGAGGCGAGCCCCGTCAGCAGAATCGGCCCGGTGACGACACGCGGCGCGATAACCTTCGGGCTTCGCATCGGAAGAGCCTGCTGGACCCACTCGAACAGGGTGCCATCGACGATCGGCTCGACCGCGCCATGGATATGCTGATCGGCCGGCTTCTGGCGCAGCGTGCGGGAACAGCGGCGGTTGAATGTCGTCTCGCCGATATAGATGCGGTTGGTCAGGATCGTATGGACGGCGGCCACCCCGAACAGTCCACCACGCTTGGTCCGATAGCCGTGTTCGTTCAGCCAGGTCGCGATCATCTTGACGCCCATCGGACCGCTGCCACGATCGCCATCGCGGTACAGGATGAAGATCCGGCGGACGAGCTCGGCGTCCACAGGGTCGACGACCAGAACCTTCTTGTCGCGATTGCCGTGCCGGGCGACGACCTTCGTCGTGAACCCCAACGCGACCGGCGAGCCGTTGTAGAACCCCTGACGGGCATTCTCCTTCATCACGCGTTCGACATGCTTGCCGTTCTCGCGCGACTGGTACTCGTCGAAGAGGGTGAAGACCTGTCTGACCAGGGCACCCGACGGGTCATCGGTGACAGCTTGCGTCATCGACACGATGGCGACGCCATTCTTCTCGAGCTTGCGGCGGTAGTATTCGAAGCTGAAGGAATCGCGGAAGAAGCGCGAGAAGGAGTGGACCAGGATGACATCGAACGGCCTGTCGTCATCCACCGACCGGTCGATCATGGCCTGGAACTCCGGCCGATTGTCGTCCGTCGCCGACAGCCCCGCGTCGGTATAGGTGGCGACGAGCTGCCAACCCTTCGCGGCGATATAGTCCGCGATCTGCCGCTGCTGATCGGGGATAGAAAGATCGCTCTCGGCCTGCCGCCCCGTCGAGACGCGGCAATAGGCGCAGACCTGAAGGGGACCGCTACGCGGGAGCGCGACCGTCGCGACTTTCTTCCGACCAGTGATCACGCCTTACCGACCTCAATCTTCGCCCAGCAGAATCTTGTCGATCTCAGCCCCAAGATAATGGCACAGGAGCTCGATTTCCCGAGGGGTGACGGACAAATTCTCAAACCCGCATTCGATCAGGACGTTTTCCCTCTCGCGCCTTCGACGACCGGCCTTTCCTCCAGACACACGACTGCCCCCGGCCGGGAGGCCGGGGGCAGCGTCGTCTCGTTTCTGGTCCGGCCTCCTGGCCATGGTGGCCTCCAGTGGGGAGGCCGACCAAGTCGATCAGATCGGGGCTTAAAACTACGGGGAGAACCTCGGGCGGACCGATCAGGACTGGAGATTGAGGGTCTCGGCGTAGATGCTTTCCTGGGGGCTGAGCTCAACGAAGTCGAAGGCGGTCGCTGGCTCCCTCGGCAGAGTAAGGACCACGGCGCATTTGCCGCGCATGGCGGCGATGCAGCGCCGGATGAGATCGCGACGCAGGGCCTTCGACCTGACGGGATCGCCGGCGGCGAGCGCCAGCGCTTGATCGAAAAGATCCCATTCCGGAGCGACGGCATGCTCCTGCCCGGGGACCGAGCGGATATCGTCGACGATGAACAGCTCCTGCGCCATGAGGCAGGTCACGACCATGCGGCCGTGGCGGTTCAGGTCGCCGATGGCGGCGAGCCAGGCGTAGAGAAGCGTGTCACGGGCGGTGTCGCGCCAGATCCTGGCCGGATTGAATCGGCCGTGCAGAGCCAGCAACGCACGATCCGCCCGAAAGACCTGATATTCCGCACGGGTGGCTTGATAAACAATACCGTCGGCCATCAGTTCGAGGATGTCCCGCCAATCCTCGTGGTTAGGGGCATGATCTCCGTTGATGCTGTGAACCTTGTGAAGGTGTCCGCGCAGCGTCTCCGAGAGGCAGAGCGCCTTGAAGGCTGCTTCGATCAGCTCGAAGCCGTGATCGGCCATCGTCGCCGGAGCGGGCACGCCGTGAAGCGCGCGCCAGTCGAGCCCGAGCTGGGCCAGGCCGGCGTGAACGGGCTTCGACCACGGTCCATCGCTGCCCGGACGCAGCCTGTTCCAGCTCTTCAGCCTTTCGGCCAGATCCTTGGGGGCGCCGACCATGGTGTCATAGCGCGGATCCGCGCTGACGATCGTATGGCCGGCCTTGTTCCTCTTCTCCTCGGGGGACTGGCGCCCGATCAATCGGAACAGCGTGAGAAGGTAAAGGATCAGGATAAGCTCGGGAAAGCTCATCGCGGCCCGCGCCGGCCGCCTGATCAGCTCGCGGTCGAAGGTGAGATCGACGTCGAGATGCGTCTGGTCCGCCCGTTTCATCCGAGGCCAATCGATCGGGCTGGGAATGATCGAGTCGAGCGCGACCGTGACACGTCCGGTCCTCTGGTCGGCCGTGGCCGCGGTGATCGCGATCGGAAGGATGGAGATCGCGTCGGGATGCTGGGCGTTCGGATTCAGGTGTCGAGCTCGGGCATGGTCGGAACTGACGATCGCAGCTCCGACCGGCGGCGCGGTTTCGCCATGGGCCGGCTGCTTGGGCGGCGCGGCGGGCGGCGTCGTCTCGGTGCAGGTCCGCTGCGGCCACAACTGCGCGAGCGGCTTGCGACCCTTTTCATCGACGAGCGCCGCGGAGATCACGAAACAGCGGATCGTCGCCTTGCCCTTGCGGATATGCGTGTTGAGCCGAATGAGGCCGTCGAGCAGCCGGAAGCGGGTCTCGCTGGTTTTGTCCTCGATGAGCACGACCGGCTGGGACGGGAGGGGCTCGGCATCGACGTCGGCCTCAGCCTCAGTAGGCGGCTTGGCCAGAAAGGCCTGCCGGTTGCGCGGCACCGATCGGCGCACGATGTCGATATCGATCTCCTGCGCCGGAAAACCGCCGCCGGACGCGATCTCCTCGTTGAGATAGCAGGCGATCGCGAAGACGCTGACGGTCTCTCCGTTGTAATCGCGAGCTTCCCCAAAGCGCGGGGAAGCGAGGTCGGCGGCACAGAAGCAGCAATGAGGGGGCGGGAGGTCGTGGGCGGGATTCTTAAGCATGTCGTCTCCGTGAGTTTGCGAATCAGGTCGATGACCCATGATCCGCCTGCCCCGGCGATTGGACAAACCATGAACACTGTGGTGGTTAACGAGCCCCGCGTCGCATTACCGCTACTTGATCGAAAAGCGCTGCTGGTAGCGCTCCTTCTCGACCGCGACGACGCCGTCGGCATCGCCGACGATGTAGTGCATTGCCGAGACGTGCCCACCATCGATATCGATCAGGCCGGGTTTGGCCAGGCCCGTCTCGGCCGAGGGGACCCTGGGCGTCGCCGCGAAGGCGAGAACTGGGATCCGCGCCATCTCGATGGCGGCGAGGTGGGTGACCAAACCGAGAACGACGAGGGCCTTGCAGCCCCCCGCGACGGCGCTGACCACCTCCTGGCGACCGACGACCGCGGTCCTGCCGAAATGGCTGCCGTCGACGATCACGACGCGATCTTTGGCGCCGGAGCGCAGCAGCTCGTTGAGCTCACGCGTCCCCTCGTGGACGATGATGGGCATGGCAAGCCCCTCGAACTCGCGGATGTTGGTATAGTTGGACGTGCTGGGCAGGACGCCCACATGGAGCCCCAAGGTCTGGTGGACCTGGGAGGACTTGAAGCGCGACATGTTAATCTCCGATCGAAACGTGCCGGAGGTACCGGGTACCACCGAGGCGGCACCGGGATCGATGCACGCCAAACGAGACGATCGACGATGCGCCAGGTCGAAACTACGGGGCGAACCTCGGGCCGACAGATGCCGTCCAAATCACGCGTTTTTCTTGGATCCTCTAAGCCCCGGTGCGCAGCCCGCCGCGACTGACGGCGGGCTGGCTCATGTCGGCAGTATCCGGACGAAACTCTACGCCGCCGGGTGAAACGCCTGCCCGAACCCCTGTCCCCTGGATTTCCAGCTCTTGGCGGCCCGGCGCTGCGGGTTCGCGACATGATCGTGAATGATCAGCTCGACGATACGCAGGAGACGCTCGGCGTCGCGGCCCTTGGGGCGGAAGAAGTAGAACTCCTGCGCGGCGCTCGCACGCTTGGTCTCGCCGAACCCGTAGCCGGTCGCGCGCATGAACTGCTCCGGCGCGATGCCGAGCAGAGCGCAGTGAGCCTGCCCAGCCGGGCTCGCCAGCCAGGGATTGAGCGCGGCGTTGCGCATGCGGTGATGAAGGCGCTTGTCGAACTCGCGCACCGACAGTTCGTCCGGCAGGCGGATCGCGAGCGAGCGCTCCGCGAGCATGACGGGCGAGCCCCTGAGCGGGGCGCTGGGCGGCAGGATATGCTGGAGCATCCAGTTGTCGTAGCCGAGGTCGGAGCAGAGCCCATCGGGTCAGACGGTGAGCGCGCCGTAGTGATCCGCGTTCAGTTCCCGCATCCGATCGCGGAGATTTACCTGCGCCGTGACCGAGACCTTGTGCACCGCCATCCTGAGGCGGCGAGCCAGGCCGAGCAGGCCCGTCGCCACCGGCATCCGGTTGTCCTCGCCGCAGCCGGCGCAGTACACGAACACCAGCCTGCCCGGCTTATAGGCTTCGAGGAAGCGCGGCATGACGAAGGCGTCCTCAGGCAGCTGCGCGACCGCCTTCCCGCCGACCCGCGGCCACCGGGTCGGGTACCATTCGGTGACTGCGCCGGCGCTTCCCTCCGGCAGCAGCCGGCTGCCGATGGCGCGCTTTGCCTGCATGGTCGCGCTCTTGCCGTGATCGATCGTCGTCATTGTCTTGTTTCTCCGTGCAGGGTTTCCGGGGGCATTCCCGTTCTCACCCTCAATCTCCTGTCCCTTCCCCTCTCGACTTCGGCCGAACGAACCCGATCGGCGTCCTCGCGCCCATTGCGTCGGAGATGGCCTCCGCGGCGGTGATATCCGAGACGTTGAGGTGCCGCCGCCCGGCCTGCGCGGCGAAGCCGAGCGCCAGCGTGACGAGCCGGCGGATGCCGCGCGGATTGGTCTGGGCAAGCCGCGCCAGCATCGCCTCGTCCGGCAAGGCGAACGCATTGCCGTGAGCCGTGATGATCTCGCCGGCGATGCGGCTGGCGATCGCGCGCACGATAGCGCCTTCCGGCGGCGTGATCGCGACGACGAGAAACCGGTCCAAGATGAAATTTGGCAGCGCCTCGAGATCGTTTGCGGTCGCGACGATCAGGCAGCGCGACAGGTCGAGCGGGATGCGTAGATACTCATCGACGAGGGCGCAGGCGTTCTCCGGCTCGAGCAGTCCAAGAAGGCTGTGGTAGGGCTTCTCGGTCGAGTGGGTGACGAACTTGTCGACCTCGTCGAGCAGGATCAGCGGATTGGCGGTGTCGCCCCCCATCATGGCTTCGGTCAGCACGCCCATGCGCGCCCCACGCCAGGTCGGCGGGTGACCGATCAGCAGCGCTTGCGCGTCGGAGTTGGTGGCGCAGCTGAACGGATGCTGTTCGACACCGAGCGCCGCGGCGAGCCGGCGGGCGAAGTGGGTCTTGCCCAACCCGGGCGGGCCGACGAGCAGGAGCGGCGGGAAGGCGAGCGCCGTGTCGGTCACGGCCGAGAGTGCCACGGCCCGCTCGATCAGGGCGATGACGGCCACAAAACCCGGGCATTCCTCGCGGAGCAGAGCGAGACGCTCCGGGGTATCTGTATCCGTCACGACGAGGCGGCGCAGCGGATCCTGGGCGGTAAGCGCGCGCAGCCGTTCGAGCCGCGTCTGCTCGTCGTTGGAGGCCGCGACGAAGGGCATGACGGTCTCGTCGAAGAGGTCGCCGCCAGGATGGGCCAGCCTGATCTGCCTCAATAGGGCTGGCTTGTCGAAGATCGCGAGCGAGGGTCCGCGCTGCGGCGCGTCCGATCTGGCATCATCGCTAGGCTTCGCTTCCAGTTCGAACGCCTCGCCATCGGGACGTTGCCGGCGCAGATGGCCGAGCAGCACATGGTTCGCGTGGTCACGCAAGGTTTGGACGGATCCGATCTCGGCGTCGTCGGAAGTTATGGACGTCTCAGCGCTCATGACAGGCCTCACAACTCGACGCCGCTGAGGCGCGTGACGAACGGCGGGCCCTGCCGGGCAATCCGCCGCCCGACGCCGAGCGCGATCTCGACGAGCGCCCGCATGTGATCGGGATCGACGGCGCGCTCGCAGATCAGGCAATCGACCTCCATCTTCGCGACGAGATCGTCTTGGGTGCGCGCGGGCCAGAGCCCGATGCGGCAGAGTTCTGCATAGGCGAGGACGAGCGCGCCGCGGACCGCCCCGTACCAATGCGGGCTGATGTCATCCTGCTCCGACCAGGCATCGACCGAACCCAGACGGGCTTTGGCCTCGTCGAGCAAGGCGATCAGGTCGGGCGAATTGTTGAACCACGCTTCCAGCGCAGGAGCGTCCTCGAGCAGGTAGGCGCCGGGCACCCTGGCGTCGCCTTCTACGGCCTCGCCGCAGAAACCGCCGCGGAACCGTCTCGCCGCCTCGGTGAGTTCTGGCGGAACGCGCCCGTCGCGGGTGAGGCCCATGTTTTTAGAAGAGCCGGAGCGCCGCAGGGCGCGCATCATCAGCTCGGCGGCATGGACGCCGCCTCCGTCGGCGTACTGCAGCGAGCGCTCCCGTGACAGCAGCGTCCGGGCGAAGCGATCCTCGGGCGAGATCGTGGGCACGAGCAGCATGGCAATCTCACCGGCGTGGGCGAGGACCGCCAGGGCGTTAGCGGTATCGATACGGTGATCGAGCGCAGACGCGTCTGCTTCCGCGAGCGCGAGGAACCGCTCGTACTGCCTAGAATGCTGGAGAGCACGACCGCGCAGGGTGAGGAGCGAAGGCAGACGTTCGAACAGCGCGGCATGGCGCTCCAGGTTGTCAGAGCCATCGGGCAGAAGCGTCTCGAAAGCGGCGAGCTCATCGACGACGAGCCTCGTGCCGGTAGTGAATCGGAGATCGTGAAGCGTCGAAGCGATAATGTCGGTCATGGTCTGGCTTGGTCCTGGGGGTCGGCTTGTCCGCCCTTTCACCGACCCGCCCCGTCATGATGAAAGGCGCGCCGGTGCAGACGCGCCCTCCAGACTGTCCGCTGTGAATGCCGCCGACGCGGCTGTCAGTCGTGTTCCGCGACGTTCAGGAACCGCGAGCTCTGTCCCGAGATCGTCTCGCCCTGGCCGAAGGCGATCTCCCACAGCGCTCCGAACCGGTCTGGGTCCGCAGCGCGCGAGCGGACGAGATCGCGCGCGGCGATCTTGGCGCCGACGTCATCGTCGTAACGAGCCGGCCACAGCGCGACGCGCAGGAGCGTGGCGTAGGCCAGGATCAGCCCGCCCTCGATCGCGTCGTTCATCATGGCATCCGGCTCGGTGATGGCGCGCAGTTCGTCGACCACGGCCAGCAGCTGCTTGGCGCGGCCGAACAGGCCCGCGAGATCGGGCGCAGCAGTGAAGTACGCTTTCAGGCTCTCGGCCTGCTCCAGCGTGTAGACGCCCGGCGTGCCGGGCTCGGCTGCCTCGGCCTTTGGCTGCAGTGCGCCGACGCGGCGCGCCATCGTCTCGATGATTTCGCGCACGGCGTCGCCGGTCTCAGGCAGCGTCAGATGACGCGGTCGCTTCTGCAGTTCGCCGAACGCCCGGTGGGCGAGCGCGGTCTCCTCGCCATCGCCGTTCCGCCGCGTGTGGCGCAGCAGGCTGCGGCCGAATTGCTCGCGCGCCCAGACGTCGTCTTGAGAGCGCGCCGGCAGCAGGAGCAGCGCCAGGTTCGAAGCATTGGTCACGATCGTGAGCGCGTTGACGACGTCGATCCAGGTCTCGACCTGGTGCGGCTCCCGGGCGATGAGCCCAATGATGCGGCGGACCTGCTCGGTATGAGCCTGGCCGCGGCCCCGGATTTCGAGCAGGCCGGGAAGCTGGTTGTGGAAGAGCGCGAGGCTCTCGATCTCGGACGGCGCTTCGGGGACGAGGCGCTCCAGCCCTGCGAGATCGTCGATGACCTGGTGCCGGATCGGGTCGATGGCGATGGTGCTGAGCAGCTCGTCGCGGCGGGTCTTGGTGTTCATGGTGTTTCCTTCGAGTCCTGTGGGGTGATCTGCTCTCGGCAGTCGCTTCCCCGCTTCTTCCGGCATCGAAAAAGCAGCGCCGGTGTCGGCGCTGCCTTCCTTGTCGCCGCGTGTGCTGCTCGGCTGTCAGACCAGTTCGTTGAAGTCGAAGACCAGGTCGTCGCGGGCGTCCGGCGGCAGCGACTTGACCCAGGCGGCATCCGCTGTGACGTGCCTGACCGCCCCCTGCATGTTCACGGGATCGCCGAGTTCGCCGCGCAGGTTCATCAGCGCGACGATCTCGCGCTTGGTCGCGAGCGCGGCACGGGTGTGAACCGGCCAGATCATGACCCGCGCCGCTGCGAGGTATCCGGCGATGCGGCTGCCTTCGGCCGCGACCATCAGCTCGCGCGCATTCTCGGGCCCGCGACTGGCGAGCGCGATCAGCCGGTCGCAGGTCTCGAACATCTCTCGCGCCCGCGTCAGGAGCTGATCGAGATCGGGCGCGGCCTTGGCGAAGCCGATCCAGGCGGCGATCTGCTGATGGGCGTAGGCCGGCAGGCCTCCACGCAGCTCCAGCCCCTCGGTCAGGTTCCAGCGCTCCAGCGGCCAGGTCGAGAGCCCGCGCTGGTCGCCCTGCGGACCCGCCGGAGGCGGTGGCAGCATCAGCTCGGGTACGGTGAAGGCCGCCCGCTTCCAGCGAATGCGACGCGCCAGCGTCGCGCTGATCGTCGAGACATAGGTTTTGTCGCGGCGGTGATGCAGCGCGCCGGTCTGCTCGGCCAGCGCCAGCTTCGCCGCGGCCTGGTCGAGGTCGTCGGCCGGCCAGATCGCGGTCAGAGCGACGAGGCTGAGGCTCATGATCTGCAGGCCGGCGCAGACGTGCTCCTGGACATCATGCTCCAGTTCCTCGAACAGCCCGAGCCGGAACTCCTCGCTCTGCAAGCTCTTGGCGGTCCGTGCCGCGGTCTTCAAGTCGATCGGCTGGCGGCGGAAGGCCGCGAGTTCGTCGACGCTGGGATCGTCGCCCCCGGCGATCTCCATCGCCGCCGCGATCGGATCGCGCAGCGCCTTGTCGTCGTGCTCGTCCACCGGGCCACCGGTGCGCGGGGCGAGCGAGCGCCCGCCCTGGTCATTCTTGCTCATGGTCAACTCTTTTCATGTGGGTCGCGACCATCTGGCCGCACTTTCCCCTCCGCTCCTGAGAATCGCAGATGGCGCCCCATAGGGACGCCATCGCCATGTCCTGTCTCTCCGGCGATCCCGCTACACGATCGGGAGCCACTCGGGATTTAGCTGGAGCGTGCCGTCGAACTGGAAGTGCTTGGCGATCCAGTTGGCTTCGCTGACGAGATGCCGGATCGCGGCCTGCTGATGCAGGGGATCGAACCTGCAGGCGCGGTCGTTGATCAGCGCGACCAGCCTGAGTTTGGCCTCCGCATCGGGCGAGTGAAGCATCGCCGGCCAGATCGCGGCTCGAGCCGCGGCAAGATAGCCGAGGATGCGCGCGCCCTCCACAGCCCGGCGAATCGTCGCGCTATCGGGCCCGTTGCGATCGGCGATCACCGTGAGGCGATCGGCGATCGCGATCATCGCGCTGAAGCGGTCGACCAGCGTGGTCAGGTCGGGATAGGCCTCGACGAAGGCGCTCCACCTGGCGATGCCGCGCGCGTCCAGCGTCGCCGAGCCCCCCGTCAGCGGGACCGCATCGACGAGATCGAAGCGCGACAGGGGCCAGGTCACGAGACCCCGGTCGGACGGCGCCGGCACAGCCGGGCCCGGAGGCACGACGAGCGCGCCGACGTCGAAGGCGGCGCGGTGCAGCCTAATGCGGACGGCGTCCTCGGCCGAGAGCATCGGCGCGACCTCGAAGTCGGTGTCGCCATAGTGCGGCTGCGTCTCCCGGGCGAGCGACTGCTTGGCGTCGACGTCTTCGATCGTGTCGGTCGGCCAGATCGCCACGATCGCCGCGCAGCTCAAGCCGACGATCTGCAGCCCGACCTGCGCCATGCGATCCTCCTTGGTCTGATCGAGGCCGTAGGGCAGTCGCCCCGCCTCGTCGTTGCAGCGCTTCGCCTCGATCGCGAAGCGCTTGAGATCGGGCGCGTGGTCGCGCACCGCGATCAGCTCGGCGAGCGAGGGATCGTTGCCGATGCCACGGATCGCCTCGGCGAGCGGGTCGCGGATCGGCCCGAGCGGCCGATCACCCCCGTCCTCGTCATCGGTCGGCATCGGCGTGATGCTCCGGTCCTGGTCGTTGTTCGTCATGGTCTTCTGATTCCTGTGGGTCACAGCCCCATCGGCTGCGCTTCACCTCCGCTCTCCGGAAACGAAGAAGGCGCCGTCGCCGGCGCCTTCTCATCGTCATTCGTCCCGGACTGTTCGGTTCAGGCCGCGAGCTGGAAGAACCGGTTCTGCTCGCTCAGCCAGCGTTCGATCGCGTCGAGATGCCCATGTCGGCCGGCATCATCGCCAGGAAGCGTCTGGCGCAGGATCGCGACCTCACTGAGGGCCTTCGGCAGCGTCAGCCAAGGCACGTCGCCTTCAGTCGTCAGCCGGTCGCGCAGCCAGGCCTGGCCCTTCTGCCAGGCCGCTGGCGGCAGCGTCTGCGGCGCCTCGAGCAGGGTCAGCCGATTGGCGAAGGCCTTTAGCCGCTCGTCACCGAACCCGACCGAGATCGCGGCGCGGTCCTCCCAGGGCGACGCATGCCAGAGGGCGCAGGCCCGGGCATCTTCGTTGGAGAGGAAGCCGCCCCCGTAAAGCGTCGCCTCGGGATAGGGAGAGAGTTCGCGATCGGCGAAGCGATTGGCCAAGGCCGTGGCTAGGTTCGACCTGAAGCCGGCGTGCTCCCGGACACGGGCGGCGCGCTCGTTGTAGAGCGCGAGATCCTGCTGCTCAGGCTGCAGGGCATGGCAGCCCTGCTCGTATCTGACGAGGATCGGCTGAGCGTTGGTCTTGATCGTTCGGATCGGACGAACACCACGCTGAGAGAACAGCGCGACGATCTCCTCGGCGGGCAGGTCGAGATAATCAGCCGGATCAACCGTCAAGTCGACCGCGGCCCACGAGGTCGCCACCGTCGGGTTCGGCGTCACGCCGACCACCGGGGTCAGCCGGGAGGCGCCGCCGAGCAACAGCAACTCGCCGCCGGCGAGCATCCGGTTCGCCACAGCCTTGTCGGCCAGGCCAAGCATGGTCGCCACGATCGCCGGCGCGGCCTCGCGCAGGTGCCGGAACAGGGCCAGCGTCGCTTTGGTGTCGGCCAGAGCGTCATGCGCGTCGTCCTCGGACAGAGCGATGCCATTGGCGCGACAGATGTCGCCGAGCTTGAAGCTCGGTTTGCCCGTTGCGCCGAGCGGTACGGTCGATGCTCCCGGCTCCAGCATCGCGACCGCCCGCACCATGGTCAGCAGGTCGGCACGGCGGTGGCCGTTCAGCTGCGTCGCATAGGGCGGCAGGAGATGGGTGAAGAAGGCGTGCCTGAGCACCTCCTCGTCGAACCGGATCGTGTTGTAGCCGATCACGGTCGCCGGCGCCCAGGACCCCAGCGCCTTGGCGATGATGTTCAGCATCTCGGTCGACGACAGCGGCGCCTGCTCGAGCTGCTCGGGCCGAATGCCGGTCGTCAGCAGAGCGCCAGGCGACGGCACGATATGGGCCGGCAGCCGGCAACGCAGCGAGAGCTCGCCCAACGGCTCGAGGTCTGGGCCGGCATGGATCAGAGCCGCTTGCAGCGGCACGTTCCATTGAGCCTCGAGACCACTGGTCTCGAGGTCGTAGATCACGAAGGACATGGGCCAGGCCTCAGTGCCGGCTCGGCGAGCCGGGCGACATCGGCACCTTGCTCAAGGTGATGCCGAGCTCGCGCGCATCCTGCTGCATCGCGGCCTCGACCATCACTGCGGTCCGGGTCCGGCGGATCTCGTCCTCGTCGAAGGCCATGGCTTCGTAGATGACGATCTTGCGCTCGAAGTGCCCGGTATCGCGCGCGGGAGCTTCCGCCAGCATGAAGGCGTAGAGCCGCGCGTGAGCACGTGCGCCCTCCGCCATCTGCAGGGCGGTCAGACCGCCATGCTCCGGAAACGACCGCTCCGGCTCCTGCTCCAGCAGCAACGCGTGCGCCAGGGCCTCCTGCCAGAGCAAGAAGAACCGCTCCGGCTGACCGGTCGTCATCCGATAGCTGCGCTGGTAGCGCGACAGATGCGCGTCCGTCGGACGTGCTTCATCGATGGCGGTGTCGCCGCCTTCCCTCGTACTCTTCATCCCCATACCCGTTCCGGTTCGTCTCTCCCGGAACGGCTCGTCGGCTCAGGTTCGCGGGGGTTCCCAAAACTGGGTTCCGATCACTGCCGCTCCCAAAATAATCGTCGCCGAAGGAGCGCCAACGCGCAGTTTTGGCCCCTAGCCGACGTCTTGAGCGTCCGCTTATGGACAGCCTGCTGAGGTTGGCAGTAAAGCAGCCATAGGTGGCGCAAGGGGCTGGGCGAAGGTTGGCCTCACTGATAGCCGAACCGCGTCTGCACTCTGCTCCTTTGATCGGTACCCCCGGTACAAAAGGTCGGCGAATGGCATGCGCGTCGGTGCGATCCACACGCCGACACCGATCTGATCGGCGCTGCACCGGTTTAATCCCCATGGCAACCTGAAGATCTATGCTGAGGCCGCCTTAGCCCGCTTCTTGGACGCGACCTGCTAGCGATAATACTGCACCTCCTAAGAGCGCAGCTCCCGCTATCGCCAGGGAAACATCGAACGACTGCGACCGCGAGTAAACCATGTCGGCCACAAGGGGGCCGACGATTTGGCCGATACCATAGAATGTCGTCATGACCGCCAGCCTGTTGAACTTCACCGCCGCTGCCGCCTTGCGGCCTGCGGGCAAGGCAATCGTCGCGGTCCCCATGAAGGTTCCGCCGACTAACAAGGCGCTCAGGATGTATGCCACCGGCGTGTGCAGGAGCGGCAGCACCACTCCCACCGCCTGGACGATCAGATTTGCAGCTAGGCTGACTCGGGTTCCGAAGCGCTGGTGCATGGCATGCCAAAAGAAGCATGAGGGCACGGCGCCAAGACCGAATACTGCCCAGATGTGGACCGGATCGGTTGACTTGAGAACCTGGCCGACCAGGAGCGGCAGGTAGGTCGCGGTGATGATGTAGCCAAATCCCGCCAGCCCATAGATCGCGATCAACATCGCGGGGCCAAGCGGGCGCGCGCCGGACGATTCCGGACCAGCGGCGACGGCCTCAGCCCTCACGGGGACCTTGTCGGCCCGCCTCTGCATCACGATGGCGACGACGGCCAGCACGCCCGCGCCCGATGCGAGCAGGAGCCAGATCGTCGTGCTGGGGAAGCTGGCAAGATGGCCCAGGGCGATCATCTCCGCGGAGACCAGGATGCCAATTCCGACGCCGGCGTACAGGGTGGGAGCGCCATGGTGATGCTGGCGATCGTGGATCAGCCAGTGCGAGGCGGCGACCATTGCGAACGCGCTCGAAACGCCCGCGAGCCCGCGTACCGTGATGATGCCCCATTCAGGCAGTGGAAGGGCCAGGACGCCGAGCAGCGCTACCGTCGAGAGGACGGCGACGTTGCAGATCTGCCGGCTCGGGACCCCGGGGAGGAATGCGCTCATAATCGCGCCGATCAGATATCCGGCGTAGTTGGCGGACGCCGCATAAGATCCGCCTTGCACCGAGATGACATGGTCGGAAATCATCAGCGGATAGAGGCCGGTAAAAGCGAACCGGCCAAACCCCATGCCGATGATCAGCACGAGCGCGGCGCCGATCGTCGGCGTCGCGTTGCTTTGCCTATGCATCGAGGCTGTCCTTGATATCGGAATACCCCGCAAGCGTCTTTCTGAGCTCGACAAACGCCGGCGTCGAAAAGCCCGGTCGGCAAGCGAGATAGGTGTCCACCCGCATCAGTGCCTTCTCCTCGACTTCTCCCGTGTGACGCATCAGGTCGAGCACGGTCCGAGGCATGATGCTGAAGCACGAGCCCGCCGCCGTGCAGGCGAACATGGCGTGATAGGAGCGGACCTCCTGGACTGCGAAACGTCCTTTAGTCGTGCCGAAGCCCGTCAACCACTCTTCGGCAAGCATGCGATAGGTGCATCCCGGTCCGAAGGCGGCAAGGGACTTCGGCTGGATATCCTCGGCATGGCGAACCTCGCGATGTCCAGGCGGGAGAACGAGCACCAGGTCCTCCCGGAAGACAGGCACCTTGTCGAGCTCATGCGGTCCCAGCCACCACTCCCCCGAGGGAACGGCGATCAGCGCACAGTCGATACGGTGTGCGAAGAGCGCGTCGATCAGGTGCCTGGTAGGCCCCGTCGACAGATCGATCGTGACGTCGGGCCACTGCTTGTTGAAGTTCGCAAGCGCAACGGGCAGCCGGCTGGCGACCGTGCACTCCATCGAGCCGATACGAAGCACTCCGGCGGGCCCGGCGGGATTGACGACCTGAACCGCCTCGTCGGCGAGGTTGAGGATGCGGTCGGCGTAATCGAGATAGGTCCGCCCGGCATCGGTGAGGGTCATGCCCTTCCGCTCGCGCAGGAATAGCGGCACGCCCAACTCTTCCTCGATCTGTTGGATGCGGGTCGTGACGTTCGACGGCACGCGACCCAGCCGTTCCGCAGCGCGCGTGATGCTCTGTTCCTTGGCGACGGTCCGGAAAACCGCAAGGGCAGCGAAGTCCATATAGATTCTCCATATCAGAATATTCTTGACTATCTATTCTTATTTTGTGAATTTGCAATGGCTTTTCCGAGGAGGCCGAAATGTTGGACGTGCTGGGATTGAAGGTGCCGATCATCCAGGCGCCGATGGCGGGCGTCTCGACACCCGCGCTCGCTGCCGCAGTGTCGAACGCCGGCGGGCTGGGGTCGATCGGCGTCGGCGCGACGGATGCGGCCGGCGCCAAGGCGATGATCTCGGACCTGAGGACGCGGACCAACCGCGCCTTCAACGTCAACGTCTTCGTTCATGGGCCTGCCACGGCAGATGCCCAGCGGGAAGCGGCCTGGCTTGAATGGCTGGCGCCTTTATTCGTCGAGTTCGGGGCTGAGCCACCCAAGACGCTTCGAACCATCTACAAGAGCTTCGCCGACGACGAAGAGATGCTGGCGATGCTGATCGAAGACGTGCCGCCCGTCGTCAGCTTTCATTTCGGCGTGCCGTCCCCCGAAGCGATCAGCGCGTTGAAGGCAGGCGGGACCGTATTGCTCGCCACCGCCACGAACCTAGAGGAAGCGGAGAAGCTCGCCGACGCCGGGATCGACATGATCGTGGCCCAAGGTATCGAGGCCGGAGGGCATCGCGGCGTGTTCGACCCTACCGCTCCGGACGATCAGCTTGGAACGTTCGCTCTGACACGGCTCTTGGTGCGAAAGACCAAGCTTCCCGTCATCGCAGCCGGCGGCATCATGGACGGAGCCGGCATCGCGGCGGCTCTCATCCTCGGCGCGAGCGCGGCCCAACTGGGCACGGCCTTCGTCGCTTGCCCGGAATCGGCCGCCGACGAGGCGTACCGGGCGGCCTTGCTGGGCCCTGGTGCCCATCGCACCCGCCTGACGTCCGTGATCTCGGGACGGCCGGCGCGAGCGCTCGCTAACCGCTTCACGGACTTGCACGCGAGCTTGACCGACCGCCTGCCGCCTGACTACCCCATCGCCTACGACGCCGGCAAAGCGCTTCACGCGGTCGCGAAGGCGAGGAACGAGCACGGCTTCGGAGCGCAGTGGGCTGGCCAGGGCGCGCCGCTTGCCCGCGCCATGCCAGCCGCCGACTTGATTGCAACCCTCGTGCAGGAGCTGGAAGCAGGTATGCGCGCTCCGAACGGGAACCCATAAATGCCTCTTCTACGGATAGATGTCGTCAAGGTACGCACGTCGTTTGAGCTCGCCACCTTGTTGCAGGCGGTGCACGACGCGATGGTCGAGGCATTCGAGGTGCCGCATCGCGATCGCTACCAGGTGCTGACCGAGCATGAGCCGTCGCACCTGATCCTGCAGGACACGGGGCTCGGCTTTGAGCGAAGCGATGGACGCATCCTGATCCAGGCCACGTCTCGGCCTCGCACCACAGAGATGAAACAGCGCTTCTACGCCCTTGTCGTTCAGTATCTCGGCAAACGATGCGGTGCGCGGCCCCAGGACATCGACGTCTCATTCGTCGAGAACACCGACGCCGATTGGAGTTTCGGCTTCGGCAGGGCTCAGTTCCTCACCGGCGAGCTCTAGCGCTCCGCCGCTGGCCTGACATCAGACACAAGCGCCCGGCAAACGGGCCATCCGTGGTTCAATGGGAGGATAGGTTCATGATTTCGACGAGGTTGACGCAATTTTTCGGCATAGAGCACCCGATCATCCTAGCTCCGATGACGCCAGCCGCCGGTGGCGCTCTGGCCTCTGCGGTGAGCCAGGCCGGCGCGCTTGGACTGCTCGGCGGTGGGTACGCCGACCGCTCTTGGTACGAGGAGGAGACCCGCAACATCACGCATCACCGTGTCGGATGCGGCTTCATCACCTGGTCCGCCGAAAAGGACCTGGAACTCTTCGATCGCGCACTGACGGACAGGCCGACCGCGATGATGCTGTCGTTCTCCGACCCCGGCCTTCTGGCGGCGAGGGTCAAGAAGGCTAAGGTGCCGCTGATTTGCCAGGTTCACACGCCGGAGCATGCGAGGCGCGCGATCGACGTCGGTGCAGACGTCGTCGTCGCGCAGGGCACCGAGGCCGGTGGCCATGGTCTCGATGAATACTCGACGATGTCGCTGTTGCCTCTCGTCGTCGACCTTGCGGCTAAGCACTCGCCGCACGTCATGGTAGGGGCGGCCGGCGGTATCGCCGATGGTCGCGGATTGGCTGCCGCGCTTGAGCTCGGCGCGGATGGCGTCCTTATGGGAACGCGGTTCTGGGCGACCCAGGAAGCCCTGATCCACCCGGCCGCCAAACTTAAAGTCGTCGCCGCCGATGGAGATCAGACCATCCGCACGTCCGTCTACGACATCGTCAGACAAAAGGAGTGGCCGCGCGGATACACGGGCCGCCTCCTGAGGAACGCATTCATCGAAAAGTGGCACGGCAGGGAAGCAGAGCTTCAGGGCCTGCGGGCAGAGGAGCTGCTGAAGGTGGAGGAGGCCTGGTCGGCCGGTGACTATGACACCGCCAACGTTACGGTCGGGCAGGCGATCGGCCTGGTGCACGACGTGCCGCCGGCGGCCGAGGTCGTCGCGCGGATAATGCTCCAAGCTTCGCGAGTGATCGGGAAATTCGCACCTCGGGCGGCGAACGCCTGATCGCAACGCCGAGGATGGCTGGGCGAAGCAGTTTGGCGTCCGCTTTACGTCGGGGCGTGAACGGCAGCTCTTGGCGCATCCCATCCAGAGCCCGGCGGCGCCGATGCTGGCGCATTTCGCCGTTGATCACGGCTATCCAATGAGTGGTTCCATCGCGTCGGCGACGGCTTTGCTGACCGAGCCGTCCAGCGGCTGGACGGGCAAGGGCGGCTGCCCGGGCCTCAGCCCGAGCTGATCGGCGATGAGGTACATTACCCGCAGGCTGCCGTGCGTGCGAAACAGAGTCCAGAGTGGCTCCAAGGCCGCATCGGCCGTGGTGGTGGCCTCCCGATCGCCTGACAGGGCGGCGCGCGTCAGGCGCAGCGCCGGCACGGGCAGAAGGCCTGCGACGACGCTGTACCAAGCGTCCGCGCCGGCCAGCAGGGCGGAGGCAGCACCCCAATCGCCGCTGTAGCCGATGATCAGCCCTTCGCGGCAGGATGAGCGCAGCCGGCCGATCTCGCCTGCGAAATCGCCATCGGCGGGAAGCGGCATCTTGATCGCCGCGATGTTGTTCACCCGGGAGAGACGCGACACCAGTTCCGGCGAGAAGCTGAAATGGGTCGTGCTGGGATTGTTGTAGATGCAGATCGGCAGGCCCGTTGTTGCCGCCGTGGCCTGGAAATGGGCAAAGACCTCGTCCTGACTCAGCGGCGCATAGGAGACGGGCGCGAGCAGCAACCCATCGGCACCCAGCCGTTGGGCATCGCGAACCAGCTCATGCACCCAGGACATCCGCATGGCGCCGATGCCGGCGATCAGCGGGACACGGCCTGCGACGGTCTCGACGGCGCAAGCCAGGGCGCGCGAGCGCTCGCTTCGATCGAGATAGGCATAGGTCCCGGTGCTGCCCAACACGGCGATCGAATCGACACCGGCCGAGACGAGCCGGTCGATCATGACGGCGAACGCGTCTGTATCGACCACGCCATCGGCATCGGCCGGCGTAAGCGGAAAGGCGGATAGCCCTCGAAAGATCGATGCTTCGACCGTCATGTGCGCGTGTCCTCTATCGGTCGAGTTGTAAGGCATCGATCAGCTTGCCAGAACACCGCGCAGCAGGCTCGTCGCCAGCGCTAGCATCGCGACACCGATCGCAAGATCGAGAATGCGCCAGGCGACCGGGCGGGCAAAGATCGGGGCCAGAAAGCGCGCGCCGAAGCCCAGTGAAGCGAACCAGGCGAAGCTGGCGCTCGCTGCCCCGATGATGAAGGGCGTTCGCTCGTCGGAAGGCAGGCTCGTCCCCACCGCGCCCATCAGCAGCACGGTGTCGATATAGACATGCGGGTTGAGAAAGGTGAAGGCCGCCGTGCCCGCCAGCGCTGCACCGAGCGTCATGCCGGCCTGCCGGTCGACGACCATGGCGGAGGGCTGAGCTGACCGCCGCAGCGCCGAGACGCCATACCAGGCGAGGAACGCTGCTCCGGCGAGGCTGAGCGCCGTCGCCAGCCCGGGCACGAGCGCGAGAGCGCTGCCGAGGCCGTTGGCGCCAGCGACGATCAGCGAGGCATCGGCCGCCGCACAGAAGAGAACGATCGGCCAGACATGCTCGCACCTGAGCCCTTGCCGGAGCACGAACATGTTCTGCGCGCCGATGGCGGCGATGAGCCCGAGCGACAGGGCGAAGCCCTTGGCGAAGGCAAAAAGGAAAGCGCTGGTCATGACAGCTTGATGCGCGGGGTCGGCCGTGTAGTCTAACTCAATATCGTAATGTTGGATTAGACAGACTAATGCTGGATTACCCTTCATTGGTGGCTGTCGCCGCCGTCGCGCGTGAGGGCAGCTTCGAGAAAGCTGCGGTTGGGCTGGGCGTGACGCCCTCGGCGGTGTCGCAGCGGATCAAGGGGCTTGAGGACCGTCTCGGCGCGATCCTGCTGGTGCGCGGGTCGCCCTGCCGCCCGACCGAGATCGGTGCCAGATTATGCGCTCATGTCGAACAGGTCCGGCTGCTCGAAAGCGAGGTCATCGATACCCTGCCGGGCCTGACCACGCGGACGGCCGGCCCCGCCACGCTCCGGGTCGCGGTGAACGCCGACAGCGTCAGCACCTGGTTCCCCAAGGCGGCGGCGACATTCGCGGACGAGACGGGCGGCCTGCTCGACTTCGTGCTCGACGACGAGGCGCATACCGCCGATCGGCTGCGGACGGGCGATGTCCTGGCGGCGGTGACAGCCGACCCCGCACCGGTCGTCGGCTGCAAGATCCATCCGCTCGGGCAGATCCAGTACGTCGCGGTCGCTGCCGCGGGTTTTGCGGCTCGCCACTTTCCAAGGGGTGTCGACGGGCAGAGCCTGCAGGAGGCGCCGATGCTGCGGTTCGACCGTCGCGACGATCTTCAGTTCCGCTGGGTGCGGGAGGCATGGGGGACGACCATCACGCCGCCGACCCATTGGACCCCGTCCACGCAGGGCATGCTCGACATGACGCTGGCGGGCCTGGGATGGTCGATGGCGCCGGTCATGCTCGCAATACCCTTGATCGCCGAGGGGCGGCTGGTTGAGCTCCCGCCGCATAAGCGGATTGCCGTGATGCTGTACTGGCAGCGCACACGGCTAGCGGCGCAGCTGCTCGATCGGCTTACCCAAGCCGTGCGAAAGGGCGCAGCGGAGGCATTACGGCAGGACGCCCGGTGCGGACGAAGAGGAGTCGTCGAGGTCGTCGGTTAAGGAAGCCAGGTTCAACTTCGAGCGTCTGGTTTGAGGCGAAACTCCAAGGTCTGAAAGTGGCGCATCCCGTTGACCGGGCTGTGATACACTCGTGATCGGATGCCGCATCCCAATGGAGGATGCGCTATGTCGATCGAATATCAGCAGGGCCATGAGCGCCGAGCTTGGAATACGGGGCGGCTGATCGGCCCGAAACCGCCACTGAAGCCGCGTCATATCTGGGCTATTCGAACACGATTGCAGCATGACCATCGAGTGCGCGATCTTGCGATGTTCAATCTCGCGATCGACAGTAAGTTGCGGGGCTGCGATCTTGTTCAGCTTCGCGTGAGCGACGTCGTCCTGGGTGGGACGGTGAGGTTACGAACCTCGATCATCCCGCAAAAGACCGGCCGGCCGGTGCCGTTCGAGCTGACCGACACCATACGTGACGCTCTGACAGCATGGCTTCGCGGGCGAACCTGCGTTGCCAACGACTGGCTGTATCCAAGTCGCAGCCGCGCAGGCGATCACGTCACGACGAGACAGTATGGGAGATTGCTCGACGATTGGGTTGCGCTTATCGGCTTGGATCCCGCGCTCTGCGGGACTCACAGCCTGCGACGGACAAAAGTGACGCTGATCTACAAGCGCACCGGAAACCTTCGAGCCTGCCAGCTCCTCTTGGGCCATTCGAAGCTCGAAAGTACGGTGCGATATCTTGGCGTCGAAGTCGATGACGCCTTGCTCCTTTCCGAGCAGACAGATCTCTGAAGGCCAGACGGCGCGGCGGTGTCCGTCGCGCCGTCAATTGCGTCAAAGATGGCTCCGAACTAACAGTGGCGAAATGCGGAACGTCCGATTCAAGGTACGGCAGCTACGTCCCGATTTTGCGCATCTAGCACGGGAGCGGATCTCTCCGGATCCCATGCCGTTCATCGAAAGGTGGGCAACCCGCGTTAGGAAAACGCCGGTGAACGGTTGGTGGTAGCCCGGGGCGAAAACAGCATGGCCATGAAGATCGTGTAGGCGACGGCCGACATGACGAAGACGATGCGGGTCGAGAAGGATTCTGTGGCGGAACCGGGAAGCGGCGAAACGCCGGCTCCGAAGACGATGAGGAAGATCGTCAGGGCGCCGGCAAACACCTTGGCCTTGGGATCGCCTTGCACGGCGCGTCCGCCGAATGCCAGGCCTGCGACCAGAACGATCAGGAAAAGCATGATCAACGATGGGCGGACCTGAAGCGCCGCGAAGGCGACGGACGCGGCGAAGCCACCGAACAGGTTGACCAGAACGAGACCGAGCGCCGTCTTCGCGCTGGCGCCGACGTCGACCTGCAAGAGGAGCGAGGCGACCGTGATCGGAATGACGATCGCCGTCGCGAGGCTTTCCTGCGTCAGGCATGCGGCCACCGCGATCAGGAGGATGATGGAGTTGGCCGTGGCATAGCGGACCGCGTCGGGGTTGAGCGCCTCCGGGGGACCTCGGTGTCCTCCGGTCCCCTGTGCGGGATCACCAGATGCGCCATCCACATCAGGAGCGTGCCGCTCAAGACGCCCTGGAACAGGATCGACAGGATCGAGCTCGCCAGGTCGCGATTGAGGATGGCCAGCAGCGGCACCATGATGGAGACGACCAGGATCAGGAAGATCGCCGGTCCGGCCTTGCCCTTCGCCTGGAGGAAGAAGCAGACGAAGTAAACCAGTCCCAGCACCAGCAGAAGAACAGCCGGGCGATGGCCGGCCACTCCGACGATGAGTTGCAGGAGTGCCCCAACGACCAACACGATGATCATGATCGCCAGGGATTTCTTCGGCGACATGGGCAGCGAGCTACCCATCAGATATTTCGCGGCGAAGAATGGGCCGAGATAAGGGATTACGCCGCCGGAATGGACTGTCCGTGCGAAGCCGACCGCGACGGCGAGCGCGACGCGCAGTCCCTTGCGACGCTCGTTCGAGAGTTGAAGGGCCGTCAGGCCAAGCGCTGCATCAGCTTGCATAGGTCATGATCGACCGGACACGCATCCATAGACGGCCGACCGCGTTGGTGACCGGATTATCGCCCGTGTAGATCACTGCGTTCGCCTGCGAGCCGTAGCGAACGCCCTGCGGGCGGTCCCCTTCGAGGATCAGACGGATAGGGAAACTCTGCGGCGTCCTTGCCCAGCCGGTGTCGGTCGACACCTTCGGCAAGCCAGTCTTGGGATCGACATTGCCCTGAGCGATGCCAAGACCGACGCTCTCCACCGTAGCGGGAAAGACCTGGCCGGGCAAGACGTCGAACAGGATCTCGGCGCGGTTGCCGGCGACGACCTTCTCCAAGCTGTTTTCCTTGAAGGCGGCGCTGATCCACATCGTGCCGGTGTCGATGAACGTCATGGCGCTCTGGCCGGGGCTGACCATGCCGCCGATGGAGAGCTGCAGGTTGGTGACGGCGCCGTCCGCAGGCGCAACGACGGTGGTCCGCAGTAGGTCCAGCTGCGCGCGCTCCAAGGTGGCGAGTGCTTCCTTTAGCTGCGGGTTGTCGTTGCCGCCCGGGCCGAGTTCCTGCTCGGCTCGCTTCAGATCGGACTCGGTGGCGACGACCGACGCGTTCGCCTGGTCCAGCGCGGCCTTGGCCTCGTCGGACTTCGCCTTGGCGTAGACGCCGCGGGTGACGAGTTCCAGCGTCCGGTTGGCCTGGTCGCGCACGTTACTACGGATGGCCTTGGCCTCGACGACGCGGGCCTGTGCGGTATCGACCTTCGCGGTCGAGGCGCCAAGGGACTGTCCGACCTGGGCCAGCTTCGCTTCGGCCTGGGCGACGGCCAGCTGGTATTGAGCCGGATCGATTGAACTCGGGGGCCGTCAGCGTCATGGTCTTGCGCCAGGCTTTGCCGGACGAGCGGGGGCGATAGTCCTTCCAGCGGAACGAGACCCCGTGCCGATCCATACCGACGAGGCGGCTGTTGGCGATGGCGACGCGGTGGGTGTAGCGGGCGAGATAGGCCAGAACGGCCTCAGGGCCGCCGAAGAGCCGCTTGGCGTAGACGACCCAGTCGGCCCGTCGCAACGACGCCAGCAGCGCCGCGAAGGCATCGGCTTCGGCGAACGCGGCGAGATCGCCATGGAAGGCGAGCCGGCCGGCCGCGTGCATGGCACTGAGCCCTTCGAGGAAGAGCCTGCGGAACAGGCGCGAGAGCACGCGCACGGGCAGGAAGAAGCCGGGCCTGCACGCGATCCAGCGAGCGCCGCCCGGCGAGAGGCCGCCGCCGGGCGCGATGATGTGGAGATGGGGATGATGGGTCATCGCCGATCCCCATGTGTGCAGGACGCTGGTGAAGCCGATGCGGGCGCCGAGATGCCGGGGATCGATGGCGATGGTGGCGAGCGTCTCGGCTGCAGCCTTGAACAACAGGCCGTAGACCTCGGCCTTGTTCTGGTAGGCGACCGCTGCGATCGGCGCCGGCAGGGTAAAGACGAGATGGTAGTAGGCCACGGGCAGGAGATCGGCCTGGCGATCCGCGAGCCAGTCCTTCGCCGCTGCGCCCTGGCATCGCGGGCAGTGACGGTTGCGGCAGGAGTTGTAGGCAATCGTGGCGTGATCGCAGTCGCCGCAGGCCATGACATGGCCGCCGAGCGCAGCCGTGCGGCAGGCCCGGATCGCACCCATCACCTTGAGTTGGCCGCGGCTGAGCTGATGGCGTGCGAGATAGGCCACGCCATGCCGGTTCAGGATGTCCGCGACCTCCAGCGGAGGCCGCGCCATGATCGGCGCGGGACTGCTATGGCGGTGGCGGCGGCGCCAGCAGCGCGAGCGGGCTCGTCACCTCGCGCAGGGTCTTGAGCGCGACGCGGGTGTAGACGGCGGTCGTGTCGAGCTTCCTGTGCCCGAGCAGGACCTGGATGACGCGGATATCGGTCTTCCGCTCCAGCAGATGGGTGGCGAAGCTGTGCCGCAGCGTGTGCATCGAGACCCGCTTGTCGAGCCTGGCGGCCTCGGCTGCGGCATGGCAGGCCCGGTTGAGCTGGCGCGTCGTGATCGGCTGGCCCGGCTGCTGGCCGGGGAAGAGCCAGCCGCGCGGGCGCTTCACCTGCCACCATTGCCGTAGCAGATCGAGCAGGTCGGGCGCGAGCATGACATAGCGGTCCTTGCGGCCCTTGCCCTGCTCGACGCGGATCAGCATGCGGGCGCTGTCGATGTCGGCGACTTTGAGGTTGGCGATCTCCGAGACCCGCAGGCCGCAGCCATAGGCGATGCTGAGCGCGGCGCGGTCCGTCAGGCTCCGCGCATGAGCCAGCAGCAGCGCCACCTCCTGCGTGTCCAGCACCACCGGCAGGCGATCGGGCGTCGGGATCCGCGCCATGCGGTCACCGAAGCCGGTCCGGCCCAACGTGACGTGGAAGAAGAACCGCAGCGCCGTGCAGGCCTGATTCATCTTAGAATAGCTCGCGCCGAGCGAAGCCAGGTGGATCTGGTAGCGCCGCAGATCCTCAGGCTCGGCCCGGTCCGGCGGCAAGCCAAGGAAGGCCGTGAACTCACGGACCTGCCGGACATAGTCGCGCTGCGTATGCTCGCCAAACCGGCGGATGGTCATGTCCTCGATCATCCGCTGGCGCAGCGGAGTGACGGTGACGGGATCGATCATGGAGGCCTCCGAGGATCAGGGGAAACGACCCCCAAATCCTCGGATGCAGCGCCTCACAGGCAAAATCTCAGCGATGACCGCGCCGCAGCGCCCTGCCGCGAGAGCGGCTTAGTCCATTGGCGCGTTTTTCGTGTGGTGATTGCCAACTGCCCATTGAAGCCACCGCCAGCCCCCAGCCAGACGGCGGAGAGAAAGCCGTTTACCCTTCGTTGATTTCGCGATGGATCGTTCTTTGTATGTTCTATAGAGTTGATTTTGTCGAAGGAGGGCGGCTCGACGACTGATTGATCTCGGCATCGTTATGGGTGTCGGATTGTGTCCGCTCCGTAGGGTCGACTGAACAGGGTCTGCGCTTAGCTCCCCCGGCATGACGACTGTGCCGATCTTCGTCCAGATCGGCTGTCATGAAGCGGCTGGCTCTCAAGGGCCGGCCGCTTTTTGTTATCGTGTGTTTCGCTTTCAAGGGATTTGCCGCAGTTCGTTGGGCGGCGTGGGTTCGTTGTTCTGCCGGTAAGGCTGCGCCTCGCTTACCTGGCTTCTGGGAGCCGGCCTGAAAGCTAATGCACTGTTCGCATTTGCCAATTCGGCGCGTTGGGGGAGAACCTCGGGATCAGTCGGGTAGGGACAAATATGGAGGAGAATGCTCGCCGAATAGCAAACGGAAGCCTTTCGGATGTCACGGCGAGAGCAGACGAATACGAATGGTAGCAGGCCGGCGCAAGAGGCGCGCCGAACCTGTGGCGCATCGCTAGCGCTCGAACCCGCCGCGGCGCGGGGGCAGCCGCGTGCGGACGGCCTGACCGGAAGCCTGCCCGACTCCATTCGGATCGGGTCGGCTGTGGCCGGCGACAAGACGGGCGGCCTGCTGGGCACGCAGCCGAGCCAAGGCCTGACGCTCTGCCGTCCTGGCTCGCTGCAGGGCTTCCTGGCTCCGGCGCTGCTGCTCGGCCCAAGCGATCTGGGACTTTGCGGCGCGAGCGGCACGGATCCTCTCTTCTCGGGACTTCTGCTGCTGCTCGGCGAGACGCCTGGCCACAGTGCGCTCGCGGAAGAAGCGCTGGCTCTCATGCTGAACCGCCCTGGCCATCTCGGCCCGCTCCAGCGCGGCGGCCTGATCGGCAGCCGCGCGAAGGCGCTTGGCGCTGGCGAAACTCGGGATCGTGGCCACGGCGATGCCGGCCGCGGCGAGGGCGGGGATGAGGCCGGCGCCGGTGGCGAGGACCCCGACCGCGACCATGTAAAAGGCGGCTTTGCGGATGTCGCGGCCGGCGAACAGCCTGGCGGCCAGAAAAGCGCGGTTTACGCGGGCTCGCCGGATGCGGTCGCGCTGCCGATAACGCTCCCTCACCAGCTTCTGCCGCTCGCGCAGATCCTTCTGCTCCTCGGCCGTCAGCCGGGCGGCGAGCCGATCACGCCCCTGCCGGGCCTTCACTGCCTCCTGGCGGTCGTCATCGGCGTCGGTCTCCGCGATCAGACGGTCGAACTCGCCGATCATGTCGGCAGCGCTGCGCTGCGGCGCATCCTGGCGCAGCTGCGCCTTCACGGCAGCCTCCGCTGGCAGTTTACCGACGCCGGCACCGACCTGCGGTTCCTGAAGCCGGCCTGCGTCGCCTGCCGCCTTTCGGATGCGGTTCAGATCCCGGGTCAGGCTGCTGGCGACCAGCGTTTCGGTGTCGATGATGCGGACCAGCGGCACGCCTGCGACGAGTTTGTCGCCGGCAGCCAGCCGAAAGCCGAGCTTCTCCAGTTCTGCTGGCAGCTTACGGATATCTCCGCCAGATCGACGCCAGGCTTCCAGAAGCCTTGCGTCCAGCAGATTGGGATCGGCCTCAAGCCGCTCGGCCTGCTGAAGCTCGGCTTTGGAGCGGCCAAGCCCCTTCTCGGCGACGGGCCCGCCGGCGGCGATGGACGCCAGCTGGGAGAGGCCACGCTTACGCAGCAACTGCGCAACGCGCTCGACCCGCACGCTCGGCGTCAGGCCTTCGCCGAGATCGATCTCGAGGCGCCGCGCGATCATTTCGTCGCGCTCGATCGAGTTGGTGAAACGCAGCGCTTTTCCCGACCCTGGCGCGACCATCGCGTAGTTGACGTGGAAGTGCGGCGCACGGTCGCCCTTCCTGTGCTCCACGACGTGTCGCGGCACGTCGGGCGGGATCCCGTATTCTTCCTCGAAGATAGCCAGGACGCGCTCCAGTCCCCCGGGACTGAGGGGCACCCTCGGCGCGACCTTGAGATGCACGATGTCGCGCGTCACACGACGGTTTCGGCGCGTGATCGCGGCCATGATCCGAAGGGCCAGCCTCGTATCGGCAGGCACGTCGCGGATCATATCAGCGCGGATGACGACCTCCTTGTTGGAGCCGCGCCCGGTCTTCCCGAGATGGCGGCCGAGTCCGCCGATCTTCCGGGGCGTCGTGATGATGATCATCACGCGTCCTCCTCGATCCTGAGCAGATCGAGCACGCGCGCCATCACCGCCTCGGTCGCGAACGTCATGGCCGTGATATCGGTCGCGACCGACACCAGTGATCCCTGGCCGTTCGCCAACCTGGCAAGCTGGTTGAGGTTGCGGCCGTGCGCGCGAAGCTCGCCGAGCACGTCGCCGAGCAACTCGGCGTTCGCTATCGCGCGCCGGACGGTCGGCGTCTTCACCTTCGAGCCGAGCAGACTGATCAGCTGCCCCCGGGCCCAAGCGTTCGGCTTCATGCCGGCCGCCTCGGCCACGGCCGCCAACTGCCTGGCGGCCTCCACGTCGATCCGAAACGAGACGAAGTTCGCGGTCTGGTCGCCCATCGGGGCTCTCCTTCTGTTTGCGGCGGAGCCGGCGCCGTCAGGCGCACCGGCTTGCCGGTTGGGGTGCAGGGACCTCCCTGCCGAGCCTCACTGAGCGCAATCGAAGATTTGTGCACAGTGAATCCACTCGCCTTCTCACAAAAACAGAAGTCTTCAGGCTTTCAATACTTATTTTCTCATCCGTATGGCATACGTATGGCACCATACATGTCGATAAGCAAGCGTATAGCTAAATATAATTCAGATCAGTGCTTCACAGTCATCCACTATCCCGCCATCTTCATGACCGGAGACACCACATGACCGACGACGATCTCTCGTGCCGCAGGCGTAAGGCTGACGAAGACCTTCGGGCCTATCTCGCCGGGCGCCCCACCACGATCGGCAGCAATGCGGACGTCGTGCGCATCTACCACCCCCACATCGCAATGATGCGGAAGGCCGGTGCCTCCTGGGAGGAGATCGGGGCGAAGCTTGAGGAGTGGAGCGGCCGCAAGATCGCGCCTGCCACGATCAAGCAGTACATGACCGACATCAACAAGGGCCGGATGTCGCTCGAGCTCAGCTCGACGATCCGCCCGCAGGCCGTGACGCTCTCGGCGCCGCCTGCCGAGATCTCCAAGCCGATTCAGGATTCGCGCGAGGATCAGCCTCGCGAGAAGCGCAGCAGGGCCACCATCACGTCGGTGCCCACCCCTGCTGATGTGCCGTCCGTGCCGGGCGGTTTTGCTGCGGGCGCCGACATTGACAGGAAGAGGAAGACCTAGATGTCTATCAACACCCTCAGGGCGGGCGCGAACACCGCGCCGTCCAACTCGCTGAAGGCGCGCAACACCGGCCGCCTCGATCGCGCCCGGCTCGCCCCGGTCATCATGGCCGCCCAGCCGAAGGGCGGGACGCGCAAGTCGACCACGCTGGCGGAGATCATTTTCCACCTCATGGAGATGGGCCACATGCCGTGGGTCATCGATCAGGACAAGGCCAACCCGGACAACTACAAGGCTCACCGCACCGAGCTGAAGTGCGAGTGCATCGCGGCGGATCGCGAGCACGGCTTTACGTCCATTGCCCGCAGGATCAGCGACACCACCATCACCGGGCCGATCCTGATCTCCTGCGGCGCGGGGCTGGTCGACGTCTTCACGGAGAACGCCGGTACGCTCGATCTCGCAGCGTCCCGGGTCGGCCGACCGTTCTTCGTCGGGGTGCCGATCGATCTCGATGTGGATTCCCTCAACCACATCGACGCCATGCGCGAGGCGATGCCGAGCGCCCAGTTCTTCATCATCCGTCCCCGCCATTTCGGCAATCCGGACGAGTTCGAGGCGTTCAACGAGTCCGATCTCGGCTGCAGCTTCATCGACCAGGGGCGCGTGATCGATCTGCCGGCGATGCCTGCGGCGCTGGTGCGCCACTTCAAGTCGGATCGTCTCTCGCTCGCGGCGATCGCCGAGAGGGGTGACATCGCCGAGGTCGCCGCCCTCGATACCTGGCGCCCCCGTTCGCGCGCCGCGCTCGCCCCGCTTCTCGACTGGTGATCGCAATGACCCGCGAGGATTTCGATAATCTCTCGCAGGACCTGCTCGGCCGCCCCGTTACGGCGGCCGAGTTTCAGGCTCTGTTGCAGGCCGCAACCGCGCTGCGGCTCACGCCGGGCTCCCCCGTTGCGACCCTCCTGATCCTCTTCCAGGCGCTCAGGACCGAGGTCGCAGCAGCGACAGCCACCCGGGTCGGCAATGCAGAAGCGCTGGCGAGCAGACGCCGGCGTGGCCGGATTCGCGGCTGGATCACGGGCGCCATTCTGGGCTTCTGTTGCGGCGGTCTTGGTTGGACCTTCGCCACGCTTCAGACGGTCGTGCGCGACCGCCAGGCGCTTAACTGGGCGCTGACCGAAGAGGGGATGCGGGCCCGGCGGATGTCCGACAGCGGACTTCTGAAAACCCTCGATGACTGCTCGATCCCCGGCTGGACCATGCGCGGCGATGTCTGCGCCCCGGGCCTCGACCCTGCGACCGGCTCCATCCGGGGCATCCGCACCCGCAGCGCGCAGTGACATCACTCTCTCCATCGAAAGGACGAACCATGTTCAAGGATCAGTACCCGGCGACCTGGAGGTTGGCCGTTGCCCGTCTGGAAGCGCACAAGAAGAAGGCGCTCGCGAGCGAGGCTTCGGATAGCAAGACGGCGCCGTCGAGCTCGGCTATGGCTCACGGGAACCCGCTCCACCTGTCCATCGCGATGCCCATCGACCGACCGGGCGAGATCGCGGTCCGCCTGGTGCGGTCGGGCTCGACCCTGACGGCCACGGTCTCGTTCGGCACCGCCAGCGACGGCATGGTGGAGGCCGCCCCGTGACCGCCGAGAAGAAGATCCTCCCCAGCGACCCCGACCTCCTCGTCGAGATCGGGGAAAGCGAAGCCGCCCTGTCGCACTGGCAGTCGCGGGCCTACGTCACCGTCGTTACCGAGAAGGGGCCGCGGACGTTGCCTCTGAAGGGGCCGGCGGCTCAGACCTGGTTGCGGCGGCGCTTCCGCGATCGCCACGGGCGGATTCCGTCGACCGCCGCGGTCCGCACGGCACTGGCCGTGCTCGCCGACATCGCCAGTCTTAGTGAAGAGACTCCTGTCTGGCTGCGCACGGCGAAGCACGACGGCAGCATCTACATCGACCTCGCCGAAGACAGCAGTGTTGCGATCAAGATCGACCAGACCGATTGGACCCTGGTGGCCACTCCGCCCGTCAAGTTCATCCGCAGCAAGCTGACCCTCCCACTGCCGCGCCCGAGCCGGCACGGTGATGTCGATGAGTTCCGCAAGCTCGTCAATCTTCGAGACGAGGGGTCATTCCAGCTTCTTATGACCTGGTGCGTCGCGGCGCTGATGCCGGTCGGCCCCTACCCGCTGCTCGCCATCGCCGGAGAACAGGGGGCGGGCAAATCCCTCCTTGCCCGCTTGGTTGGCGACCTCATCGATCCCTGCCGGCTGCGGCTGAGGTCGCTCCCCTACAATGAGCGCGATCTCTACATCGCCTGCTCGAACACCCATGTGCTCGCCTTCGACAACCTGTCCAAGATCAGCGACTGGCTCAGCGATTCGCTCTGCAAGGTTGTGACCGGTGGAGGCATCGGCCTGCGCGAAAACTACAGCGACGACGGCGAGGTGTATTTCGAGGCGCAAAGGCCGGTCATCCTCACCGCCATTGAGGACGTCGTCCAGCGGCCCGATCTCGCCGATCGCGCCATCGTCCTTACGCTTCCCGCGATCCCCGAGCATGAGCGCCTCGATCCAGCCGAGTTCGAAGCGAGGTGCGAGGCCTGCCGCTCAGAAACGCTCGGCGCCCTGCTCGATCTCATGTGGCTAGCCTGGCGGGAACTCCCGACGCTCAAGACGGATCGTCTGCCCCGACTGGCCGGATTTGCCAGGCTTGGCATCGCCATCGAGAGGGCGTTTGGTGGGGAGGGTTGCTTCATGGCCGCCTACGATTCCAACCGCGCCAACGCATCCGCCATCATCGCCGAGACCGATCCACTCTGCGCCGCGATCGAAGCCTTTCATGCCGCACAGGCACCTTGGCGCGGGTCCGCCACGCAGCTCGCTAAGATGCTCGAGACTTTCGTCGTGCCGCCGAAGCCTATCAATCCCGCTGCTCTCGGCGGACGCTTGCGTCGCCTCGCGCCGGTCCTCCGCGCCAGAGGTATCTCGATCGAATTCGGTCGAGATACCGGCAAGGGGCGGGATCGGTTGATCACGCTCACTGATCTTTTTTCAGAAACTTAGATTTGCCGTCCGCGCTGTCCGCCTCAAGGCGGACAGCGGACGAGACGGACAGTATGATCGGAGAGATCAACCGTCAAAGTGACCTTGCAGGTCAACAAGGTCCGCCATGCCCATTCCATTACACGCCTCGCGCGCATCGACCGACAGGTCATTCCATCTGCTGCTTCCTGCAAGTTCGTGGGCTATCCGCCGAGCAGCCTCGCTCGTCGGCGCCGATCTGTGATCAGATGCGCAAGGCGGTCGGCGGACGGTTGTAGACACCGCCCGAGATCATCAGTCGCCAGGCAATGCGGGCGAATTTGTTGGCCAGCGCGACCGCCACCAGCTTCGGTGCGATGTGAGGAACGCACACCTGTGCATCTGTGGATGGCGCCCACCTTTGGCTCAGGTTTGTTCGGACGATACGGCATCTGGTCGTTGGGGTCAGTAGACAGCGCGGATCCAGTTCCTTCTGCCCTCATCAATTCGCAACGCGAACCAATAGCTTGCCGAAATTGCGCCCTTCCAGCAGGCCGATGAAGGCCTCTGGTGCGGCCTCCAACCCGTCCATTACATCTTCCCTGTATCGGATTAAACCAGATGCGATCCACGCCGCCATCTGATCGTAAAAGGCGGGGCGCTGGTCGACGAACTCACGCTGAATGAAACCTCGAATGAGTAGGCTTCGGCTCAGGACATCCCGCATGACGCCCGGCAGGCGGTCAGGTCCGGGCGGCGGCGATGCATCGTTGTATTGGGCGATCAATCCACAAACCGGCACGCGGGCAAAATCATTGAGGATCGGAAAAACAGCATCCCAGACATGACCGCCGACATTCTCGAAATAGACGTCGATACCTTGTGGGCAAGCCGCCTTGAGTTGGGCCGGAAAATCCGGCGCGCGGTGATCGACCACGGTATCGAAGCCGAGTTCGTCGCGGACGAACGCGCACTTGTCCGCGCCACCGGCGATCCCGACCGCACGGGCACCCCTGATTTTCGCGATCTGCCCGACCACCGAGCCAACGGCCCCGCTTGCCGCAGCGACGACGACGGTTTCGCCGGTTTTCGGCTGACCGATCGTCAGGAGACCGGCATAGGCGGTGAAACCGGGCATGCCGAGGACGCCGAGCGCGGTGCTAATGAGGGTGGCCGTCGGGTCGAGCTTGCGAAGAGTCGATCCCTCGGCAATTGCGAAACTCTGCCACCCCGAGTGGGAGAGCACTATGTCGCCCTCGGCGAAGTCGGGATGGCGCGATTGAAGAACCCGACCGACCGTTCCGCCTTCCATGACGCCACCGATATCGACCGGTTTAGCGTAGGATTTCCCGGCACTCATTCTTCCGCGCATATAGGGATCGAGTGAGAGGTAGAGAATCTGAAGCGCAATCTCGCCATCGCCAGGCTCGGCGATCGGCGCGTTATCGAGCCTGAAATTCTCGGGTGTAGGCTTTCCATCGGGACGGCTCGCCAAGAGTACGCGCCTGTTGTTTGCAGTCACGCAGATATCTTTCTTTTGTAGTGGAAGCGAAAACTCGTGATACGCGTATTCTTGAGCCAGAAATGGCCGTGTTTCACAGCGTGGTGTTAACGGTGTGACCAGCTTTTGCCGGTTAGTTTGGTCTGGGTCGCGGGCTACACACCTGACCGGATAGGTCGCTGACGACCGACGAGATGGTGCGCCTGCGCGGGCTGCTGGAGAAGCGCCCCGAAGCCGAGCTTCTGCGCGAAATGATAGGCTCCACCTCCCTGCGCCTAGATGGAACGGGAGGGCGGCGGGCTTGCCGGCTTCGGCGAGAAGAATTCTGAACGCCTTGTCCAACGCAACCGCTAAGGGACACGATCTCCTGATGACAATCTCACGACGGCGCCTAGCGGCCACCAAGCAATTGATCGCCCGCTCCATCTGCCAGATCCTGTCAGGCGGACGGAGCTGATGGAGCGGGCGAATGTGGAATAACAGGAGATATAAAATTTATATAGATGATTGTTGAGATCGCTTTCTGCTAGGAAATTGATTGATATTTGCTTCGATGTGATGCGTTTATTATCCATAATATTCAGTCGTTATCTTGTCTTGATGAATAATGGGAAAATTTCATCGCCTTTCTGGATAGAAGCAGGAATCTATCACCGCGATATCATATCGTCGCCGCGCACCAAATGGGACAGCTAACCTAAAGCGAGTTCGTGCGTGATGGCGACGTCGAGCGCTGCCATCAACTCCTGCAGATTTGCGATGTCCTGCGCCCTAGCGAGATAAACGACCGGATAGGCGATCACGTCCTGCGCCATGAAGCGACGCTTGTCGATCAACATCTTCTTCAGATGCAGAAGGTTCTGGAGATGGTCACCGGCCGGTACGTGTTCGCCGAAGTCATCTGCCGGGCGGGCGTAACCGGCGGTATCCTGCAAGGTATCGTATTTGTCGGCGGATGGGGGAGCCTTGAACATGGTTGTAGTCCTTTCATAAAGGGCGGCGATGGGATCACGCAGCCGCAGCTACGCCGAACTCGGCCGGAATGTTTGCTTCGAGCAGGCGCCGCAGCCCCGGATCGCTGAAGAAGATATCGTTGTTGGGGTCGAGGCGGCCAGCGGTGATGCCCTCGGCATATTTCTGGGTGAAGTCGACGAGCGGCCGCAACCTGCGCTCCCATTCGCGCAGATCCTCCTGCTGCGACGGACCGGAGGAGACGGAGGCCGCCAGCGAATAGGCCGTCATCATCGCCGTATTGGCGCCCTGTCCGAGGGCCGGAGTCATGCCATGCGCCGCATCGCCGATCAGGGCACAGCGCCCAGCGTGCCAGGCCGGCGGGACGATCGAGTGGTAGACGTCGTAATGACCTTGATCGCCCACTCTCTCGATGTACCGACGCAGCATCGGGAACGTCGCCGACCAGAGCTCTACGTCGACAGGCTGCCGCCCTGCCTCCGGGTCGCTCAGCAGGTTGACGAGGATCATGTACATCAGGTTCGGCGAGCACGGCAGCAGGCCTATCCGGCGGCCACTGGGATCGTTGAATTCCCGCCCGACGCGTGTATTGCCGTCCGGGAAGTCGCCCGGTTCGATCGGGATCAGCAGCCGCAGCGCGCCCTTGCGATGCTCGCCGAGAGGCAAATCGCCCATCACCGCGCGCCGGATGGCTGACCTGATGCCATCGGCACCGACCACGAGATCGGCGTCGAGCCGGCGGCCGTCTTCGAGGAGGACCGCTCCTTCGGCTTCCGCTCCGACGACGCGCGAGCCCGACCTGATCGCGACCCCGGAAGCCTGCGCTGCCTCGGCCAGGAGATCGACCAAGGCCTGCCGATGGAACATCACGATCCGGCCGCCCGTCGCGCTGAACGGCTCGTACTCGGCCGCCTTCTCGCCCGAGCTGCGATAGATGCTCCAGTGCTCGAGCCGGTGTCCGTGGCTTTCAATACCTTCGCCGAGACCGAGCGCTTCCAGGACGCGCAGGCCGTTCTCGAAGATCGGGAAGCCGTTGCCATTGGCTCTCAGAGCGGGGCTCCTCTCGTACACCGTGGCCTGCCAGCCGCGCCTCGCGAAGACGATGCTGGCGACGAGGCCGGCGACGCCGCCGCCGGCGATATGGACTGTGGGCATGTCAGGCGTTTCCTGCGGGACGGGTGGTCCAGAGTTCGGTGAGCGGCCCGCCCGCCCCGTAGATCGGATCGAAGGCCGGGACCGGCACGCGCTGCGAACGCTCGACCATGCGCGCATATTCGTCGGCGTCGCAGAGGCGGAAATCATGGATGGCGTAGCCGGACGGGAAAGCCCCGGTCAGCCTGAGATCGTCGGTGATCGTCTCGCCGAAATGCCCGACGCCGGCTGGGATCACCACGATGTCCCCGGCCTGCATCGTCATCCGGATGCCGTCGTGACCGCCGAAACGACCGACCAGCGCACCACGCGTGACGGCGATCAATTCGTGCGTATCGCTGTGGAAATGATGCCTGGGATACATGCCGAACGAACTGTGCCAATCAGGTGGCCAGCCATTGCGCCGCAGGACCGCCTCCATCTCTGGTGGCGTGCCGTCGATCACCCCGCGATAGAGCAGCAGCGGCAGATGCGAATTCGGAACGCGACCGTTCCCACGCAGAAAATGCGTTTCGATCGTCATCGTGGTTCCTTTCGTGCGAATGCGGGATTGTTGGATTGTCCGGCTCAACCGATCAGGAGGCCGTCGAGGAAGATGTCGATGCTGTTGGCGTAGACCTGCTCGGTCGTGCGCTCGTAGAGCGAGATCCGTCCCGTCGCGGCGAGATAGGCGCAGCCCATCCACTGCCCCCATAGCGAGAGCGTCGCCGCGCGCGCATCGACCGGCCGGGCTTCATGTCGCTCGATGCCGAGCGCGATCGCGCGTTCGATCGTGGCGATGCCTTCATCGAGCTTGATGCGGACCTGCTCTGCTGCCTCCGGAGCCAGCACTTCCTTGCGGCCAGGGAGGTAGAAGAACGATAGGGTCCGGAAATATTCCTGATGTTCACTGAAGAAATTCATATAGGAAGTTGCCATCCGGAAGAGGTTGTTCTTGACTGAGTCCGTTTCGATGAGCGATTTTTTCAGGCCGCTGACCATTCCATCGAGGTCGCGCAGGAGAAGAGCCGTATAAATCTCCTGCTTGCTGTTGAAGTACTGGTAGATTGTCGCGCGGGACAAGCCCGAGGCGCTTGCGATGTCTTCGACATTGACGGCACCGAAATCGGCATCGACGAAGACCGTCTTCGCCGCGTCGAGAATCTGGTTGCTGCGATGCGCCGCCTTGAGCTCGCGTTTCCGATCAGCCTGGGTCACTCTTCCGTCACCTTCTTTTTCAAACGCCGAGATAGGCGCGTCGCAAACCGTCATCATCGAGCAGTGCGCGGCCCTCGCCCTGCATCACGCAGGCGCCGCTCTCGAGGACATAGGCGTAGTCGGCGTTCTGCAGCACATGCACCACCTGCTGCTCCACGATCAGCACGGGCACGCCCGTGTCGCGGATCGAGCGCACGAGACTAAAGACCTCGTCCACCAGCATGGGCGCCAGACCGAGCGTGGGCTCGTCGAGGACCAGCAGCCGCGGGCACGACATTAGGCCCCGGCCGATCGCGCACATCTGCTGCTCGCCGCCGGACAGCGTGACCGCCTGCTGGCCGCTTCGCTCTCTCAGCTTCGGCAGCAGCGCGAAGACGAAGTCGAGTTGCTGTTGCCGCTTCGGCCGAGCCGAGCGCGGATAGGCGCCCAGTTCGAGGTTTTCCTGCACCGTCATGAACGGGAAAAGGCGGCGGCCCTCCGGCACATGGATCAGGCCGCGCTCGACGATCTCATGGGCCGGCAACCGCTCGATCGCCTCACCGTCGAAGCGCACCGAGCCCGCCCGGTTTGCGATCAGCCCCGATATCGCGGACAGCGTCGTCGTCTTGCCCGCGCCGTTGCTGCCGACGATCCCGACGACCTGGCCGGGGCCGACCTCGAATGAGAAATCCTCCAGCGCCAACACATCGCCGAAGCTCACCGACAGGTTTTCAACCGCCAGCATCACAGACCCTCATCCGCTTTGAAGTTCGGGCCGAGATAGGCGGAGAGCACTTTCGGATCGCCGGCGATCTCTTTCGGGGAACCTTGCGCGATCGGCTCACCGTTCTGCAGCACGAGGATCTCGTCCGAGAGACGCATCACCGCGTTCATGTGATGCTCGATCACGACCACGGCGAGACCCCTGTCGCGCAGGCCATGAATGAAGGCGATCATCCGCTGGACCTCGATCGGAATGAGCCCGCCCATGACCTCATCCAGCAGCAGGACCGACGGACGCGTCGCCAATACCTTGGCCATCTCGAGCCGTTTGCGGTCGCCGATCGGCAGGCTGCCCGCGCGCACGCTACCCAGCCTCGCCATGCCGAGATCGTCGAGCACCGCCGCCGCCGCCTCCCGCGCCTCGGCGATGGAGGACGTCCGCAGCATGGCGCCCATGACCACGTTCTCGAGCACGGAGAGGCCACGGAACGGCTGGACGACCTGGAAGGTCCGCACCAGCCCGGCCCGGCAGCGATCCTCGGGTGACAGCCCCGCGAGCGACCGGTCGTCGAGTTGCACCGAGCCTGAATCCGAGGGGATGAAACCCGTCAGCAGATTGAACACCGTGGTCTTGCCCGCGCCGTTCGGCCCGATGATCGAGAGGATCCGTCCCGGCCGGGCGACGAACGAGACGTTCTGCACCGCGCGAAGGCCGCCGAAGCTCTTGCTGAGCCCGTTGCTCGTCAGGGTCGCCATCCGAACCTCCTGCCCAGGATTTCGCGCAGGGCCGGCCCGAGGCCGCCCGGCATCGCCAGGAGCACGACGATGACGATCGCGGAATAGGCGAGCTGCGTGAGCCCCGAGATCTGGTTGCCGAGATAGATCTGCATCGCCAGCGAGACGCAGGTCACGACAGCCGCCCCGATGATCGGCCCATAGGCCGTGCCCAGCCCGCCGACGATCGCCATCAACGCGAAATTGAGAGAGAGGCTGAGGCCCATCACGCTGTCGGGATCGATATAGAGGAAGTATTGCGCATGCAGCGTCCCGCACAGGCTAGTCATCGCGGCCGATAGTGCGAAGATGCCGATGCGGATCGGCAGCGTCCTGATGCCGAGAGCGCGCGCGGCATCGTGGTTCTCGCGGAACGCGACCAGCGAATAGCCGAGCTTGCTGCCGGCGATCAGCAGCGTCACCGCGTAATAGGCGGCCATGAGGCCGAGTGCGATGTAGACATAGACGGCCTTGCTGGCGAAGGTCAGGTTGAGTGCGCTCGGCTGCAAGGGAATCGCGAGGCCGGACGCGCCACCCGTCAATTCGCGGAAGTTGATCGCGCTGATGTGGATCACGGCACCGAAGGCGAGCGTCGACATCACGAAGAACGCACCCTTGAGACGCAGCGTGATCATGCCGAGCACGATCGCCACGGCGGCGCTGATCGAGGCGCCAACCAGCATTCCCAGCAGCGGGCTGATGCCGGCCTTCAGGAACAGCAGCGTCGATGCATAGGCGCCGATCCCGTAGAAGGCGGCGTGCCCGAGCGAAAGCTGGCCGGCATAGCCGCCCGACAGGTTCCAGGCGAGCGCCGCGGACGCCGACAGCAGCGACATCATGATCATGTTCAGGATGAACGGATCGCCGACGATGACCGGAAGGCTGGCGAGCGCCGCGAAGACGGCGATTGACCAGATCTGGCGCGGCAGCCGCATGGAGGCCGCTCCGGCGGAGTTGGATACGGACCGCTCGCTCATGTCACATCCATGACTTCGGCGCCCTTGCGGCCGAAGAAGCCGACTGGCCGGAAAGCGAGGATCGCCATGAAGACGATGAAGTAGACGAATTGCTTCATCTCTCCCCCGAGAAAAAAGCTGGAAAAGGACTCGATCACGCCGATCAGCAGGCCCGCCAGCGTGGCGCCGGCGATGCTGCCCATGCCGCCGAGGACGACGGCGACGAACGCGACGAGGATGAGGTCGGCACCCGTATACGGGTTCACCGGATAAAGCGGCGCGAGCAGCACGCCGGCCGCTCCCACCAGGGCGCAGCCGATCGCGAAGGTGAGCGCGTAGATGCGGTCGACATCGATGCCGACGAGCCTCGCGGAGCGGCGATCCTGCGCCGTCGCGCGGATCGCGGCGCCCATATAGCTGTATTTCAGAAAGGCTGCGAGCGCGACCGTCAGCGCGATCGAAGCCGCAAAGGCCGCCATCCGCAGCCAGGAGACGTAGAACGGCCCGATCTCGAACGCCGCCGTCGCATAATCCGTCTGAACCGTGCGGAAATCGGAGGTGAACAGGACGAGGAAGAGATTCTGCAGGAAGAGCGACAGCGCGAAGGTGACGAACACCTGGACGACATGTGGCGCTTCGAGCGTCCGCCTGACCAGCAGGCGCTCGGTGATCAATCCGAGCACGAACAGGACGGGCACGACGACGAGGCTGGCGACGAACGGGTCCAGTCCCAGCGTGTGGAACAGGAAGAAGCTCAAGAACATCGCCAGCGTCAGATATTCGCCATGGGCGAAGTTGACGACCCGCAGCACCCCGAAGACCAGCGTCAACCCGACGCTGATCAACGCATAGATGCCGCCGACAAACAGCCCCGACAAGGCGAGCTGCACATAGATTTCCACGATCGATCCCTCGTGCTGGCGATGCCTTCGGCGCAGGCCGTCTGGATCAGCGGGCGTCCCAGCCCGGGAGAGGCACCAGGATCGGGTCCGCCAGCTTGTTCGCGGCGGGAAAGACCGAGACCATCCGGCGGGCCTGCCACTGCACCACGCTGCCGAACGCACGGGTGTTCTGACCCTTCGCGTCGAACTTCATGCCCCAGCCGTTGATGTAGGCCCCGTTGGGCACGTCCGCGGCCAGCGCCGCCTCGCGCAGATCGGCGGCCTCGCCGCCCTTCGCCTTGCCGATCACGTCGCGGATCAGCGACATGCCGACGACGAAGCCGAGCGATTCCTGCACTGCGGGAACGACCTTGTACTTGTCCTGATAGCGCTTGAGGAACTCGTCGCGATCGGCCTGCGTCGCCGCGGACAGGGAAGCGGGGTTGGCGTCGGTGGGGTAGGACGAGGAAAAGATGCCGTTGACGTCGTCGCCGATCGCATCCGCGAAGGACAGGGTCGAATGGCCCGCGCTGGTGCCGATGAAGGCCGGCGGCCGATAGCGCATCTCCTTCATCTGCCGCTGCAGCAGGACGGCGTCGTTGATGAACTGCGTGGCGATGATCGCGTCGGGCTTGAGCGAGCGCAGCTTCAGCACGAGGGGGGACAGATCGGTCGTCTTGGCGGAATAGAGTTCGTGGAGCACGACGGCGATGCCGCGTGCCTTCGCCTCCGCGATCGCTGCCGACGATACGTCGACGCCGAACGCGGAATCCTCGGCGATCACGGCGATCCGGAAATCCTTCGGCTGCGTCTTCATCAGAGCGGCCAATGCTTCTCCGATGTAGAGCGGCGCCGGCCGGCCGAGCCCGCCCGCATCGAGCCCGACGCGGAAGACATTCTTGAAGCCGCGCTCGGTGAAGCCGTTGGCGACGGCCATTCCCTCCCAGTAGAAGGCGCCGTTGCGCTCCGCTTCCTGGCTCGCGACCATGCCGACGGCGCTCGTCGAACTACCGGTGAAGATGCGCACCCCTTCGCGCGCGGCAAGGCGGCTGGTCTCGCTGATCGCGGCCTGCGGCGTATGCCCGTCTCCCTTGAAGAGCGCGATCTTGCGGCCGCCGATCCCACCACGGTCGTTGATCAGATCGACCGCGATCTCGACGCCCTGGAAATTCTGGTTGCCGAAGACCGATCCGGCTCCAGTCAGCGGAAAGATCCCGCCGATCTTGATCGGTCCTTCCTGGGCCGAGGCGCGACCCGGCAGGACCGAACCCGCCACGACCGCTCCTCCTGCCATCGCCTGCATCATCCGACGACGCGTCATTCTGCTCATGGTGACAATCCCCTTCATTGTGAGCGGTCTGATGCCGCCTGAGAGACCCGCCCCTCGCGGGCATGGATCGCTGCGAACGAACTCGGTCGCACGTGAATGCGACCTGTTTCGTCAACGGTGAAGAGTGTTAAGTTTGAAAAATAGACAAGTCAAATAATTTTGTCTAGAAAACGAACTTCGTTCGCAAGGATGTAAAATGAAGCTGCACTTCTCGCCTCAGTCGCCCTATGTCCGGAAGGTCATGATCGTTGCGCATGAACTCGGCTGTCTCTCCGAAATCGAAACGGCGATCACCGCCGCCCATCCCGTGCAGCGCAATGCGGATCTGATCACCCGTAACCCGCTCGGGCAGATTCCCGCCCTAGAGCTCGCCGATGGCCGCGTGCTCTACGATAGCCGAGTGATCTGCGAGTATCTGAACGAGCTGCATGGCGGGACGATCTTTCCCGCGAGCGGGCCGGAGCGCTGGCGGGCCCTGACCGAGCAGTCGCTCGGCGATGGCATGCTCGCCGGCGCCATGCTCGCTCGCTACGAGACCGTGGCGCGACCGCCGGAGCTGCAATGGCGGGATTGGCTGGACGGCCAGCTCGGCAAGGCCGGCAGTGGCCTGGCGGCGGTCGAGCGCGAGGCCGCGAACCTGGCGGATCGGATCGACATCGGCACGATCACGATCGCCTGCGCACTCGGCTATCTCGATCTCCGCTTCCCGGATTTCGGCTGGAGGGAGAGTTTCCCGCGCGTTGCGGAATGGGAAATTCAGTTTGGCGAGCGCGCTTCGCTGAAGGCGACGAGGCCGCCCGTATAGCGGCCTCTCATGCGGCCGCGACAAGCATTCCTTAGTCAGGCGCGCGCGGATTGAGCGCGTCGTTCAGGGCGTCACCCGCGATATTGAGCGCGAGCACCGTCAGGATGATCGCCAGCCCCGGAATGGCGGTCAGGTACCAGGCCGTGCGAAGCAGTTCCCGTCCGGAGCCGATCATGCTGCCCCAACTGACGAGATTGGGGTCCCCCAGACCGAGAAAGGACAGAGCCGATTCCATCAGGATGGCCGAGGCCACGAGGATGGAGGATGTGACGATGATCGGCGAGATGGTGTTCGGCAGAATGTGGAAAGCGATGAGGCGCAGCGAACCGGCGCCAAGGCTGCGCGCAGCGACAACGAACTCCTTCTCCTTCAGCGAGCGGAATTCGGCGCGTACCAGCCGCGCCACAGTCGGCCAGGTCACCAGTGAAATGCCCAGGATGATCGTCGGGATCGACGGCTGGGCGATGGCAACGAGCACAACGAGAAGAATGAAGCTCGGCATCGTCTGAAAGATTTCGGTCAGTCGCAGCAAGCCGTTGTCGATGCGTCCGCCGAAGAAGCCGGCGACCGATCCGACGAAGACGCCAAACGCGACACCCAGCGCCATCGCCGCGAAACCGACGAGCAGCGAGACGCGCGCGCCCCAGACGATGCCGGCGGCGACATCGCGCCCGAGCGAGTCGGTGCCAAGCGGAAATTCGGCATTCTGCCCGGGCCACAGAAACGGCTGCGCCACCATCGAGAGAGGATCGTCCGGATAGAGCCACGGGGCGCAGAAGGCGATGGCGACGATAGCGAGCAGGAAGGCGAGGGCGGCCGAGCCGGCCCTGTTGCTGAGGAACCGGCGAATGGTGCGCCGGCCGCCGGCCGGAAGCCCGATCCCGGAATCGGGACAGGTCGAGGCGGGTCTGTCGTCGATTGTGGGCGCGGCGCGACGGGGCTCTTCGGCCGCGGGCGGGGCTATTGCCCGCATTTCGGTTGCGCTGTCACTCATCATCGCACATCGATCCGTGGATCGAGCCAGGCCTGGACGAGGTCCACGATCATATTGACGAAGATCACGAGGAGCGAAGACAGCAGGAGAATGCCGAGCAGAACGCTAAAGTCGCGCTGCATTACCGCCTCGAAAGCCAACCGACCCAGGCCCGGCCAGCTGTAGACGGTCTCCACCACGACAGCCCCGCCCAGAATGCCCCCGAAATGCATGCCGGCCAGTGTCGTCACCGGAAGCAGCGCGTTGCGCAAGACGTGCCTGACGGCGATCGCGGAGGGCGGAAGGCCCTTGGCAGACGCCGTGCGCACGAAATCCTGCGTCGAAACCTCAAGGACCGAGGCCCGCGTCATTCGGGCATAGATTGCAACATAGAATAGCCCGAGCGAGGTCGCTGGCAGGATCATGTAACGCAGGCGGTTGAGCACGGCGTTCAGTCCGGAGAGGCCCGCGCCGATGGTCCCGGAGCCGCCGCTCGGCAGCCAGCCCAACGTGACCGAGAACAGCACGATCATCATCAGGCCGATCCAGAATCCCGGCACCGAATAGAAGATCAGCGTCCCGATCGAGAGCAGCCGATCAAGTGGGCGGCCTGCGTGCAGAGCCATGGCAACGCCGAGCATCACGCCCAAGACCAGCGCGATGGCCAGCGCGAGCCCCATCAGTAGCAAGGTGCCCGGCAGACGCTGGCCTATCAGGGTCGCGACCGGCAGGTTGTAGCGTGGCGAGAATCCGAGGCTGCCTTGGGCCAGATTGGCGAGGTAGGCATAGAGCTGCCGGAGCACGGGCAGATCGAGGCCGAAGCGCTGGCGCAGCATGGCCATCGTCTCTTCGGTCGCCGCGCCGGATTCGCCTGCCATCACGTCGGCGGCGTCGCCCGGAGCCAATTGCAGCAGGAAGAAGTTCAGGATGACGATCCCGATCGCCGTCGGCACCGCCTGCAGCGCGGTGCGTCTCAGGACGAGCAGAAGCCTGGAGGCTGCTGTCATTTCGGGTTCTTCGCCGGTTCGGAGATATAGACATCGGCGAAGTTGAAGTTCAGGCCTTCGGCATTGACCGTATGATTGCGCACCGTCCTCTTGAAGATCGTGACGGGCTTCAGGGAGATCAGGTTGATGACGGGGATATCGGTGTAGATCTGCCGTTGCACGGCGAGATAATGCTCGCGCCGCTTCTTCGGATCGGTTTCGCTTTCGCCCGCTTCGAGCAGGCGGTCGACGTCCGTGTTGGCGTAGTGGCTGCCATTCGAGAACGGCACGCCCGGCTTGAAGTTCTTGGACCAATAGAAGCGCTGCACGCCCTGGGCGGGATCGGGCGCGTTCGAGACGACCTCGACCGACAGGTCGAAAGCCCGATCGGTGTACACGGTCTTGACGTATTGGGCCTGATCGTAGGGAGCGATCGCCGCACTGACTCCGATCCTGGCCAAGGCCTGTCTGATGTATTCGGCAGTTCTGCGGTTGCCGTCGAAGAAGGGGCTGTAGGTCAGGCGAAGCGCCAGCCGGCTGCCGTCGCTGCCGCGCTTCAGGCCTGCTTCGTCGAGCAGTTTCTCGGCCCGCACGAGATCTATCGGATAAGGCTTGGCAGCCTCGTCGTGGAATGACTTGACCGCGGGGATGACGACGGTGGGAGACAACTCGCCATAGCCATACCAGGCGACGTTCAGCACGATGCGCGGATCGATCGCGGCTGCCAGCGCCTGCCGGACGCGCAGATCCTTCAGTGCAGGCGTATCGAGATTGAGAACGACCTGGCTGAGCACGCCGGAGTATTCATATCCCTTCGTCTCCGACCCGAGTTGCGGCAGGGACTTCAGTCGCTCGAGATCCGGGCCCGCGATCGGTGTGTCGCCGGCGATGTCTACCTCTCCGGATTCCAGCGCGGCGGCGCGGGCGCCGGCGTCCGGAATGAAGCGCGTGACGAGGCGGTCGATATACGGCTTGCCCTTGTCCCAATAGTCCGTGTTGCGCTCCAGCACGACATGGCTGCCGCGCACCCATTCCTTGAAGACGAAGGGGCCGGTGCCGATCGGGTGCGCATTGGCCGGATTGGTCGCGATCGGCGAGCCCTCATAGACGTGCCTGGGCAGGATGGGGATCTGGCTTCCCGCCAAGCTCGCCAGCAGGTAGGGCGCCGGCTTCGCAAGGACGACGATCGCGGTCGATGGATCGGGGGTACGGACCTCCGTGACCTGCGCGAAGGCCAGTCGTCCGCGCGGGTGGATCTGCTTGAAGGTCTCGATGGTGAAGGCGACGTCGGCCGAGGTGAACGGCTTCCCGTCATGCCAGCGGACATCGTCGCGCAAGGTGAACGTGTAGATCAGGCCGTCGGGGCTGACCGTCCAGGCCCTGGCCAGATGCGGACGGGGGCTGAGGTCGTAATCGTAGGACAGAAGCCCTTCGGTGATCTTCCCCGCGATCTTCTGAGCCGTGTTGTTGTGGTTCACCAGCGTCGAGGGTTCGGGGAACATCGCATAGGTCAGCGTTCCGCCTCGCCTCGGTTCTTCCGCGAGCACAGGCACGGTGAGCAAGGCGAAAATCAGCCCGAGGGCGGCGCCTGTCGAAGCGCGATACGACATCGCTCTAGTCCTTGTTAATGTGAGTGGGCAGGTGCCGGAAACCAGCTCCGGGATGGGGGTCGGCCAGCAGGCGCCGGCCGCTTCCACGCAGCTTCTCGCGCAGCGTGCCGGGGTCGTATGAGGTCTTGAAACGCCCGCGGCGCTGGAGCACCGGCACGACGAGTTCGATGAACTCCCTGTAGCCACCCGGCGTGATGGCATAGGCGAGGTTGAAGCCGTCGATGCCGGTGTCTCGCACCCAGGCCTCGATCTCATCGGCAACCGTCTCGGGATCGCCGATGATCACCGGGCCACGGCCCCCGATGGCGTTGTGCGCGACGACTTCGCGCAGGGTCCAGACCCGGTCGGGATCGATCCGCGTGAAGGAATCGATCATCGAGCTCGACGAGGCATCGTTGAGGCTCGCGGCCAGCGGCGCGTCGGGGTCATGGCCGGAGAAGTCGATGCCGGTCCAGCCCGAGAACAGGGCGAGCGCGCCTTCGTAATTCACGTAAGCCGCATATTCGTCGAACTTCGCGCGCGCCTCCTCGGCGGTGTGCCCGACGATGACGGTCAGCCCCATGAAGAAGAGGATGTCGGCCTGATCGCGGCCTGCCAGCACGGCCCTGTGCCGGATGTCGGCGACGATCGGCGCGATCGTTCGGGGCGTCGGCCCGCCGATGAAGACGCATTCCGCATGGCGTGCCGCGAAGTCACGGCCACGATCCGAGGAGCCGGCCTGGAACAACACCGGCGTGCGCTGCGGCGACGGCTCGCTCATATGGATGGCGTCGCAGCGGAAATGAGGCCCATCGTGACGGATGCGGTGGACCTTGTCGGGATCGGCGTAGAAGCCGGTCTCCTGATCGAGGAGAACCGATCCGTCCTCCCAGCTGCCTTCCCAGAGCTTGTAGACCAGCTCCATATAGTCTTCGGCCGCCTCGTAACGCTGGTCGCGCGAGGCGATGCCGCCATGGCCCATGGCCCGAGCGCCGCTGTCGTAATAGCCGGTCACGATGTTCCAGCCGATCCTGCCTCGGGTGAGGTGGTCGAGCGTGGATAGCCGGCGCGCCAACAGAAAAGGCGGCTCATAGGACATGGTCGCGGTCGCGCAGAAACCAAGATTTTCGGTGACCGCCGCCATGGCCGCGATCAGCATGAGCGGATCGTTCTTGGGAACCTGGGCTGCGTGTCGCACGGCCGCTTTGTAGTCGCCGCCGAAGACGTCGTTCACGCCGATACCGTCGGCGAAGAAGATCCCGTCGAAGAGGCCCGCTTCAAGCGTCTTCGCGAGTTCTGTCCAGTAGGACAGATCCTTGTAGCGCACCGCATTGTCGCGCGGGTGCCGCCAGAGCCCGGGCGAATAATGGACCGGGCTGCACATGGTGAAGGCGTTGAAGCGGATTCGTTTGGGCGTCGATGTCGTCATCGCGAAGCGATCCTCGGGCTCTCGACGCCGAGGATGTGGCGGCCAATGATGCCTCTTTGCTTGTCGGCATTGTCGTGCAGCGAAAGCGTGCGGGCATTTCGCCAGAAGCGATCGGCATTCTCGCATCGGCTCGTCGCGCGGGCTCCGCAGAGTTCGAAGATGCGGGAGGAGGCGTCGACCGAAATGCGCGATGCGGCGATCCTGGCCTGATACACGGCGACGAGTAGCTGCGAGACGGCGGCTTCGTCAGGCGGGCCTGCATCGAGCAGGTCGAACCCATGTCTCACGAGAGCCTGCCCTGCTGCGATATCCGTCGCGATATCGCCGACATGGCGCTGCCAGTCCGGCTCGTCGATCGCGCGCGCGAAGCCCAGCGTCGGACGGCGTTTCTCCTTCAGATAGGCGACTGCGAAATCCAGTGCTCCCTGCGCGATGCCCATAAGATTGGAGGCCACGCCGAGCTGAAAGATCGCCGCGAAGACCGGAACCCCGCGCGCCGCGCCCGGCGCGCCGATGACCATGCCGTCGGGGAGCACGCAGCCGACGACATCCAGCAGGCCGCTGGTCGTGGCGCGCTGGCCCATATTGTCCCAGCTGTCGTGGATGGTGACGGCCGGATGGTCAGCCGGCACCACGACGGTGACGATGTTCTCAGGCCCGGGCTGTCCCTGCGCCGCGCAGGTCACCAGCGCGAACCGGCAGCCGAGCGAGCCGGTTGCGAAGCTCTTATGCGCATCGACCCGCCAGCCGCCCTCGGCGCGATGTACCGTCGAGCGCAGCGGCGAGCGCTTGCCGTCTGCCGTGAACTGTTCGCCGGGCTCGCTTGCGACGGTGCAGAAGGAAGCCCGCTCCTCGATCACAAGCCGCGCGAAATGCCTCAATTGGTCGGCGCTGCCGATCAGGCGCAGGGTGGTCAACGCCGAGCTGTGGGCGCCAAAAATCTGCCCGGTGTTGCTGCAGGCAGCCGCAATGGCCTGCTGGATGCGCGATTGTAGGCCGAACGGCCGCGTCGAGCCGATGCCAAAACCGCCCAGCGCAATGGGGATTGGCAGCGCCATCAGGCCGACGGCATGCAGCAGTTCGATGTTTTCGCGGGGGTAGCGGCCCGCCTGATCGATGGCGGCCGCCCTGCCGCGCAGGACGGGAAGCACCTGTGCGAGGGCAGCGTCGAGGTCGTCTTCGGTGCGAAGCAAGGGAGTTGGCATCGGGGTGTCTCGAAAGGGCGCGCTCAGGCGCGAAAGATGCTGGCGGGGTGGGTGTCCAGAACGCGTGCGCGGCCGGGGCCGAAAAGCTTTTCCCGCAGCGGTCCTGCGGCATAGTGGCGCTTGTAGACGCCCCGGCTTTGCAGCTCGGGAACGACAAGGTCGATGAAATCGCGAAAGTCGTTCGGCATGAGCGCGTAGCTCAAGTTGAAGCCGTCGACATTGGTATCGGCCACCCAGGATTGCAGCGCGTCGGCGACCGAGATGGGGTCGCCGACGAAAACCGGGCCACGGCCGCCAATGGCGTTGTGCATCATCATCTCGCGCAGCGTCCAGACACGGTCGGGATCTGCGATCGTGAAGGACTCGATGGCCGAATTCATCGCTGCATCCCGGACGACATAGGGGATGGGAGCGCCGAGGTCGTGGCTGGAGAAATCGGTTCCGGTCCAGGAGGAGAACATCGCGAGAGCGGCTTCTTGATTGATGTAGCGCGTGTATTCGTCGAATTTCGCGCTGGCCTCCGCCTGCGTCGGGGCAACTATGACGGTGGCGAGCGAGAAGAAGCGGATGTCGTGGGGATCGCGCCCCTGCTCGGCCGCCTTGCGGCGCGTATCTGCGACGATGGGAGCGATGACCTGCCGGCTCGGCCCGCTGACGAAAACGCATTCCGCGTGGCGCCCCGCGAAGGCACGCCCGCGTGTCGAGGCGCCAGCCTGAAAAAGCAGGGGCGTCCGTTGCGGCGATGGCTCCGACATGAAGATCGCTTCGACGTGGAAATGCTCGCCGTCGTGCTTGATCTTGTGCACGCGCTCCGGAGCCGCGAACTGGCCGGTAGCCCGGTCGGCGATGACCGCATCGTCCTGCCAGCTTCCCTCCCAGAGCTTGTACATCACCTCCATATATTCGTCGGCGATGTCGTAACGGGTGTCGTGCGCGGTGACTTTCGCCTGGCCTTGCGCCTTCGCTGCACTGGCGAGAAAGCCGGTGACGATGTTCCAGGCGATGCGCCCGCCGGTGATGTGGTCGAGCGTCGTCAGGCGGCGCGCGAAGGGCACGCAGGGCTCGTAGGATACATTGCCGGTGACACCGAAGCCGAGATGCCGTGTCACGGCGGCCATGGCCGGCACGACGACGAAGGGATCGCCCCTGGGTATCTGCGCGCCCAGCCGAATGGCGGTGTCGGCACTGCCGCCATAGACGTCGTTGACGCCGTTGCCATCGGCCAGGAACAGCGCGTCGAACTTGCCACGTTCGAGCAGGCGCGCCAGATCGAGCCAGTGGTCGATAGTTTTGTATTCCAGCGAGCGGTCTTCGGGATGGGTCCAGAAGCCGGGGGACAGATGCACCGGCCCATTGGCCGCGAAGGCGTTGAGCCGGATTTTTTTTGCCGGCGCGCTGGCCTGCTTCGCGACGATGCTCACTTCGCCGCCTCGATATAGGCGTCCGCCAGATTGCCATGGATGCCGTCGACGCCGCGCGTGTGGTTCTTCACCTTCCGATCCGCCAAAGTGAACTGCTTCACCACGAAGAGATCGATCGCCGGCAGATCCGTCACGATGATGCGCTGGACCTGCTTGAATAGATCGGCCCGCTTGGCCGGGTCGATTTCGACGGCAGCGGTCTCGAACAGTCGGTCGACCTCCGGATTGGCGTAGAAGGCGCCGTTCGTGAAGGGCACGCCCTTCTTCCGGTTCTGCGACCAGAACAGCCTCTGTACGCCGAGCGTGGGGTCCGAGGTCGCGTTGCGGCCATGGATCGTGAACGCCCAGTCGCGATCGGTGTAGATCCGCTTCAGATAGGTCGCGAAGTCCTGCGAACGGATCGTGACGTCCACGCCGACCTTCGCCAGCGCCTGCCTGATGTAGTCGGCGAGGAGGCGGTAATTCGGGTCCGAGGTCGTCGGGTCGAAGGTCAGGCTGATGTGCTTTCCGTCAGCGCCGCGCTTGTACCCGGCCTCGTCCAGCAGCCGCTCGGCGGTCTTGAGATCAAAGGGATAACGCGGCACATCCGCCGTATAATAACGCTTCATCGCGGGCGGAATCGGGCCGGTCATCGTCTCGCCGAAACCCTGCCAGGCGAGCTTCAGCGCGACCTCGCGGTCGATCGCGTGCGCGAAGGCCTGACGCACCCTGACGTCCTTGAAGAACTCGTTCTCCAGGTTGAATTCGAGACGGATCGTCGTCGGCAGGAATTCGTAGCCCTTTTCCTCGACGACGAGGTTCGGCCGCGCGCGCAGGCGCTCGACATCGGAGAAGGGGATAGGGAACACCCCGCCGATATCGATCTCGCCCGTTTCGAAGGCGGCCGAACGGCCCGGTCCATCGGGGATCAGGCGAACCACGATCCGGTCGAGATAGGGTTTCGGCTTGTCCCAGTAATCGTCGTTGCGATCGTAGATGACATGGCTGCCCTTGATCCATTCCTTGAACTTGAAGGGGCCTGTCCCGATCGGCGCGGCGTTGGCGGGATTCGTCTGGGCGTTGGTGTTCTCATAGATGTGTTTGGGCACGATCGGGCTCTCGGCGGCCGACAGCGCGCTCAGGATATAGGGCGCCGGCTGCGAGAGATGGATCACGACGGTGTCGCGGTCCGGCGTCGTGACGTCCGTGACGTTGGCGAAGGTGCCGCTGCCGCGCGGATGGACTTTCTTCAGCAACAGGATCGAGAAGGCGACGTCGGCCGAGGTGAAATCCTTGCCGTCGTGCCAGCGCACGCCCTTGCGCAGCGCGAAGGTGATCGTCTTGCCGTCGGGTGCGACGCTCCAGGATGTCGCGAGCTGGGGCTGTGGATTGGCGTCCGCGTCATAGGTGACCAGCCCCTCCGTCACCTTGCTGCTGAGCAGGTAGTCCGTGCCAGCCGTCGTCGTCAGCGCAACCAGGCTCGTCGGCTCGAAGTTCACCACCCAGCGCAACGTGCCGCCGCGCTGGGGTTCTGCGGCCATGCCGGCGCACCCGAGAAAGAGCAGGATAGCAAGCGATCGAAAGCCGCGAAGCGGCCGGAAAACTGAAGACGACATGGATTCGATACTCCGGGATGTGGCGGTGCCGTTCAAACGGCTGTCAGCGTTGCAGGGTCGAGTCGAAGCTCTCTCCGAGCGCCGCCTGGCCGACGATCTGGGCGGTGCGGTCGTGCCCGGCATGCGGGACATGGGTCTGCAGGTCGCGAACCATCCGGCTGAGCGGACTTGCCATGAACATGGCGCTGGAACCGCAGGCCTGGATGATCTTGTGGGCGATCTCGAGCGCAGTCTGCGCCGCGAATTTCTTCGCGCTCATCGAGATGAGTTCGGCCTCCGCCAGGGGTTTCGACGGCCATGTGGCGATTGCCGCCTGAAACAAGGCGACTGCGGCATCGAGCGCCACGCGCATCTCGCCGGTTCGCAATTGCAGAACGGCGTTACGCCCGTCGCCGCGCTCGTTTGTGTAGGCGAGGAACCAGTCGAACATGCCCTCGGCGGTGCCGAGATAGTTGGCGGCGAAGCCGAGATGGACTCGCCCCTGCCAGCGCTGACGCGGATAGTCGCCGGGCTCGCCGAGCACGTCCGCATCCGGGACGAAGAGGTCGTCGATGCGCAGAAGCGGGCTGCGCGCGGTACGCATGCCGGTTGGCCGATACCAGTCGTCATCGGCGCGGATCGCGGGATCACGCGGATCGACGAGTAGCATGATGTAGTTCTGGAGCGGGTCGTCGATGCCGTCGATCGACGCCATGATGATGCTGACATCGGCGAGGGGCTGGTTCGTCGCGTAGTTCTTGACGCCGTTCAGCACGAATCCGCCCTCGACGCGCCTCGCCTTGGTGGAGAAGACGTTCTGGGCGCGCCGTCCGGGCTCGCTCGCCGTTCCGCTGGCAAGGCGCGCCCGGTGCGCCAGCGGCTTCAGCAGCCGCTCCACCTGCTCGGGTGTTCCCAGCGCCTCGAGCATCCAGATGGAATGGTTGTGGACGGCCAGGCAATGCGCCGTGCCGCTGCAACCCCGTGCGACGAGCCTGAGGAGCTGTGGAAACGTGGCCGGGTCATCACTCAGCAGGTTGCTGCTACGCCCGCCCAGCGAGCGACCGATGGTGACGTGGAGCAAGCCCCTTTCGAACAGTTCGCGGAGGCTCGCTACAGGCATTTCACCGGCCTCGTCGGTAACGCGGCTGCGTTCGCGGAACGTGGCGCAGAGGCTAGTCGCCACTTCCTGTAGCGCCTCGGAACGGAGCGGCGCTTCGACATCGAGCATGGTCGGGCTTTCGAACTGCCGCCGCATCGCGCGGCGGCTGTATTTAATCTATTGATTTAATGGATTATCGGAGCGCGATATGTAAAATACTATCTTCATGAACGCGTGAGACGTTTGAGGTATCGCTGTGGAGCTCCGCCAGTTTCGTCAGTTTATCGCCGTGGCGGAGGAGCTCAATTTCCGGCGCGCGGCCAGACGCCTCAATATGGCGCAGCCTCCGCTGACGGCCGCGATCAAGCGGGTCGAGGAGGAACTCGGGGCCCTCCTGATCGAGCGCACGAATCGCATCGCCCGATTGACGCCGGCCGGGCAGGTTTTCCTGGAGGAGGCCACGCGAACGGTGGCTCAGGCCGAACGCGCCATTACGGTTACGCGGCGCGCTGGCAGAGGCCTGACCGGCACGCTGCGGGTGACGTTTCTGGCCAGCGCCATGAACAGCGTCCTGCCCGGGCTTCTCCGGGAGTTCCGGGAGCGCTTTCCGGAGGTCGAGCTGGATCTCGAGGAACGGCCCAGCGACAAGCAGGTCAGCGCCTTGCTCGAAGAGCGAGCCGATATCGGCTTCGTCGCATTGCCCTTCCTTGAGCGGCGCGAACTGACCATCGAAATCCTACTGGAGGACCATTTTGTGCTGGCTCTTGGCCAGGATCATCCGCTTGCCGACCGCGCTCAGATCGATCTGGCCGCCCTGGCCGGAGAGAAGTGGATCATGTTTCCCCGCAGGCACGGCCCCGCGCTTTATGAAAAGGTGCATATGGCGTGTGCTAACGCAGGGTTCGCTCCCGACATCGCCATGGAAGCACTCGGAACGCAGGCCATGGTCGGGCTGGTCGGCGGGGGCCTCGGCGTGGCGCTGGTCCCCCGAAGCCTCTGTGACATGGATCGCGGGCGCGTCGTCTTCCGCGAGATTGCCGGGCCGGGCACGCCGATCTCCTACGAACTCGCGATGGCTTACGGCTCGCCGACGCCGCTGCGCGAAGCCTTCATTGCAATTGCGCGGGCCACGTCGCGTACGACTCCCTGACTTCACGGCTCAGGAGATCAAGCCGCACTCTCCTTGAGCCGCACTCTCCTCGCGCCGCGCTCGTCCGTTCTGGTCACCGGGTCGAGATACGCGGCGCCTCGATACCGAGAAAATAGCGCCCGAGAATCCCTTTCAGCTTGTCGGGATTGTCGTGAAGCGACAGGGTCCGCGCATTGCGCCAGAAGCGATCGGCTGCATGCATGCGGGTTGCTCTCGCCAAGTTGAAAGGCGAGGCGTTCAGGGCAGCTTTGCGCGCCGTTGACACAAAGCTCGCCTCCTTCAGCTGCGTCCGCGTCTCCTCCAACGGCCGGCCGGCTTCGTCGGCGGCCTTCTGTCCGCCTTGATCAATTCCCGGCCCTGGCGACCAGTTCGGCACCCCCGAAATGCTGGTAGGACACGTCTCTCACGAGAGGGGCTCGATCGGGTCTTCGAGAAGGTCGAGTGATCAGGTACATCGCCTTCGAGCCCCAGTCGACAAAACCAGCGATAGGCGAGGTTCAGATGGACCTCCTCGCACAGGCGCCGCTCGGAGCGGATGCCGAAGCAGTAGCCGACGAGCAGCATCCGGATCATCAGCTCCGGATTGATCGAGGGGCGGCCCATCTCGCTATAGAACGGACGCAGATGCGCGCGGATCTCAGAGAGATCGACGAACCGGTCGATGGCTCGCACCCAATGATCAGCCGGCACGTGACGCTCCAGGCTGAACTCGTGGAACAGCGCCTCCTGCGCCACCACCCGCTCGCCCATCATCGCGCCGCCCTCCGTCCAGGACGACTGAATCAGGACTTCACATCCGCAGCAATGCCGACTTTTTCAACGACATCGGCCCTTAGCTGACTCGTGGAACGTCCGCTCTCGGGCAGTCTGGTTGGCGGCTTGCGTTCGCGCCGGCATCGCCAGCGGCGACGTCGTCATCGCGATCCTGGCGCGCCGTCGCCAACTGCCTGTTCCAGCCAGCATCACCACACCCAGCGCCCTCAGGCGCAAGACTGAGCCGGTCTAGACATGGTGGCCGGCCGAAGCCGGAATGCCGACCTGGGTAATCGCGAAATGTGCTCGCCATTCCACGGTATAACCTTCTCAATCTATATTTTTCTACGCACGCCGAACATATAGTCTTGAATGAAAACTACATGATCATAAAGCAAGGTCGAAGCTTTTGCGCTGTCGCGTGAAGCAAATGCTTCAAATATGGCGTGATGCTGTTTCTTGAGTAATTCCATCCGCTCCGGAACCGCTCCCTTGGCTTTCAACTGACCCCATTCCGTATTGCGGCGAACCTGTGCCAGCATTCGCGACATCGCGATGGCCGGGGCATTATGGGTAGCCAACGCGATCGCGTCATGAAATTCAGCATCCCAATGCTCGAAAGCCATGAGTTCGTGGGCCGCATCACCTCCTTGCAGGCAATTTCGGAGGCGATCGATATCCGCCTGGGTCGCGCGGGCGACGACCAGATCAGCCAGTGCCGGCTCGAACACCATGCGGCACTCGACGACTTCGGCAGGGCTGAAATGATCGGCGATCGGCGCCTCGGTCATCTGCTGGGCTTCGACGGCGCGCTTGAATGTCCCCCGTCCAATGTGGCGGATTACGAGGCCGGCCTCTTCAAGTCCGTCCAAGGCGCGCCGGACGGTGTTCCGCGCGACGCCATATTGCTCACCGAGATCACGCTCCGTCGGAAGTTTTTCGCCGTCCATCCAGCGGTCGGAGCGTAGCGCTCGCTCAAGCTCGGCCCGCACCCATTGCGCATCGCCGCGCTTCATCCGCACCGATGGCACATGGTGCTCATCCCTGTCGATCTTATCCACGGTCCTCGCTCCGCATCCGCGCGGTTGACATATCGGTATACATTGGATCAATATGGGTCCGCAAATAACTCTAAGTTGATCAGAATTGGCTCAAGATTGGTTCAATAGCATGAAGCTCGCCACGGTTCAATCCAACGGTAGCACCTACGTCGCCATAGTCGAGCCGACCCAGAAGAGGGTCTGGCCGCTGCAGGGGACCGGTCCTGATATTCCAGCAGCCGTCGGATCAGATATGGTTGCGGCCATTGCCCATCTGGTGACTACCGATCTTTCCTTCGCTCTTCGCGGCGAAGGCGTGCCGTTGTCCGATGTCAAGATTCTGGCTCCAATTCCCAATCCGCCGCGCAACATCATGTGTGTCGGCAAAAACTACCATGCGCACGCCAGGGAATTCGCGAAAAGCGGCTTCGACACCAGCGCCACCTCCGCAGCGGATGCCATTCCTGCCCACCCCATCATCTTCACCAAGCCGGCTACGGCGATCACGGGGCCGGGCAGCGATATTCCGATGGTGCCGGGCCTCGATGCCGCGATCGACTACGAGGCCGAACTTGCCGTGGTGATCGGCAAAAAGGGGCGCTGCATCCGCCGTGAGGACGCCATGCAGCATGTCTTCGGCTATACCGTCCTCAACGACGTGACCGCGCGAGACCTGCAACTGCGCCACAAGCAGTGGTTTCTGGGCAAGGGAATCGACGGGTTCTGCCCGATGGGGCCCTGGATCGTCACGGCCGACGAACTCGACGGGCAGGATCTTCGCGTGAGCTGCCGCGTGAACGGCGAGCTGCGCCAGGATGCGTCTACAGCGACGCTTATCTTCGACATTTCAACGCTGATCGAGGTCATTTCCCGCAGCGTCGAGTTGATGCCGGGCGATGTCATCGCGACGGGGACTCCTGAGGGGGTCGGGATCGGCTTCCAGCCGCCGCGCTTCCTGCGCGATGGCGACGTCGTGGAATGCGAGATTTCGGGCATCGGCGTTCTGAGCAACACCGTGCGCCGCGTCAGCGCTCATGCCGCCTGACCTGCTGGCGGCCCCCGAGCTTCGGCGGGCCGGACAAGCGCGAACCCAACGATAAAACGGGGATAATGACATGAAGTACCTGTCGCGGCGTGACCTGCTGGTTGGCGCGGGGGCCGTGGCCCTCAACGGAGGAGCTCCGATCGGGGCTTGGGCGCAACAGGCGAAGGGGCGGCTGACCGTTGCCTGCAGCGGCGAGCCCGCCACGCTCGTGCTGGCGCTCAGCACGCAGGGGCCGACCCAGCTCATCGGTGGCAAGATCTTTCAGGGCTTGCTGAGCTTCGGATTCGATCTTTCTCCCCAGCCGTCGCTTGCCAAGAGCTGGATCGTCTCGCCGGATGGCATGACGTATGAATTCAAGTTGCAGGAGAACGTGACCTGGCACGACGGTCGGCCCTTCACGTCGGAAGACGTGGTGTTCACCACCAGGGACATGCTGCCCCAGACGCATACCCGGGCGCGCAACAACTTCGCCAACGTTGCCGAATTCATCGCCAGCGATCCTCACACCGTCATCTTCAAGATGAAGCAGCCGTTCGCACCCTTCCTGGGAGCTTTCCAGGTGGGAAGCGCGCCGATGATGCCCAAGCACATCTATGCGGGCTCCGACTACAAGACCAATCCGGCGAATGCGACGCCCATCGGAACGGGACCCTTCAAGTTCAATGAATGGCGGCGCGGCAACCATATCCATCTCGTGCGCAACGAAAACTACTGGAAACAGGGCCTGCCGCGGATTCAGGACATCTATTTCAGGATCATCCCGGATGCAGCCGGACGGACGATGGCCATCGAGGCCGGGGAACTCGACGTCGCGACCTCCGACGATATCGAGCTCTTCGATGTGCCGCGGCTCAACACCAATCCGAGTCTCGTGCGGGTCGACAAGGGGGACGAGATCTTCGGCGAAATGGGCTGGATCGAGATGAACCACCGGGTGAAGCCGCTCGACGACAAGCGGTTCCGTCAGGTGATCATGCATGCGCTTGATCGCGATTTCATCGCCAGCAGGATTTGGTTTGGCGTGGCCAAGAAAGCATCCGGCCCGTTCTCCTCCGCGACGAAGTATTGCGACGCCAGCATCCAAGGCTATCCGTACGATATGGCGCGGGCGCGCAAGCTGCTCGCGGATATGGGGCTTGACCCGAAATCCGGCGGCCAGCGTGCGTCGCTGCGGCTTCTGCAGTCGCCTTATGGCGGCCCGTGGAACCGCCTGGCCGAATACATGAAACAGCAACTGGCGGAACTTGGCGTCTCGCTGACGATCGAGTCCACCGACATGGGGGCTTTCGCTCAACGCGTTGCGAACTGGGACTATGATCTGACCTTCAACCGCCTGCTGCAATTCGGCGACCCGGCGCTCGGCGTGGCACGATCCTACATCTCGTCCAACATCCAGAAGGGCGTGATGTTCAGCAATACGATGGGTTACTCCAATCCAAAGGTGGACGAACTCTTCGCGCAGGCCCAGCAGACGATCGATGAGGGAGAGCGCATGCGCCTCTACAAGGAGGTGCAAGCCATCCTGTTCGAAGATGTTCCTGTCGGCTGGCTGGTCGAGGGCCGCCGCGTGACCTTCCACAACAAGCGCGTGCGCGACCTGATCACCACGTCGTCGGGAACCTATGACAGCTTCGAAAGCGCCTGGATCTCGTAACGCGTCTGGAAAGCCTACGGATCATGGAACAGCTCAAATATATCGGCAACCGACTGCTGAAGGCAGCCGTGCTGATCGTGCTCATCGCCATCATGAACTTCCTCCTGGTGCGGATGGCCCCAGGAGATCCCGCCTCGGTCATCGCAGGGGAGTCGGGTGCTGCGGATCCGCAATTCATGCAGCAATTGCGGGAGCAGTTTCGGCTGGACGAGCCGATGTACATCCAGCTCTGGTCATATCTGTCCGGCATTTTCCGGCTCGACCTGGGCTACAGCTATCGCAATCAGGAGACCGTCTTCAACCTGCTGATCGATCGCCTGCCCGCGACGCTGCTTCTCAGCGGTCTGGCCTTTGTCATCGCCATCGTCGGCGGCGTGGCGCTGGGCGCCGTGGCGGCGACCAAGGTCAACCGTTGGCCCGATTCCCTCATCAGCTCCATCGGGGTCACGCTCTATGCGATGCCATTGTTCTGGATCGGGCTGATGCTCGTCCTGACATTCTCGACGGCGCTGGCATGGCTCCCGCCCTTCGGCATCGGAACGATCGGTTCGCTGTCGGGATGGGAGTTCGTCCTCGATAGAGCCAAGCATCTGGTCCTGCCAGTCGCGACGCTCGCCACCTATTACCTGGCGATATACATGCGGCTGGCCAGATCCTCGATGCTGGAGGTGCAGGGCCAGGATTTCGTCAAGTTGGCCCGCGCCAAGGGGCTTCCTTCCTGGCGCATCGTCACAATGCACGTGCTTCGCAATGCGCTGCTTCCCGTCATCACCTTCGCCGGCGTGCAGGCTGGGCATCTGATCGGTGGCTCCATCATTGTCGAGACCATCTTTGCCTGGCCTGGAATCGGCCGGCTGGCGCTCGAATCCCTTCTGGTTCGAGATTACAATACGCTTCTCGGAGTATTTTTCCTGTGCAGTGTCATGACAATATTCTTTAATATCATAACTGACCTTGTCTATTCGATCGCCGATCCTCGCATCGAGGTGGGCGCATGATGGGTCTGTGGCACCGTTTCAGGCGACATCACGGCGCCGTCGCAGGTCTAACCGCGGTCGCCGTGATCGCATTGATGGGATTGTTAGCGGGCTGGATCGCTCCCTTCGACCCATGGGCGATCAGGGGCGCTCCCATGCAGCCGCCCTTCGTCGACTTGGTGCATCCGCTCGGCACGGATCTTCTGGGGCGCGATGTGCTCTCCGGCATCATCCACGGAGCGCGCGTTTCCCTTCTCATCGGCTTGATCTGCATGCTCGCGACCGTCTCGGTCGGGATCGTCCTTGGCGCCGTGGCCGGTTATTTCGCCGGTTGGGTCGACGACCTCCTGATGCGGGTGACGGAGTTCTTTCAGGTTCTTCCGAGTTTCGTCTTTGCAGTCGTTCTGGTGGCGATCTTCAAGCCCGGCTTGGGCTCGATCGTCACCGCGATCGTACTGGTGAGCTGGCCGCCCGTCGCGCGCCTGGTCCGGAGCGAATTTCTGTCACTCCGCTCGCGCGAATTCGTCGAAGCTGCTGTGACGGCGGGGCATCGCAGCCTTTGGATCATCTTCCGCGAGATTCTGCCTAACGCGCTCGCCCCTGTCGTGGCCTTGGCCACCCTCATGGTTGCGAGCGCCATCCTGCTGGAATCGTCGCTGAGTTTCCTGGGTCTTGGCGACCCCAACCTGATGACATGGGGCTACATGATCGGCACCTCGCGCAGCGCGATCCGGGTCGCCTGGTGGATGAGCGTCTTTCCAGGGTTGGCGCTGGTGATCACGATTTTGGCGATCAATCAGGTCGGAGAGGGACTGGCGCGGACACTGAACGTCCGTCTGTCGGGAGGGCGCGCAGCATGAGCCCGCCGCTTTTGTCGATCAAGGATCTGACCGTCAGCCTGCCCGCGGGGATGGACCGGTCGCATGCAGTCAACAAGATCAGCTTCGACGTGCATTCCGACGAGGTCGTCTGCGTGGTCGGCGAGTCCGGTTCGGGCAAGTCCGTCGTCGCGCAGACGGTGATGGGGCTGCTCCCATCGGCCCTGAGGGTCAGTAGCGGCGTCCTGTCTTGCAAGGGGACCGACCTGCTCGGGTTGAGCGAGAGTGAGCATCGCGCGCTTCGCGGAACGCGCATGGCGATGATCTTCCAGGAGCCGCTGTCGGCGCTCAATCCGGTCATGACCGTGGGCGAACAGATCGCGGAGGTGTTCCGCTACCATGGTCGCTCGACCGCGGATCTCCGCAGTCGCGTGGTCGAGCTGATCGCCGCGGTGGGCCTTCCTACGCCGGAGCAGCTTTACGACACTTATCCGTTCCGCCTGTCGGGCGGGCAGCGCCAGCGTGTGGTCATCGCGATCGCGCTCGCTCTGGAGCCGGAACTTTTAATCGCCGACGAACCGACGACGGCGCTCGACGTGACCACCCAGGCCCAGATTCTGCGGTTGATCGCCGAGCTGCAGAAGACGCGAAAGATGGGCGTGATGTTCATCACCCATGATTTCGGCGTGGTTGCGGATATCGCTGATCGCATCGTCGTCATGAGACATGGCGAGATCGTCGAACAGGGATCCGCCAGCGATGTCTTGCGGGCACCGAACCACCCTTACACCAAGAAGCTGATCGAATCCGTTCCAACGTTTCGGAGGACGGAAATGGCCCAGGTGGAGGCGGAGACGATGCTCGAGGTCCGCAGCCTGCAGAAGAGCTATCGTACGACCGGTGGTTTTTTTGCGCCCGAGCGTAAGGTACACGCCGTCAAGGACGTCAGCTTCAGCATCCGCCGCGGCGAAACCCTGGGCCTGGTCGGCGGAAGCGGGTCGGGCAAGTCGACCGTCAGCCGTTGCGTCGTGCGCCTCATCGATCCGGATGGCGGAAGCATCAAGGTCGCAGGCCAGGAGATCTCGCGGCTGGCTCCGCGCCAGATGCGCCCCGTCCGGAATCTCGTACAGATCATCTTCCAGGACCCGTTCGCTTCGCTGAATCCGCGGCACAAGATCGGGGATGTGATCGGGTCCGGCCTGCTCGCCGCAGGCATGCCGCGCGAGGAGATCACCGCACGCGTGAGCCGGCTTCTGACGCTGGTGGGCTTGGCGCCCCACATGGCCGAGCGCTTTCCCCACGAGTTCTCGGGCGGCCAGCGTCAGCGCATCGGGATAGCCCGGGCGCTTGCCCTTGACCCCAAGCTGCTCATCGCGGACGAGCCGGTCTCGGCTCTCGATGTCTCGGTGCAGGCGCAGGTGCTGGATCTGCTCGGAGAGCTGCGCGACAAGCTCGGCCTATCGATGCTGTTCGTCACGCACGATCTGCGGGTGGCTTCGCAAATCTGCGACCGCGTCGCAGTCATGCAGCACGGCGAGATCGTCGAGACGGGCTCGACGCGGGACGTCTTCGCCGATCCGCAGCACCCTTATACGCGCTCGCTCATCGAAGCGGTTCCCGGCAAGCGCTTCTTCATGCCGCTCGCCGGCCAAGCCTAGCGCCAAAGTCCGCTCAAAACCGACGGCTTCGCCAGAGCCGCCGGGTCTGCATTTTCAGCCAGCTCCGTGGCGCCATCGACGATGACGCCATGGGCATTCATCGAAAGAGGAGAGAACGCGATGCCTTATGTGGAAAAGGGAATCTTCTACCGTTACGAACCGACCGTTGCCCCAGTTCCTCTGGTCGTCGATGTCTCGCGAAGCGGCCGAGAATATCCGACGGAATTCCGTTCGAAGGTTGGGTTCTCGGCCATCCACGACAACGTCTCGATGTATGTGGACGAGATCTGGGAAGACGCCCCAAAATATGGCGGGACATTGCTGTATGCCCTGTTCCCGCATATGTACATCGACGCCAACAGGCATGAGCTCGATATCGACGAGGAGCTCATCGAAGGGACGTGGCCGGTTCCCCTGCAGCCGACCGTGTCGAAGCGCGGCCTCGGGCTTCTCAAGTCGAAGTCTCGCTATGGCGAGCCGGTCCAGGAGAAGAAGCTGACCTATGCCGAGGTGGAGGAGCGCCTGGATCGCTATCACCGCCCCTATCACCGTGAGCTGAAGGCCATCGTCGATCGTGCCCGTTCCTCCTCCCGCACGGTCTATCATCTGAGCTGCCACTGCATGTCCGCTGTCGGAGCGCCGACCCATCCGGATGCCGGCCAGGAACGGGCGGATTTCTGCCTCGGCAACCTCCACAACGGGCAGAGCACCTCATCGACCGAATTCATCGAATTCGTCGCCGGGGTCATCAGGGATCAGGGCTTCACCTGCACGATAAACATGCCCTACGGCGGTGGCGAGATTAATCGCCGCTATGGCAATCCTGCCAACGGTGTCGAGAGCGTCCTCTTCGAGATCAACAAGAAGAAGTTCATGGACGTCGGGACCTTCCGCAAGAACGATGGCTTCGATGCGATCAAGGCGGCGGCCAACAACGTGCTCGGCGCGCTGTCCGGCAAGCTGCGCGAAATCGGCAATTGATCGAAGCTACCCCCGGGAGCCGCGAGGCTCCCGGGGGTATTTGCGTCGGCCGTACACCGCTGCGAGGCCGAGACGAAAGCTGGGCGGGCCTCTCCATTACGATTCGGCCGGCCCAGATGTCTCGTTCAAGGAGACCTGGGTGTGCGTCATCGAGACAGATGGCATCATTTCGTACTGCGGATTCGCTCTGAGGACAGCCAAGCGCGGCCCTGCGTTGACCCTTGCACATGGCGGCCTGAGGCCGCCATGTGCAAGGGTTGGTTCCGTTCCCCTGCCTCAGCGGACTGGCCGGATGTTCATCGCCAGTGTGTCCTCATCGGCCCGCGGCGTGATGGTCACGCGGTCCCGCCGCATGGCCCAGGCGGTCACGATGCCGGTGATGGGCAGTGAGGGACGCTCGCGCGCGGCGATGGCTGCCGCTTGTTCCAGCAGCGTCCGGCGCTTGGCCTCGTCCATCTCCACATCCGCGGCCTCGATGGCCTTGTCCAGCTCGGCGTTGCTGAAGTTGCGGTTATTGAAGGTCCCCAGCCGCTTTTCGGGATCGTAGCTGTGCAGCAAGGTGGAAAGGGTGTAGTTTGCCTCTCCTGTCAGCGTGCCCCAGACGCCCTGATAGAAGGAGAATTCGCCGCGGCTGCGCGCCGGCGTCCACACCGCGCTCGGCTGCGCATTTGCCGGGGCATCGATCCCGATGGCAGCGAGCATCTGGGAAATCGAGGTTCCGGTTCCGCGGTCGCCTGGGAAGCCGTCACTGGTGAAATTCAACGGTGCGCGGAACCCGTTAGGATACCCGGCCTCGGCCAGAAGCGCGCGTGCGCGGCGAACATCCGGCCGCGTAGCGGTCAGCGACCGATTGTAGCCAAAGATCTGCGATGTGACGAGCTGAGTGACGGGCTTGCCCATGCCCTCCATGGCGATCTCGGCCACGGCCTCCCGGTCGATGGCCAAGTCGATTGCTTCCCGCACCCGCAGATCCAGGAACGGGTTTGCCTTGAGAGGCGAGCCATCGCGCGCCGTGATGCTGGGCGTGGACGTGCGGAAGTCGAAATCCAGGTAGAATAGGTAAGCGCTGTCGGTGCGGACAACGGCGAAGCGCGTATCCCGCTCCAGCACCGGCACATCAGCCGCGGGCACGCGAGCGATGATATCGACTTGCCCGGCTTTCAGCTGCGCCACGCGAGTCGTTTCGTTTGGCAGTTCCTTGCGGATCACGCGTTGCCACGGCTCACGCCCACCCCAGTAGCCATCGAAGCGCTGCAACACCAGCTGCTCCTTCGGCGTCCAGGAGACGAAGCGGTACGGACCAGTGCCGATGGCTGCGCGACCGCTGTTGAAGCCGTCATTGGCGGTCTCGCGCGTGGAGAAATCCCGTGCTGCGTCGTGCGATACCACGAACAGCCGGACGAAGTCGTTCGGCAGGGTGGGGGCCGGCCCATGGGTGGTAATTCTGATCGTAAGGGGATCGACGATCACCACCTCCTTCACCCGGCGTATATAGATGGTGGCAGGGTTCGGGCCGGTCACCTTCGGAATGCGCTCGATGGAGAACTTCACGTCCTCGGCGGTGAAGTCCGAGCCATCATGGAACTTAACGCCCCGGCGCAGGCGGAATTCCCAGGTGGTGGTGTCGATGGCGCTCCAGCTCTCCGCTAGCCCGGGTTGCAGCTCAAGATTGTTGCCGGAGACGACGAGCGTGTCGAAGACATGCTTCAACGGTTCGGCACTGACTGCGCTGGCGGTGAAATGCGGGTCGATGGACAGCGGCCCGGCTCGGACGCCTACGGTCAACGTTTGGGCCTGCGCGGCTGCGCCCAGCACGACGGCGGGTGCGGCGGCCAGCCAGCTGGCCACGGCCAGGCGGCTCAGACAGTAGCGACGAGTAGTCATATTGATTTCTCCTTCGGCCCGGACCGCTCGCTCCATGCGGCGAGGCTATGCCAGTTTGATAAGTGGCGCGTGCGGCACGCGCTGCTCGCGTTGGGTAAGGCGGTAAACACGGATTGCTCGTGTTTGAAGCAACCGCACCGCCTCATTGAGGCTATGCATGGTGGCTTCATCCCGGTACGAAAATTTTGAGAAAAGGAAAATAAAAGAGCCGTTGGCTGCGTCCGTTCTGCCGACGAATTAAGTGAACAGGCGCATCAAGCGGCAAATTACAGAGAAATATAGGTGCGATTGAATTAACATGCGGTCCCGAGAAAGAAACGTCAAAATTTCAGAAATGATTGCGAGTATTCTCTCAAATACGGGTTTCGTGTGAAATTTTTAGGGTTGGCTGTGTTTCCGCCGGAGCTGCGAGCTACTCCCCTGCCTTCATCTGCCTGGTGTAGATCTCTTTGTAGGTCTCGCGCAGCAGGTTCTTCTGGACCTTGCCCATGGTGTTGCGCGGCAGGTCGGCGACGATGAAGACCTGCTTGGGCAATTTGAACTTGGCGAGGCGCTGCTCCAGCGCCTTGGCGATGCCGGCGGCGGAGATGTCTGCGCCGGCCTTCGCCACCACCACGGCGGTGACGCCCTCGCCGAAATCGGGATGCGGGCAGCCAATGACGGCACTTTCGATCACGCCGGGCATCTCGTCGATCTCGGCCTCGACCTCCTTGGGATAGACGTTGTAGCCGCCGGTGATGATCAGGTCCTTGCCGCGCCCGACGATATGGACATAGCCGGCCGGGTCGATCTTGCCGAGGTCGCCGGTGATGAAGAAGCCGTCCGCCTTGAACTCGGATTTGGTCTTCTCCGGATTGCGCCAATAGCCCTTGAAGACGTTGGGACCCTTCACCTCGATCATGCCGATCTCGTCAGCCGCCAGCGTCTTGCCGGTCTCGGGATCGGTGACGCGCGCCGTGACGCCCGGCAGCGGGAAGCCGACCGTGCCCGCCACGCGCTCGCCCTCATAGGGGTTCGAGGTGTTCATATTGGTCTCGGTCATGCCGTAGCGCTCGAGGATGGCGTGGCCCGTACGCTCGCGCCATTCACGGTGGGTCTCGGCAAGCAAGGGGGCGGAGCCGGAGACGAAGAGGCGCATATGCTTCGTCGCCTCCCTGGTCAGCCTGTTATCCTGGAGGAGCCGGACATAGAAGGTCGGCACGCCCATCATGCAGGTCGCCTGGGGCAAATATTTGAAGACCTGGTCGGGATCGAATTTCGGCAGCAGGATCATCGAACTGCCCGAGAACAGCACGACATTGGTGGCGACGAAGAGCCCATGCGCGTGGAAAATCGGCAGTGCATGCAGGAGTATGTCGGCCTCGGTGAAGCGCCAGTAATCGGCCAACGCGAGCGCATTCGAGGCCAGATTGTCATGGCTGAGCATCGCGCCCTTGGAGCGCCCGGTCGTGCCGGAGGTGTAGAGGATGGCGGCGAGGTCGTCGGGCCCGCGCGCGATATCGGTGAAAGCCGTCGCTGCAGCCAGAGCCTTGTCGGAGAGCGTACCGGCCGAGACCTTCGGTGAACGCCAGACGCCCAGCGTCTCCAGCTTCGCGCCCGCCTTGTCGGCATAGGGTTTCAGCGCCGCGGCCTTGGCGGGATCGCAGACGAAGACGGCAGGCTCCGCGTCGCCGAGGAAATACTCGATCTCGGCGGGGGTATAGGCACTGTTGAGTGGCAGAAAGATCGCGCCCGCGCGCACCGTTCCGAGATAGAGCATCAGCGCCTCGATGCTCTTCTCGGCCTGCACCGCGACGCGGTCGCCGGGCTTCACGCCAAGCGCGACCAGCACATTGGCGAAGCGTCCGGAAACGTTGAGCATGTCGGCATAGGTATAGCGGTGGCCGTATTCGAGCAGTGCGAAAAGTGTGTCAGGCGCACGAATTTGCGCTCTGATCAGGTCGAACAGGTGGTTGCCCATGGTCATGATATTCCAATGAAGTCGTCGGTGCCGTCGTGCTCAGGCGACCAGGGCTCCCTCAAGGATGGCAAGCCCCTCATCGACGTTATCGTCGGACGCAGTCAGCGGTACGAGCAGGCGCACGGTGTTCGCGATCGTACCGCAGGAAAGCAGGATCAGGCCGTTCTGATGGGCGCGTTGGATGACGTGCGCGGTCTGTTCTACATCGGGCATGTTGGAGCCGCGCTCCCTGAAGATGTCAAAGGCGACCATGGCGCCGGGGCCGCGAGACGGCGAGATCGGCAGCAGATGATTGGCACGCGCCATTCGGTCCACTGCACTGCCCAGACGTGCACCGATCGCGTTGGCGCGATCGATAAGGTGCTCGTTCTCGATGACATCCAGCACCGCCAGCGCAGCCGCGCATGCGAGCGGATTGCCCGCATAAGTTCCACCAAGACCGCCGGGCTCTGCGGCATCCATGATCTGCGCGCGTCCGATGACGCCTGACAACGGAAAGCCGCCAGCCAGACTCTTGGCCACGCAGATCAGGTCCGGCTCGACGTCATAGTGTTCCATCGCGAACATCTTGCCGGTTCGGCCGAAGCCAGTTTGCACTTCGTCCGCAATAAGGACGATGCCATGCTCATCGCAGATCGCACGCAACCCTTTCAGAAGATTTGGCGGAGCTTGGTGGAAACCGCCCTCTCCTTGTACCGGCTCGATGATGATGGCTGAGACGCGCCCCGGATCGACATCGGCCTTGAAGATAAAATCGAGATGGCGCAGCGCCATATCCGTCGAGATATCGGAATCCGCGGTCGGGAAGGGAACATGCCAGACATCCGGCAGGCTCGGCCCGAGATTGCGCTTGTAGGGCCTGACCTTGCCCGTCATGGCCGAAGCGAGGATCGTGCGGCCGTGGAAAGCACCAGTGAACGCGATGATGCCTGGTCGCCCGGTCGTGGCGCGGGCGATCTTGACAGCATTTTCCGTTGCCTCGGCACCCGTCGTAAAAAACGCAGTCTTGACGGGTCCCGACATGGGAACGAGCGCGTTAAGGCGCTCTGCGAGCGCTACATAGGTTTCGTATGCCATGACCTGGAAGCAGGTATGCGTGAATTGATCGAGTTGGCGGCGCACGGCCTCCATGACACGCGGATGCCGATGGCCGGTATTGAGGACGGCGATCCCTCCAGCAAAGTCGATGTAGCGTTTGCCCTCGACATCCCAGATCTCGCTGTTCAAAGCCCGCTCCGCGAACAGTGGCGTCACATGGCCGATGCCGCGCGCGACAGACGCGTTACGACGGGCAAACAGTTCGGCGTTCGTCTGCATCGCAAATCTCCTCAGTCAGTGGCGAAACCTAGGAAGGAAGCGGCGCTCGATCTATCAGCTTTTAGTGCAGAAATTGGTCTAATTAATGCACAATTGATGCTTGTGCGTCGCACACCGGCGGCTCCACCCAGTCGATGCTCCCCCATTCCCTAAAGTCTGGAATGTAAATGGGGAGGCGATCTGATGCAGAGCAGGCCGCGTAAAGCGCCGCCAATGCGATGCCGTGAGAAAATCTCATGACGGTGTCTGGGATCGGTGCATTTTCAGTATCTGATCCGTCCCAAATTGCTGATTGTTCCGTTCGATGCGTTCCAGGAGAGTCACGTTGCCGAACCGGCGACAGAACGATCCAAGGAGCTTTGCCACCATGAGCGCAGACGACGCTTCGCGCGGCCCGTTATCCGGCATTCGCGTGATCGACGCGACGCATATGCTCGCAGGTCCCTATTGCACCTGGCTGCTGGGAGCTCTCGGCGCCGACGTGATCAAGATCGAGCGGCGCGGGGCGGGCGACTTCACGCGCATCATCGCTCCGTTCCGGGACGAGAAGAGCATCTATTTCATGAGCGTCAACCGCAATAAGCGGAGCCTGACGCTGGATCTCAAGAACCAACGGGGCAAAGAGGTTTTCGCCAAGCTGCTGGCGGGTGCCGACGTTTTCGTCGAGAACAACCGCGCCGGCGTCATGGACAGGCTCGGCTTTGGCTATGATGCTGCCGCGACGATCAACCCTCGGCTGATCTATGCGTCGATCTCGGGCTTCGGCCAGACCGGACCCTACAAGCACAAGCCCGCTTTCGACGCCATCGCGCAAGCCCTGTCGGGCATGATGAGCATCACGGGGGAAGAGGCAGGACCGCCCGCACGCGTCGGCGCCTCGATCGGCGATATCGGATCGAGCCTTTTTGCGACGATCGGGGTGCTCTCGGCGCTGCAGCAGCGCGAACGGACGGGGCGCGGCACCTTCGTCGACGTCGCTATGCTGGACTGCCAGCTCGCGCTGATGGAGAACGCGATTGCACGCTATCTGAACGCCGGCGAGGAGCCTCGCCGGCTCGGCAGCCGCCATCCGCTGATCGCACCGTTCCAAGCCTTCGCCACGGCAGACGAACCCATAGCGGTTTGTGTCGATACCGACGAGCAATGGCGGCGACTCTGCGGAGCCCTCGAACGGCCCGACCTGCTCACCGACGCCCGTTTCCCCAACGGTTCGACCAGAGCCACCAACCATGCCCAATTGGAGCCCGTTCTCGCCGCACTCTTCGCGACGCGAGGCAAGGAGCAGTGGCTTGCCATCCTCGACGAGGCGGACGTGCCGGCCAGCGCCATCAACTCCGTTCCCGAAGCGCTCTCGGATCCGCAGGTTGTCTCGCGCAACATGATTGCCGAGATTCCCGCCGGATCAGGCCGCCGCTTCGTCGGCGTTCCCATCCAGATGCCGAAGACGCCGCTCCCCGAGGAGACGGCGCCGCCGGAGCTGGGTGAGCATAGCGACGCAATTCTGCAGGATCTGGGATTCTCGCTTGAAGACATCGAGGCTCTGCGTGCCGAGGCGGTCATCTGAGGCCCACGCCAGAGTTCATTCGCTCAGGCAAGGCGCGGTCATGCGAGAAGAGGCCGGACATCCGTGTCCGGCCTCTTTCTTCACGCTCTTCAGGTGTCAAAACTCAGCGGCCGAGCCATTGCGGCTCGCGCTTGGCGAGGAAGGCGGAGATTGCTTCCTGCATGTCCCGGGATCCGTAGCAGGCGGCGAGAATATCATCGTCGCAGTCCGACGGTACGCCGTGGTTGCGCAGCCGCAGCAGGGCCTGGCGCGTGGCCCAAAGCGTGAGGGGCGCGAGCCTGGTCAGGGCCTCGGCAACCTCCTGGGCCCGATCATCGATCTCATCGTCGCCGACGACGGCGCGGATCGAGCGCGTGGCCAGCAGATCGTCGGCGCCGAGCAACTTGGCGCTGAAGATCATTTCCTTGGTCGCCGCTTCGCCCAGCATCGAAATCAGGCGGGCATAGTTCATCAGGCTCAGGCAATTGCCGACGGTGCGGGCGATGGGAAAACCGAAACGCAGCGAGGGCGCAGCGATGCGGACATCGCAGGCCGAGGCCAGCAGCGCGCCCTGGCCGACGCAGGCGCCCGCCATGGCCGCGACGGTCGGAATCCGGAGCGCCTCGATCGCCACGATCAACGCCTCGGCCTCGCGCTCGAGCGCGATCGCCTCCTCGGGATTGGCAGCCTTTGCCAGCGAGCCCACATCCGCCCCCGCCATGAAGGCAGGTTTCTCGCCGCGCATGCCGGTGAAGACCACGGCCTTGGCGCTGCCGTCCCGCGCGATCGCGTCGACCGCCTCGATCAAGGCCTGTTCCATCGTCGAGGACAAAGCGTTGCGAACCTGGGGCCGATTGAAGATCAGCCACTCGACGTCGCCCTTGCGTTGCCTCAACAGAGGTGCGTCTTCGTGATGCTTCGTCATGCGTGAAATCCGATCGAGCTGAATGGTCTTCGCCGCTAGAGCATTTCCGCGTCTCTCCGAATCGCTGAAATGCTCTAGATCTTTGATTTATCTCATTTTCTTCACGCGAGCCGGTATCCGCTTCGCTTGAAAATGCTCTACTGGGGCGTATCCAGGATCTGGCAGGCGGCGGGCGGCAGATGCACGCAGACCGGTTCCCCGATCGATGGCCGCAGATGAGGCGCGACGAAGGCTCTCACGCTTCCTCCGTCGGCGAGATCGATCAGGACGTCACGATATTCGCCCAGATAGGCGCTTCGCTTCACGACGCCGTCCAGTCGATTATGGGGTATTGTCGCGTCGCATAGCTGCAGCCGGGACGGGCGAATGCACAGAACCGCCGGCTGGCCGGGCGCTACACTGCTGCGGTCCTCCGCGTGAAGGGTCGTCGCACCGATGCGGATCGCGCCCCCGGCTTCCTTCACGCCCTTGATCTCGTTGTTGCTGCCAATGAAGGAGGCAACGAAAGTGTTCGCCGGCTTTTCGAAGATCTCCTCGGGCGAGCCGAACTGCTGAACCACGCCCGCCCGCATCACGGCAACCTTGTCAGCCGTGACCAGCGCCTCGCCCTGGTCGTGCGTCACATAGACAGTGGTAATGCCGAGTTCGTCATGGACGCGCCTGATCTCGAAACGCATCTCCTCGCGCAGATGCGCATCGAGATTGGACAGGGGTTCGTCGAGCAGGAGGATATTCGGCTCGACCGCCAATGCCCGTGCGAGGGCGACGCGCTGTTGTTGGCCGCCCGACAGCTCGAAGGGATAGCGATCGCGCAAGGCGCCGAGGCGGACCGTGTCCAGCGCCTTGTTGAGCCGGGCCTCGAGCTCGGACCTGCTCAGCTTTCGCAACTTCAAGCCGAAGGCGACGTTCTCGGCCACGGTCTTGTGCGGCCAGACCGCATAATTCTGGAAAACCAGCGAGATCCCGCGATGCTCGGGCGGGATCACGTTCCGAGGGCTGGAAAGCAGTTCCTTGTCGGCCCAGATCTCGCCGGAACTCGGCGTGTCGAACCCGGCCAGAAGCTGTAGTGTCGTCGATTTCCCGCAGCCCGAGGGTCCGAGCAGCGCAAGCAGGGCTCCGTCAGGAATGACCAGATCGCAAGACTTCAGCGCCTGATAGGTGCCATAGGACCTGCTGAGTTGCCTGATGTGGATTTCGCTCATGGGACGTCTCCGAGGCAGGCTGCATTGCGCCTCCGGCGAGCGGCTCCCTCCGTGATGAAACGGGCAAGCAGGACGATCATGAGGGTGGCGGCGAGGAGCAGGGTGCTCGCAGCACAGACGGCTTCGTAATTGCCGCCGTCCTTGTAGTTGTAGATCAGGGTGGTCATGACGTTGGTCTTCGGCGAGACGAGGAAGATGGCGACCGAAAGTTCGCGCATGATCGGGATGAAGACGAGGAGCCAGGCCGCGACGAGGCCGCCACGCATCAGCGGCACCGTGATCGCGGTGAAGGCGCGGCCTTCGCTGGCTCCGACGCTACGTGCAGCGCGCTCCAGATCGGGGCTGATCCCCTTGAGGATCGAGCCCGCCTGCGAATAGGCGATCGGCAGGAAGGTCGCGACGAAGGCGGCGATGACGATGGTGCCGGTGCCGTAGAAATTCAGCGGCGGTCGGGTATAGGCGGAGAAGAAGCCGACCGAGAGCACGATGCCAGGAATGATGATCGGGATCGTAACCAGCGCGGCGAGCAGGCCCGCGCAGCGAAGCAGCCGCCGCTCGACGATATAGGCGACGATGATGCCCAGCAGCACGCAGACGCTCGCCGCAACTGCGGCATAGAGCAGCGAATTGACGATCGCATGCTGGGTTTCGGTGTTTTCAATGATAGCCCAGCGATACCAGTGGAAGGTCAGATTGCCCGGTACCGGGCCGAGGCCCCAGGCCTTGCTCAGCGATACGAGCACGATCGCGACATAGGGCAGCACAACGGCCGTGACCGGCACGACCAGGGCGAAGGCAAGGGCCGGCAGGCGCCATGTCTTCAGCCGGATCAGCCGGCCGGCCCTGCCCTTTCCACCCACGGTGACGAATTGCTTGCGGCCCAGGATCTTGTGCCTGGCATAGAAGAGGCCGCCCGTGACGATGACGAGGGGCAGACAATAGGCCGCCGACAGGAACAGGGCGGGCGGGAAGAGCTGGTAGAATTCGGCAAGCTTCGTGGTGACCACGAGCGTGCCACTCGGCGTCAGCAGGAAGGCGGGTACGCCAAACAGCGTCATGCCCTGAATGAAGGACAAGATGAAGCTGACCAGCACGGCCGGCATCACCAAGGGGATGGTCACGGTGATCATGGTCCGCACGACGCCGGAGCCGAGCGTGGTCGCGGCGTCCTCGAGCTCGACCGCCATTTCGTCGAGCGCGCTCGACACCATGGTGAAGGTATAGGGCACGGTGTAGATCGCACAGACGAAGATCGTGCCGGTCATTGTATAGATGTTCATCAGGGGCGCCTGACTGCCCGTGACCGCCCGCCAGCCGACATTCAGCCAGCCGGAGTTCGGCGCGGCGAGCAGAATCCAGCCGAGCGCGCCGATGAAGGACGGCGTGACGAAGGCAGCCAGGGTGAGCACGCGGATGAACCAGCGGCCCGGCAGATCGGTCCGCGCCACCAGCCAGGCCAGAGGCACGCCGAGAAGCGTCGAGAGAACGGCGACGGCGCTCGCGAGCAGAAGCGAATTGAGCACGGGCTTCATCAGCGTCGCGGAGGCGAAGATCTGGCGATAGTTGCCCAGCGTCCAGAGGCCGGTGTCGTCGTCATGCAGGCTGTTGTACAGAATCCAGCCGAGCGGCTGGACCACCAGCAAAAACAGCGCCACGAGAAGTGCCGCAAGAACGGTCCAGCGCAGCATGTGATGGCGCTGGGAGCCAGTGGACGCTGACCGGACCGGCATCGTGGGAAACGACAAGGTCATGGATACTCTTCTGACTTGAACATGATCAAAGCCGGCTGCACCCCAAAGACGCAGCCGCTGCAGATGAATCTCCGGCGAGAACTCAGGTGCCGCGCGTGCTCGATCGTCAGACGACGATCTCCTTCCACTTGGCGATGCCCTCGGCAACCTCGGCTGCAAGATTGTCGACCGGGTTGCGATACCACTTGATCGATTGCAGTGTGCGGCCCTCGGCCCAGGGCACGTCGGTGCGCAGCGTCGGCCAGAAGTTCTTCGACAGGATTTGGGACACCTCGACCGAGTACAGGAAATCCGTGAAAAGCTTGCCGGCATTCGGATGGGGCGCCTTGGCCGGCACGGCCACCAAGCCGAGATTCAGGATGGCGCCATCCTCGGGAACGGTGACGTCGATCGGGTTTCCGGCAACCTTCTGCGCGAGCGAGTAGCTGAAGGGAGCCCCCGAACCGACGGAACGTTCGCCCGAGAGAATGTCGGTCACGGTATCGACGTTCGACTGGCCGACCTTGGGCTTCTGCCTGGCGAAGGCTTTCAGGTAGTCGTCTCCGTATTTCTTGCGGATCGCAACGACCCAGCTCGCGACGTCGCCCGAGAAGGCCGGGCTGCCGGTGGTGATCTTGCCGGCCCAGGGCGCGTCGAGCAGGGCCTGCCAGGACTTCGGCGGGGCCGCGACCTTCGAGGACTGACTGATCGTCGTCAGGCTGATGGCGCCGACATGGAAGGCGTTGTCTGGATCGAGGCTGCGGAAATCGGCTGGGACCATCTCGAGATCGGCCGGCTTGTGCGGCTGGATCGCGCCGATCTTCTTCAGATCGATGTAGTGGAGCAGGTTGGTCGTGCCCAGCGAGTCGCACTGGACCGCATTGTTCTGAATCTCCAGGCGCAGGCGCGTGTAGACCGTCTGGGACGCCTGCCGCAGCAGGTTCACCTCGATCCCAGGGTACTTCGCCTTGAAAGCATCGCGGATTTCCTCGATCGTCTTCTGCTCGTATGAACCCCAGTAGAGGTTGAGCGCGCCCTCCTTTTTCGCTGCTGCATAGAGGGCGTCGTCCGCGGCGCTGGCTGGCAGGATGCGAGTGGCGGAGGCGGCGATGCCTGCGGCACCTGCCAGCAGGACATGTCTTCTGTTGAACGTCGTCATCGGCTGGTTCCCCTGTTTGATTTTGAAGCGTCTCTTTTTTGAAGCCTTGATCAGTAGTCGCCCGTCGTCGCGCCTCCATCGACGACGATCACCTGGCCGGTGACGTAGCTCGCATCATCGGAAGCCAGGAAGGCGGCGACCGAAGCGATCTCGAAAGGCTGGGCCGTCCGGCCGAGCGGCATCTTCGCGATCCAGTCCTCCCGGAGCGCAGCCGGCACATCTGCCAGAATGGCAGTCTCGACGATGCCGGGAGCGATGGCGTTCGCGAGAATGCCGCGTTTGGCGCCCTCCAGCGCCACCGTATGGGTAAGGCCGACGATGCCTGCCTTCGCGGATGAATAATTGGCCTGGCCGAAGGATCCGAAGATCGCCGTCGAGGCTGTGTTGACGATCCGGCCCCAGCCCTTCTTGCCGATCAGGGCAAAAGCGGTTTGACAGCCGAGCCATGTCCCACGCAGGCTGACGTCGATGACCTGATCCCATTCGCGGTCGGTCATTTTCGTCAGCGACCTGTCGCGGACGATGCCGGCGACATTCGCCATGATATCGACCTCTCCGAATGCGGCCGGCAGGGAGGCTATGGCGGTGTTCCAGCTGTCGCGGCTCGCGACATCGATCGCGACCGCATGGGCGGGTTGGCCCTTTGCGACCAGGCGCTCGGCAAGCTCGACGGCCTGATCGAGGTCCAGATCGGCGACGACGACGCGCGCGCCCTCGCTGGCAAAGCGCTCGCAGATCGCGGAGCCGATCCCGCCGGCGCCACCGGTGACGAATGCGGTATGACCTTCGAGACGGCGCGATATCATGGCGGATCTTTCTGTGCACCGGGGCCGACAAGCAGCACGTCCTCGCCTTCCTGAACGGTTTCGCCGCGCTGGTTCTTGAGCGTCATGGCAACCCGGACGATCCCGCGTCCCGGCTTCGAGCGACTCTCGCGGGTCTCCGTGACCTTCGCTTCGTAATGGATCGTGTCGCCTGCGAAGATGGGGCCGACGAAGCGGCGCTGCGTCTCGAGGAACGCCTCGATCGCCCAGTCATCGATGGCCGAGCGCAGGCCGGTGCTGAGCGAGTGGCCGAGCATGCCATGGGCGATGCGCTTGCCATAGGGGCTGTCGGCCATGAACGCTGCATCCATGTGCAGCGGGTTGAAATCTCCGGTCAGGCCCGCGAAGAGCACGATATGGGTCTCCGTGACGGTGACCCGCGCCGATGTGGCGGCCCGGCCCGCCTCGATTTCAAGAAAGGGGACGGTCATCGTCATGTCTGCCGGCTGCGAAATATCGGCAGGGCGATGCCATCCGGCAATGACGTGAAGGCGACTGCGACCGGCATGCCGACCTGCACCTCGTCCTCGGCGATTCCCTCCAGTCGCGACAGCATGAGCACGCCCTCCTCGAGCATCACCAGGGCGCAGGTATAGGGGGTGTCCATGGGCCCGTTGCCGCGATGGATGGTGGAGAAGGAAAAGACCGTGCCGCGCCCGCTGGCCTCGACCCATTCCGGCGTCGCTTCGGGCGCGTATAGCGAGTGCGCGCGGGGATACCATTGGTGGCGTCCCGTCACCGGGCAGCGCTGGATCAGCAGCTTTCCAGCTTGCGTAGCCTGCCAGAAGGGGTCGGACACGATATCGGTGATGGGGGAACTCAGCGCTGTCATGGTTTCCCCTAGACCGTCAGGATTGCTGTCGCGGCAGCGCAGAAGGTCCCACCCAGACCGTGCACGAGGGCGACTTCGGCATCGGGGACCTGAACGCCCGGCCCCTCGCCCCTGAGCTGCCTCACACCTTCGATCATGGCGAAGATGCCGCGCTTGCCGGGATGATTGGAGGACAGGCCACCGCCATCCGTGTTTGAGGGAAGTAGGCCGCCGAGAGCCAGATGGCCGTCATCGACAAAGGCGCCACTTTCGCCCTTCGCGCAAAAACCGAGATCTTCGAGCGCCAGCATGGGCGTGATCGTGAATGCGTCGTAGAGCTGGGCGACGTCGATATCGGCATGGCTGACGCCTGCCATGGCAAAGGCGCGCGGCCCGGACATAGCGGCCGGCGTGGTCAGATCATGGTCGATCTGGCTGATCTGCGTCCGTGCTACGGCCGTCCCGAAACCCGCCAGGTGAACGGGTCTGGATCGGCAATCGCGCGCCCGCTCCCGGCTGGTCATCACGATGGCGCCTCCGCCATCCGTGACCACGCAGCAATCCAGCTTGCGCAGCGGTGTCGCGATCATCGCAGACCCAAGAACGTCGTCGACCGTCAGCGGAGCGCGGAAGCGCGCGTCAGGATTGTTCGCCGCATGCTGCCGAAAGGTGACCGCGACCTTCGCCAACTGCTCGGAGGTCGTACCGTAAAGGGCCATGTGGCGCTGTGCGAACATGGCGTAGGTGGAGATCAATGTCGGCCCATAGGGCAGCTCGAACTGGCCGGGACCGGCTGGAAAAACGAACGGGTCGAAGGAGGGCGTGGTCAGCGGCCACCAGCGCGGGCAGGAGGCGTAGCTGATGACGACGACATCGGCGAGCCCGGCTGCAATGGCCGCCGCAGCATGGCCGGCGTGAACGATGTAGGAGCAGCCACCGACATCGGTACTGTCGAAATAGGTCGGCCTGATGCCGGCATATTCGGCGAACTCGGTCAGGCTGCTGACGCCGCCGCCCTCAGCCCAGTCACCGGCCGCCACGCACAGGCCGTCAACGTCGGACAGGCTGAGGCCGGCATCCGCCAAGGCTCCCGATATGCATTCCATCTGCAAGGCGAAGGGATGCAGGCGGGGTGCTTGCCTGCGAGGCGACTCGTACGCCCCGACGATCGAGGCCTTCATCGACGTGTCGTTCACTCATAATGACCCCGGTTGCAGAGACTTGGAGCGTATGGCGTTCCCTCGACCCGACAAGCAGTTTGAAATCCCCAGATTGGTGCATGGAGCGCACCGAATTATGCTTGACGGCCTTGCCGGATCTGCTTGATCTGGGCGGCAAATCGGTATTTGTGATCGCTGTTTGGTGCAGCTGACGGTTAGGAGAGTTCTCGATGCGCCGCCGCCTTCCGCCGTTGCTGGCGTTGCGTGCATTCGAGACGTTTGGACGGACGGGTACGGTTAGGGGCGCAGCCGACGAGTTGGCTGTCTCGCATACCGTCGTCTCCCGCCACATCCAGAACCTCGAATTGTCGATCGGGATCAAACTCGTGCAGAAGTCGGGGCGGGGCCTGGCGTTAACGCGGGAGGGCAAGCGCTATGCCGTCCAGATGCGGCACGCTCTCGATCTCATCGCGGACGCGACAGGCGAGTTGTGGAGCGGCAGCAGCGACGCTCTCCACATTTGTTGCATGGCTGGTCTCGCATCGCGACGCCTGCTCGCGCGGCTGCACGAGATCGAGGAGTTCCTGGGCGGGCGCGAGATCATTTTACAGCCCATTTCCTCGCGGCCTGATTTCAGCCAGGGCGACGTCGATGCCGAGATCAACTATCTGGAAAACCCGAGCTTTCCCGACGAGCTGCGCGGAGAGATATTCTTCCGTCCCCGGATTCTTGCCGTCGCCAGCCCTTCGTTCAAGGCGCAGCATCCCGAGGCGGCCAGCCTCGCAAGCCTGACCGACCTGCCGCTGATCCATGAGCGATCGACGCGGCAGTGGGAGAACTGGTTCGATCATGCCGGCATTACTGAAACCCCTCGGCTCCGCGGGCCGCGGCTCTGGCATGGCCACCTGGCTGTCGAGGCCGCGCTTCTCGGACAGGGCGTCGCCCTCGTCAGCGATCTCATGGCGGGGGAGCTCCTGCTGCGGGGGGAGCTTGAGGAAATGGTGCCCACCAATATTCGCATGGGAGGGTACTACTTCATCACGCAGGCACGGCGCTGGAACGAAAATTCGATTGCCGCGCTACGTAAATGGCTGCTCCAGACTTTTCCGGACAATCACGCTAACACGAACGAATAATGTACCAGACGCGAACCAATTAGCTGCTGGTTGCCCTGCGCTCAGCCGCGTATCGTCCTAGCATGAGCAGCATAATCTCGTCGCGCATCCGCAGCGCCCATGTCGATCCGTCCTGGGTGGACATCTACGGCCACATGAACATGGCCTATTACGTCAAGCTCTTCGATGATCTCGGGCACGACATTCTCGCCGAGTTCGGGGTGGGGGAAGCCTATACGCGAAGGTTCGGCTTCGGATTGTTCACCGTGAGGGCGAACATCGCCTATGTCAGGGAAGTCACCGCCAACGCGCCGCTCACGGTCAGCCTGACAATCGATAAGGCTGACGACAAGAGACTGTGGACCAGTCTTGAAATGCGGCATTCGGAACACGGCTTCATTGCCGCGACGATGGATCAACTTGCCGTCAACGTCAGTCTGGCGACGCGGCGTGCGGCATTCTTTCCAGCAGAGCTGGACGAGGTTCTCGGCCCTTACAAGCTTTCGCTGGAAGCCCGGGCATCATGACATCGAGACGGTGCGCTCGTCAGGGCTATGATCTCTGGTCGTCTAAGCTCAGAACTCATTGATCAGAGCCAGAAGATGACGGCTGGTGCGATGCAGATGGCTGAGAAGAAGGTGTGTGCGCATCGATCATAGCGTGTGGCGATGCGTCGCCAAGCCGTTGCCGCAGTTGGCAGGCTGCTTTGGCTGGAGGCACCGACCGGTGCGGCAAAGGCGATCGAGCGCCCGTTCACCCTCGTCAGCCTCTACCGCACAATCGAAAAAGCTTTTGCCCGGTGCCGTCAGGTCCTGCCGGCGAGTGCAGGAATCCAGCATCCGAAAGACCGTCTGCGGTCGGCAGTTCGTCATGCGTATCTCCTGGCGCGGCGCTCAAGCCGCCCAGCGGGCAGCTATTGCGGGCAACAGGTTGTCTGCGTTAAGCCTTCTCCAGCGGTTCCGGTCTGTCGGTCGCCTGACCGGGTTAGACCATCCATAGCCGCGCGTGCCATCAAAACGCGGGGCGGCGCGTGGAGCTCGATTGGCGAGCCGCATAGACATCGAGAGGGAGGAGTCTTGACCAAGCGCCTGGGAGCAATCGACGGGGCTGCGGTCGAGACGGCGGCGAGGTCGTTCGGCCTCCATGTCGCCGCGCTGAGGAGGTCGCGCAAGATGACGCTCGATCAGCTCGCAACCAGAACCGGATTGAACAAGGGTTACCTTTCGAGGGTTGAACGGGCCGAAAAGGCTGCCTCAATCGCGACGGCCCTCAAAATTGCGGAGGCATTCTCGGTTCCCGTGTCGACACTATTCGGCGAAGCGGTCGACGACGCGCTGATCCAGGTCGTCAGGGCGAAGGCGAGACCGGAACACCAGGCCGATCCGGATCGCTCCTCTTTCACGAGCTTGAGCCGGGCCGGGCTAGCGCCCGGATTGGAAGCTTTCCTGCTTTTCCCCGGATCCCAATTCAGCAGCGACGGCCGCGTCGACCATGGCGGCACCGAGATCCTCTTCGTCCTGACAGGGGAACTGGAAGTGCAGTTCGCAGACAGGACCATTGCGCTGCAGACGGGTGACTTCCTGCAATTCGCCGGCCACCTGGCCCACCAGGTTCGCGCCTTGACGGCTGGGGCGAGCGCGCTGGTTGCAGTCAGCATCGAAAGGTGACTGTCCCTTCTTCGCTGTGCCGCTCGCCAACTTCGTTCTGCCAAGGACTCCGGCGATCAGGCGGGCTCGGCTTCGCCCCGCGGCCATAGCGGCGTCCCTCGAACCAAATCGCTCCGGAGAGCCCGGAACGGTTCATTTCACCCTCGGAAAAGGTCTCCCTGATGACGTTAGCGACCGCAGGCCGGCTCGATCTCGACGCCGTGAGGGCCGATACGCCCGGCGTGTCACATCGCGCTCATTTCAACAATGCCGGCGCGGCGCTCATGCCCGCGCCAGTTCTGTCGGCCGTCACCGATTATCTCCTTCGGGAATCTGAGATCGGCGGCTACGAAACGGCGGCTGAGAATTACGACAAGCTCAACTCGGTCTACGGCTCCATTGCTCGGCTGGTAGGCGCCAGTCCTGAAGAGATCTCCATCGCCGAGAACGCAACGATCGCCTGGCAGCGCGCCTTCTATTCGATGAACTTCCGCGAAGGCGATCGGATCCTGACGGCCAGCGCTGAGTTTGCGGCGAACTTCATTGCTTTTCTGCAGGTGGCCAAGCGGACCGGCGCATCGGTCGAAGTCATTCCAGACGAAGATGGCGGCGGTGTTGATACAGCGGCCTTGGAGGCGATGCTCGATGACCGGGTTCGGCTCATAGCCATCACCTGGATCCCGACGAATGGCGGATTGGTCAACCCGGCCGAGGAGGTTGGGAGGATCGCACGCAAGCATGGGATCCCCTTCCTGCTCGACGCCTGCCAGGCAGCAGGGCAGATGCCGATCGACGTGCGAGTACTCAACTGCGACTTGCTCACCGCCACCGGACGCAAATACCTGCGCGCTCCGCGCGGCACGGGCTTTCTCTACATCCGAAAGGGCCTTCTCGAGCGCACGGAGCCGGCGATGCTGGACCTTTTCGGAGCGACGCTGACCAGCGGAAGCACTTACGAAATGCGGCCGGATGCGCGACGCTTCGAGACCTGGGAGACGAACTATTCGACCCGCATGGGCTTGGGCGCGGCGGTCGATTACGCCTTGGCGATCGGACTGGCGGCGATCGAAGCTCGCTGTGCGGAACTGACGAAAACGCTTCGCCAGGAGATCGGTGGGATCAAGGGCGTTCAGCTGCGCGACATCGGGCGCCGCCAGGCCGCGATCATATCCTTGACGATCGATGGCCTCGAGTCGGCAGAGGTCATGCGCCGTTTAACCGGGGAGGGGATTAACGTCTCCGTATCTCCGCCCTCCAGCACGCCCATCGACGCAACCGCGCGGCAGCTGCCTCCGGTCGTGCGGATTTCGCCCCATTACTACAATTCTGAAGAAGAGGTCGCGCGGGTCGTCGAGGCAATCCGCAGCATATCCGGGTCGCGCGCGGGGTGAATTCCGGGCCGCGGGATAGACATTCGGCGCTTTCCACCGGCGGTGGCTTGGCGACTATGTCGGTCTTGCGAGTGATCGCCTGTTGCCCCGGCTTGGACAACGCGATAAGAAATAGGCAACTCGTTGCCTATTTCTTTGCGGTGGCATTCCCATGACGTTGAGCTGGTCAGGCCGACTTGAGCATATCCATATCGCCGCTTCGGCATCCTACGAGATGGAGGAGCTTTCCGAGGCCAGGCTCGTGGCGGGCCGAGGTATCGAGGGCGACCGGTATTTCCTCGGCACCGGGACATACTCGCCAAAGCCAGATGTCCGCGATGTCACGCTGATCGAGATGGAAGTGCTCGAGGCGCTGGCGCAAGGCGAGCCGAAGATGCCGGGCATCAAGGCGCGGCTCGCTCCGGAGGACCATCGCAGAAACCTGACGACCCGTGGCGTGCCCCTGAACCACCTGCTGGGCCGGCGCTTCAGGGTCGGCGAGACCGTGCTGTATGGCGCCCGCCTCAATTTCCCGTGCAAATACATCGAGGAACTGCTCGGCGTTCCGCGCCTTTACGAGGCGCTGCTCAACCGCTCCGGCCTGAATTGCGCCATCGAAGTCGGAGGGACGATCCGGCGGGGCGATCCGATCGAGCCGCTTGAGGGTTGAGCGATGGCAAGCCCGAGGCTCGTCATGAAGCTGACGGTCGCCCGAGTCAGCGGCCAGCCCGGCGGTGTGCGCATCTTCGAGCTGCGCCATCCTCGCCGTCCGGCGCTGCCGGCATTCGAGGCGGGCGCTCATGTCGACATTCATCTGCCCGATGGCCGCGTCCGCCAGTATTCGCTCTTCGGAGATGCCCGCGACCGCTCGCATTATGCGATCGCGGTGAAGCGGGAGGTCGATGGGCGCGGCGGGTCGAACTGGCTCCACGACCATGTTGCGGCCGGACAGGAACTGCCGGTCTCGGCGCCGCGCAGCCATTTCGGCCTGTCTTCCGAGGCGGGCTCGCACCTGTTGCTAGCCGGGGGCATCGGCATCACACCGATGCTGGCGATGGCACGGGTACTTGCAGCCTGCGGAGGGGATTTCGCGCTCCACTACTTTGCACGCAGCCGTTCACTGGCCCCGCTGCTGCAGGAAATCGCCGAGTGCCTGCCGGCGCAGCGCGTCCACCTGCATTTCGACGATGAGCCGTCGACGCGGGTCGATATCGCAGCGGTGGCCGCCAGTCAGCCGGGCGATGCCCATCTCTACTATTGCGGTCCACCGGGCTTCATGGGCGCGCTTCGTACTGCCGCAGCCGACTGGCCCGAGGAGCGCGTTCATTTCGAGGCGTTTCAGCCGGCCTATGACGAGAACTTCGTCCCGGAGCCCTTCTCGGTGAAGCTGCGCTCGACCGGGCAGGTGCTGGACGTGCCCGCCGACGCCTCCGTTCTGGCCGTGTTGCGCGCGGCAGGCGTGCAGGTCTTCGCCTCCTGTGAGAACGGGGTATGTGGCAGCTGCGAGTGCGGTTATCTCGCGGGCGAGCCGGTCCATCTCGACGCCGTGCTGAGCTCGGCGGCCCGCGCCAGCCGCTTCATCCCCTGCATTTCGCGAGCGAATGGCCAGCTCACGCTGGATCTCTGAACAGACCCCGATCTCCCAGGAGCAGCGCCATGTCCAAAGCCACGCCTCCGGCCGAAAGCAACCATCGTCCCGGGTTTGCGACGCGCGCGATTCATCACGGCTACGATCCCGCCGATTTCGCCGGTGCCGTCGCGCCCCCGGTCTTCTTCACCTCGACCTTCGGCTTCGGCAGCCTCGAAGAGATGGATGCGGCCGCCGCCAAGGGTGGCAAGCTTTATGCCCGGGAGCACAATCCCACGACCGAGATCCTGGAGACCCGTCTCGCCGATCTGGAAGGCGCCGAGGCGGGTCTCGCACTTGCGACCGGCATGGCCGCCTGCGGGACGCTGATGCTGGGCCTGCTCTCCCAGGGCGACGAGGTCGTGGTGCATCGTACGCTCTACGCCAACACTGTGGCGCTCATGCGCGACGGCATTCCCCGCTTCGGGATCAAGGTCGTGCCGGTCGACCTGTCGGACCCGGCCAATCTCGACACGGTCCTGACCGAGCGCACGCGGCTCGTCTATTTCGAGACGCCGGTGAATCCGACCTCTGAAATCCTCGACATCGGGGCGATCGCCGGCCGTGCCAGGAAAGTTGGAGCGCGTGTTGCGGTCGACGGCACCTTCGCTTCGCCGGCGCTGCAGCGTCCGCTGGAACACGGCGCCGATATCGTGCTGCATTCACTGACCAAATACATCAACGGTCATGGCGATGTCCTGGGCGGAGCCCTGCTCGGCGATCGCGAGACGATCGCCCATCTCCACAGCCACGGCCTGCGTTATCTGACCGGCGCGACGCTGTCGCCAATGGCTGCCCTCATGATTCTGAGGGGGCTCAAGACGCTGCCCTTGCGCATGGAGGCTCATAGCAGGTCGGCTCTGGAGATCGCGCGCAGGCTCCAGGCCCACCGTGCCGTGGCCTGGGTCAACCATCCATTCCTCGACAGCAATCCGAACCTGGCCGTGGCGAAGCGGCAGATGTCGAACGGCTCGGGTATGCTGGCCTTCGGGCTGAAGCAGGGATTTGAGGGCGCACGGCGTTTGCTGGACGGGCTTCGCCTGGCTCATAAAGGTGTCAGCCTGGGCGACGTCGAGACGCTGGTGAACCACCCCGCCAGCATTCTCAGGGCGCGCCAACAGGTGAGGCCGGAAGCAAAGCCTATTGACGGTGTCGGCGAGGATCTGATCAGGCTGTCGGTCGGGCTCGAGGATAATGATGATATTTGGGCCGATCTGGCGCAGGCGCTGGGCAAGGTCTGAGTTTCGGCAGCCCAGGCGCGAGCCTATTCCTTGACCCAAGGGCTGGGCAGAGGCGCGATCTTCTCTATCGATTTGGCAAGATGTCGGTTCGTGACGGCCTGCGTCGCACCGCTCGAAAGGCAGCGGCGCACGGGATTCCATGCCGGCTAGCGGACGATCGCCTTCTTCGAGGCGAGCTCGTTGGCCGACGTCGTCGAGGCGCTGGATCGGATCAGGTACTTCTGACACCTGGAAGAGCGTCGGCGATCCGCCGACGCTCTAGATTCCTGTTCTGAAAGAAGGGAAATTAAATCGATATTTCAAGTATATAGGTGTTCGCAGTTTTATCCTGAATGGCGCGCCATTACTTAGCTCTCTTTCGAGGGCCCCATTTGCAGCCCGGTTACAGGGCCGCTTACAAACACAAACTCACCCTTGGTTCTGGGCTCGGCGCTTGGCGCGCAGGTCGATGACGTTGTCGATCTTCGCTCGTCCATTGCCTGTGAGGCTGCGGCGCTCTGCCTGCCGGCGATAGATTTTGGCCTCCTTGTCGGTGGCGTGCTCGATCTGGGCCATGACCTCGGCATCGCGCGCGCCGGCCATCGCCAGCTCCACGCCGCGCGCGTGACGAAGGCCGGGTGGGGTGAGGCCGGAGCGCATGACACCCGCGACAACGCTCCTCCGGTCTCTAGACCTGCAAATGAGCTTTCCGCGTTGCCAGAACGGCTCGTGCGGCAGCAAGGCCGGTTTGAAAGGCGCCATGCGCGGTCGAGAAATCCTGCGTCGAGCAGGCCTCGCCGGCAAAGAAGAGCCTGCCATCGACATCCCCGGCGAGAATGGCCCGGGCTTCGGCATGGCCTGGCAAGGCATGGCTGTAGGAGCCTCGCGCAAAAGGCTGGCGGCCCCAGCGCGATTGCGCGATCGGCTTCAGCCGGCTCCTGATCCCCGAGCCGAAAAGCCCGGCCAGCTCATCGAGCGCGAAAGCGGCGAAAGCGCCGCCATCGGCTTCGAGCTCGCGTGCAGCCGCGCCGCCGACGAAGCCTTCGATCAGCGGCCGGCCGAACGGCCTCAGGTGGTAACTTGCCGTCCGCGCCACATACGGATTGCCCAGGACCTGCGTGTCTGGTTCGAAGCCGTCGCAATCGGACAATTTGAAGATGATCTTGTCGGCCAGGCCGAGAGGCAGCGCACTGGCGGCATCGATATGGTCCGAAGCCCGCGGCGGCAGACGTATCCCGCCGGAGGCGAGCACCTCGGTCGGGACGGTGACGATGACGCGCGCCGCCTCGATCTCGCCTCTGGCGGTGGTCAGCCTCAACGCGCGTCCCGATGCGTCGATGCCCGAGACCGGCGTGCTCAACGCGACCGGAACGTCCTTCGCCGCGGCGGCAATGAGGCGGCCATAGCCCTCGCTCACGCGCCAGTTCACGCCGCTGTCGGCATCGGCATAGGCGAGATAATCGCGGATCGAAAGCTGCTCCAGCTCCGTGCCATTGACGTAGGTGCTCAGCGCCTCGAGATAGGGCGTCCAGCGGTCGTGGGCATCGAGACGATCCGAGGCGCGATCGCTGCCGGGCGGCGCCTCACGCAGGCGCTGCTCGAAACGGGCGAAGGCCGCGCGCGCGGCGTGCTGGTCGGCCGCGGGAAAGCCGAGATCGCGAAACTGGACGCCCCATGGCGGCGTGGTTCGGTCGAGCTGGAAGCCGAGCTCCGGTGCCAGCGCGGCCCAGGGGTTTCGATCCGCCGAATGAAGCCAGCCGCAGCCGAGGTCGAAATGCAGGCCGTCGCCGAAAGCGGTATGCGCCCGCCCGCCGATCCTGTCGGTCGCTTCGATCAGAAGCACGTCGAGCCCGGAGGCGACGAGATGCCGGCCTGCGGCCACGCCGGCCGCTCCGGCCCCGACGATCGCGACATCGAGCGGCTTCATGCAGTGCCCTCCCGCGGGGAAGCGCCGAGCTCCAGCCAGTCGAGTTCCTCCTCGAGTCGGTGGAAGGCGTCGTCGCCGATGGTGCCGCGCTGCCGCAGATCGAATGCCGTCTTGCGCGCAACCGCGAGCGCCGTCCGCCGCAGGGCGTTATGGTCGGTGTCGAGCTGCGCGGTCCGCCCGGTCTGCTCCAGCATGTCGCGATACTCCTGCCGGATCGGCGCCGCAGCCGCCGGAAGCGCGCCTTCGAGCGATTCGATCGCCGCCTCAAGCGCCGCCTTCCGCGCCAGGGCGAACTCGCGGTCGACCGGGTGATCGTCGCTGATGGCGAGATAGCGCAGCAGCGGCGCAAGCGTCAGCCCCTGGATCAGCAGCGTGCCGACCACGACGGTGAAGGCGCAGAGCAGGATCATGTCCCGATGGGGGAAACCGGCGGGAAGGGCGTAGGCCGCGGCGAGCGTGACGATGCCGCGCATGCCGCTCCAGGCGACGACGGCGCTGCCTTTGATGTTCCGGAGAGAGGCCGCCTTGTCGCTCGCGCCGGAGGTTCGGCCCGGACGCAGGAGGGCGAGCGTCCTGTAGGTCGCCACCCATGTCAGCCTGACTACGATGACGGTTGCGAGAACCGCGAACGCGATCCAGGCATTTTCGACGCGCTGCGCGGCGTCGAAACCCTCGAGGATCGGCCTCAACTGCAAGCCGACCAGCACGAAGGCAAGGACCTGGAGCACGAAGACCGTGGTCTCCCACACGGCATAGGAGGGGATGCGCAGCCGCGCGCTCGTCCGGGCCGGTGCCGTACGCGCGAGAACGATGCCATAGACGACGATGGTGATGATCCCGGACAGATGCAGCCGCTCCGCCAGGATCCAGACGCCGAAGGTCGAGATGAACTGCAGGATGATGGCGCTTGGCGGGTCGCCGAACAGCGCGAGCAACCGCACCGAAACCCAGCCGAGCAGCGCGCCGAGAATGATGCTGCCCACCGTGACGAGGGCGAAGGCCGGCAAGGCGCTCGTCACGCTGAAGCTGCCGGCCGCGACGGCTCCCAGCGCCAGGCGGTAGATCAGCAGCGCGGTCGCATCGTTCAGCAGGCTCTCGCCCTCGAGGATCACGACGATGCGATGGGGCGGCCGCACCCTGCGCAGGATCGCCGTCGCCGCGACGGCGTCCGGCGGCGCGACGATCGCTCCCAGCGCGATCGCAGCCCCCCAGGGCAGTTCGGGCACGAACCACCGCGCCACCAGGGCGACGGCAGCGGTCGTGACGCCGACGGCGATGAACACCAGGCTGGTCACCGGCAGCCAGTTCCGGCGCAGATCGCGCGGCGAGCTGTCGAAGGCCGCATCGAGCAGGATCGGCGCGACGAACAGGGCGAGCACGAGCTCCGGATCCAGCGTGATGCGCGGCGCATTGGGAATGAAGGCGAGCGCCGTCCCGCCGATGGCGAGCACGACGGGGTAGGGGATACCGGCCCGCCGCGACCCCGCTGCGAGAAGGACAGCCCCGAACATGATGGCGAGGATCGACTCGAACAGGACCATGCCCTGCGATCTTATCGCCGTTTCAGGAGGTGTCGATCACGATCGATCGGAGTGTCGTCGCTGTCGTATCTCAAGCTCCTCAGGCGCGGAGGGCGCGAACATGCGCCTGAGCCGCCGCCGCCTCCAAGCTTTGTCGCTTGCGGCAGTTTCTGGAGCTGTCTCGACGGCACCACCATCATCCGCGAATGGGCAGACCTTTGATCTGAAAGGCGAATTGCGCGCGCCACGCCGCGGCACCGGCCTTGCTCTCTCCGGATAAGGGCGACCGACCCTCGCTTATCCGTCCTCGAACGGTTGGAGCAATGGTGCTATGGGTGGGAACTGCCCGGAGCCATTCTGGATCGTGCCCCGAATGGCCGCCGCGATCTTGCCGCTCCCGCTTCCTCCCCGGCTCACCAAGCGCGAACAAGGAAGATGAGATGTCGATCGACCGCTGCCGGGTGCTGATGATCTATCCGCGGTTCAACCCGGGATCCTTCTGGAACTACAAGGCGACCTGCGAGCTGGCCGGAGCGCGCCATCCCGCCGCGCCACTCGGATTGATCACCGTTGCGGCGCTGCTTCCCGCGACATGGGAGATCCGGCTCCTCGACCTGAATGCGGAGGAGCTCGACGAACGGGACTTCGCCTGGGCGGATCTCGTCATGACCGGGGGCATGCTGCCGCAGCAGGACGGAACGCTGGCCGTCATCGCGCAGTGCCGCTCCCGGGGAAAGCCGGTCGTGGTCGGCGGTCCCGATGCGACATCGACGCCCGAGATCTACGAGGCCGCCGATTTTCGGGTGCTGGGCGAGGCCGAGGAGATCATGGCCGGCTTCGTCGATGCCTGGAACGCGGGGGCGAGAAGCGGGGACTTCCGCTCCGAGATGGGCAAGACCGACGTCACCAGGAGCCCGACACCGCGCTTCGACCTCCTGAAATTCGCGCATTACCTGCATGTCGGCGTGCAGTTCTCACGCGGCTGCCCGTTCAATTGCGAGTTCTGCGACATCATCGAGCTCTATGGCCGCGTGCCGCGCACGAAGACGAACGCGCAGATCCTGACCGAGCTGGATACCCTCCACGCGCTCGGATATCGCGGCCATGTCGATTTCGTCGACGACAACCTGATCGGCAACAAGAAGGCGTTGAAGCAATTCCTGCCCGCCCTGACGCAATGGATCAGGGACAGGAACTTTCCTTTCGAGTTCTCGACCGAGGCGTCGATCAATCTCGCCGACGACGCCGCTCTGATGCAGTCCATGAGCGAGGCCAACTTCTTCACGATCTTTGTCGGCATCGAAAGCCCGGACACCGACACGCTGGTCTCGATGCAGAAGAAGCAGAACACCCGCCGCAGCCTCCAGGAGAGTGTCCATCGCATCTACAAGGCCGGGCTTTTCGTGAATGCCGGCTTCATTCTCGGCTTCGACAGCGAGAAGGGCAGCGTCGCGCGCGGCATGATCGACTGCATCGAGGATACCGCGATCCCTGTCTGCATGGTCGGCCTGCTCTATGCGCTGCCCAACACCCAATTGACGCGGCGTCTCGATCGCGAAGGCCGCCTGTCCATTCCCGACGACGCCGACCATACGCAAGGGCTGGGCGATCAGTGCACCGCCGGGCTCAACTTCGTCACCAGCCGCCCGCGCCGCGCCATCCTGGACGACTACAGGGCGGTGCTCGAGGCGGTCTATGCACCCGGCGCCTTCTTCGGGCGCGTCCGGCGGGTCGGCCGCATGCTCGACTGCACCAATCGCCAGCTGGAGCTGCCGAAGTCGATGGAGTGGGAGGAGATGAGATCGTCATGGCGCCTGATCTGGCGCATGACGACGGCGAAAGGCGGCGTGCGGCGCGAGTTCTGGAAAACCGTGATCGATTGCCTCACGCATAATCGCCAGGCGCTGCCCTATGTGATGATGATGGTCGCGCTCTATCTCCATCTCGGGCCGTTCTCCCGGCAGGTGATGGCCCAGGTCCAGCAGCAGATCGACCGGCTGGCCGACGCTCAATCGCCGGCAGACATCCCGGTTGCCGCGATGTCGGCCGCCGTGGCGTGAGGGTGAACGGCATGCGATCTCGGACGGCCAAAGCCGGATCGCATCCGTAAGGCTGCCGAGGCGTCCTGCTGGGCAGGCACGCAATCCTGTCCAGCGAAGATGCGGATGCCGCGGCACCGCCCGCCTCGCTCAGCGCCCGGCGGACATCCGCATCAGCTTGCCGCCCATGATCAGGGCCGTCAGGCTGAAGGCCGCCGCCAGCATGACGTACCAGGCCGGTGCGAGCGCGCTCCCGGTCTGCACGATCAGCCAGGTGGTGATGAAGGGCGCGAAGCCGCCGAAAAGCGTGACCGCGAAATTATAGGCGATGGACAGGCCGGTGGAGCGCATGGCGGGCGGGTAGAGCTCGGCCATCGCCGCCGGCGCGGGGCCGCTGAAGCCCGCGATCAGCACGGCGAAGACGATCTGCGCGAGCATGAGGTTGAACGCGCTGGGCTGGCCCGTCAGCCAAAGCAGCATCGGCCAGCTCAGCAGGAAGAGCCCCACCACCGAGGCCAGCATGATCGGGCGCCGGCCCACCTTGTCGGACCAGGCGCCGAAGACGGGCGCCAGCACGACGATCAGCGCGAGCCCGACGCTGTTGGCGAGAAGGCTCGCGCTCTGCGGCACGCCGAGCTGGCGCACCGCATAGGTCGGCATGGTGACCAGGAAGAAATAGGTGCAGACCGTCCAGGCGATGGTGATGCCGAAGCCGGTGATCACGGCGGCGCGGTGCTGGCCGAGCGTGTCGCGCAAAGGGGAGAAATCGGTCTCAGGCCGCGCGGTGCGCTCGCGCAGGATGGCCTTGAAGGCCTCGGTCTCGTCGACGCGCGAGCGGATGTAGAGACCGACCGGCGCGATCAGGAGCCCGATCAGGAACGGCACGCGCCAACCCCAGGCCTCGAGCTCGGCCTGCGGGAGCAGGCCGGTGAGCAGCGCCCCCGTCAGGGAGCCCAGCAGCAGGGCGCCGGCCTGGCTCGCCTGCTGCCAGCTCGCATAGAGCCCGCGGCGCGCGGGCGGGGCATGCTCGACCAGGAAGGCGGTGGCGCCGCCGATCTCGCCGCCGGCGGAGAAGCCCTGGATCAGCCGCGCGAGCACGATGATCGCCGGCGCCCAGGCGCCGGCTGTTGCGTAGGTCGGCGCGAAGGCGATCATCGCGGTGCCGAGTGCCATCAGCAGGATCGTCAGCGAAAGCGCCACCTTGCGGCCGCGCCGATCGGCGAGCGTGCCGAGCACGAGCGCCCCGACCGGGCGCATCACGAAGCCGACGCCGAAGGTGGCGACGGTGAGCAGAAGCGAAACCGTGGCGTCGCCGGCGGGAAAGAAGAGCTTGGCGAGCGTCAGCGCGAAGAAGCCGTAGACGGCGAAGTCGTACCATTCCAGCGTGTTGCCGGCGACGGCGGCGATCACCGCCCGTCGGCTCGAAAACCTGCTGGCCGTCTTCCCGGCTCCGGATTCGGACATGGCATGCGTGGCGGCGAGTTCTGTCATGGTGATCCCCTCTTTGGAAAACCGGCCCTTGGCGTCGAGGCCGCGGGCGTTCAGGCGTGCTGGCGTTGGGCCCAGCCGGTAAGGCGGGCGAGAAAGGCGTCGGCGGCATCGAGCTCGGCGCGCGCGATCCATTCGTCGGGCTGGTGAGCCTGCGCGATCGAGCCCGGCCCGCAGACCACGGCGGAGATGCCCGCCGCCTGGAAGAAGCCGGCCTCCGTGCCGAAGGCCATCGGGAAGGGCGGCACGATGCCGCCGAGCGCGGCCGCGACCGCGAGCGCCCCCGCCTCGCCTTCCGCGCTGAGCGGCGGGACATGGATCTCCCGCAGCAGCGACGGGCGGATATCGTCCGGCACCGCGCGGGCGAGATAGGCGCGGGCGAGCGCCTCGATCTCGGCGGCATCGCCGGCCGTGACCGGCCTGAACTCCCAGAGCACCTCGCAGAGGGACGGCACGATATTGATCGCGGTTCCACCCTCGATCCGGCCGATATTGACCGTGGTCGCGCTGGCGCCCACGCCGGTGCGGTGCCCGATGGTCTTCAGGAAGCCGATGAAATCGGCGGCCGGATAGATCGCGCTCGCACCGGCGCCGGGGTCGCTCGAATGCGCGGCCCTGCCCTCGAAGCGGGCGCGGAAGCCGAGGAAGCCGCGATGGCTGTCGCCGATCCGCATGCCGGTCGGCTCGCCGATGATCGCAAGCTCCGGCTTCTCCTCATGGGCGAGCAGGTCGTCGATGAGGCGAGGAATCCCGAGGCAGCCGACCTCCTCGTCATAGGACAGCGCGAGATGGACCGGCCGGGCGAGACCGGTGCCGGCAAAGCCCTCGGCCGCCGAAAGACAGGCCGCGACGAAGCCCTTCATGTCGACGGCACCGCGGCCATGCAGCTTGCCGTCGCGCTCGGCCAGGCGAAACGGATCGGAGGTCCAGTCCTGGTCGGCGACCGGAACGACGTCGGTATGCCCCGACAGGACGACGCCGCCCGGCCCGCGCGGGCCGAAGCTGGCGAGCAGATTCGCCTTGGCCCGGTCGTCGTCATAGCTCAGCCGGATGCGGGCACCGAGGCTGTCGAGCCGGTCGGCGACGCGGCCGACGAGAGCCAGGTTCGAGCGGCTCGAGGTGGTGTCGAAGCCGACCAGTTCCTCGAGCAGGGAGACCGTCGCGCTCATCGCTCAGGCCGCCAGCGCGTGCCGCCCGGCGCGGGGGCGCCCGAGCCGGGCCTGGGCGAGGCGCAGCGCGGCCGTCTGGGTCGGCACGCCATCCGCCTCCGCGCTCTCGAAGATCGCCCGCAGCGTGTCGCCGATGCCCGCGACGCCGCGAAGGCGTGGGAAAACACGGTCATGGCTTGAGCGCTCCCGCGGCTCGGGATGGAGAGGGGCGGCCGCTGCTCGCCGCGAGGCCGAAGCCGCACAGGATCAGCGCGGCGCCGACGAGGTGGAACGGGCGCACCGGCTCGCCCAGCAGCAGGAAGGCGAGCACGGCGGTGAACAGGGCGACGAGATGGAAGGAGGCCCCGGTGACGCTCGGCCCCAGCGTCGCGACGCAGCGGTTCCAGATGACGAAGGCGAGCAGCGAGGCGAAGACGCCGATATAGAGCACGGCCGCGAGCGGGCCGGGCGCGGTCGGGATCGTCCCGCCGCGCGCCAGTTCCCAGATCCAGAACGGCAGCAGCACGAAGAGCCCCGCCACCATCGTCGCCGCCAGGAAGAGGAGCGGATCGAGATCGGCGGGCCGGCGGCGCAGCAGCACCGAATAAACCGCGTAATTGGCGACCGCGAGCAGGACCAGCGGCTCGCCGCCGCCGATGCCCAGCCGCGACAGGCTCGCGGGCTCGCCGCGCGCGACGATCCAGGCCACGCCCACGAAGGAAATGGCGATTCCGGCAAGCGTGCGGACCGAGACGCGCTCGACCCCGAGCGCGAAGGCCGCGAGCGGCACCATCAGCGGCAAGGTCGAGTTGAGGAAGGCGACGCTGGCGGCGGGCGCGCTCTGCAAGGCGAGATAGCCGAGCGCATTATAGCCGGCGATGCCGAAGGCGCCGCAGGCCAGGACGATCCAGCGGGCGCGAAACAGCGCCTGCCGCTGCGCACTGAGCGCGCCGAGCACGAAGGGCGCCAAGCAGGCGAGCGCGACGAGCCAGCGCCCGACCGCGAGCGAGACCGGCGGAAACGTGTCGGCAAGCGCCCGTCCGAGCACGAGGTTGCCGGCCCAGAACAGAGGCGGCAGCGGCAGCAGCAGCAACGGCTGGTCCCAGAGGCGCCGGAGGATCGACATTGCCGGCCTCACAGCGCGCCCGCGAGGCCGATCCGCAGGCGGCGGTTGTGCCGGCCCTTGTTGTCGATCTTCAGGATGCGGATCGGCGGCGAGCCGCCGGTCGAGGCGAGATGGGTGCCGCCGCAGGCCTGACGGTCGAGGCCGACGATCTCGACGACGCGCACCTGCCCGTCCGCGGTCGGCGGTGGGGCGACCGAGCGCGAGCGGATCAGCCCCGGCTCCGCGAAGGCCACCGCCTCGGGGAGATAGCCCTGCCGGACGGCGAGGTCTTGCCGGATGAACGCGTTGACCGGTTCCTCGATCGCGCGCAGGCGGTCATTATCGGCGTCCGGCAGGTCGAAATCGATGCGCGCGGTGCCGTCGTCGTTCATCTGCACGCCGGTGACGAGCGCGCCGTCGAAGCCCTGGAAGACGACGGCGTTGACGATGTGCAGATCGGTGTGGAGCGCGCGCATCAGCCCGCGAAACGCCGGGTCGACCCTGGCTTCCACGGTACCGGCCGGGAGTTCGACCGGGTCGGCGAGCAGATGCCGAAGCCGGCCCCCCTCATTCTCGAAACCGGCGACCGCGACCTCGCCGCCGGCCCATTCCAGGGAGCCGCGATCGGGCAATTGTCCGCCGCCGCCCGGATAGAACGGGCTTTCCGCGAGAACGACCCAGCCCGGCCCCGCCTCGACGACCTCAGTCGCGAGCGTCGGGACCTCCGGATTGTCGAGGCAGAAATAGCGGGACATGAATCTCATCCTTTCCGCAGTGCCGACAGGGCATCCGCATGGAGACGAGATTGGCGCGCCTTGCCGCGCCGCTATTGGCGGAAATTGAGAAAACCGCTCAGCTGGCGGTCGCCTGCACCCATTGCAGCGGGGTGATGCCGTAGCTGCGCTTGAAATGCCGCGTCAGCGCGCTCTGGTCGTAGAAGCCCGCGTCCAAGGCAGCGGCGGCAATGCTCGTGCCGCGACCGAGCGCGGTGATCGCGGCCTTCAGGCGCAATTGCGTGAGATAGGCATGCGGGGTGAGCCCCGTGCTGCGCTTGAACAGGGCGATCAACTGGAACGGCGTGAGCCCGACGGCGGCGCCGAGCTCCTCCAGCGTCAGCTCCTCCGCATGGCGTTCGCGCATGATCTCGCGGACGCGGGCCGCCCGCTGCGCGTCGCGCGCCGGCGGCGACAGCCTGGGCTCACCCGCGGCATGGCGCCGGATCAGGGCGCCGAAGCTGCGCAGCAGCAATTCGCGCTCCTCGAACGGGTCGTTGCCGTCGTCGAGAATGCGGTGCAGCCCGAGGAAGGCCTCGATCAGATCGGCGTCGTGAAAGCTGTTCCGGCAGAAATAGGCCGTCGCATCCAGCCCGAGCGCGGCATTGAGCGTCTCGATCGCCGGGCGGGTCAGATAGAGCCCGCGATAGCGCCAGCGCGGGCTCCAGCCCATGCGCCCGGAATGCGGCTCGTCGGGATTGAACACGAGCAGGGTCGAGGTTCCCGCCTCGTCGGTCCGCCCCCGGCTCTTGAACTCGGCGCCGCCGGCCTCCGTCACCGCCACGACGAAGGCCTCGTGGCTGTGAGGGGCGTAATCGTGGCTGGTGAAATCGGCGACGAGGCAGCTCAGGCCCGGAACCCGAGGGTCGTGCCAGTAGCGGGACGAGTTGCGCAGGTCGGTGCGGGCCAAGATGCGATCCGATCGTCGGACAAGCCGGGATCGTGCAACGATCGTGCCGGGACCGCAACCGCGCCCTGCTCCGAGGCGGAATCGGGCGCTGTCGCGGCGGCGGCGCCGTCAGAGGTCGACGAGCACCCAGAGCACGACCGCATCGGTCGGCCCCTTCGAGGTCCAGGTGTGCTCGGTGGTGGCGTCGTAATAGACGGAATCGCCCTTGTTGAGCTCGAGCGGCTCGTAGAGGCGGCTATGCACGATGAGCGTGCCGTCCATCACCATCACGAAGATCTCCGCCTCGGATTTCGCCCAGGCCGCGTATTCGTCCGGCGAGCGGGCCGTCACCGTGGTCAGGATCGGCGTGGCGCGCTTGTTCTTGAGATCGGCGCAGAGCAGGACGTTGTTGCAGGTCCCGGTGGTGTGCTTGCTGCCGCCGCCCGCCCGGCTGATGCTGCGGCGCCCGGCGAAGCTCACCGCGCCGCCCTGCTCACCGCTCGACAACAGCGTCACCAGCTCGACCTCGAGCCCATGGGCGATGCGCTGCATCGTCGAGATCGTCGGCGAAAGCTCGTTGCGCTCGATCTTGGAGAAGGCCGAGGCCGATACGCCCGTCATCGCGCTGACGTCCTGCAGGGTCAGGCCGCGACTCTTGCGCAGCTTGAGCAGCCGCGCGCCGATATCGATCCCGCCGCGCGCCTCGTCGCCGGATTGCCAGGCCTCAGGCGGCTCGGGCGATTCCCCCCGTTCCGCCAGCGAGATTTCCGGCATGCCCATTCTCCTCGTTCCAGCCCAATGGCGCCTCCTGTCATAATCGCCGGCCGCAGGGAAGAAAAGGGAACGCCACCGCTCATGGGCGAATAAATTTCGTATCCGACATTTTTATATTTTTGTGTTGACAGTTGGTCCCGGCTGCAACAATTTTCCGCAAATGATGTGCCGGCAACCGGTCCGGAGGCGTTCGGCGAGGGGCCGGCGCGGCCAGGCGACATCGCGGCAGGGACGTTTCGCATGACACTCACGCACGACACACTTGGCGGCCTCTACACCGCGATCGTCACGCCGCTCGCCGCCGACGGCGCGGTCGACATCAAGGGCCTCCAGGCTTTGGTGCGTTTCCAGCTCGCGGCCGGCGCGGCCGGCATCGTGCCGATCGGCGGCACGGGCGAATATCCGGCCTTCTCCCGCGACGAGCGCCGCGCCATCGTCGCCGCCTGCGTCGAGGCCGCCGAGGGCAAGCCGGTCATTCCCGGCGTGCTCTCCACCGGTTTCGAGGATGCGCTCGAAGCGGGCCGCGACTTCGCCGCTGCCGGCGCCGCCGCGGTCATGACCGTCACGCCCTATTACGCCCCCGGCACGCAGGACGGCATGCGCGCCTATTTCCGGCGCTACCGCGATGCGCTCGACCTGCCGGTCATGCTCTACCAGATTCCGCGCCGCACGACGGTCTCCGCCTTCGCCGACACGGTGCAGGCCATGGCCGAGGACGGTTCGATCATCGGCATGAAGTACTCGTCCTACGACATGCCCGATTTCATCCGCACGGTGAAATATGCCGGCGACAAGATCGCGATCCTGTCGGGCGAGGAGCCGCTCTTCGCCACCCATGTCGCGCTCGGCGCGCGGGGCGGCGTGCTGGCGTCGGCGACCATCTATCCGAAGATCTGGCTCGAGATCTTCGCGCTTGCCCGCCAGGGCAAGCTCAAGGAGGCGCTGAAGCTGCAGGACAAGATCGATCCGGTGGTCGACGCCATCTATGTCGAGACGAATCCGGGGCCGCTGAAGGAATATATGGCGCTCGCCGGCATGCCGGTCGGCGGCGTGCGCCTGCCGCTGCTCGGGCCGAGCGACCAGACGCTGGCCGGGCTCAAGGTCGCCGCGGCGCAGGCCAAAGCCATCAGCCTGGCCTGAGCGGAGAGCGGATCGTGATCGAGCGGCTTCGCGGCATCGTCGGCGACAAGGGCCTGATCACCGATCCGGCCGAGATGGAGCCCTGGCTCGTCGACTGGCGCCAGCGCCGGCGCGGACGGGCGCTCGCCATCGTCCAGCCGGCTTCCACGGCGGAGGTGTCCGCCGTGGTCGCGCTCTGCGCGGCCGAAGGCCAGCCGGTCTTCCCGGTCGGCGGCAATACCGGCCTGTGCTTCGGCGCCGTGCCGGACAGCGGCCGGAGCGACAAGCCCGGCATCGTGCTGTCGCTGCGCCGCATGAACCGCATCCGCTCGGTCGACCGGGCCACCGGCGTCGCGACCGTCGATGCCGGCGTCGTGCTCGGCGATCTGCACAACGCCGCCATCGAGGCCGGGCGGCAGTTTCCGCTCCATCTCGGCAGCGAGGGCAGCGCCCAGATCGGCGGGCTGATCTCGACCAATGCCGGCGGCACCGGCGTCGTCCGCTACGGGCCGATGCGCGATCTCGTCGCCGGCCTGGAAGTCGTGCTGTCGGACGGGCGCGTGCTCTCGGACCTCGCGGCGCTGCGCAAGGACAATACCGGCTACATGCTGCGCCATCTCTTCATCGGCGCGGAAGGGACGCTCGGCATCGTCACGGGCGCGGCGCTGCGGCTGCATCCGCAGACGCCGAACACCGCCCATGCCTGGGTCGCCGTCGCCGAACCCGCGGCCGCAGTCGCGCTGCTGGCCGCGCTGCAGGACCGCGCCGGCTCCTATATCCAGGCCTTCGAGATGGTCTCCGCCTCGCAATTCGAGCTGGTGCGCAAGCATGCCGAGCGGGCCCGCTTCCCCTTCCCCGAGATTCCGGCCTGGTCCGTCCTGATCGAGCTCGGCAGCGAGGACGCGACCACCGCCCTCCCCGCGATCCTCGAGGAGGTCGTCGGCGCCGCGCTCGAAGCCGGCGAGGTGCTCGATGCCGTCATCGCGACCTCCGAGCAGCAGGCGGCCGAGTTCTGGCACCTCCGCCATTCGGTCTCCGAGGCCAACAGGAAGGAAGGCATGAGCATCACCCATGATGTCGCCGTGCGCTCCTCCCACGTCGCCCCCTTCATCGCAGCAGCCGACAAGGTCGCGGCCGAGCGCTACCCGCAGGCGATCACGGAAGTGGTCTGCCATCTCGGCGACGGCAATGTGCACTACATCCTGATGTTCACGCACGAATTCTGGGCGGCCCTGCCCGATGCGGAAGCCTTCGCGCTCGAAGTCGAGCGAGCCATCCACGACGTCGCCGCCCGCTTCGGCGGAACCTTCAGCGCCGAGCACGGCGTGGGGCGCAAGCTGACCGAAGAGCTCGCGCGCCTCGCCGATCCGCTGCGCTACGAGCTGATGAACAAGGTCAAGACGCTGTTCGATCCGCAGAACCTGATGAATCCGGGCGTTCTGCTGGCACCGAAAACGACCTGAGAACGACGCCAAAATCCGCTGCGGCCTTCGGTGAGGGGGCGCAGGTCACGGAAGCCCGCAGGGGAAGCGGGAGCCTGCCTCACCAGCCATGACGGGGTTCGCCTCATAACGCCGGGAGAATGAACATGACGACACGCAGGGATCTGGCAGGCCTCATCGGCGCCGGCGCGGTGGCAGCCGGCGCGCTCACGCTGGCCTCCAACGGAGCGAGCGCGCAGAGCGCGGCGAAGAACACCTTCGACCGCATCATCGCCAGCAAGAAGCTCAGGCTCGGCGCCGTGACCTCGAGCGCGCCCTGGTTCGTCAAGGACCCGGCCAGCGGCAAGTGGAGCGGCCATTTCTACACGATCGGCGCCGCGCTCGCGAAGGACATGGAGGTCGAGCTCGAGCTGGTCGAGACGACCTGGGGCAATGCGGTGCTCGATCTCCAGGCCGACAAGATCGACATCATGTTCGGGCTCAACCCGACGCCGAAGCGCGCGATGGCGGTCGATTTCTCGGTCGGCGCCTATGACAGCGCGCTGGTCGTCATCGCCAAGCCGGGCTTCGAGCCCAAGAGCTGGGCCGACATGAACAAGCCCGAGGTCAAGATCTCGGTCGATGTCGGCTCGGCCCATGACCAGATCGCCACGCTGCTGTGCCCGAAGGCCCAGATCACGCGCTTCAAGACCATCAACGAGGCGATGCTGGCGCTGCGCACCGGCCGCGTCGATGCGCAGTGCATCTTCTGGATGGGCGGCGTGCGCGCCGTGAAGGCCGACCCCAGCCTCGGCAAGGTCGTCGTGCCCCAGCCCTTCTTCGGCTCGACCTCGAACGCGGCCTTTCGCCGCGAATCGGACAAGACCTGGCGCGATTTCGTCAACACCTGGATCGTCTATGCGCGCGGCCTCGGCCTCGTCCGCAGCGCCGTCGTCGAAAGCCTGGAGCAGGTCGGCGTCACCTCCGAGGACATTCCGGCGGGCATCACCCTCTGAGGGTTCTCCGGCTTCCCGCGTCCATCGCGGGAAGCCGCTTCGTTTCCTGCACGCTCTTTCGTGCAGATCGCTTTTTGCGGGCCGCCTCCGGCAACACGCTCTCATGCGCGAGGGCTGCGCCGCGCGCGGGCAGGGTTGGACATGTCCTACACTTGGAATTTCGACATCGTCTGGAGCTATCGCTGGATCTTCCTGACCGGAACCGGCGTGACGATCGGCATCACCATCGCCGTCGTCCTGCTCGGCCTGGTCGTCGGCCTTATCGCCGGCATCGCCCAGCTCTCGCGCTCGCCGGCCCTGCGCTGGCTGTCCTGGGCCTATATCGAGATGTTCCGGCTGACGCCGCTGCTCGTGCTGCTGCTGTGGTTCTATTACGCGCTGCCGATCCTGACCGGCATCAAGCTCGACGCGATCACCGCCTCGGTCGTGACGCTGACGCTCTATGGCGGCTCGTTCTATGCGGAGGTGATCCGCGGCGGCATCATCTCGATCGAGCCGGGGCAAAGCGAGGCCGGGCTGGCGCTGGGCATGACCCCGGCGCGGGTGATGCGCCGGATCGTGCTGCCGCAGGCGATCAAGCGGATGATCCCGCCGCTGATGAACCAGTCGATCATCCAGTTCAAGAACACCTCGCTCGTCTCCGTCCTCGCCGTGCCCGACCTGCTCTATCAGGGCCAGGTTGCCGCCATGGACACCTACCGCGCGCTCGAGGTCTACACGGTGGTCGCCGCGATCTACGTGGTCGTGCTGCTGCCGCTGACCGCGATCGTCAAGCTGGCCGAAAAGCGGCTGGCGCACAGCAATTGAGGGCCGGGCGATGAGCTATAGGATCGAGGTCTCCGGCCTTCGCAAGAGCTTCGGCTCGCTGGTCGTGCTCAAGGACATCAATCTCAAGGTCGAGACCGGCCAGGTCGTCGCGCTGATCGGCCCGTCCGGCTCCGGCAAGTCGACCCTGCTGCGCTGCCTCAACCTGCTCGTCATGCCCGAAGGCGGCCGCATCCGCATCGGCGAGGACAGCTTCTCCTTCGGCGACGGCTCGAAGCTGCCGGCCACCCGCGAGCAGGCGCGCTTCCGCTCGAACACCGGCATGGTCTTCCAGCACTTCAACCTGTTCCCGCACATGACGGTGGTCCAGAACGTCATGGAAGGCCCGGTCTCGGTGAAGGCGATGCCGAAGCCGCAGGCGGAGGCGCTCGCCCGCAAGCTCCTCGCCAAGGTCGGCCTCAGCGACAAGGTCGACGTCTTCCCCAACAAGCTCTCGGGCGGGCAGAAGCAGCGCGTCGCCATCGCACGCGCGCTGGCGATGGAGCCGGAGGTGATGCTCTTCGACGAGGCGACTTCCGCGCTCGACCCCGAACTCGTCGGGGAGGTGCTCGGCGTCATGCGCGACCTCGCCGCCGAGGGCATGACGATGATCATCGTCACCCATGAGATCGGCTTCGCCCGCGAGGTCGCCGACCGCGTCGTCTTCATGCGCGACGGCGTCATCGTCGAGGAGGGGCCGGCGCGCGAGGTGATCGGCGAACCCAAGCAGGAAGCGACCCGGGCTTTCCTCAGCCACTTCCACAATCGCGGCTGAGGCCGGGCGATGCCGGGGGACGCGCCATTGACCGTCGCCGTGATCGGCGCCGGAATCGTCGGCCTGTGCGCAGCCCTCGAGGTCCAGCGCGCCGGCCACCATGTCCTGCTGGTCGAGCCGGGCGAGCCCGGCGGCCGTCAGGCCGCCTCCTATGGCAATGCGACCTGGATCAACCCCGGCGCGATCATGCCGATCTCCCTGCCGGGTCTCTGGCGCAAGGTGCCGGGCTTCCTGCTCGACCGGACCGGGCCGTTCACGTTGCGCTGGCGCGACCTGCCCCGCCATGCCGGCTGGCTCGCCCGCTTCATCGCCGCCGGCCGCGACTGGGAGCGCATCGGGATCTGCGCACGCCAGCGCTACCCGCTCTGCAAGCACACAGTGACCGATCACCGCGCCTATGCCGACGCGGCTGGTGTCGGCCACCTGATCCGGCAGGAAGGGCTGGTCTATGTCTATCCGGACCGCACCGCCTTCGCCGCCGAAAGCCGCATCTGGGCGATGCGCCGCGAGCTCGGAATCCGCTTCAGCGAGATCGAGGAGCCTGACTTGCGCCGCCTGCAGCCGGAGCTGTCGCCGGCCTACCGCTTCGGCGCCCGGCTCGACGATGCCGGCCAGATCGCCGATCCCGGCGCCTATTGCGCGGCGCTTGCCCGGCTGCTGGAGGCGCGCGGCGCGCAACGCATCACGGCGCGCGCCATCGGCTTCATCATCGAGAGCGGCAGGCTGAGCGCCGTCGCGACCGACCGGGGCCCCCTCGCCTGCGACCGCGCCGTCATCGCAGCCGGCATCGGTTCGGCTGGGCTGGCCAGGCTCGCGGGAGACCGCGTGCCCCTGATCTCCGAGCGCGGCTACCATGTCGTCATCCCCGAGCCGGGCGTCGAGCTCGGCGCCGGGCTGATGCCGTCGGACGGCCAGATGGGCGTCGTCTCGACGCCGCAAGGGCTGAGGCTCGCCGGGCAGGTCGAGCTCGCCGATCCCGACGCAGACCCCGACTGGCGCCGCGCCGACATCCTGCTCGGCTATGCCCGCAAGATGTTTCCCGGGCAGGCGAAGCGCTTCGAGACCGCCCGGATCGACCGCTGGATGGGCAACCGCCCCTCGACGCCGGATGGCCTGCCCTGCATCGGCATCGCTTCCGGCTCGGCCGATATCGTGCATGCTTTCGGCCATGCCCATACCGGGCTGACCCAGGCGCCGGCGACGGGCAGGCTCGTCGCCGCGCTGATCGACGGGCGCGAGCCGCCCTTCGATCCCACCCCCTATTCCGCCCGGAGGTTCGCCCGATGAGCGAGCGCCTGCTCTATCTCTCGCGCAGCGACGTCAAGGCCCTCGCCATCCCGCCCGGCAAGGCGCGCGAGGCCGTGCTCCAGGCCTTCCGCGACCATGCCGCCGGCCTCAACCGCAGCCTGCCGAAAAGCGCGCTCGGGCTCGGTCCCGGCCATGGCTTCCAGGCCATGACGGCAGCCTCGCAGGCGCAGGGGATCGCGACGCTGAAATGGGTCTCGATGGCGCCCGTCGGCCCCGACAGCCCGGTGCCCGGGATCAACGCCCTGATCTGCGTCAGCGACTATCGCAGCGGCGCGCCGCTGGCCGTGCTCGACGGTGACGAGATCACGCTGATCCGCACCGCCGCGCTCTCGGCCGCCGCCGCCGCGCGGATGGCGCCGCCCGCCCCCCGGACCATCGGTTTCGTCGGCTGCGGCCTCCAGGCCCATGCCCATCTCGACGCCTTCCTCGCCCTCTATCCCGGCCTGGCCACGGCGCTGGCCTTGAGCCGCAGCCGCTCCTCGGCGGAGCGTCTCGCGCAGGCCGCTTCGAAGCACGGACTTGCGACCGAGATCGTCGCCGATGCCGACGCCCTGCTGGCGCGCAGCGACATCGTCATCTCGATGGTGCCGGGCGCGCCGGGGCTGAAGCCGTTCCTCGATGCGCGGCTGATGAAGCCGAACGCCTTCGCCGCCGCCGTCGACATCGGCCGGAGCTGGATCCCCGAGAGCCTGCCGGCCTTCGACGTGCTGGCGACCGACAGCCTCGAACAGTCGCAGGCGCCCTACGACATCGACGGCAACCCAGTGACGACGGTCCGCTTCGGCCACGATCTCGTCGAGATGGCGAACGACGCCCACCCGACCGCGCCGGGCGCCCGCTCCTTCTTCTGCTTCCGCGGCTTCGCCCTCGCAGATCTCGCGCTGGCGCATCTCGTCATCGGCCGCGCCCGCGAACGCGGCATCGGCATCGACCTGCCACGATGACGCCGCCGCGATGACCGCCTTCTCCCATATCCTCAACGTCGCCGATGCGCGCCGCGCCGCTTCGCGCCGTCTGCCGCGCGGCCTGTTCGAATATGTCGATCGCGGCAGCGAGGACGAAGTCTCCATCGCCACCAACCGCAGTGAGCTCGACGCGATCCGGCTTTCGCCGGCCGTGCTGGTCGATGTCTCCCGGCGCTCGACCGAGGCCGAGATCCTCGGCCAGCGCCAGCCGCTCCCGCTGGTGATCGCGCCTACCGCCGTCGCCGGCCTCGTCTGGCACGATGGCGAGATCGCCATCGCCAAAGCGGCGGCAGCGGCCGGCATTCCCTTCTGCGTCTCGACGCAGTCGATCACCGCCATCGAGCGCATCGCGGCGGAATCCGGCGCGCGGCTCTGGTTCCAGCTCTATGTCTGGAAGAACCGCCAGCGCATGCTCGCCCTGCTCGACCGCGCCTGGGCGGCCGGGGCCGAAACCCTCGTCCTGACCGTCGACACCGCCGTCGGCCCCAACCGCGAATACAATCTCCGCAACGGCTTCGGCATTCCGCTGAAGGCCTCGTGGCGGGCGGGTCTCGACGTCGCGCTGCATCCGCGCTGGACGGCCTCCGTCATGCTGCGGGCGCTGGCGACGGGCGGCGTGCCGACCTATGCGCATTACCCCGACGGGTTCCGCACCAAGCTGGGCCGCGCCGCGCTCTCCGACGAGCTCAGCCTGGCGGCGGACGTGACCTGGGAGGATGTGAAGCTGCTGCGCCGGCACTGGCGCGGCAAGCTCGTGCTCAAGGGCGTCCTGCGGGTGGAGGATGCGCAGGCGGCGCTGTCGCACGGCGTCGACGCCATCGTCGTGTCGAACCATGGCGCGCGCAACCTCGACTGCGCGCCCGGCCCGACCCAGGTGCTGCCGGCGATCGCCGACGCCATCGCCGGCCGCCTCGAGATCCTGGCCGATAGCGGTGTGCGCCGCGGCGCCGACATCGCCCGCTTTCTCGCCTTGGGCGCGAACGGCGTCCTGATCGGCCGCGCCCCGCTCTATGGCGTGGCGATCGGCGGCGCGGAAGGCGCGGGCCGCATCCTCGACATTCTCGCCAACGAACTCAGGATCACGATGGGGATGCTGGGCGCTCCCGCGCTTCGCGACCTTCGGCTCGCCTCCTCAGGGTCCTGACCGCAAGCGACCGACAGGCCTTGCCGCCGCGCGGAGCGCGGCGGGTCCGGTTCTCAAGCGCCGTGACGGCGGCGCAGGCTCATTCGGCGTAGGATTGCGTCGCCCAGGCCGCCCGCAGCTTCGGCCCGACATGGGCGCCGAGCGGCCCGAACCACTTCATGTACAAGGCCTCGGCCTCGCCCGATTTGAACATCTTGCCCATCGTGTGATTGACGATCCAGAGGATGGTCGGGTTGAGCTTGGGCACCATGAAGCCTTGCGGCGCATAGCCATATTCGTCGCCGACGATCTCCAGCGCGTCGGGCTTCTTCGACTGCTTGATCAGCCCGTAGAAGGCGCCGTTGTCGCTGAAATAGGCATCGGCGCGCCGGGTCTCGACCGCGATCAGGGCGGCGGCGTGGTCGTCGACATTGATGACGCGCAGATTGAGCTTGCGCTCGGCCACGAGCTTCTTGAGGTCGGGCTCGCTGGTGCCGCCCGTCGCCACCGCCACGATCTTGCCGTTGAGGTCGTCGTAATTCTTGATGCCGGTGCTCTTGAGGACCAGGAGCTGGCTCGCCGAGACGTGGCTGACCGACGAGAAATCGACCTGCTTGTTGCGACCGAAGGTGTTGACCGTCCCCTCGCATTCGAGGTCGATCGTCCCGTTGGCGACGAGCGCCTGCCGGTTCTGGATCGTCATCGGCACGTATTTGATCTTGATCTCGGGCAGGTTCAGCTCGGTCTTGATGTCCTCGATGATGCGCTTGCAGAACTCGACCGCATAGCCCGTCGGATTCTTGTTGTCGTCGAGATAGCTGAACGGAAACAGCGCCTCGCGGACGCCCATGGTGATGGTCTGCGTCTCTTTCAGCTTCTTGACGATGCCGTCGACCTCCTGGGCTCCAGCGGCCGAACTCGCCAGGTTCAGCGCCAGACATGCGCCCGCGGCTGCAGCAAGATGGAATCTCATGGCTCTCTCCCGGTTATCGCGATCGCTCGCATGGCCGCCCTCGCCGGAGGACGGTGTCTAAAATCCATCCCGCGCCCGCGCCTCCAGCTCGTCGCGCGCCATCGCCGCGAAGCCGAGCGCCGGCAGCAACTCGTTCTCGCCCGCGAAATCCCGCCCATAGGCGGCCGACAGCATCGTCAGCCCCGCCTCGTGCAAGGTCGCCGGTTTCCCGGCGAGCCGGCCGAGCAGCACGGTGGGCCATAATCCGTAAGGTGCATCTTCGAGAACGTAGCGGCTCTCCAGCGTCGTCGGGCCGAAACCGCCCTTGCCGCGGCCATGCAGCTCGGCATTCATCTCCGCGATGCTGGCGACCGGAAGCTGGTAGGAATAGGCATAATGCTCGCGGATCGTCCGGACCGAGACGCCGAAGGCCTCGGCGATGGCGAGCCGCTCCGCATCGAGCGCTTCCATCACGCGCCCGACGGCGGTGGTGACGTTCTCGGCCTGGCCCCAGCTTTCGCCCCGCTCCATCCGCGTCAGGTTGAACAGGGCGATGGCGAGATGGTTCTGCGGGTTGAGATTGCTCAGGGCGATCGCCAGCAGTCCCTCGCGGACGACGAAGCGCTCGCCGAACAGGGCGTTGCACAGCGCCAGCGCTTCGGCTGCAGCTTCCTGCGGCAAGGCCGCGATGTCGATCTTGGAGCGCAGCGAATTCACTGCGACCTCGGTCGGCGATGCCTTGCGGCCGGTCGTCAGGGTCGTCCCCCATACGACGATGGGCACAGACAGCTTCCGCGCCGCCAGCAGCTGCGAAAGGTAGAGCGCGCCGAAGGAGGCATGCGAGCTGACGATGACGGATTGCCCCTCCCTCAGATGAGGGGCGATCGCATCGAAGGCCATCTTGTGGGCGTAGCCCGGCATCGCCAGCATCACGACGTCGGCGCTGGCGACGGCTTCCGCGGCGCTTCCCGCGATGCGCGGGTGGAAGCTGGCTTCGATCGCTCCCGTCGCGCGCAGCGGCGCTCCCGCAGCAAGCTGCTCCGTGCTCCGGCCGGAGGGCGACCACAGCATCGGGTCATGCCCCATGGCCGACAATTGAGCCGCGGCGCCGCAGGCCGCCGCTCCCGCACCGAGAATGCTAACGCGCATCGTGGAATCGCCTCTCCCGACGAGACCGCCGGCTTGTTGTCGCTCGCGTAACCATGGCTGGCCGCTGGAAACGCCCATGACCGCTCAATGCGTCAGGACCTGCTTCAGGAATTGCCGCGCCCTCTCCGAGGCAGGGGCTGTGAAGAACTGCTCCTTGGGCGTGTCCTCGACGATCTCGCCACGATCCATGAACAGGACGCGATCCGCAACGCGTTGGGCGAAGCCCATCTCATGGGTGACGACGATCATGGTCATGCCTTCGAGCGCGAGCTCCTGCATCACCTCCAGCACCTCGTTGATCATCTCGGGGTCGAGCGCCGAGGTCGGCTCGTCGAACAGCATCGCCTGCGGGTTCATCGCCAGGGCGCGTGCGATCGACACGCGCTGCTGCTGCCCGCCGGAGAGTTGCGACGGACGCTGGCCGAGCTTGTCGCCCAGGCCGACCCGCGTCAGGATCTTCGCAGAGCGCTCATCGGCCTCCTTCTGCGAGCGCCTGAGCACATGGATCTGCGCCAGGCTGACATTCTGCAGCGCGGTCATGTGCGGGTAGAGCTCGAAACTCTGGAAGACCATGCCGATGCGCGAGCGCAGGGCCGGCAGGTCGGTCTTCGGCGACGAGACCGAGACGCCGTCGACCGTGATCGTGCCCCGCTCGAACGGCACCAGCCCGTTGATGCATTTGATCAGCGTGCTCTTGCCGGAGCCCGACGGCCCGCAGACCACCACGACCTCGCCGAGACGGATCTCGGCCGAGCAGCCGCGCAGGATGTGCTGGGGGCCGTAGGATTTGTGCACGTCGTCCAGAACGATCATGACGGGCGCCCCTTCCTGTAGAATTCGGCAAGCTTCGTGACGGAGAGGCAGATCACCAGATAGACCACGGCGACCAGCGTATACATCTCGGTGGAACGCCCGTCGCGGGCAGCGACCACGCTCGCGGCGGTGAGGAAGTCGTGCAGCGACACGACATAGACCAGCGAGGTGTCCTGGAACACGATCACGATCTGGTTGAGGATCAGCGGCCCCATCGCCCGCATCGCCTGCGGCATCACGATCAGCCGCAGCACCTGCCAGCGGCGCAGGCCTGTCGCCAGCCCGGCATCGCTCTGCCCGGAGCGGACGCTGCCGATGCCGGCGCGGATGATCTCGCAATAGAACGCCGCCTCGAACAGAACGAAGGCGATCAGGGCCGAGGTCAGCGAGCCGACCGGCCGCCCGATGGCGAGCGGCATGAGGAAATAGAACCAGAACAGCACCAGCACCAGCGGCAGCGAGCGCATCACCGTGACGTAAGCCGCCGCCGGAACCGAGATCAGCCGGTGCGTGGACAGCCGCATCAGCGCCAGCCCGAAGCCGACGACGAGGCCGCCCAGCGTCGCGACCAGAACCAGCAGCGCGCTGAGCGCCATCCCTTCGGCGAGGAAGCCATACGAGCGGGCGATCACGCCCCAGTCGAAATCGCTCACGTCGTGGCCTTTCGCAGCGAGGCTCCGCCGATCCGGCCATCGATGAGGCGCATCAGCCCCGTCGCGCACAGGCCGATCACCAGATAGCCCACCGTCGCGAAGGTGAAGGCCTCGAAGCCCTGGAAGGTGTAGTTCTCGACATGCCGGCTTTGCGCGGTCAGTTCGAGCACGCCGATCGTCAGGCTGAGCGAGGACAGTTTGATCGTGATCAGGAATTCCGAGGTCAGCGGCCCGACGATGGCGCGCAGGCCCAGCGGCAGGGCGATCAGCCGGAAGGCCTGCAGCGGGCGCAGGCCCGTGGCGAGCGCCGCCGGCAGCAATGGCGCGCCGACGGCCTCGATGCCGGCGCGAACCTGCTCGGCGACGCGCGCCCCGGCGAACAGGCCGATGGCGACCACCGCGGTGACGATTTCCGGATAAGGCAGGTCCCGCTTCAGCCAGAGGCCGACCCCGTCGGGAACGATCTCGGGCAGGACGAAATACCACAGGAACAGCTGGACAAGCGGCGGCACGCTGCGGAACACGTCGATATAGATGCCGGCCATTAGGCGGGCCACGCGAGACGGGGCGCTGCGGGCGACGCCGACGACGATGCCGATCGTCAGCGCGACGGCCCAGCTCAGGATGCTGATCGCCAGCGTCAGGAGCAGGCCGCTCCACAGCCAGTCGATATAGGGCTCCCTGATCAGGACCGACCAGTCCCAGCGGTAATTCATCCGTCCCTACCTGTCCCGAGGTCGCCCCGACGCATTGGTTATCCAGCTAAAGCAAAATGAAGAGCACCATCTAAATTGTCAGCCCGAAGCCGCCGAGTGCGGCGCGACCGTCCACTCGTCACCCAGCAGCTCCGGCGTATCATAGGCGACGAGCGCGGCGTAATGCGTCTCGCGATCCTCGCTGAACAGCCCGGCGGTGATGCTGCGCGCAAGGCGATCCGCGCCGTCGCTGACGGCCGGGATGTCGCCCGAGAGCTTCCCGTGGGAGAGCATCGCCGGATAGTTGAAGCAGTGGATCCGCGACAGCGCCGGGCAGGAGCCGGGCTCGCGTTCCTGGAACTCGAAGCCGGGCCCGAGATCCGGGGCATTGGCAAGCTCCGCATTGTCGAGGCCGGTCGGCGGCGTATAGCGGTGCTTCCAGAAGCGGATGAAGGGCGCGAAGGCCGCGAGCTCCGGCCGCAGGCCGAGATCGACCTGGAACCCCGTCGCCAGGATCAGGAAATCGAGCGGATAGGCACCGCTCGGCGTGGTCAGGACGAGATGACCGTCGCGCTCCTCCAGGCTCAGGATCGGGCTGCCGAGATGGAAGCGCGCCTGCGGATGGCGCGAGACGCGCAGCGTCGAATCGCGCGGCGGCGGCGTCTGCGCCTTCATCGCATGGTCGAGGAAGCGCCATTTCCACTCATCCGGCAGGGCAGCGAAACCATGGACCACGCCCTGGCTGCCGATGCCCGTGAACTTGTTGACGCGCGGCAGGTCCTTGCGGCGAACGAAGAGGTCGAGGCTGCCAGCCCCCTGTTCGAGAGCCTCGGCCGCATTGTCCATGGCGGAGGCGCCGGCGCCGACGACCCCGATGCGCTTGCCTCTAATCGCCTCGAAATCGACCTCCTCCGAGCTATGGGCCCAGAGCTTGCGGTCGATACCGGAGACGATTCCCGGCACGAAGGGGCCGCCGAGCCCGTCGCGGCCGGTCGCCAGCACGAGGTGGCGGGCGCGGATGACGCGCTCGGCGCCGGCTTCGCGCAGGCGCAGCGTCAGCAGCTCCTCGGGGCCGGGTTCGACGGCGAGAAGCTCGATCTCGTTGCGAACCGGCAGGTCGAGCACGCGGCGATACCAGATGAGGTATTCCATCCATTGCCGCCGCGGGATCTTGCCCAGCGCGTTCCAGGCGTCCTGGCCGAACTGTGCCTCGTACCAGGCGCGGAAGGTCAGGGCCGGCAGGCCGAGCGCCGGGCCCGTGAGCTGCTTGGGCGAGCGCAGCGTTTCCATGCGCGCGAAGGTCACCCAGGGCCCTTCGCGGCCGGCCGGCGCCTTGTCGAGCACCAGCAGATTCGCGATGCCGAGCCCCTTCAGCGCCGCCGCCGCGGCGAGCCCGCACATCCCGGCCCCGACGATCACGACGTCGGTGACGGGCTCTCCGGCAAAGGTACGCGGCGGCACCCAGCTTTTGGCGGGCCATTCCAGCCAGGAGAGATCCTGTCGCAACCGGATTTCGAGCTGGCGCAGGCCGATGGCCGGCGGCGTGTTGGCGTTCATGGCGCAAGGTCTTTCGGATGGGGAGAAGAGCCCAGGGCGTCGGCCATCAGCCGGTCGCGGGCCGTCGCGGCGTGCCGGACGAAGCCCGGCAGCGTCTCGCGTGAAATCGTCTCGAGCGCCTCGACAAGGCCCGAGGCCAGGCCGCTCAACGGCCGGCCATAAGGCGAGAAAACCGCCCAGAAGAAGGGGATCGACAGGTCGAGCGGGCGGATCGCCACCCCTTCCACCGGCACGCCATGGGCCATGACCGGCTCGACGACCGCAATGCCGAGGCCCGCGCGCGCCGACATGATGGCGGTCTGCGCGGTGTTGCTGTCGAGGATCGCGGCCGGCACGATGCCGCGCTCCGCCAGCGCCATATCGAGGCGGCGGCGCCAGCGGAACGGATTCGCCATGGTGATCAGCCGGCGACCCGCCAGGCTCGCGAGCGGAATGCGGTCGCTGCCGGCGAGCGGATCGTCCGCCGCGACGACAGCCACGCAGGGCGCCTCGCCGATCCAGTGGATGTCGATCGCCGGATGCTCGACCGGCAGGCTGGCGATGCCGATTTCGCAGCCCTGCGTGGCAACCGCTTCCACGACCTGCTCGGCAATGGCGGTCCGGATATGGATCCGGTCGGGAAGGCTGTCTCCGTCCAGCCGCGCAAGCGCGGCCGGCAGCATGCCGGAGAAGGCGGCGATGGCGGCGACGGACAGCGAAGGCGGCCGCTCCTGCGCGATGGCGTCGGCCCGCTCGCGCAGCAGCCGCAGCCAGGCGATCACCGGCTCGACCTCCTGGTAGAAGCGCAGGCCCTGCCCGGTCGGGGTGACGCGCGGCCCGGCGCGATGCAGCAGGCCAAAGCCGAGCGAGGCTTCAAGATCCTGGATCAGGCGGGTCAGAGCCGGTTGCGAGCGCCCGAGCAGCCGCGCCGCGCCGGTGATGCTCCCGGCGGACATGACGGCGGCGAAGGCTTCGAGCTGGCGCAGATCCATGGCATCCATAATTCCAAATCCGAATGATATGGACATCATGATACGCGTCAAGCATTATTCGACCGGGCGATGAGACGCCCGCCTTGCGCGGAGGATGGAATGACTTTGATCGAGACCCTGGCCGGCGTCGGGGCAGGCTCGCCCCTCGCCGAGGCGCTGGCACAGCGGGCGCAAATCATGGAATTGAGCCAGGCCAGCCACGATGCGGTGCTGCTGCCGCGCGAACCGGGCGGCCTCAGCCATGCCGAGCGGGCCGCGCTGGCGACGCGCATGGCCTCCGTCAATCGCGACGACGCCCTGGCGGCGCATTACCGCGCCTTGCTGGCGGATGCCGGCGAAACGCCGGTCCTCGCCGCGATCGCTGCCGGCGAGGATGCGAGCCAGGCCGGCGCCGATGCCCGGCTCGCCGCTTTGGTCCGCCACATCGACATCCTCACCGCCCGGACGCGGGAGGCGACGAAGGGGGATGTCGCCGCGCTCGTCGCGGCCGGCATCACTGAACCCGATGTCGTCCGGCTCGCGGAGCTGGCCGCCTTCGTCAACTATCAGGCCCGCGTCATCGCCGGGCTGCGCCTGCTGGGAGCCTCCCGATGAGCAAGGTCGTCCACGAATTCACCGCGACGGTTCCGCGCTGGCAGCCCTATGTCACGCCCGTCGAGATCGACAAGGCGACGCCCGAGCAGCTCGAGGCGATGCAGGTGACACCGTCGAACAAGAAGATCTCGGCCTATGTGCTGACGCTGGCGCATGATCCGGAATCGCTGAAGGTGCGCTCGCCACTCTTCAACGCGATCATGTACGGCAAGGGCGGCCTGTCCTCGGCGGAGCGCGAGCTCGGCGCCGTGGCGGCCTCGATCGTCAATGCCTGCGTCTACTGCGCCGCGGTCCACGCCTCGCGCTTCAACCAGCTCACCAAGCGCCCGGAGGTGATGGAGACGATCTTCGCCGCGGGCACGCAGGCCGAGCTCGAGGAGCAGCATCAGGCGATCTTCGACTTCGCCGTGAAGCTCTCGCAATCGCCGCCCGCCGCCGGCCCGGCGGAGCTTGCGGCATTGCGCGAGGTCGGCCTGTCCGAGGTCGAGGTCCTCGACCTCATCCTCTCCGCCTCGATCTTCGGCTGGGCCAACCGGCTGATGCACACGCTCGGGGAGCCGGTGGCGGACTAGAGCGGGATCAGTCCCCGCGCAGCTCCCGGTGGAGCTGCGCGGCGGAGAACCGGCCAAGGTCGAGCGCCGGCAGCAGATCGTTCTCGGCGCGGAAGTTCCGGGCGCAGATCGCGTCGAACAGGGCGATGCCGGCCTGATGCAGCGGCAGCGCCACGCCGGTGACCTGCCCCAAGGCCTCGAGCGGCACCAGGCCAAAGGGCACGTCCTCGGTGATGAAGCGGGTGTCCAGCGTCTTCGGGCCGAGCAGCTCCGGCCGGTTCCTGTAGACGGCCGCCGCCATCTCGCCGACCGGGCCCGGCGCCACGCCGAAGGAATGCACATAGTGGTCCTGCACGCTGCGGACCGACAGGCCGAAGGCCCCGGCCAGCGCCAGGCGCTCGACATCCATGGCATCGACGATGCGGCCGACGCCCTGGGTGATCGAGCCGTAATTGGGCCAGTCCTCGCCGCGCTCGGCACGGGTCAGGTTACCCAGCATGTTCGCGACATGGGCCGGCGGGTTGAGGTTGCTGAGCAGGATCGCGAGCACATCCTCGCGCGGCTCGAAGCGATCGCCGAACAGGGCGCGGCAGGCGTCGAGGCCGGCCTGCGCATGGCGAACCGGCAAGGTGGCGACGTCGAGCTTCGCCCGGATGCCCGAGACATGGACGCTGCGCGGCCCGCTCTTGCGCGCAGTCAGCGCCGTCGTCGCCCAGGCCGCGATCGGGACGTCGACGCCCCGCTCCTGCAGCAGGCGGTGCAGATAGAGCGCCGCGAAGGAGCAATGGGCGCTGATGATGACGCTCTGCCCGGCGACAAGATGCGGTGCGAGCGCATCGAGCACCGACCTGAAGCCATTCGCCTGCACCGCGACAATGACCGCCTCGGCCCCCGCGACGGCCTCGGCGCAATCGCGGGCGACGCGCAGCGGCACGGTGGTTTCGAGCTTGCCAGTGACGGTCAGCGATGCGTCCCCGGCGAAATCGGCCAGGGCCGCTCCGCTCGGCGACCAGATCACAGGCTCATGCCCCTGGGCGGTCAGGTAGGCGGCATAGCCGCGCCCGATCCCGCCGAAGCCGATGATGGCGACGCGCATGGCTCAATTCCCTCGGGTGATGTCAAACGACTTCGAGACCGCCCATCACATGCTTGTGGACGACGGCCTCCAGCCCGGGCTTGTCGCGCTCGCGCAGGCGTTCGACGATCTCGTAGTGCTCGCTCACCGTATTGGCGAGCAGGGCGGCGGTGTTCTTCTCGCGCGTCAACGTGACGGGCACCCGGCTGCGCAAATCGAAGATCATCGAGACGAGGTCGCGGTTCGGGCAGAATTCCAGCATCACGGCATGGAAGGCGTAGTTCGCCTCCTCCTGCGCGACCACGGTCCCGGCATTGACGGCTTCGGCGAAGGCGTCGGCGCGCAGCAGCAAGCGCTGCAGCCCCGCCTCATCGATATGCTTCAGCACCTCCGCGGCGGCCGCGACCTCCAGGATCGCGCGGATCGTCACGACATTGCGGAAGCGCTCCTTGTCGAAACTCTCGACGCGGTAGCCGCGATTGGCCTCCAGCTTGACGAAGCCCTTCTCCTCGAGCCGGTCCAGCGCCTGGCGGATGTCGAGCCGTGAGGCGCTGTACTGCGCTTCGAGATCGACCTGCTTCAGCCAGGAGCCGGCGCTGAGCCGGCCCGTGCTGATGTCCTTCTCGATCAGCTTTGCGAGTTCGCGCGCCCGCGAGGCGCTGCCGCCGGCGGCGCGCTTGCCGCCCGCCTCGCCAGCCGTCCTGCCGCCCTGCTCAGTCACCAAAACCATCGCGCCGTGTTCCAAAAGACGAATCCGAGCATGTTCCCCCGGCCATCATCACCCGCTTTGCCGCCCGACCGCAATTCGCCTGCAGGCATCCGGAGGTGAAGCTCACTGCCCGTGCCCGCCGATTGAGCAAAAACATCCATAGACCGAGATTGACAGATGCCAATCGTGAATTCAAGATTGGCGCCAAAGTCAAGCACAGGGGATCGTCATGCGCAACCGGGCCCACAGCCTCGCCGCCGCTCTCGCTTTCGCGATGAGCTCAACCGCCCTCCTCTCTCCCGCCTTGGCGCGCGACCTGACGATCGCGCTGTCGAGCAACGTCAACACGCTCGATCCCGACAAGTCGACGACGGTCGGCACCGACCTCAGCGTCGCCGCGCATATCTACACCCCGCTGGTCGACCGCGGCCCCGACCTGAAGCTGCGACCGGGCCTCGCCACCAAATGGCAGGCGATCGGCGACACCGCCTGGCAATTCACCCTGCGCGAGGGCGTGACCTTCTCGAACGGCGAGAAGCTCGATGCGGAGGCCGTGAAATGGAATGTCGAGCGCGTGCTCGACCCCAAGACCGGCGCGCGCAACAAGCCCTGGTTCGCCGCGATCAACGAGGTCCGGGTCATCTCCCCGACCACCGTCGAGTTCGTCACCAAGGGCGCCTATCCCGACCTGCCCGACCAGATGTCGATGTTCCTGCTGATGCCGCCGAAATGGACGCAGCAGAACAACCCCTCCGTGGCGGCGCTCGGCAGCGGCCCCTATGAGCTCGTCCGTTTCGCCAGCGGCGACCGCATCGTGCTGAAGGCGCGCCAGGACTACTGGGGCGAGAAGCCGGCCTTCGACAACGTCACCTTCCGCATCATCCCCGAGGATTCCTCGCGCATCGCCGCGCTCCAGGCCGGCGATGTCGATCTCATCACCGGCTTCCCGACCTCCGAGATCGCGCGCATCAAGGCAGGCGGCAAGGCCGAGGCCTCCTCGGTCGCCGGCACGCGCGGCATGTTCATCAAGCTCAACGGGCTGAAGGCGCCGTTCAAGGACAACCCGAAGCTCTGGCGCGCGCTCAATCTCGGCATCGACCGCAAGGCGATCAATGACGGTCTGCTCGACGGCCTGGCCCAGATCAGCGCCTGCCAGCCGTTGTCCCCGGTCTATTTCGGCTACAACCCCGATCTGAAGCCCGTCCCCTACGATCCCGCCGAGGCCAAGAAGCTCTTGGCCGAGGCCGGCTTCGCCAACGGCCTGACCATGGATCTGGAAGTGCCGACCGGGCGCTACATCCAGGCTTCCGACATCGCCCAGGTCGTCGCCTCCCAGCTCGGCGAGATCGGCGTCACCGTGAAGCTGCGCGAGATGGAATTCGGCGCCTTCATGAACAAGTACATCGTCGGCAAGAATCTCGGCGACTCCGCCTATTTCGGCCTGGGGTGGCCGACGCTCGACGCGGGCGGGCTCCTGAACTTCTGGGAGAAGGAGAACCCGCAATCCTACTGGGAGAACGACAGCTTCAACGAGGATGCGAAGGCGGCCCGTTCGACCAATAATCCGATCAGGCGTCTGGGACTCTATCGCAAGCTGACCAAGCAGCTCTGCGAGGATTCGCCCTCGATCTTCATGTTCTTCACGCCGATCACCTACGCCCAGTCCAAGACCATCGCCTGGCAGGCGCGCGGCGACGACTGGGTCCGCGCGATCGACATCAAGACGCGCTGAGCGCCCCTCGAACGACCTGAGCGGCGGGCCTCATCGGCTCGCCGGCGGCGGAGCCTTGCCTGAATTTCCGATCAACCGGATCGCGACAAAGTCATGACCGTTCAAGACGAAACCACCCTGAAGCTGCGCGTCGGCGTCGATTCCGGCGGCACCTTCACCGATGTCTGCATGTTCGACGAGACGCATGGCGAGATCCATGTCTGGAAGGTGTCGAGCACGCCGCAGGACCCTTCGCTGGGCATCGCCGGCGGCATCGAACAGGGCGTCGCAGAGGTCGCCAAGGCGACGGGGCAGAAGGTCGATGTGGTCTATTTCGGCCATGGCACGACGGTCGCGACCAATGCGCTGATCGTCGGGCGCGGCGCCGAGACGGGCCTCATCACCACCAAGGGCTTTCGCGACGTGCTGGAACTGCGCCGGCAGAAGCGCGATTCCCTCTACGACATCCAGACGCAGAAGCCGCGCATCCTGGTGTCGCGCGACAAGCGTCTCGAGGTCAGCGAGCGCGTGCGCTTCGACGGCAGCATCCACACCCCGCTCGACGAGGACGAGGTGCGCGCCGCCGCCCGCAAGCTCAAGGCGGACGGCATCACCACCGTCGCCGTCTGCTTCCTGTTCTCCTTCGTCGAGCCGGCGCATGAGAAGCGCGTCAAGGAGATCCTGGCCGAGGAGATGCCGGGCGCCTTCGTCTCGATCTCGCATGAGGTCGCGCCCGAGTTCCGCGAATATGAGCGGCTCTCGACCACGGTCGTGAACGCCTATCTCGGCCCGATCATGAAATCCTATCTCTCGAAGCTGCAGCCGCGGCTGGCCGAGATCGGCATCGATGCCCATCCGCATCTGACCCAGTCGAATGGCGGCGTGATCTCGTCGGAGGTGGCGCAGAACTTCCCGGCGCGCACCGTGCTCTCGGGGCCGGCGGCCGGCGTCATCGGCGCGTTGTCCGTTGGCGGCCTTTCCGGCTTCGACAACATCATCACCTTCGACATGGGCGGCACCTCGACCGACGTCTCGCTGATCGACCGCGGCCGGCCGCAGATGTCGAACGATGCCGTCGTCCACGGCTATCCGCTGAAGCTGCCGATGCTCGACATCCACACCGTCGGCGCCGGCGGCGGCTCGATCGCCCATATCGATGCCGGCGGCCTGCTCAAGGTCGGCCCGCGTTCGGCCGCCGCCGATCCCGGCCCGGTCTGCTACGGGCGCGGCAACGAGGAGCCGACGGTCACCGACGCCAATGTCGTGCTGCAGGTGCTGAACCCGACGCATCTCCTGAACGGCCGCATGAAGATCGACCAGGCCCGCGCCAAGGCGGCGATCGGGCGCCTGGCCGACCAGCTTGGCCTCGGCGTCATGGAGACGGCCCAGGGCATCATCAGCGTCGTCATCGCCAATATGGCCAAGGCCATCCGCGTGATCTCGGTCGAGCGCGGCTATGATCCGCGCGACTATGTCATGCTCGGCTTCGGCGGCGCCGGCCCGATCCATGCCGCCCGGCTCGCCCGCGAGCTGGAGATCCCGCGCCTCGTCGTCCCGAAATATCCGGGCATCATGTGCGCGCTCGGCCTGCTGCTCACCGATTTGCGGACCAATCTCTCGCTGACGCGGCTCCTGCCTCTGAGCGAGGCCGGTGCGCCGGGCATGGAGAGCGGCTTCGCCGGCCTCGAGGAGCGCGGGCAGGACTGGTTCGCGCAGGAGGCGATCCCCGAGGAGCGCCGCTCGCTGATCCGCTCGGTCGACATGCGCTATGGCGGCCAGGGCTACGAGCTCACCGTGCCCTGCCCCGCCGGCCCGATCGACGCGGCCGCCCTCGTCACGCTGCGCGCGGAGTTCGAGCGCATCCACAAGCAGGTCTATGGCTATGTCGCCGCCGAGGAGCCGGTGCAGGTCACGACGCTGCGCATCGAGGCGGTCGGCCTCGTGCCCAAGGCCGACCTCAAGGCCTATCCCCCGGCCTCCGGCACGAGCAATGTCGCGATCACCGGCTGGCGCGAGGTCTGGCTGCCGGAAGCCGGCGGCTTCACCAACTGCCCGATCTATGACCGCGCCTTGCTCGGCCCGGGCCATGAGATGACCGGTCCCGCCATCATCGACCAGATGGATTCGACCACGCTCGTCCTGCCCGGACAGGTCGCGACGGTCGATGCCCATCTCAACCTCATCATCGAGGGCTGACCATGCTGGACAAAGCCAAGACGCAGCTCGACCCGATCACCGTCGAGGTCATCGGCAGCGCGCTCACCACCATCGTCGAGGAGATGGGCAAGGCGATCATCCGCGCAGCCTACTCGACCAACATCAAGGAGCGGCAGGACTGCTCGACCGCGCTGTTCGACGCCGCCGGACGCACCATTGCCCAGGCCGAGCATATCCCGGTGCATCTCGGCTCGCTGCTCGGCATCGCCGAGCACGTCTTCAAGAACCACGATCTCTCGACCGTGCGCCCGGGAGACGTCTTCGTCGGCAACGACGCCTATACCGGCGGCGGCACCCATCTCAACGACATCGTCTTCCTGGAGCCGATCTTCCATGGCGACAAGCTCGTCGCCTGGGTGACGAACCTCGCCCACCATTCCGATTTCGTCGATCGCGGCCACGCCCATATCTTCCAGGAGGGCCTGCGCATCCCGCCGGTCAGGCTCTATCGCGAGGGCGTGCTCCAGGAAGACCTGATGCAGCTCATCCTGCTGAACTGCCAGGTTCCGCGCGAGCGCATCAACGACTTCCGCGCCCAGATGGCGGCCAATCGCCTCGGCGTGCAGCGCTACCAGGCGCTCTGCGACAAATACGGCGCCGAGACGGTGCGCGCCGCCGGCGCGCAGGTGCTGGACTATACCGAGCGGCGCACCCGCGCCGGCATCGCCCAGATTCCGGACGGCACCTACAGCTTCCGCCACGACTTCGACAGCAACCTGATCGATGGCGTGATGGACCTGAAGGTGGTGATCGAGGTCAAGGGCGACGAGATCTTCATCGACTTCCCCGATGCGCCCGAACAGGTCCGCGCCCCCATCAACATGGTCTATACGGCGCTGCTGGCGACGGTGTATTTCGCCGTGAAGGCGATCGTCGATCCCGATCTGCCGGCCAATTCCGGCTTCCACCGGCCGATCCATGTCTCTGCGCCGCTGGGCTCGGTGCTGAACTCGACGCCGCCGGCCGCCGTCTACAGCCGCACCGATATCGGCCAGCGCCTCGTCGACATGATCTTCGCCGCGCTCGCCGATGTCGTGCCCGAGCGGATCGCCGCGGCCTCGACCGGCGGCACGCTCCTGACCACCAGCGGAATCCATCCGCGCACCGGCCGCTTCTACGTCTATAACGAGATGCATGGCGGCGGCATGGGCGCGCGCGCCGACAAGGACGGGCTCGACGGCGTGCAGGTGAACACGACCAACACGGCCAACCTGCCGATCGAGGCGCTCGAGATCGAGCACCCCGTCATGGTGAAGTGCTACGAGCTGGTGCAGGATTCCGGCGGCGCGGGCGAGTATCGCGGCGGCATGACGCTCAGGCGGCGCGTCGAGATGCTCGACCACACCGCCCGCATCTCGGCCGGCGGCACCAACAGCATCGTGCCGCCCTTCGGCCTCAAGGGCGGCCAGGACGGCCTGACCGCGCGCGTCGAGCTCTCGCCCGGCGCCAAGCCGCTCGACCGCCGCGCCGGCATCCTGCAGCCGGGCGAATGGGTCGGGATGGTGGCGGCTGGCGGCGGCGGCTTCGGCGACCCGAAAAAGCGCGACCGCGCGCTGGTCGAGCGCGACCTGCGCGAGGAGCGGATCTCGCGCGAGGCGGCCGTGGAAATCTACGGGCTGAAGCTCTGAGGATCGTCTGACGATGGAGGCCGCCGGATGCCGCGCCACCTGACCTCCCGCCTCGGCGAAGGCCTGATCGCGATCTGGGGCGTGGTCACGATCGTCTTCGTCGTCTCGCGGCTGCTCGGCGACCCCGCCGTGCTGCTGCTGCCGATCGGCGCGACGGAAGCGCAAATGCAGGAGCTGCGCACGCAGCTCGGGCTCGACCAGCCACTGCTCCAGCAATATCTGACCTTCCTCCTCCATGCGCTGAAGGGCGATTTCGGCCAGTCCTTCCAGTTCGCGCGCCCGGCGCTCGACGTCGTACTCGAAAGGCTGCCGGCCACGGCCCTGCTCGCCGGCTGCGCGCTGGCGATCGGCGTGCTGATCGGCGGCATGGCCGGCGCGCTCGCCGCGATCTATCGGGGATCCGCGATCGAGGGGCTGGTCCTGCTCGTGGCGCTGCTCGGCCAGGCGACGCCCTCCTTCTGGCTCGGCATCATGCTGATCCTGCTCTTCGCGGTGCAGCTCGGCTGGTTCCCGACAGGCGGCTACGGCGAATGGCAGAACCTTGTCCTGCCCTCGGTGACATTGGCCTGCTTCACCACGGCCAGCATCGCGCGCCTGCTGCGCTCCTCCATGCTCGACGTGATGCGCGACGACTATGTCCGCACGGCCTATGCGAAGGGCCTCGCCCCCCGCCGCGTCTATATCTGGCATGTCGGCCGCAACTCGCTGATCCCGGTCATCACCATGACCGGCATCCTCGCAGGCGAGCTTCTCGGCGGCGCCGCCGTGACCGAGACCGTCTTCGCCTGGCCGGGCGTCGGGCGATTGATCGTGCAGGCGATCGAGACCAAGGATTTCCCGGTCGTGCAGGCCGGCGTCGCCGTGGTCGCCACCATCTTCGTCCTGGTCAATCTCCTGGTCGACCTGCTCTACACCCTGATCGACCCGCGCATCCGGCAGGAATCATGAGGCTGCTCTCGTTCCTGCATCGCCAGCGCGCGAACTGGCTGGGCCTGCTCGGCGCCGCCTTGCTGGTGCTCCTGCTGGTGCTGGCGCTCGCCGGGCCCTGGCTCGGCCTGCCCGACCCGACGCGCGGCGATCTGAAGGCCCGGATGATGGCGCCGACGCTCTCCTGGGCCGGGCTGGGCGCCCACCCCTTCGGCACCGACCAGCTCGGCCGCGACATCCTGAGCCGCATCATCGCCGGCAGCCGCGTCACCCTGACCATCGCGGGCTCGGCCGTGATCCTCGGCGGCATCGTCGGCGTGTTTCTGGGCCTCGTCGCCGGCTATTTCGGTGGCTGGTACGACCGCATCCTGATGCGGCTGGTCGACATTCAGCTCGCCTTCCCGCTGATGTTGCTGGCGCTTCTGGTCGTCGCCGCGCTCGGCCCCAGCCTGCACAACCTGATCGCCGTGCTCGCCCTGACCAGCTGGGTCCGCTATGCCCGCATCGTCCGGGCGCAGGTCCTGACCGTCCGGGAGCGCGAATTCGTCCAGGCGGCGCTCGCCATGGGCGCAGGCCATGCCCGCCTGCTCTTGCGCCACATCCTGCCCAACGTCCTGACGCCGGTCTTCGTCGTCGCGACGCTGGAACTCGCGCGCACCATCGTGCTCGAAGCCGGCCTGAGCTTCCTCGGCCTCGGCATCCAGCCGCCCTCGCCGAGCTGGGGCCGGATGCTCGCCGACGGGCGCACCTATATCGCCAGCGCCTGGTGGATCATCACCCTGCCCGGCCTCGCCCTGATGCTCACCGTGCTCAGCGTCAATCTCTTGGGCGACTGGCTGCGCGACTGGCTCGATCCGCGCGCCGACCGGCACTGACCGCATGCGGCGCGCGCCGCCGCGGCAACCGAAGGCCGGCGTCAGGCCCAGCTCTTCGCCAGATCGTCGATGAAGCTCGTCGCCGTCGCCTTGGCTTCGTTGGCGAAGTCCGCGATCAGCGGGACGTTGCGGGCGTCGCGCGCGAAGCAGACCAGAAAATCCAGCGGGATGGTCGGCTCGAACGGACGCACCACGACCTGCTTCTCCACGCCCGCGATGAAGAGCGGATGCACCAGCGAGACCCCGAGCCCCGCTGCGACGAAATGGCAGAGCGTCGAATTGGAGTCGGCAGTCAGGACGACATGGGTCCGGACATTGTAGCTCTCGAACATGCTCGCGACCTTCTGCCCGGTATAGGTCTCGGTGTTGAAGGCGACGAAGGGAACGTCGTGCAGGTTCTCCGGCCGGATGACCTTCAGCGCCGCGAGCGGATGGTCCATCGGCATGATGCAGAGCAGCGGATGCTCGAAGAGCGGTTCGGTGACGATGTAGGGGTTCGCGGCGCGGGCCGTGACGATCCCGATGTCCAGCACGCGCGTCAGCACGTATTCGGGAATCCATTGCGAGCTCGGCGACTTGACCATGCAATAGACATTGGGATTGCGCTTGAGGAAGCTCATCGTCGTGCGCTGCATATAGGCGCCGCTCAAAGCGGGGATGGCCCCGATCACCAGCCGCCCCTGATCCTCGCGCTTGATCAGACCGATCGCGCTTTCGACCTGGCGCATCCCCACGAAGATCCGCGCGACCTCCTCATGCAGGCGCAAGCCCTGCGCCGTCGGGAACAGCCGCCCCTTGTAGCGGTCGAAGAGCTTGAGGCCGTTGTCTTTTTCGAGCTGCATCAAGAGCTTGCTCGCAGCCGGCTGCGAGATATAGAGCGCCTCGGCGGCCCGGCTGACCGTGCCGTGCTCGATCAGCGCCTTGAAGATCTCGATCTGACGAAGATTGATCGCGCGCGGCATGCTATAACCTTGGGAATAGAGTGCTGCCGAATTTCTATTGGACATAATACCATACCCGTCCCTAGCGTCGTCAACACGGCGGAACAGATGGCTGGGACGTTGCAGGGCCAATTCCGGAAAGACCGGCCCCTTGGCGGCCGCCTCGCGCTCGCCGCCGCAATCGCCGATCTCGGCGCGAAAGCGCTCCGGCCCGCGACACCGTCGGGCCGACCGGATGACCATGAGGGGTAATGGCGGCATGTATCGCATCGGCGTGGATGTGGGCGGAACCTTCACCGACTTCGTGATGGTCGATACCGAAGGCGGCCCGACCGCCTTCCACAAGGTGCCTTCGACGCCGGACGATCCTTCGCGCGCCATCGCCTCGGGCATCGTCGAGATGTTGGAGCTCAACGCGGTCTCGCCGGACGATGTCGGCTATGTCGGCCATGGCACGACCGTCGCCACGAACATGGTGATCGAGCGCCGCGGCGTGCCGACCGGGCTCCTGACCACCCGGGGTTTCCGCGACGTCCTGGCCATCGGGCGCCAGACCCGGCCCTCGCTCTTCGACTGGTCGGTGCGCAAGCCCGAGGAGCTGGTCGAGAGGCATCGCCGGGTCGAGGTCGAGGAACGCCTCGACAAGACCGGAACGCCACTGACCGCGCCCGATCTCGAGGCGGTGGAGACACTCGTCGTCCAGCTGCGGGACAGCGGCGTGAAGGCCATCGCCGTCGGCTTTCTGCACTCCTACCGCAACCCGGCGCATGAGCGCGCGGTCCGCGACCTGATCGCACGCGTCGCGCCGGATCTCTACGTCAGCATCTCCTCCGAGGTCGTCGCCGAGTTCCGCGAATATGAGCGCTTCTCGACCACGGTCCTGAACGCCTATGTCGGCCCGCGCACCCAGAAATACCTGCACCGCCTGCGCGAGAAGATCGCGGCCTGCGGCATCCGCGTCGAGCCGCTGACCTTCCATTCCAATGGCGGGCTCCTGCCGGTGCAGACCGTCGAGGAATTGCCGGTGCTCACCTGCCTGTCGGGGCCGGCGGCAGGCGTGATCGGCTCGGCCCGGATCGGCGCCGAGATCGGCGAGAGCGAGATCATCACCTTCGATGTCGGCGGCACCAGCACCGACGTGTCGCTGATCACCGGCGGCCGGGCGCAGTTCACCTCGAGCCGGCTTGTCGCCGGCCACCCGGTGCGGATGCCGATGGTCGACATCCATGTCATCGGCGCCGGCGGCGGCAGCATCGCGCGGCTGGACGATGCCGGGGCGCTGAAGGTCGGGCCGATGAGCGCGGGCGCCATGCCGGGGCCGATCTCCTATCTGCGTGGGGGCACCGAGGTCACGCTGACCGACGCCAATATCGTGCTCGGCCGGCTGAACCCGGTCGCCCTGCTGGAAGGGCGGATGAAGGTCGATCGCGGCCTCGCCTATGCGGCGATCCGCAGCCAGATCGCCGACCCGCTCGGGCTTTCGGTCGAGGAAGCCGCCTACGGCATCGTCAGCATCGCCACCGCCAATATGAGCCGGGCGATCCGCTCCGTCTCGATCGAGCACGGGCATGATCTCGGCGCCTTCACGCTCTTCGCCTTCGGTGGCGCGGGGCCCTTGCATGCCGCTGACGTCGCGGAGGAATGCGGACTCGACAAGATCGTCGTTCCGCAGGAGCCCGGCACGCTTTGCGCGCGCGGCGTCCTGCTCTCCGATCTCAGCCGCGACTATGTGCGCACGGCCCTGATCCGCGTGAGCTCGGAGAGCTGGGCCGACCTCGTCGCGCTCGGCGCCGAACTCTCCGAGGTCGGCCGCGCCTGGCTGGCGACGGAGGCGATCCCGCATTCCGGCCAGGAGCTGCTCTTCACGCTCGATGCGCGCTATCGCGGCCAGAGCCACTACATCCCCGTGCCGCTCGACGATCTGCGGAGCGACCTGCTCGACGATTTCGTCGGCCGGTTCCACCGCGCCCATGCCGACCAGTTCGGCTACAGCCTGGACGGGCGCGACATCGAGGTGGTCAATGTCCGGCTCAAGGCGGTCTGCCATGTCAGGAAGGGCGAAAGCGCGGCACCAGCGACCGGCACCTCGCTCGACGCCGCGCGGATCGAGACGCGCCAGGTCTATTTCGGTCCTGATCGCGGCTGGGTCGAGACGCCGATCTACCGGCGCGCGCTCCTGCCCGCCGGCATCCCGTTCGCGGGGCCGGCGATCGTCGAGGAGATGAGCGGCACGACGGTCATCCTCCCCAGCCAGAGAGCCGAGGTCGACGGCCTCGGCAATATCCATATCGCGCTCGAGCGTTGAGGATCCGACCATGCCGATGCCCGTCAAAGCCGCCCCGTCGATCGCGGGTTTCGATGCGATCGCGATGGAGGTCTTCGCCAATCGCCTGCTCTCGATCACCGAGACCATGGCGATCAACATGATGCGCTCGTCCTTCTCGGCGCAGATCAAGGAACGCCGGGACTTCTCCGTCGGGCTGTTCGACGGGCAGGGCCGGCTGGTCGCACAGGGGACGCATATCCCGGTCCATCTCGGCTCGCTGATGGGCGTCGTCGAAGCCTTGCTGGCGCGCTATCCGCGCGCCGAAATCCGCCCGGGCGACGCCTTCATCTCGAACGACCCCTACGCGGCCGGCGGCACGCATCTCCCCGACATCGCCATCGCGACGCCGGTGTTCCACGGCGAGGAGCTGATCGCCTTCGTGGTCAATATCGGCCACCATACCGATGTCGGCGGCGCCGTGCCCGGCTCGGTCTCGCCGACGGCGCGCTCGATCTTCGAGGAGGGCCTGCGCATCCCGGCGATGCGGGTCAGCCGCCAGGGCGAGGTCGACGAGGACCTCCTCAACCTGATCGCGCTGAATTCGCGCCTGCCGGAGGAGCGCCTGCTCGATCTGCGCGTCCAGGTCGCCACCAATGAGCGCGGCTGCGACGCCGCGCTGGAACTGGTGCGCCGCATGGGCGTCGACGGTTTCAAGGCGCGCATCCGCGACCTGCTCGCCTATACCAAGCGGCGGCTGGACCTGCGCATCGCCGGCCTCGCGGAAGGCCCGCCCAGCCGCTTCACCGCCTGGCTCGACGATGACGGCCTGCCCGATGGCGAGATGGTGCCGCTTTGCGCCGCCGTCAGCGTCGAGAACGGCAAGCTGGTGATCGACTTCGCCGGCAGCGGGCCGGAGGCGCGCGGAGCGATCAACATTGCCCCGAACGCCCTGCGGGCCACGGCCTATTACTGCGTCAAGGCGCTGCTCGATCCCGAGCTGATGGCGAATTCCGGCATGATGGATTCGATCGTCCTGCGCGCGCCGGAAGGCAGCATCGTCAATCCGCGCTCGCCGGCCCCGGTGGGCTCGCGCACCATCGCCTGCCAGCGCCTGGCCGGCGCGATCTTCGGGGCCTTCCAGCCGCTCGTCGATCCGGGCACCCGCATCGCCTCGGCCTATGACGTGCTGCCCTCCTTCAGCGTCTCCGGCCACCGCCCCGAGAACGGCAGCTTCTACATCTGCGGCGAGACGGTCGGCGGCGGCGGCGGCGCCCGCTGCGACGGCGACGGCATGGACGGAATCCATGTCCACGTGACCAATTCGCTCAATCTCCCGACCGAGGCGCTGGAGAACGAGTTCCCGCTCCATGTCGAGGAATACGCCTTCGTGCGGGACTCGGCCGGCTGCGGCCGGTGGCGTGGCGGCATGGGTATCGCCCGCACCGTGCGTGCCCTGCACGACAGGACGAATCTCGAAGCCCGCTCCGACCGGCACAAGGCCGGAGCGCCCGGCGCGGAAGGCGGCCTGACCGGTGGAAAGGGCCGCGTCACCCGCAACCCCGGAACCGGGCGCGAGCAGGCGCTGCCCTCGAAGATCGCCCAGCTTCTCGTCGATGCCGGCGAGACCATTCGCATCGCGACGCCCGGCGGCGGCGGCTTCGGCGATCCCGCGCAGCGGCCGGTCGCCCTGATTGCGGCCGATCTGCTCAACGAGATCATGACCGAGGACCACGCCCGCGCCGGATATGGCGACGCGCTGGTCGATGCCGCGCTGGCGCTGCTCAGGGACGGCCGGAGGCGCTCGGCAGCCTAGATCGCGACAAGGATCGAAGCCAGCGCACCCCTGCGACAATCGACGGGGGTTGAATCGATCCGGCGCAGGCGGCCTAATCGCCGGCCCTAACGGCAAGGAGGAATCCAATGCGACTGGCGCTCGCCATCATCACCTTGGCTCTGACCGGCTGCAACAGCACGCCCCAGTCCGATCACCCCGCCCGCGACCTCACCGTGGGAACCGCCCAGTGCTCGAAGTTCAAATGGGGCACCTCCGAGATGGCGCAGTGCCTCGACAACGCCGCCAGAAGCCAGTCCGCCACCAGCCGCACCGGCGGGACCGACAACAGCGGCTGAAGGCGTTTGCCGCGCTCCGGGAAGCCCCGCCCTCGCCCCTCCACGCGGCGCCGAGCGCCCTGGCGTCGCATCATGGCAGATGAACGAAGGCGAACGATTTCGTTCAGCCTGCGTTCCAATACCAAGGGCTTTAATGCCCGACAGCAGAAAGGGAGATTCCCATGCGTCGGTATTCAGTTTTGGCAGCGGCCATCCTTGGCGCCGCTTCGGTCATGGCGGTGGCGCCGATGGCCCGGGCAGGCGAAGCGCTGCCGCAGGTCCTGGCCCAGCAGCTCGACCAGCAGCCGCTTCACTTCGCGATGACCGAGGCGAAGCGCGAGCGGTTGATGATCATGCAGGAGACCATGGCGCGCCAGCGCTATTATGGCCGTGGCGACGGCTATGGCTATGGCCGCGGCTATGGCTATGGTCGACGCTATGGCGGCCCGCCGCCCTGGGCGCCCGCCTATGGCTATCGCCGTCATTATTACGACGATCGCTGGTGAGATGCCCGCAGAGTCCCTTCGTCACGGCCTCTGTCGCACCGGACCGGAAAGCGGTGTCCGCTCTCCGGCAGAATCCGATGCGATGACGAGAAGATCGATCGCCACGTCACGCCCGTCAGGACGCGCGGCGATCTAGTCGGGCAGGCGATGGCCTGCCAGGAAGGCAGCGACGCTCAGCTTGTGACCGGGCTGGGCGGCGCAGTGCCGCTCGACGGCGTCGATGATGACCTCGTCCGAGAGATGAGGCAGCCGCCTGGGCGATTGCTGGCGCAGGGCATCGACCAGCCAGCGGCCGATGGCGGCATGCATCTCCGCATCCGTCGCCTCCCGCTTCATCCAGAGCTCGCAGGTGATGTAGTCCTGCAGGAACTCGCCCTTGCCCGGCTCCGCCGGCCATGCGGGCGATGGCGCACCCGTTGCCAGGATCGCGGCCAGCACCAGCCCGCGCATCGTCGTCCCTCTCATCGCCATCTCCGGAGCCCCGCCAACCGATCCCGAAGCATCGTCGCGGCGAAGCGGACACCGGCTCGCGTCAAGACGATGCGATGGGACAAGGAAGCGGAGCATGTCGCGATGCCCGTCATCGATCAAGACGGGCGCGGGTTCCGTGGAACGCGTTGAGCGACTCGCGGTATCCGTCCATCGCGTCAGCGCGCCAGCCAGCCGCCATCGACGGGTAGGACGACGCCATGGACATAGGCCGCGGCGTCCGAGGCGAGGAACACCGCCGCTCCGCCGAGTTCCTGCGGCTGCCCCCAATGGCCGGCCGGAATGCGGGCCAGGATCGCCTCGTTGCGTACCGGATCGGCCCGCAGCGCCTCCGTGTTGTTCGTCACGAAATAGCCCGGTGCGATGGCGTTGACGTTGATGCCCTTGCCCGCCCATTCGCAGGCGAGCAACCGCGTCAGCCCCGCAAGCCCGCTCTTCGACGCCGTATAGGAGGGGATGCGGATGCCACCCTGGAAGGAGAGCAGCGAGGCGATGTTGATGACCTTGCCGCCCTTGCCGTCGGCGAGCATGCGTTTCGCCACCCCTTGAGTCAGGAAGAAGGTCGACTTGAGGTTCACATCCATCACCGCGTCCCAATCGGCCTCGGTGAAATCGAGGGCGTCGGCACGGCGGATGATGCCGGCATTGTTGACGAGGATGTCGAGGCGCGAGCCGTCGGCCTTCGCTGCCGCCTCGGCCTCTTCCACGATCCGCGCAATCGGCTCCAGCGTCGCGAGGTCGGCGGCGATCTCGTGGAAGGGCTGACCGGTCGCCCCGACCAGCACCTTCGTCTCCGCCATGCTCGAGCGGCCGACCGCGACGATGCCGGCGCCGGCCTGGGCGAGCGCGACCGCGATCGCCTGGCCGAGGCCCGTATTGGCCCCGGTGACGATCGCGGTCCGGCCGCCCAAATCAAACGGTGAGCGCATCAGCGCAGATCTCCGGTCGCGACCATGTCCATGTCGGTATAGTCGACATTGTCGCCGCCCATGCCCCAGATGAAGGAATAGGCCTTCGTGCCGACGCCGGAATGGATCGACCAGCCGGGCGACAGGATCGCCTGCTCGTTGGCGACGACGAGATGGCGCGTCTCCTGCGGCTCGCCCATCAGATGGAAGACGCGGGCATCCGTGGGAACGTCGAAATAGAGATAGATCTCGCAGCGCCGGTCATGGACATGCGCCGGCATGGTGTTCCAGATGCTGCCTTCGTCGAGGGTGGTCACGCCCATCACGAGCTGGCAGGTCTCGCAGACGCCAGGGATGATGTACTGGCGGATGACGCGCTTGTTGGCCGTTGCCTGCTCGCCGAGCGCGATGGTCTTGGCATCAGCCTCCCGGATCACCTTGGTCGGGTGCACGGCATGGGCCGGGGTCGAAAGCAGGTAGAACTTGGCGGGATTGCCGACATCGTCGCTGGCGAAGGCGACCTCGCCCGCTTCCTTGCCGACATAGAGCGCATCGCGCTTGGCGAGCAGGTAGTCCTTGCCGCCGACAGAGACCTTGCCGGGGCCGCCGACATTGACGATGCCGAGCTCGCGCCGCTTCAGGAAGGCATCGGTGCCGACCGCCTTGGGCGTCGGCAGCACGACGGCTTTGCCCACCGGCATGGCGCCGCCGACGATGACGCGGTCGAGATGGCTGTAGGTCAGCTTGATCTCGCCGGGAACGAACAGCGTCTCGATCAGGAAGTGGCGCCGCAGCTCCGCCGTGTCGAAGCCCTTGACGGCCTCGGGGTGGGAAACCTGGCGAATCTCGATGGTCATGGTCGGTCCTTCAGTGGAACAGGCGCGGCAGCCAGAGCGACAGGCCGGGCACATAGGTGACGAGCAGGAGCACGGCGATGCTGGCGCCGTAGAACGGCCAGATCGTGCGCATGGACTCGCCGATGGAAATGCGGCCGATGGCGCAGGCGACGAACTGCACCGAGCCGACCGGCGGGGTATTGAGCCCGATGCCGGCGTTGAGGATCAGGATCACCCCGAAATGCACGGGATCGACGCCGAAGGCCTTCACCACCGGCAGGAAGATCGGCGTGCAGATGATGATCATCGGCGCCATGTCCATGAAGGTGCCGAGCACCAGCAGGATCAGGTTGACCATCAGCAGGATGGTGATCGGGTTGTCCGACACTGCCTTCATCGCGGCGATCGTCGCTTGCGGCACCTCGAGGAACGCCATCAGCCAGCCGAAGGCGCCGGCCGTGCCGATGACCAGAAGCACCATCGCCGTGGTCCGCACCGCGCCCAAGGTCGCCTCGACGAAGGCGGTCCAGGTCAACTGGCGATAGACGAAGATGGTGACGAGGATCGCGTAGACGACGGCGACGCAGGAGGATTCCGTCGCGGTGAAGACGCCGGAGCGGACGCCGCCGAAGATAATGCCGATCAGCAGGATGCCGGGCAGAGCCAGCACGACATAGCGCCCGACCGTCGCGAAGCCGGGGAAGGGCTCGCGCGGATAGCCGCGCTTCACCGCGACCGCCCAGGCCGCGACCATCAGCGCGGCGCAAAGCAGCAGGCCCGGCACGACACCGGCCGTGAAGAGGTCCGCAATCGAAAGATTGCCGCCGGCCGAAAGCGAATAGATGATCATATTGTGCGAGGGCGGGATCAGCAGGGCAATGATCGCCGCATTCGCGGTGACGTTGACGGCATAGTCGGCGTCGTAGCCGCGCTTCTTCATCTGCGGGATCATCAGCCCGCCGACGGCGGAAGCATCGGCCACGGCCGAGCCGGAGATGCCGCCGAACAGCGTGCAGGTGACAACGTTCACCTGGCCGAGCCCGCCGCGCAGATGGCCGACGAGGCTCGCCGCCATCTGGATCAGGCGCTCGGCGATGCCGCCGCGGATCATCAAATCGCCGGCATAGATGAAGAACGGGATCGCCATCATGGCGAAGGCGTTCATGCCGGAATTCATCTGCTGGAAGACGACGACCGGCGGCAGGCCCATATAGGCGACGGTCGCGACCGAGGCGATGCCGAGGCAGAAGGCCACGGGTACGCCGATCAGCAGCAGAACCGCGAAGACGCCGAAGAGAATCCAGAGTTCCATCGCTCAGGCCTCCTGGCTTTCGCCGAAATGCACGAAGCCGAGCGGGGCCTGTTCCTCGCCGGTGGTGAAGAGCAGGAGCTTCTCCAGCGCGAACAGGGCGATCAGCGCGCCGCCTGCCGCGATCGGCACATAGTCCCAGCCGCGGGATATGCCGATGATCGGCATACGATCGGCCCAGGTGCCGGCGGCGAGCTGCCAGCCGTAGCCGAGCATGGCGAGCCCGAAGGCGCAGACCAGGCCCTCGCCCAGCACGATCAGCGCGGCCCGCAAGGGCGGCGGCGACATCACCAGCCCGACCTCGAAGCCGAGATGGTCGCTCTCGCGCACGCCGACCGCGGCGCCGAGCAGGATGAACCAGGACATCAGGAAGAGCGATCCGGCCTCGACCCAGATCGGCGTGTCGTTGAGCACATAGCGGCCGAACACGCCCCAGGCGACCATCACGGTCATCAGGACGAGGCCGGCCCCGGCCGCGATCAGCGCGAACAGGCTGAGCTTGGCGTCGAGTCGTGTCAGGAAAGCGGTGAAAGCGCGCATGAAATCTGCCCGGGCTGCTGGCAAGGGGCCGAAGACGGAGCGGCCCGAAAGCCGCCCCGTCTGAACGAGGCTCAGTTCACCGCCTGGATCGCGGCCACCATCTCCTTCAGCTTCGGATCGGTGACGAACTTGTCGTAGACCGGCTTCATCGCGTCGATGAAGGGCTTCTTCTCGACCTGATTGATCTGGGCTCCGCCGGCCTTGACCTTGGCCTCGGACGCCTTCTCCCGCGCATCCCAGAGCTCGCGCATCTTGAGCACCGATTCCTTGGCGGCGGCCTTGATGATCGCCTGGTCGGCCGCGTTGAACTTGTCGAAGCTCTTCTTCGACATCACCAGCGCTTCCGGCGAGAGCGAGTGCTCGGTCACGGAATAGAACTTCGAGACCTCGAAATGGCGGGTCGATTCATAGGACGGCCAGTTGTTCTCGGCGCCGTCGATGACGCCGGTCTGGAGCGCGGAATAGACCTCGCCGAAGGGCATCGGCGTGGCGTTGGCCCCGAGCGCCGAGACCAGCGCGACGAACATGTCGGACTGCTGGACGCGGATCTTCATGCCCTTCATGTCAGCCGGCGTGTTGATCGGGCGCTTGGAATTATAGAACGAGCGGGAGCCGGAATCGTAGAGCGCGAGCCCGATCAAGTCGTGCTTCTCGAACTCCTTCAGCAGGTTGTCGCCGATCGGTCCGTCCATCGCCTTCCGCATATGGTCGACCGAACGGAAGATGAAGGGCAGGGAGGGAATGTTGGTCGCCGGGATCAGGTTGTTGAACGGCGCCATGTTGATGCGGTTGATGTCGATGACGCCGAAGCGGGTCTGGTCGATCGTGTCCTTCTCCTGGCCGAGCTGGGCCGAGTGGAAGACGTTGATCTTGATGCGCCCCTGGGTGCGCTCCTCGAGCAGCTTGCCCATGTAGCGGACCGCCTCGACGGTCGGGTAGTCGGTCGGATGGATGTCGGCGGAACGAAGCGTCACGCCCTGGGCGAGCGCCGCCGTGGCGGTTGCGACCGAAACCGCCAGCGCGGCGGCGCCGGCAAGTAAGATGCGACGTGCGATCATGATGTTCTCTCCCTGACAAGGCCCGTTTTCGGGCCGGTTCTTCTTTGGTTGAGGCGGACTGCCGCTAGCTGGCCGGCTCCCTTTCGATCAGCCTGACGGACAGGGGTGGAACCCCGGCACAGATCGCTTCCGCGACCTGGCCGATGGCGATGGGATGGACGCCCGTCGTCGCCCCGGCGGAGACGACATCGCCCTTGGCGAGGCCGCGTCCACGGCTCGCCAGATGGTTGACGAGGAAGAGCAGGGCATCGAGCGGCCCACCATTCGGGCCGTGGCTGCGGCCGCGGCCGATGACCTCGCCATCGATCCGCATCTGCGTCTCGAAATCGGAAAGACCCTGCTCGATCCCCAGCGAGGCGCCGACGGCGATGCCGGTATTGTTGCCGAAATCGGAGATGATGGCCTGCGGCCCGATCTCGTTGATGCTCGGCAGCGGCGAGCCGGCGATCTCCATCGCGACATGCACCCCGCCGATGAAGGGCATCAGCTCTTCCGCTGTCCAGGTTTGCGGGCGCGGCGCGATATCCGCCCCGAGGACGATGCCGATCTCGGTCTCGACCGCGATGAAGCCGCCGCGGATCACGCCGACCTCGGCCGTCTCCCCCGGCGCGACGCGGTGGACGCCAGCGCCAAAAGCCGGCCCCGCCATCCGTGCGGCACCGAAACGGGCGCGCAAATCGGGATGGATCGCCGCGACCTTCCAGCCGCGCACGGGCTCGGGCCACAGCGCGATCGCCGCCTCCTGCACGGCATAGGCTTCCGCGAGATTGCCGGGCAATTCGCCGGGAAAAGCCGCGAGAGGCCGTGCCTCGCGGCGCGCTTCGTGGAATGATCGTGCGATCGTCGCGGTAAAATTCATACTTTGGGATACCGTTACCGACACTGGTATGGTAGATTATCCCATGTCGCTTCGATTGCAAGCGATTTGGAGGCTGCTTTCGTGGGTTTCGCCGAGGGTCAGACAGGGTCGAGCGCCAACCGGCTCGAGAAGGAGCTTCTGCGCGCCATCGTCGCGCTCGAGCTGAAGCCGGGCTCGCGCCTCTCGGAGCAGGAGATCGCCACCCGCTACGGCGTCTCCCGCCAGCCGGTCCGCGAGGCGCTGATCGCGCTCAGCCGGCAGAAATTCGTCGAGGTCCTGCCGCAGCGCGGCACGGTCGTCGTCAAGATCTCGGTCCAGAAGATGATGGAGGCCCGCTTCCTGCGCGAGGCGATCGAGACCGCCGTGGTCCGGCGCGCCTGCGACAGCTTCAACCTGACGAGCCGGCAGATCGTCGATCATTGCCTGGAGGCGCAGCAGCGGGCGGTCGCCAATGGCGACCACACCGCCTTTCAGCGCTTCGACGAGCGTTTCCACGTGGCGCTCGCCGAAGGCGCGGGCTGCCCGATGGCCTGGACGCTGGTCTCCAACCTCAAGGCCCATATGGACCGCGCCTGCCATCTCAGCCTGCAGAGCCCCAACGCGATGCAGGAGCTGATCGCGCAGCATCAGGCCATCGTCGCCGCGATCGACAACCGCGACGCTGCGGCGGGCGAGGCCGCGATGCGGCATCATCTCAACGAATTGCTGCGGGCGCTGCCCGAGATCGAACAGCTCAATCCCGATCTCTTCGAATAGCTGTCTTCCAATGCGAGCAGGTGGATGCGGACGCCGGCAGATGCCGGCGCTTGAGCGAACGGCCGCTCCCTGCCAAGAAGGCCGCCGCGGGTCGCGATGGCCGCGCGAAAGGGAAAAGCCTCGCATGAGTCATTTGCTGCGCACCCGTCCCGCGACCACCGACGCGATGCTCGCCGTCTTCGAGGATGCCGCGACGCTGCGGCACGCGCTGGCCTTCGAGGCCGAGCTTGCCCGCGCCGAGGCGGCCGAGGGGCTGATCGGCAAGGCCGAGGCGGAAGCCATCGCGATGCTGTGCGGCGGCATCGCCATCGACCCCGCCGCGCTCGCCACCGAGGCCGCCCTCGCCGGCACGCTCGCCATCCCGCTCGTCGCGCGCCTGCGCAAGGAATTGCCCGAAACCGCGGCCAAGGCCCTCCACAAGGGCGCGACCAGCCAGGACATCGCCGATATCGTCCTGGTCCGCCAGATCCGCGACGGCCATGCCCTGCTGCAAGCCGATCTCGCGCGAACAGCGAGCGCCCTCGCCGCCCTGGCGCGCCGCCACGCCGGAACCCCCGCCATCGGCCGCACCCTGTTGCAGGATGCCTTGCCGATCGGCTTCGGCCTGCGCATCGCGCAATGGCAGGCCGGCATCGTCGCGGCAGCGGCGCGGCTGCAAGACGAGGTCGAGCAAGGCGCCGTCCTTCAGTTCGGTGGCGCCGCCGGCACGCGCGCCGGTCTCGCCGGCCGGGGCGCGGCGGTCTCGGCACGTCTCGCCGCGGCGCTCGGCCTGCCGGATGCGCCCCCCTGGCAGGCGCGCCGCGGCGGCATCGCCGGGATCGCGGCAGCGCTGGCGATCCTCGTCGGCGCGCTCGGCAAGATGGCGCGCGATGTCTCCCTGCTGGCGCAGAACGGCGTCGGCGAAGCGCGCGAGCCGGCCGTTCCCGGCCGCGGCGGCTCCTCCGCCATGGCTCACAAGCGCAACCCGACCGGCTGCCAGATCGTGCTCTCCGCTTGCCTGCGTGCGCCCGGCCTCGTCGCCGGCATCCTCGCGGGGCTGCCGGCCGAAGAGGAACGCGGGCTGGGCGGCTGGCAGGCCGAGGGGCCGGCCCTGGCCGAACTCTTCCTGCTGGCGGCCGGCGCCACGGAAGCCATGGCCACGGTCGCGGAAGGGCTGGAGATCGACGAGGCCGCCATCGCCCGCAATCTCGAGGCCGCCGCGCTCGGCGGCGATATCGGCGAGAGCGAGAACTTGGTCGAAGCCTTGCTGAAAAAGCAGCTTTCCTCCTGAACGGCGCCTGTTTCGTCACCGAACTGCGCCGTCATCCCGGGCTTGACCCGGGATCCATGCCGGAACGGTTCAGGCATGGATCCCGGATCTCCGCTTCGCTGCGTCCGGGATGACGCGCGGAGAGAATGTTACGCCTTCGCCCGATAATCCGACGGCGAAATCCCCGCCCGCTTGGCGAAGAAGCGCGAGAAATAGGCCGGGTCGGAGAACCCCAGCCGGAACGAGATCTGCGCGACCGTCAGCGAGGTGTAGACGAGGTCGCGCCGCGCCTCGATCATCAGCCGGTCCTGGATGACGCGGGCCGCCGAATGGCCGAGCACCTCGCGGCAGCTGCGCGACAGATGCGGCACGGAGACGCCCAGCGCGCGGGCATGTTCCGTCAGCGGCTCATGGCTCTGGAAGCGGATTTCGACCCGCTCGATGAAGCGCCGCACCAGCCCGGCGCGCAGATCCTTCGCCGGCTCTCCGCCGGCCCGCAGGCCGCGCGCCGCGCGCGAAAACCAGGAGGCGAGCAGATCGGCATAGGCCGCCAGCGCGAACTCCCGGTTCGGCCGGTTGGCGCCGAACTCGCTCATCGCCAGCCGCATCAGCGTCTCCAGCGACTGCGCCTCCACGCTCTCCGGCTCGGCCTGCAGCAACGCCGGCGTGGCGAGGAGGGAGCGCGCCTCGGGCTCGGCGTCGAAGAGCCGCTTCAGCGATGTCTCGGCGACGCTGGCGACGAAACCCTCCGTGTCGACGACGAAATGGAACTCGTGGATCGTCGCCGGCGGCAGCAGCAGCGCCGAGCCCGGCTTGAGCTCGCGGTCGCGCCCGTCGATCCGGGTCCGCCCGCCTCCGCCCACGACGAGGAAGAACTGGAAGAGCTGGTGGTGGAAATGCGGCTGGATCGTCCAGCCATGCAGCGCGCTGCGGGCGACGATCGGCTCGATATGAAGCGCATCGGGAAAGCGATCCGTCAGGCGTTCGGCGTAGAGCCAGTAGGCGGGGACCGTGGCCGGCATGCGTCCTCATGATCGATTTGTCCAAGACACTGCGCGAATCCTCCATTCCGTCAAGTGTCGTCATGGCGCATAGCTTGGGGCGCGGAATGTCGGCTCAAGACCGTCATCGCCTTGGGAGGACGCGGAAATGCGCACGCAGGTCGCCATCATCGGCGCCGGCCCGGCCGGGCTTCTCCTCGGCCAGCTCCTGTCGCGCGCCGGGATCGATAATGTCATCCTGGAACGCCGCAGCCTCGACTATGTGCTCTCCCGCATCCGCGCCGGCGTCCTCGAACAGGGCATGGTCGACATGCTGCGCGAGGCCGGCGTCGCCGACCGCCTCGACCGCGAGGGGCAGGTGCATGACGGCGTCAATTTCGCCTTCGACGGCACGCTCCACCGCATCGACCTCAAGCATCTGAGCGGCGGCAAGACCGTGACGGTCTATGGCCAGACCGAGGTCACGCATGATCTCGCCGAGGCGCGCCAGGCCCTCGGCCGCACGACGATCTACGAGGCCGAGGACGTCGCGCTGCACGATATCGACACGGCCGCGCCCCGCGTGACCTTCCGGGTGAATGGCGAGGTGCAGGAATTACGTTGCGACTTCATCGCCGGCTGCGACGGCTATCATGGCGTCTCCCGCCGCTCGATTCCAGAGGGCGCACTGACCAGCTTCGAGCGCGTCTATCCCTTCGGATGGCTCGGCCTGCTCGTCGACCGCCCGCCGGCGGCGCATGAATTGGTCTATGCCCGCCACGAGCGCGGCTTCGCGCTCTGTTCGATGCGCTCGGCGCAGCGCAGCCGCTACTATGTCCAGGTGCCGCTGGAGGAGCGTGTCGAGAACTGGTCGGACGAGGCCTTCTTCGACGAATTGCGCCGCAGGCTTCCCGCCGAGGTCGCGGACGCCGTGCAGACCGGGCCCTCGCTGGAAAAGAGCATCGCGCCGCTGCGCAGCTTCGTCGCCGAGCCCATGCGCTTCGGCCGCCTGTTCCTCGCGGGCGATGCCGCCCATATCGTCCCGCCGACCGGCGCCAAGGGCCTCAACCTCGCGGCCAGCGACGTGCGCTATCTCTTCGATGCCCTGCGCGAGCATTACAATGACGGTTCGGACGCCGGGATCGAAGCCTATTCCGCCCGCGCCCTCGCCCGCATCTGGAAGGCCGAGCGCTTCTCCTGGTGGATGACGGGGCTGCTGCATCGCTTTCCGGAGCGCAGCGCCTTCGAGGAGCGCATGCAGCAGGCGGAACTCGACTATCTCGTGAGTTCGCCCGCTGCCGCGACCGCGATGGCGGAGAATTATGTCGGCTTGCCTTACTAGGCCGAAGCGGGCATGGCCTAGCCCACAGGGCCACCGCCCATAAGGCCGCCAAGACGAAAGACACCGGAGCCAACCGGGGCAATCGAGACAGTCAAGTCCAGGGGACGGATACGGGAGGGATGACGATGAAGATCAGCAGACGGAATTTCACCGGGCTGGCGGGCGCGCTGGCACTGGCCGGTACGTTCGGCCTTGGCGGCGCGGCCGCTGCCGAAACGATCAAGATCGGGATCATCGGGCCGTTCTCCGGCCCCTTCGCCCTGCAGGGCAAGAACTTCCAGGCCGGCGTCGAGGCCTGGCTCGCCCAGAACGGCAAGTCGGTCGCCGGCAACGAGATCGAAATCATCTATCGCGACCTGCCCACCGCCAACCCGCAGCAGGCCCGCGCCCTGGCGCAGGAGCTGATCGTCAAGGACAAGGTGCAATATCTCGGCGGCGTCTATTTCACGCCGGATGCGCTGGCGATCACGCCGTTGCTGAAGCAGGGCAATGTGCCGCTGGTGATCTTCAACGCCGCGACCTCTGCGATCATGACCTCCTCGCCGCTGGTCGTGCGGACCTCCTTCACCACCGGGCAGACCACGACGCCGCTCGGCAAGGCCGCCGTCGATCGCGGCATCAAGAAATTCGTCTCCGCCGTCACCGATTACGGCCCCGGCGTCGATGCCGAGGGAGCGTTCAAGAAGGCGGTCGAGGCGGCTGGCGGGCAGGTCGTCGAGACCATCCGCATGCCGCTCAACACCACCGAGTTCAGCCCGATCATGCAGCGCATCCGCGATGCCGGCGCGCAGGGCGTCTTCGCCTTCCTGCCCTCGGGCCCGCCGACGCTCGGCTTCGTCAAGTCCTTCAACGACACCGGGCTGAAGCAGGCCGGCGTCAAGCTCTTCGCCACCGGCGACCTGACGCAGGAATCCGATCTGCCGGCGCTGGGCGAAGCCGCTGCCGGGATGATCACCGGTTTCCACTACGCCACCTCGCACGATTCCGGGGCCAACCGGAAGTTCGTGGAGGCCGGCGAAAAGGCGATCGGCGGCCCCGGGCAGCTCACCTTCCCGGCGGTCGGCGCGTATGACGGCATGTATGTCATCGCGAAGATGATCGCCGCCACCGCCGGCAAGCAGGATGCCGAGAAGGCGGTCGAGGCGGTCAAGGGCCTCGCCTGGGAAAGCCCGCGCGGGCCGGTCAAGATCGACCCCGAGACCCGCCACATCACCCAGACGATCTATCTGCGCGAGGTCGCCAAGGACGCCAAGGGCAACTGGATCAACAAGGAGATCCAGAGCTTCCCCGAGCAGAAGGACCCCGGGCTGGCGAAGTAGAGCCAACGTCTCCTCGTCTGCTGCGCCGTCATTCCGGGCGCAGCGAAGCGGAGACCCGGAATCCATCGGAGGGCGCTCAGCGCGATGATGGATTCCGGATCGGCGCCGCTTTGCGGCTTGTCCGGAATGACGGTGCGTTCCGACTGAACTCCGACGAGGCCCGCAACCCGCATGCAGACCGCGCTGAGCATCGCCCTGGACGCCTTCGCCTATGGCATGGCGCTGTTCATCATCTGCATCGGCCTGTCGCTGACGATGGGGCTGATGCGGCTGGTCAATCTCGCCCATGGCGCCTTCGCCATGATCGGCGGCTACATCGCCTCCTATGCCGTGCGCAATCTCGGCCTGGGCTACGGCTTCGGCATCGTGCTGGCGGTCGTCGGCACGGTGCTGATCGCGGTGCCGCTCGAACGGCTGCTCTTCCGCCGCATCTATGACCGCAGCGAGCTCTCGCAGGTGCTGATGACGATCGGCATCACCTTCTGCGTCATCGGCATCACCAATTACTTCTTCGGCCCGACGCTGAAGACGATTCCCCTGCCGGCGGAACTGGCGCAGCCCGTCGATCTCGGCTTCCGCAGCATCGCCGGCCACCGGCTCTTCGTCATCGCGAGCGGGCTTGTCGTCGCGGGCGGGCTCTGGTTCCTGATCGAGCGCACCGGCTTCGGCATCCACCTGCGCGCCGCCGTCGAGAACGCGCCGATGTCGCGCGCACTCGGCGTCCGCACCGAATTGATCTATGCGGCGAGTTTCGCGCTCGCCATCGGGCTTGCCGCCTTCGGCGGGGTGGTCGGCGCCGAATTCCTGCCGATCGAGCCCTATTACGCCCTGCGCTACATGGTGACCTTCCTGGTCGTGGTCTCCGTCGGCGGCGCCGGCTCGATTCCCGGCGCGCTCGTCGCCTGCCTGCTGCTCGGCGCCATCGACGTCACCGGCCGCTATCTCATGCCGGATTTCGGCAATTTCTTCTTCTATCTCGCGGTGATCCTCGTGGTCTGTGCCTTCCCCCGCGGCCTGATGGGACGGGCCCAGTGATGGCACAGGCTCCCGCCCCATCCGCTGCCGCTCCCCCCGCCCGCAGCCTCGTCCGCGATCTCGCCGGCTTCGCCCTGATCGCGCTTGCCGGGCTCGCGGGCTACTGGCTCTTCCCCGACAATCTCGCCTTCCTGACCCGCGTCATCTCGGTCGCCCTGCTCGTGCTCTCGCTCGACCTCATCGTCGGCTATTGCGGCATCGCCTCGCTCGGCCAGGCCGCGCTCTACGGCGCCGGCGCCTATGCCGCCGGCATCGCCTGCCTCAACGGCGTGACCGAGCCTTTCCTGCTGATCCTGGTCGGGGCCGCGGCCGGCGCCGTCACCGGCCTGCTCATGGGCGCGGTGATGCTGCGGGCGCACGGCCTGCCGCAGCTCGTCCTCTCCATCGCCATCGTCCAGCTCCTGCACGAGGCGGCGAACAAGCTCGCTTGGCTGACCGGCGGCAGCGACGGCCTCGCCGGCATGGTCCCCGCCCCGCTCTTCGGCCTGTTCGAATTCGATCTCTGGGGCCGCGCCGCCTATCTCTTCGGGCTCGGCCTGCTGCTGGTCGTCTTCGTCGCGCTGAAGCTCATCGTCCGCTCGCCCTTCGGCATGGTCTGCCGCGGCCTCAAGGAAGATCCGCTGCGGATCAGCGCGCTCGGCATCTCCGCCTTCCCGGTTCTGCTCAGGATGTTCGTGATCTCCGGCGCCGTCGCCGGCGCGGGCGGGGCGCTCGGCGCCATCGCGACCCAGGTGGTGGGGCTGGACAGCCTGAGCTTCGAATTATCCGCCAATGCGCTGGTCATGTTGGTGCTCGGCGGGCTCGGCAATCTCTATGGCGCGCTGATCGGCACCGTCGTCTTCATGGCGGTCGAGCATGTCGTCGCGGCGATCAATCCGTTCCACTGGATGACGCTGGTCGGCGCGCTGCTGATCGCCATCGTGCTCTTCGCCCCCCGCGGCCTCTCCGGCACGCTCGACGAGGCCGCCCGCATCCTGACGCGTGGCCAGCGGAGGGCCGGGCCATGAGCACGGTCTTCGCGGTCGACCATCTGTCGAAATCCTTTGGCGGGCTCAAGGTCAATCACGACCTCTCCATCGCCATGACCGAGGGCGAGCGGCTCGCCTTGATCGGCCCCAACGGTGCGGGCAAGACCACCTTCGTCAACCTCGTCACCGGGCGCATCCCTCCGAGTGCCGGCACGGTCCATCTGATGGGCGAGGACATCACGCGCCTCGGCGCCGTCGCGCGGGTCAGGCGCGGGCTGGTGCGCACCTTCCAGGTGACGCGTCTCTTCCCCGACATGACCCCGGAAGAGCATGTCGTCATGGCCATCCTGCAAAGGCAGGGACATGCGACCCGCATCCTCGCGCGCTTCCACGGCAACCGTGCGGCCATGGACGAAGCCGCCGACATCCTCGCCACGCTCGGCCTGACCGATGTCGCGCGCCGCAAGGTTGTCGAGATCGCCTATGGCCAGCAGCGCCTGCTCGAGATCGCCATCGCCATGGCGCAGCGCCCGAAGGTGCTGCTGCTCGACGAGCCCGCTGCCGGCGTGCCCTCCTCCGACACGCCATTGATCGAGCGGGCGCTGGAGCGGCTGCCGGCCTCGCTTGCCGTGCTGATGATCGAGCACGATATGGATCTGGTCTTCCGCTTCGCCCGGCGCGTGGTGGTGCTGGCGGCAGGCGAATTGATCTTCCAGGGCCTGCCGGCCGATGTCGCCAGGGACGAGAAAGTCCGCGAAGCCTATCTGGGGAGCTACGCCCATGCCGGCCGCTGAGCTCGAGGTCCGGAATCTCAACGCCGGCTACGGCCAGACCCATGTGCTGGAGGATGTGTCCTTCTCCGTGCCGGCCGGCGGGCGCCTCTCGATCCTCGGTCGCAACGGCATGGGCAAGACCACGCTGCTGGCGACGCTGATGGGGCTCACCCGCCACTACGCCGGCAGCATCAGCCTGGCGGGCCAGGACGTGACGGCCCTGCGCACCACGGGCCGCGCACTCGGCGGCATCGGGCTGGTGCCGCAGACCCGCGAGATCTTCAAGGGCCTCACCGTCGAGGAGAACCTCTTCGTCGGCCTCAAGGGCCGCCCGCGACAGGCGATCGAGGAAGCCTATGCGCTGTTTCCGCGCCTGCAGGAGCGCCGCCGCAATCTCGGCTCGCAGCTCTCCGGCGGCGAGCAGCAGATGCTGGCGACAGCCCGCACCATCCTCGGCCAGCCCTCGATCCTGCTGCTCGACGAGCCGCTGGAGGGCCTCGCCCCGGTGATCTGCGACATGCTGATGGCGGCCTTCACGCAGCTCGCGGCCAGCGGCGCAATGACGATCCTCTTCGTCGAGCAGCGGCTCGAGAGCGCGCTCGACTTCGCCGAGGACGTCATCATCCTCGAACGCGGCCGGATCGTCTGGTCGGGAACTTCAGCCGCTTTGCGGGCCGATGGCGATGTCCTCGAACGCTATGTCGGCGTCGGTGGGCTGCACTGACCGTGTAGATGTCGCGCGGAACCGCGCCGTCATCCCGGGCTTCACCCGGGATGACCTGCTCCCAAAGCAGAAATTCTAGATACTGAAACGCGCTCCCGCGCGCGCCAGCCCGCCCGAGATCGCGACCGGCGTGCCGTCGGCCCGCCAGCAGGCGGCGCCGGTCAGCGTGCCGTCCGCATTGAAGGCGATGGCGTTCATGCCGCCGGCGACGCGCGGCGAACGCACGACCTTGTGGCCGCGCGCGATCAGCGCCTGCGCCACCGCTTCGGGGATCGCTTCTTCCAGTTCGAGCACGCCGCCCTCGGTCCAGACGCGCGGCGCCTCGACCGCCTCTTGCAGGCTCATGCGATGGTCGATCAGGTTGACGATCGCTTGCAGGGCCGAGGGGAAGATGCGCAGCGCGCCGGGCAAGCCGAGCGCATAGGCGATCCGGCCCTCCCGTAGCACCATCATCGGCGCCATCGAGGTGAAGACGCGCTTGCCGGGTGCGATCGAGAGCGCCCGGCCGGGATGGGGATCGAAATTGTACATGTAGTTGTTGGCGATCATCCCCGTGCCGGGGATCTGGACGCAGGCGCCGAACAGCCCGTTGATCGTCTGCGTCGCGCTGACGACATTGCCCTGCGCATCCGCCACGGTGACATGGGTGGTGTCGGCAGATTCCCCGCCCGAGAGCCCGGCCGTCCAGCTTTTCGCCCGGCCCATCTCGATCAGCGCGCGCCGCTCGGCCGCATAGCCCTTGTCGATCAGCCTCTCGACGGGAACCTTGACGAAGGCGGGATCGGCCGTCGCCACGGCGCGGTCGGCGAAGGCGATCTTCAGCGCCTCCGCCAGCAGATGCACCGCGTCGGTCGAGCCGAAGCCGAGCGCGCCGATGTCGTAGCCCTCGAGGATGTTGAGCATCTCGGCGATATGCACGCCCGACGAGGAAGGCGGCGGCGGGCCGATGATCTCATAGCCGCGATAGGAGCCCCGGATCGGCTCGCGCGTCTGCGTCCTGTAGCCGGCGAGGTCGTCCGCATCGATCAGGCCGCCCTGCTCAGCCATGTAGCCGGTCAGCGCCGCTCCCAGCGCGCCACCATAGAGCGCCGCCGGCCCTTCCTTGGCGATGAGTTGCAGGCTTTCCGCATAATCGCCCTGGACCAGCTTCGCGCCGGGCTGGAGCGGGGTTCCGCCCGGCAGCAACATCGCGGCGAGGCCGGGATCGCGGGCGAGGTCGCCGGCATTGTCCGTGATGCAGTTCGAGAGATAGGGCGTGACGGTGAAGCCGCGCGCGGCGAGCGCGATCGCCGGCTGCAACACATCCGCCAGCGGCAGGCTGCCGAAGCGCTCCAACGCCTCGCACCAGCCCTTGAGCGCGCCGGGAACCGCGACCGCCTTCGCACCGACGACGTTCTCGCGGTCGCGCGTGTCGCGCTGCTTGCCGATCTCGTCGGAGAGGCAGTCATACATGTCGGGCGTGGCGCGGCCCGGCGCGGTCGAGAGGTTGTCGATGACGCGATGGCTGCCATCGGCGAGCCGGATATGGCTCAAGCCCCCGCCGAGGATGCCGACCATCATCGGCTCGGCCACCGTCAGCGCGAAGAGCGCCGCGACCGCCGCATCGACGGCATTGCCGCCCGCCAGCAGCATCTGCGAGCCCGCCGCCGAGGCCAGCGGATGGTTGGTGACGACCATGCCGCGCGAGCCGGTGGCGGGCCTTTTCTCGCAGGTGAAATCGGCGATGCGGGGAACGGAGACGGGAGCATTCATGGCCGCAATTGAGCCTGAGTCCGGGCGAACGTCCACCCGGCTTTCCGGAAAAGGATCCTGCACCGGCCGCATGGCGAAACCCGCGCCCGTCTCGGCGCTGCCGGCGCCGGGCTTTGCCCCTGCCGCCGCTCAGGCCTCGACCGTGATGGATGGCCGTCTCGCTGCCCGTGCCGATCGAGGGCTTTTCGGGCAGGAAGAAAATTCTCCGGAAAGCTCTGCGCGCGCCAGATTGTTCCGATCAGGGGCCGCTGGCTAGAAAGAAAGAGAAGATTTTGATTTCGCTCGCGTTTTCTGCTTATCCGCTGCTGGCGGCCGACGCTCAAACCCGCTAAACAGCCCGCCGCCGGACTTTCAAGGACGATGCGATGAGCCATTTCTACGAGGAACAGGTCCTGAGCGTGCATCACTGGACGGACACGCTGTTCAGCTTCACGACGACGCGCGACACGACGTTCCGGTTCAAGAACGGGCAGTTCACGATGATCGGGCTGAAGGTCGGCGAGAAGCCCTTGCTGCGGGCCTACAGCGTCGCCAGCACGAACTATGA
>NZ_JBFUPU010000006.1:0-40227 GCF_041360765.1 Allobosea sp. RCC_152_1
GCAGTTCGAGGATCAACACGCCCGGCTCACGATCAAAACCGCAGCCTGATCCTGTCTACCCGCAGGGGCGCACTCCAGCGGCTGGGTCGAAATTCGCCTTCTCGGGGATCGATTGAGCATATGCCGGCGGAGATCCTAGCAGAGGGATCAGCGCTGCCATGAGCAAGCCAAAGCGGCCCGAAGCTTCCATACGACGTGTCCAAGGATCCCCAAGCGTTCCCACCCGACAGATGCAAGCGCGATTGCGCCGTTCTCGGGGCGACTCAAACCTACTTACATGTCATGTGCCTGAGGAAGGCGATGTCCATTTTCCACCGAACGGTGGGAAACACGGGTACCAAGCGTCCGATTCAACACTCTAATAAAAGTTCTTATAGATCTGTTGCCAAATAAAAACTCTGTAATAAAAGGAAAGAATCGTAAGCTCTCTGCAATGCCCACGGGAGATTGGAAATGTCGGAAAACAACGAAGCGCTCGTCGACCTGGTCGCGCATATCGTTTCGGCATTCGTCGGGCACAATAGCGTGCCGATGGCCGAGCTTCCGGCGTTGATTGCTAGCACGCACGCAGCGCTCACTGGGCTTGCCGAGGATCCCGTGTCGGCTCCCGAAGAAAAGGCGACCCCCGCCGTATCCATCAAGAAATCCATTACGCCGGATTTCCTGATTTGCCTGGAAGACGGCAAGAAGTTCAAATCGCTTAAGCGTCACCTTCGTACAGCGTTCGACATGACGCCCGATCAGTACCGCGTGAAGTGGAATCTGCCTCCGGACTATCCGATGGTCGCGCCGAACTACGCTGAGGCCCGCTCTAATCTGGCCAAGTCCCTGGGCCTCGGCCTGCAGCGTCGGAAGACGGCGCCGGCGCCGGCGGCTCCGAAGCGCGGTCGGGCCAAGGCTTCAGCCTGAGTCATTTCAGCCGGCGCGAAGGTCAAGCTCGCGTTGTCCGTCCTCGGTCGGCAATGAGCGAGTTGTAGATGGCCACTGGGAGCAGACAGGCCGGGACAATGCCGAGGAGAGGGCGCGCAGGCCGCCCTGCCTCGCTGGCGCCGGGCCTTGGGCAATCAGGAAGGGCGGCCCTTGTGGCAGCGGCATGGATCGTGATGGCCGCTTCGCTGCTCAGGCTCTTCGAGATTGTCTAGAAGCCATCGTCTTAGGCCGCCGCTCTTTCGCCGAAGCGGTGATCGTTCCCCGCGCCATATGGCATCGGCTGTCAGATGTGATCCCTTACGATATTCGGCCTTGTAGCCGAGATCAGCGCTTCCCCTGTATGCGGACCTTGTGGCCGATTTTGATGGGCAACGGCTTGGCTCGCCAGATCCATGAAAGGCCGCTCGACGACGCGGTACAGGAGAGCCGCGGCGGCAAGCGTTGCAATCAGTACGAAAACAGGAAAGAGGCTGAACCAAACCCAATTCGTCTGCGGGAGCAGGACCTGGCAGGTCATGGCACCAATCATCACGATCGGGAAATGCGTGAGATAGATGCCGTATGACCAGTCCCCGGCCCGGCTGCTGCCCCTGGCGAGTTTGCCCTGCAACGAAGCCGTTCCAAGCGCAGCTGCCACGAGAAGCGCCGCGGGGCCGCCCCACACGATCCAGCGCCATGGCCCGGGCTCGCCAGCGGTCATGGTGAAACAGAAAAGAGCCGCCAGGGAGAGGCCGAGTTGCGCCATGCCGCGGAGAGCAAGCTGGCTTGAGCGATGGAGCTCGTAGAGGCAAACACCTGCTGCGAACTCCAGGACAATCGGATTGGTCCAAAATTGCAGCGCCAGTGTCGCCGGCTCAAATAGCTTTCCCAGCGCAACGAGCAGCACAAGCATTCCCACAATAAAGACCAACGCTATCCGTTGGGGGAAACAAAGTGCGACTGCGAATAAGGCATAGAACGCCATCTCGTAGTTGAGCGTCCAGCCGATGGCGAGGATAGGAAAGATAATCCCCTCGACATTAACGGTCGGCAGGAAAAGGAAAGATGCCGCAACTTGCGACCACGAAGCGTCGCTCCAGGCACGGCTCCCGATCAAAATAAAGGCGCAGATCATGACGCCGGTCATCAACCAGTACAACGGCACCACCCGCGCAAGACGACGCAGGAGGAAGCTCTTCCACGCCCCCGGCTTTCCGAACAGCGAACGGCTGGAAAACGCAATAATGAAACCGGATATGACGAAGAAGATGTCTACGCCGGCTGCGAAGGGAAAGATCGCCAAGGGCGAGTCGTACGGAGTAACCCCCAGGAAGCGCGTCGAAATCGCGTTCGCGGTATGCTCAACGAGCACCAGGAGGGCGGCAAATCCTCTCAACCCTTGTAAGTTGTCGAGCCGTGGTTCGGATGCCATGCCGCCGCTTCGCCCCATTTACTCCTCGCATGAGGCGCAGAAAAGCATTCACGCACTTGCCTAGCAAGGTTTTGCCACATTCCACGGACCGGCTGCTGGGGTGAGCGGGACCAATTCGCCAAGCCCGTGAATCTGCGGCGCTTCGCTGCCGAGGCTCTTCGGAGTCATTAGAAGCCAGCGTCTTCGCCGACCTCACCAATTTCTTGGGCGCGGTAAGGTGCCAACAATGCCTCCACCATGGTGTTGTGGTCGGCATAGAGCTTTGGGATAGCGTACCACCTCGTCCATTGCGCCGCCTCAGCGTCATCGCCGGCAAAGAGCTCCGGCCGCTTAATCTCCTCCGACAGGGTGATCAGAACGGCACCCGAGATGATGCGGCTCCGCGGATCTCTCTCGATCGTATCGAACGCCAGAGGCCGATAGACACGGAGGATGAGCCCCGGCGTGGCCCGCAAGTCGACCCCTGCCTCTTCCTTGAACTCCCGGATCGCGCAATCGCTGAAGGTCTCGCCCTGGTCGAGGAAACCACCAGGCAAAGCCCATTGCCCGCTGCTCTTTCGCCGGACCAGCGCAATTTCGTTCCCGCGCACGACCACTGCATCGGCCGTTAGGTGCGGACCCTTACCATATTTGGCCTCGTAGCCGGGATCAGGCATCTCACTCCCCATCCGCATGTCGCTCGTCATCAAGTCTTCGGCGATTTTGGCCCGGGGCGAGGGCGCCTTCGGCAGCTACTGGCGCGAGGTATCAGGCGTGGTCTCCGGGGTTCCCGCAGTAGGCTCGTGCGCGAGTTGTTTGGCCAACTCCTGCGCCCCGGTCGGTGTCAGTGCGATGGTAATCGACTCGTTTCTGCCAGGCGCGGTCATCAGTTCGAAGCGAACAGCGATGGCGTCAGGTCCTCGGAAGACCTGGAATCCGGCGATGCGAACTGCGGGAATCTCATTGCTCTTAGCCATGGTTTCCTCCCGATCCGAAGGGAATGACAATCCATTGCGCGCGTCATTGGAGTCAAATGCGGGCTCTCACTCCCCTTGCGCCCGGATGGCTGTGGCACTGATCCACCCCCGTTGAATTGGTCCACCCTGAAGTATGTCTTTTGGCAGACAGCAGGACCGCGATGCCGAGGAAGCGTCACAAGCCTGACGAGATCGTCGCGTAGCCGCGCCCACGAACCGGCGATCTTTTACCGAGAAAGCTGAGCTGGAGCGCTTCTGTCTGCGGTTGAGCGCCAAAGACCACCCAATCACCGCCCGGTTGGAAGCGCACGGAGATGGCTTGGACCTACCAACTTCCGCTTTCCAGCTGGCCTCGAACGCTGGCTCTTGGCGCAGAGCGCCGGCGGACCGCGGCTCCATATCGATGAAGCCGGCGTCGGTTGGACCATGGCGCACTGAAGCATCGTGGCCGCGTTTCGGAACCGTCCAGCACCAGGCCGCGATGACGTTGCGCTTGATACAAGCGCGCCAGGCTCAGGCCGTTCCGATCAGCTGCTCCAGCCCGATAGGGAAGCGGCGGCAGCGAATGCCGGTCGCGTGCCAAACCGCGTTGGCAATGGCTCCGGCCGAACCTGTAATGCCGATCTCGCCGACGCCCTTGATGCCGAGCGCGTTGACGTGCGGGTCATGTTCGTCGACCAGGATCGCCTCGACATGCGGCACGTCGGCATTGACCGGGACATGGTACTCGGCGAGATCGCCGTTCATGATCCGGCCCGAGCGCCTGTCGATGATCGCCTTCTCGTGCAGCGCAAAGGAGATGCCCCAGATCATGCCGCCATAATACTGGCTGCGCACGAGATGCGGGTTGATGATCCGCCCCGCGGCGAAGGCGCCGATCAGCCTGTTGACGCGAATCTGGCCGAGATCGGGATCGACCTTCACCTCGGCGAAGACCGCGCCATGGGCGTGCATCGCATAGTTTTCCTGCGCCGCCGGATCGGCCGCGGCCTTGCCGCTGGCTTCGATCTGCTTCAGGCCGGCCCGCGCGAGGATGTCGGGATAGGCCTCGCTACGGCTCTCGTCGTCGCGCCGGTGCAGGCGGCCCTCGCGGGCGATCACGCCCTGGTTGCCGGCGCCGAACAGAGGCGAGCGCTCGTCGCCGGTCGCGAGATCGGCGAGCTTGGCGATGACCGCAGCGCCTGCGTTGTGGATTGCCATGCCGGCCGTGGCCGTATGGGCCGAGCCGCCGGCAATGCCGGCATCGGGCAGATCCGAGGTGCCCGAGGCGAAGTCGACCTTGTCGAGGTCGAGGCCCAGGCCGTCCGCGGCGATCTGCGCCAGCGCCGTCCAGGCGCCCTGGCCCATGTCGTGGGCGCCGATCTCCATGCGGCCGGAACCATCCGCCCTGATGATGGCGCGGGCCTGCGCCTGGAACATCAGCGCGGGAAAAGTCGCGGTGCCGACGCCCCAGCCGACGAGGAAGCCGGCTTCGTCCCGCATCGAACGCGGTGCGAGCGGCCGTGTCGACCAGCCGAAACGCTCCGCCCCTTGCGCGTAGCACTCGCGCAGCGCCTTCGACGAAAAGGGCTTGCCGGAGATCGGCTCGACCTCGGCATAGTTTTTCAGGCGGAAGGCGAGCGGGTCCAGGCCACAGGCGAAGGCCGCCTCGTCGATGGCGCTTTCCAGCGCGATCGAACCGGTCGCCTCGCCTGGCGCGCGCATGAAAAGCGGTGTCCCCGTATCGGTGCGCACCGCCTCATGCGCGGTCGCGATCGCCTTCGCCGCATAGAGCGTGTGCGAGGCATCCGCGGCCGGCTCGAAGAAGTCATCGAAGCTGCTCGACGCCGTCAGGGCGTGATGATCGAGCGCGGTCAGCCGGCCTCCCGCATCCGTGCCCAGCCGCAGCGTCTGGCGGGTCGGCGCGCGATGGCCGACCGGGCCGTACATCTGCTCGCGGCGCAGCACCAGCTTGACCGGGCGGCCGACCAGCTTGGCCGCCATGATGCCGAGCACTTGCGGGCCGGCAACCAGCCCCTTTGAGCCGAAGCCGCCGCCGAGGAAGGGGCTGCGGATATGGATCGTCTCCGGCGCGATGCCGAACAGGCCGGCGATGCGCGCTTGAGCCATCGCCATGCCCTGGCTCGGCGTGTCGATCACCAGGCCGGCCTCGGTCCATTCCGCGACGATGGCGTGGGGCTCCATGGCGTTGTGATATTGCGAGGGCGTCTCGTAGACCGCCTCGGTCACCTTGGCGGCGTCCTTGAGCCCTTGCTCGACATCGCCATGGCTGACGGCGGGCGGGTTGCCGACGCCGACGCCGGGCGGCACGAAACGCTCCCCGTCGAGGCCGATGCGTGCCGTTTGCGTCTCATAGACCGGCGCCAGCAGTGTTGCGCCTTCGGTCGCCGCCTCCAGCGTCTCGGCGATCACGACCGCGATCGGCTGGCGCGGGTATCGCACCTTGTCGTTCTGCAGCAGGTCGAGCCGGAACATGAAGGGGTTGCTCTTCTCGTCCGGGTCCATGGCGAGTTTCGGCTTATGCGCCGGGGTCATGACGTCGACGACGCCGGGATGGGCTTTGGCGGCAGCGACATCGAGCGAGGCGACGCGGCCGCGCGCGATGCCGGCAACTGCCATCACTGCGTAGAGCATGCCGGTGGGGTGATGGTCGGCGGCGTAGGGGGCGGCGCCGGTGACCTTGAGGACACCGTCGCGGCGGGTCAGCGGCTGGCCGACATTGGAGCCGTGGCGCTGATGCCGGGCAGATTGGCTGAGCGTGATCTCAGGCATGTGCGAGCGCTCCGGGCATGGTCGAGAAAGGGGAGGCGGGCAGGGCAGCGGCACGCGCCGGCGTGCCGGCCGCGGCCTCGTTCAGCGCCCGCACGAGGATGCGACGCGCGAGCTCGATCTTGTGAGCGTTGTGGCCGGACGGCTTGGCTTCGGCCAGGGCGATCTCGGCCGCGCGCTTGAACGCCTCGGGCGTCGGCTCGGCACCGACGAGCATGGCTTCCGCCTTGCGGCAACGCCAGGGCTTGGCCGCGACGCTGCCGAGCGCGAGCCGTACCTGCGCGATCCTGCCGGCTCCGAGCTGAAGCGCGGCGGCGGCTGAGACCACCGCGAAGGCATAGGAGGTGCGCTCGCGTAGCTTGAGATAACGGCTATGGGACGCGAAGGCTGCTGCGGCGGCCGGAAGCCTGACGGCCACGATCAGGTCACTGGGCTCGAGTACAGTGTCCCGTTCCGGATGTTCTCCGGGCGGGCGATGCAGCGCGTCGAGCAGGATGTCGCGGCGACCGTCGCGGCCTTCGACCTCGACGATCGCATCGAGTGCCGCGAGCGGCACACAGAAATCGGACGGATGCGTCGCGATACAGGACGGGCTCCAGCCGAGCACGGCATGGCCGTTGTTTTCGCCCTGAAGCGCATCGCAGCCGCTGCCCGGGACGCGCTTATTGCAGGCGCTCTCGACGTCGTAGAAATAAGCGCAGCGCGTCCGCTGCAGCAGGTTTCCGCCGACCGTGGCAGCGTTGCGCAATTGCGCGGAAGCGCCCGAGAGCAGCGCCTCGCTCACCATCGGGAAGGCCTCTGCGAAGCCGGTGTCATAGGCGAGCGTGGCGTTGCGCACCATCGCACCGATGCGGAAGCCGCCATCGGGCAAACGCTCGATCCGGTCGAGACCCGGCAGATGCGTCACATCGACGAGGCGATCGGGCCGGGCCACGCCCACCTTCATCAAGTCGAGCAAATTGGTGCCGGCCGCGAGATAGACTGCGCCCGTTTGCGCGGCTGCGGTGACGGCCTCGGTGACCGAGGCGGGGCGGATATAGTCGAAGATCTTCACGCCGCGGCCCTCCCGTCGCCGGCCATCGCCTTCTGCGCGTCCAGCACGGCCTCGGTGATGCCGGCATAGGCGCCGCAGCGGCAGATATTGCCGCTCATCAGCTCGCGGATGCGCTCGGGATCGTCTCCGGCCTGTCCCTCGCGGATTAGCCCGATCGCGCTCATGATCTGGCCCGGCGTGCAGAAGCCGCACTGGAAGCCGTCATGGGCGATGAAGGCCTCTTGTACGGGATGCAGCGCGCCCTCCCGCCCGACGCTCTCGATGGTCTCGACGCTGGCGCCGTCGAGGCTGACCGCCAGAGCGAGACAGGAGTTGATGCGCCGGCCGTCGACGAGCACGGTGCACGCGCCGCATTGGCCGCGGTCGCAGCCCTTCTTGGTGCCGCTGAGGTCGAGGCGCTCCCGCAGGAGGTCGAGAAGGGTGACCCGGGGATCGTCGAGCTCGATCCGTCGCAAGTCACCGTTGATGGTCAGGTTGATGGAGAAAATCATACACCGTTCCAATCAAATGAGGCGTCTGGGTCTGGCTGTCGCGGCGGCCTTGGGGCATGCTCCTTCAACCGCGGCGTCGCGCATCGGGTCCAGCGATCGCACGTCGCGGAGGCGGGAACGGCGATCGCGGCCGCCCCTGACAATACGGAGGCATCCTCCGTTTTACAAGGTTTCCAGGAAAGTTTCGTGTCGGCAGCGATGAAGGACGAGCCCGTCAGCACCGGACGCAGGCCCCGCGCGGACGCCGCTCGCAATCGCGATCGGTTGCTCCAAGCCGCTCGCGAGGTCTTCGGCACCGGGCGCGCCGAAGCGAGCCTGGAGGCGGTTGCGCGGCAGGCTGGCGTTGGAATCGGCACGCTCTATCGGCACTTTCCGACCCGCGAGGCCTTGTTCGAAGCGGTTTACCGTCACGAGGTCGATCAGCTCGCCGCGCTGGCCGGGACGCTGGCGAAGGAGGCCGGACCGGTCGAAGCCTTGCGGCAATGGCTGCAGGCACAGGTCCAGCTGGTCGCGACCAAGAAGGGGATGCTCGCGGCCCTGGCGCTGGCGGCGCACGCACCCGCCGACCTCTACGCCTATTCTTTCGAGCGGCTGACGGCTGCCATCGGGACCCTCCTGGACCGGGCTGTGGAAGCGGGTGAGTTGCGCTCCGATGTTAGCGCGGAGGAGATTCTGCGCGCGCTGATCGGCATGTGCTACCTGCACGATAAGCCGGGATGGCAGGCCACGGTCGTGCGCCTCGCCAATATATTCGTCGACGGCCTTTTGGTCCCTGGGGTTCGCCCTGTCGATAGCAGCAACGCGTAACGAGGGCTGTTCTCAAACCTCGACCGCCATTGTCTCGAATTCTTTACAAGGAGCGTATAGGTGGCGCCGACTTTGGTGCTCCGGCCTAGAGTCCGCTATAGGCCGGTAACAAAGCCCGATCCGGAAAGTCCACTTTCGCGTACGGCATGGCTTGAACTCGATCGTGCACAGCCTGGCAATTGGGCAAGCGCAGGAAAGAGAAGCGCGAGTCGTCTGAGGCACGTCAGACAATGTCTATCCGCTTGCCTCACGCCCGCGCCGTGGACCACTTGCAAGGGCATTCCATCCTACCGCTTTCAGCTTAGAGCGCAGGCGCGCCAGAAGCGCGAAACGCCGGCTTTCGGGGTCGATCGAGCATGGCCGAACAGGCCCATGATCAGATTCCGCGAAACTGTTTCGTCCGGCCGCGCCGCCAGATGCTCGAGCAGGATCACCTCCCGAACCGAAAGCTTCACCGATCTGGTGTCCGGAGAGCGCAGCACTTGCGTTTGCCGGTTGAGTCTCCACGCTACGCCCTCAGGCGCCTCGATGGCAGTGACTCGTCTCGCGCCTGCGATTTCGTCTGATCCGCGGCGCATACGTCGGCCGAGATTGAGGACCGCCAACGCGAGCTCCTCGGTGTCGACGGGCAGGCCAGGGCGAGCACCGAAGGTCCCTTTCCGGTCGGTCAGTGAATGTCGCCTGATGGCGCTATTTCGGCATTCGGATTATCCCGTGGGGGCTACCATAGGCGTTTGACTGCGAAGCCGTCGAATAGCGCTTCGTTCGATATCAGCACCATGTCCTCGGATTGAGCCTGGGCAATCAGGAAGCGGTCGAACGGGTCCTTGTGTGCAATGTTCATTTCACCGGCTCGCAGGGCATGGTGGACGGTGATCGCCAGTTCAGCAAAACCCTGATCGGCGATGATCGTCTCGAAGTCCTGCGCGAGCAGGGCGGCGTCAGGGAGCTTGCCTATGCGGAATTTGGTGGCAACCTCCATGGCTGAGGCGGCACTGACGGCAACGCTGTTGCCCTCGTCCTCGATAGCCTCGCGGGCCCGACGGCTAAGCGCCTCGTCACCCGCAAGCCACCAAATCAGAGCATGGGTATCAAGCAGCAGCCTCAAGTGAGATTCCATCCCACGAGCTCATCCTCGGGCAACGGCTCGTCAAAGCGCGCATCGACGGCAATCTTTCCTTTGAGTGCCCCAAAGCGCCGCTTGCCGCGTGGCGCAACCGGCACCAGACGGACTGCCGGCACGCTACCACGAGCGATGACGACATCTCCGCCCTCCAGGGCGTCTGCGATCAGTTTGGATAGATTGGTCTTCGCATCGTGAACCGAGAACTGGGCCATGAGCATTCTCCTTAGCTAAGGATATAGCTAAGCACTCCACGCCGGGCAAGAACCGTGCTGTTTTCGGGCTGAACCACAATCCGCTGCGCACGACTCCCCGCGGAATAATCGCCATCGAGAAGGGCATCGACATCTTCGAAGGATATCTCCGCAAGCAGTTGTCGATCGGATCGCTGTTGCGATCGCCCGCATCTGCGCAAAAGCTGCACGAAAATCCTGAAGCTCTGCCGAACTCGGCGAAATCGCTCCAATCGCCGCGCGCATCAATTGCGCACATCCTCGCTCCAAAATCCTTCTCGTCGCGGTTGCCACACCGGCTGGCCAGGGACGGTTGGTGGCAGGAGAGCATGGTGCCGAACGCCTGCACCGAAATCCTCGCCTTCCCGGCCCGGCTAGCCGCTGCCGCCGATGGCGTTTCCAGCCGAGATCGACAGCCATGCCTGCCACTGCCCTCGAAAACGACACTCTGCAACCCGACCCGAGTCCACAGGTCGGGCGGTTGACGACCCAGCTGGGCGCTGCCGCCCTGCTTGTCGCGCTTGCGGATGGCCTGTTCTACGGACACCGCCTCGGCATCTCGTTGGCGCTTTTCCTTGCCGTTCTCGCCGGGGCCTCTGCATGCCTCAACAGGGTCCGGGCCCAGCCTGCACGGCGTTGGCGCGCCGCTATCATACTGACAGCCGGCTTGCTCCCGGTCGTCAAGGACTTGAACTGGCTTTCGGTGACGATCGCCCTGCTGGCGACCGCCGTTTGCGCGCGAACACTGATCGAGGCACGGAATCTGCGTTGGCAGGAGCATCTGCGGGCGGCGCTGCGCCTCCCATTTTCGGGAGTCTTTCGCCTATTGGGCGATCTGTCGCGTGTTAGTCGCTACAGAATGCGACGTGGACAACGCACGGGAATCCTGGCGGGATTGCTCGGTTGGACCGTGCCGCTTCACGCTGTTCGTCCAGGCAAATCCGCTGCTGGAGAGCTGGCTTAGCCGGATCGACATTGTCGCGATCCAGCAGACCGGCGCGACCTTCTACACAATAGGGGTTTCCGTCCTGGCAGAGGAATATGCGCGCCTCGCGCCCCAGCGGGTCACCGCCGGCATGCAGGCCGACGTCTTCGTCCAGACCGAAGACCGCACGCCGTTCGAATACATCGTCCGGAACTCGGACTTGGTAGTGATGTGCGCCACGGCCGGACATTAGTCGCTTGCCTGGAAGCGGACATCCCGCTTTGGCCGGCCGAATGGCCATTCCCGATCCAGCGTGAGACATTTTGGCCGACGCGTCAGACGGGTAGGGATTGACTCGAAGCGACCCCTTGGAGGCACCGTCGCCGCACCGCCGACGTGCTCCTAGGCTTCGTCGTTCAGCTGTCGCCAAAGCTTCGCGTTACCAGCCGGTTCAGCCTTTCGGCGAATGCATTTGCGTCGGTCGGGCGTTCGCCATCCAAGACGCGGGCGGTATCCAAGAGAAGATGGGCGAGGTCGCTTCGCAGCGCCTGATCTTCGGCAGACGCGATGGCTGAGATCATCGCATGACGCGGGTTGACCTCGAGGATCGGCTTGGCCGCGCTGTCGACGCGCCCCGCGGCGCTGAGCAAGCGTTCGAACTGGCGATCCGGCCCCTTGTCTGACGCAACAAGGCAGACCGCGCTCTCGGTCAGCCGGTCGGAGGAGCGGACATCCGCAACCTCGTCGGCCAAGATCTCCTTCATCGAAGCGAGCAGGGCGTTGATTATCTCACTCGTTTCAGCGGCAGGAGGCGCCGCACCGTCGAGCAGCGGGATGAGACCGAGATCAGCCGTCCCTTGCGTCACCGACTTGAACGGCTTGCCTTCGAAATCCGGCGCTGCCGAGGCCCAGAAGCTGTCGATCGGATCCGACAGCAGCAAAACCTCGATGCCGCGCGCCCGGAAGCCTTCAAGCTGCGGGGAGCTGGCGATCCGGGAGGCATCATCGCCGGCGATGTAATAGATCGCGGTCTGGTTTTCCTTCAGCGCGCCGAGATAGTCCTTGAGGCTGCGCCAACCCTCGCCGGAGGCCGTCGTCCGGAAGCGAGCGAGGCCGAGCAGCTGTTCCCGGCGCGCGAAATCCTCGTAGAGCCCTTCCTTGATGACGACGCCGAAATTGTCCCAGATCAGGCGGAATGTGTCCGGTTCCTGTTCGGCCAGTTTCGCGAGATCGGCGAGGACACGGCTGGTGACCCCCTTCTTGATCGCAGCGAGCAGTGGGCTGTCCTGGATCATCTCGCGAGAGACGTTGAGCGGCAGGTCGGCGGTGTCGACGATGCCGCGCACGAAGCGCAGGTAGCGCGGAAGGAGCTCCGCCTCGTCCGTGATGAAGACGCGCTTCACATAGAGCTTGATCCGCCCCTTGCGATCGGCGTCGAAGAGGTCGAACGGACGCGCGCCCGGGACGAAGGCCAGCGCGGTATATTCGTGCAGACCTTCAGCGCGAAAATGGATCGTGGCGGCCGGCTCGTCATATTGTCCCGCAACGCTGCGGTAGAAATCGGCGTATTCGTCCTTGGTGATCTCGCTTTTCGGCCTGGTCCAGAGCGCCGCCCCGTCGGAGAGGGCTACCGCATCGGCGCCCGGCTCCGTGATCAGCGAGATCGGCACCGGCACATGGCCGGACTGTTCCTTGACGATGCGCTCCAGCGTCCAGCGCTCCGCATAAGACTTGGCTTCCTCCATCAGGTGGAGCGTCACCCGCGTGCCGCGTGCCGGGGCGTCTTCCAGCGCCGCAGGCGCCACCGTGAACTCGCCCTTGCCATCCGAGGACCAGGTCCAGGCTTCCGCGCTACCGGCGCGACGGCTGACGACCTCGACCTTCGCGGCGACCATGAAGGCGGAATAGAAGCCGACGCCGAACTGGCCGATGAGCTGCGCGCCGTCCTTGCCGTCGGCTGTCGCGACCCGCTCCATGAAGCTGCGCGTGCCGGAGCGGGCGATCGTGCCGAGGGCCTCGACCATCTCGTCATGGCTCATGCCGATGCCGTTATCGGCGATGGTCAGCTTGCCGGCTTCCGGGTCGGCCGAGATGGTGATCGCAAGCTTCGGTTCTTCGCCCAGGAGATCGGGCTTGCCGATCGCCTCGTAGCGCAGCTTCTCGCAAGCATCGGCTGCATTCGAGATCAGCTCGCGCAGGAACACGTCACGGTCGGAATAGACCGAATGCACCATCATGTGCAGCAGGCGGGAGACGTCGGCTTCGAAGCTGCGATGCTCGGGCGTGGCGGTCGTTGTCATCAGGGTTTTCCGGATAGGGTTCTGATCAGGGCAAGTATGGCGTTCAATCGTTCGGTCGCGAACTCGCCCGCGCCGGGCAATTGGGCCTCGATGTGAGCGGCGACGGTTTGCCAGGTTGCGGATCCGTCTCGGGTCATGACGGCCAAGAGATTGTCCTTGAGCCCATAGGCTGCGCTCTCTGCATTCGTAATAAGGGCCTTGAAGCGGTCGGATGGGGAGATGTCCTTAGATTCCCGCGGATCATCAGTCATGTCGGCTGCCTGATATAGTTGCGGCGAATGCGGGGGATTTTCCTGAGCCCCTCGTTTAGGCCTTCTCGCGAAACCGATCGATCGCACGCTGTGCGAGATCATCCTCGTCGAGCGCCAGCGGAACCAGCGACGCAATGATATAAGCGAGGTTGTTCCGCTCCTGTTCGTCAGAGCCCGCCGCAAGAGACGGTTTGAGTTCCGCCCATGCCTTTTCGAGAGCGGCCTCGGCACGGGCCAAATCGATGGGGTCGGTCAATGATGAAAAGGGCATGGCCTTCCTCTCGGCATACCTTGTGCGATTGAGGGCCCTGAGAGAGGGCGCCGCGAAAGCCGCGGCGCCCTCCCTGTATCAGTAGTCCATGCCACCGGCGGGCATCGCCGGTGCCGGGTCCTTCTTCGGCGCCTCGGCGATCATCGCCTCGGTGGTGATCAGCAGGCCTGCGACCGACGCCGCATCCTGGATCGCCGTGCGCACGACCTTGGTCGGGTCGATGATGCCGGCCTTGACCAGATCGCCATACTCGCCGGTCTGGGCGTTGTAGCCCCAGGCATAGTCCTGCGACTCCAGCAGCTTGCCGACCACGACCGCGCCATCGCCGCCGGCATTCTCGACGATCTGGCGGGCAGGCGCGGTGATCGCCTTGCGGACGATCTCGACGCCGGTCTTCTGGTCGTCATTGCCGGGCACAAGCCCTTCGAGCGCCTTGACCGCGCGCAGCAGGGCGACGCCGCCGCCCGGCAGGATGCCTTCCTCGACCGCGGCGCGGGTCGCGTTCAGGGCATCGTCGACGCGGTCCTTCTTCTCCTTGACCTCGACCTCGGTCGCGCCGCCGACGCGGATGACCGCGACGCCGCCGGCGAGCTTGGCCAGGCGCTCCTGGAGCTTCTCGCGGTCGTAGTCCGAGGTGGTCTCCTCGATCTGCGCCTTGATCTGGGCGACCCGGGCGTCGATCTCCGCCTTCTTGCCGGCGCCGTCGACGATGGTGGTGTTCTCCTTCTCGATGCGGACCTTCTTGGCGCGGCCGAGCATGTCGAGCGTGACGTTCTCCAGCTTGATGCCGAGATCCTCGCTGATCGCGGTGCCGCCGGTGAGGATCGCGATGTCCTCCAGCATGGCCTTGCGGCGGTCGCCGAAGCCCGGCGCCTTGACGGCGGCGATCTTGAGGCCGCCACGGAGCTTGTTGACGACGAGCGTGGCCAGGGCCTCGCCTTCGACATCCTCAGCCACGATCAGCAGCGGCTTGCCGGTCTGCACGACCGCTTCCAGCAGCGGCAGCATCGTCTGGAGACCCGAGAGCTTCTTCTCGTGGATCAGGATGTAGGGGTCTTCCAGCTCCGCGACCATCTTCTCGGTGTTGGTCACGAAATAGGGCGAGAGGTATCCGCGGTCGAACTGCATGCCCTCGACGACGTCGAGCTCGGTCTCGGCGGTCTTGGCTTCCTCGACGGTGATGACACCCTCGTTGCCGACCTTCTTCATCGCCTCGGCGATCATCTCGCCGATCGTGCGGTCGCCATTGGCGGAGATGGTGCCGACCTGCGCAACCTCTTCCGAGCCGGTGATGGTCTTGGAATGCTCGCCGAGCGACTTGGTCACTGCCTCCACGGCTAGATCGATGCCGCGTTTCAGGTCCATCGGATTGATGCCGGCGGCCACCGCCTTGGCGCCCTCACGGACGATCGCCTGCGCGAGCACGGTCGCGGTCGTGGTGCCGTCGCCGGCCGCGTCGTTCTGCTTCGACGCCACTTCGCGCACCATCTGGGCGCCCATGTTCTCGAACTTGTCGGAAAGTTCGATCTCCTTGGCGACGGTGACGCCGTCCTTGGTGATGCGCGGAGCGCCGAACGACTTCTCGATCACGACGTTGCGGCCCTTCGGACCCAGCGTGACCTTCACCGCATTCGCCAGCGTATCGACGCCGCGCAGCATCCGCTCGCGCGCGTCCTGCGAAAACTTCACGTCCTTCGCAGCCATGATTCCTCACTCCTTCAGACTTGAGGTTTCAGGTTGATGATGTGGATGAGGCCCCGTCAGGCGGCCTGCTTGAAGGTCGCGGTCGTCTCGACGACGCCCATGATGTCGGACTCCTTCATGATCAGAAGGTCCTGGCCATCGATCTTGACCTCGGTGCCGCTCCATTTGCCGAAGAGCACGCGGTCGCCGACCTTGACGTCGAGCGGCACGAGCTTGCCGGTCTCGTCGCGCGCGCCGGCGCCGACGGCGAAGATCTCGCCCTCCTGCGGCTTTTCCTTGGCGGTGTCGGGGATGATGATTCCGCCCCGGGTCTTCTCCTCGGCGTCGATGCGCTTCACGACGACGCGGTCATGCAGTGGCCGAAACTTCATGAGTTCCTCCAGTTTCCATGTCGGTCACATGTCAAAGCGGGCCGGCCCTGTGCGGGTCTCGCGGCGAGGTTCCGCGGGCCCCTGAGGCGCCGTGCCCGCGCGATGATTTGGGTTGCCAAATTTTTGCCTTCAAGAGGCCGGCAGCACTTTTTTTGACCGAGTGCTAACAGTCTGAAAAGGCGCCACAAACGCAACTTTTCAGCTTGCCAAGACGTTGGAAATTCGCTGCCATCGGCGCAGTGAAACCAGGGAGCTGAAAGGAATGGCTTCGACCGACTTTGCCCGCCAGATCGCCGGCTACGGATTGACCACCGCCGGCATCCTCTACCGTCTGCCCGACCACCCTTCGATCCTGCAGGAATATATCTGGCAGGACTACGATCTCGCCCCGCGCTTCCCCGAGCTCAACAAGTTCCTTGCCTTCTGGCAGGCCAAGCTCGACGGCAAGCTGTTCCGCATCACCGTGGCTCACAAGGATCTGATCGGCCCCGCCGACCTCAGTGCGGTCAGCGGCGAATTCCGGCTGCAGTAAATCGCAATCGACGTCCGGTTACCCAACGCGGCAGTGATCACCCCATGGTCCCGCCTGCTCGGCGCAAAACGAGGCTGTGCCGGCCGGCCGGACGAGTCAGCCCGCCGCGTCGTCTCCGAACGGCTCCAGCAGGGCGACGAACTCGGCGACACGGCCTGAAGGTAGCGGGCGGCCTGCGTTGATCAGAGCGTCGTCCGCATTGATCCAGGCCCAGGTCTCCGCAAGCTCCTCCAGGGCAGTCCCCATCTCGGCGATCAGCATCGGATCGACCGGGCCGAGAATGGCTGCGATTTCGTCCGGACTCGTGCGATTCTCCATTGCCGGGTGTTTCGGATCGTACGTCGTGGGGCCCGTTTCCTTCCGGAACTTCCTAGGAGCCGCCGGCGGCGACTCTGTGCCGCCGGCCCACCCGCCGACGACCGCATCAGTCATGGAGGCCTACATGTTCCTGGCCGACTGAGGAAAAAACGATGCCGCAGGGGCGCATCTTTCGAACGGCTGAGCACTTCCGCTTACCGATTGCGAAAATGCCATCCCAAAGGAACTCGCGAAGAGATCATCGGTTAAATCTGCTGTGCTGTCGCCGACAGTTCCAATGCATGCTGGATGGCTGCCATGACTGACAAAACCGGCGAGATTTTTCGTTTATTTTTTGACGATTACAGTAGTTATTCACAAGAGGAGATGAGTCTGCAGGAATATCTGCTGGGCTGCCGGGAAGACAAGTCGATGTACGCCTCTGCTGCGGAGCGGATGGTCGACGCGATTGGGACGCCAAAATTATTCGATACGAGCCAGGACGAACGCCTGGGTCGCATCTTCGCTAACAGGACGATAAAAATTTATCCTGCCTTCGCCGATTTCTTTGGCATGGAGGATACGATCGAGCGTATCGCCGGCTACTTCCGATATGCCTCGCAAGGGTTGGAGGAGCGCAAGCAGATTCTCTATCTCCTCGGCCCGGTCGGCGGTGGCAAGTCATCGCTCGCCGAACGGCTGAAGAAGCTGATGGAGGAGCGTCCCTTCTATACGCTCAAGGTCGGCGGACAAATCAGCCCCGTCTTCGAATCGCCGCTCGGCCTGTTCCGGCCGGACCGCATGGGCGATCTCTTCGAGGACAAGTACGGGATCGCGCGCCGACGCCTGACCGGGTTGATCTCCCCCTGGACTGCGAAGCGGCTCGACGAAGTCTCCGGCGACATCTCCCAGTTCAGCGTCGTCAAGCTGATGCCGTCGCGCCTGCGTCAGGTCGGCATCGCCAAGACTGAGCCGGGCGATGAGAACAACCAGGACGTCTCGACGCTCGTCGGCAAGGTCGATATCCGCCAGCTTGAGAATTTCAGCCAGTCGGACCCGGACGCCTATTCCTATAGCGGCGGCCTGAACCGGACGACGCAAGGGCTGCTCGAATTCGTCGAGATGTTCAAGGCGCCGATCAAGGTGCTGCACCCGTTGCTGACCGCGACCCAGGAGGGCAGCTATAACGGCACCGAGAATTTCGGGGGCTTCCCCTATCAAGGCATTGTGCTCGCCCATTCCAACGAGTCGGAATGGCTGCAGTTCAAGAACAACCGCAACAACGAGGCCTTCCTCGACCGCATCCTGGTGGTCAAGGTGCCGTATTGCCTGCGCGTCACCGAAGAACGGCAGATCTACGAGAAGCTGCTGCGCGAAAGCGAGCTGGCCGACAGTCCCTGCGCACCCGAGGTGCTCGACATCCTCAGCCGCTTCTCGGTCTCGACGCGGCTCGCCGAGCACGAGAATTCGCCGCTCTATACCAAGATGCGCGTCTATGACGGCGAGAACCTCAAGGAGCTCGATCCCAAGGCCAAGGCCATCCAGGAATATCGCGACGCCGCCGGCATCGACGAGGGCATGACCGGCGTCAGCACGCGCTTTGCCTTCAAGATCCTGTCGCAGACATTCAACTACGACACCGAGGAACTGGCCGCCGATCCCGTGCACCTGATGTACATCCTGGAAGGTGCGATCAAGCGCGAGCAGTTCCCGAAGGAGACGGAAGCGGCCTATCTCGACTTCATCAAGTCGGAGCTGGCAACGCGCTATGCCGAATTCATCGGCCACGAGATCCAGAAGGCCTATCTGGAATCCTATGGCGAATACGGCCAAAACCTGTTCGACCGCTACATCGCCTATGCCGATGCCTGGGTCGAGGACCAGGACTACAAGGACCCGGATACCGGCCAGATCCTAAACCGGCAGATCCTGGACAACGAATTGTCCCAGATCGAGAAGCCGGCGGGCATCGCCAATCCCAAGGATTTCCGCAACGAGGTCGTGAAGTTCACATTGCGCGCCCGGGCCAGAAACAACGGCCGCAACCCGTCCTGGACCAGCTACGAGAAGCTGCGCGAGGTGATCGAAAAGCGGATGTTCGGGCAGGTCGAGGACCTCCTGCCGATCATCAGCTTCGGCTCGAAGCAGGATAGCGTGACGGAGAAGCGGCACCAGGGCTTCGTGCAACGCATGGTCGAGCGTGGCTATACCGAGCGCCAGGTCCGGCGGCTCGTCGACTGGTATATGCGGGTCAACAAGGCGGGCTGACCGTCGGCCGGGAGCGCGCCATGCCGATCTTCATCGATCGTCGCCTGAACCCGAAGGACAAGAGCCTGGGCAATCGCCAGCGTTTTCTGCGCCGCGTGCGCACGGAGCTGAAGCGCAGCGTCCAAGACAATATTCGGACCGGCAAGATCGCCGATGTCGATCGCGAGCAGGCCATCTCCATGCCAGCTAATGGAACCGACGAGCCGCGCTTCCGCGAGGCGAAGGATAGCGGCCGCCGTCAGCATGTCCTGCCCGGGAACCAGCGCTTCTCTCCGGGGGATCAGTTGCCGAAGCCGGGGCAGGGCGGAGGCGGTTTGGGATCGTCCCCGGGATCTCAGGTTGCCGAGGATGATTTCCGCTTCGTGCTATCGCGCGAGGAGGTGCTCGACCTGTTCTTCGAGGATCTCGAGCTGCCCGACATGGTCAAGCTCAACCTCAGGGAAATCCTGACCTACAAGCCGCGGCGGGCGGGCTATTCGGTGAGCGGGGCGCCGACCAATATCAGCATCGCCCGCACCATGCGCAACAGCCATGGCCGCCGCATTGCGCTGCGGCGTCCCAAGAGCGAGGACGTCGAGGCGATCCTGCGCGAGCTCGCCAGGCTCGAAGCTGAGGAGGGGGTGGATCCCGGCGAACGCTATCGGCGCAGCAGCGCCCTGCGCGCGGAGCTCGTCCGGCTGGAGCGGCGGCGGCGGGTCATCGCCTTCGTCGATCCGGTCGATATCCGCTTCAACCGCTTCGATCCGCAGCCCCAACCGAATGCGAATGCAGTGATGTTCTGCCTGATGGACGTCTCGGGCTCGATGGGCGAACGCGAGAAGGACCTCGCCAAGCGCTTCTTCGTCCTGCTGCATCTGTTCCTGAAGCGGCGCTACGAGCGCACGGATATCGTCTTCATCCGCCACACGCACACGGCGCAGGAGGTGGACGAGGAGACGTTCTTCTACAGCACGCAGAGCGGTGGCACCGTCGTCTCCACGGCGCTGGAGGAGATGCAGAGCATTATCGCCAAGCGCTACCCTAGCCGCGAATGGAACATCTACGCCGCACAGGCCTCGGACGGCGACAATCTCGCCACGGATTCCGAACGCTGCCTCAGCCTGATGGACGGCGAGATCATGCGGCTCTGCCAGTATTTCGCCTATGTCGAGATCATCGACGAGCGCGAGAGCGAGATCTTCGGCTCGACCAATAACGGCACATCGCTCTGGCGCGCCTATCATGCCGTCAAGGACCGGTGGCGAAATTTCGACATGAGTCGCATCGCCAAGGCGTCCGACATCTACCCGGTCTTTCGGCAGCTCTTCACCAAGCAGCCTTCTGTGCAGCGAGACTGAGGGGAGAGAGCCGATGCTCAAGCACGCGCCCAGACGCGGTCTGCTGTTCTCCGGGTCGGACTGGAATTTCCAGACATTGTCCCACGCCTACGACGCCATCGACATCGTGGCGAAGGAGGAGCTCGGGCTCGATACCTACCCGGTCCAGATGGAAGTCATATCCTCGGAGCAGATGCTGGACGCCTATTCGTCGATCGGCATGCCGCTGATGTACCGGCACTGGTCGTTCGGGAAGCACTTCCTCTATCAGGAGCTGGTCTATCGCAAGGGCGGACGCGGGCTCGCCTACGAGCTCGTGATCAATTCGAACCCCTGCATCGTCTACCTGATGGAAGAGAACACCATGGCCCTGCAGGCCCTGGTGACGGCGCATGCCGCCTTCGGGCACAACCATTTCTTCAAGAACAACTACCTGTTCCGCCAATGGACCGATGCCGGCGCGATCTTAGGCTATCTGGATTTCGCTAAGAGCTACATCCAGCGCTGCGAGGAGCGGCACGGCGTCGCGGCGGTCGAAGCCATCCTCGATGCCGCCCATGCGCTGATGGAACAGGGCGTCTTTCGCTATCGGCGCCCGCCGCGGCTGTCCTCGGAGAAGCAGCGCGAAGGGCTGCGCGAGCGGCTGGATTACGAGGAGCGCTCCTATAACGACCTCTGGCGCACGATTCCGCGCCAGGCGGCGGCTGGTAAGGCTGGCGACATACAGGACGTGGCTGCCGAGCGGAAGAAGGCGCTGAACCTGCCCGAGGAGAACCTGCTCTATTTCCTTGAGAAGAACAGCCTGATCCTCGAACCCTGGCAGCGTGAGATCCTGCGGATCGTCCGGGTGGTCGCGCAATATTTCTACCCGCAGCGTCAGACGCAGGTGATGAACGAAGGTTGCGCGACCTTCGTCCACTACACCCTCATGAACGCATTGTTCGACCAGGGACGGATCGGCGAGGGCGCCATGCTGGAAATCCTGCGCAATCATGCCAACGTAGTCCTACAGCCCGGTTTCGATGACCCCCGTTTCTCCGGCATCAATCCCTATGCGCTCGGCTTCGATATGATGCGGGACCTCCAGCGCATTGCGACCGCGCCAACGGCAGAGGACCGCGACTGGTTTCCCGAGATCGCCGGCAATGGCGACTGGCGCGCCATCATGCTCGAGGCTTGGGCCAATCACCGCGACGAGTCCTTCATCCGCCAGTATCTGAGCCCGGCCCTGATCCGGAAATGGCGGCTGTTTGTGCTGTCGGACGTGGCGAGCGAACGCGTCTACAACGTCGCCTCGATCCACAACGAACGCGGCTATAAACAGATTCGGTCCACTCTGGCCGAGCGATATGATATCGGCGCAAGGCATCCGGATATTCAGGTCGTGGACGTTGACCTCCTCGGCCAGAGGCACTTGCGCCTCCAGCACAAGATCAATCGCGGCATCCTGCTGGAAAGCGACAGCTGCGATGCGGTGCTGAGCTATGTTCAGGCGCTGTGGGGCTATGAGGTCAGCCTGCAAGGGGTCGATGCGCAGACCGGGGCCACCGTCTATGAACGATCCGGCCGCGAATTCGTCAGCTCGTCGTAGTCCGTGTCCACCATCAGCGGGACCAGGTCGCCAGAAGCGATCATTTAGAGGTCCATCGTCGTCCTCGCGATGGTCATGGTCTCCGACAGAGTATTGCAACCGCGCTGGGCTGCGACATGGCTGCCATAACGCGCCGCCTCATATCCACGATGGCAAGGTCGTGGACACGCGAGACCGGGCCGTCCTCGATGCTTATGCCCACCGCGTCGAGATAGCCCGAGAGGTCGCGAAGATCACGAACGACGCGCTGGCCCGGGCCAGCAAAACCACCCACGGCCAGATCAAAGCACATGCCCAGTCGGTGTTCCGTATCCCTGCGGCGTAGGCCGCAGTGCGGCTACGTCGGGTCGTCGGATCGCGAGAGCAGGTTGGGATTGGCCTTGTAGATTTCGACGAGGCCCTTGAGCGTTTCGATGCCGAAGTCAGTGAACGCCATGACGCTGTCGTCACTGGGGCCGTAGACCCAGATCACGCCGTCCTCCGGGTCCATTTCATTGGCGACGTCCCACAGCCAGTCCTCGTCCTCGCCGAGCATTTGGGCGACGCGGGTGATGGTATGGACATGGTGGATCTTGTTGACCTGCAAGGTCAGGCTGCCGCGGCCGACAACGCGGATGGCTGGGGCATCCAGTTCCACGGCAACAACTCGTCGATCCGATGAGCCGGGTGCGTCGCGATCCTGGCGAGCACGTCGGCGAGCCAGGCCTGGGGATCGACATCGTTCATCTTGGCCGTGACGATGAGGCTGTACATGGCGGCCGCGCGTTGACCACCCCGGTCCGACCCGCAGAACAGCCATGATTTTCTTCCCAAAGCGATGCCGCGCAGCGCGCGTTCGGCGGCATTGTTTGACAAGCACACCCGCCCGTCTTCCAGGAACAGCGTGAAGGCCGCCCAGCGCTTGAGGACATAGTCGATGGCCTTGGTGAGGTCGTGGCCGCGGGAGAGCTTGGCTCGCTGCTCGCGCATGTAGACCGCAAGCGCATCGACCAGGGGCTTGCTCAGCTCCTGACGTACCGTCTGGCGTTCCTGCGCAGTCCTGCCGTTGATCGGCCGTTCAATCTCAAAGAGGGCATCGATGCGGCGCACGACCTCGATCGCGATGGGAGAGAGCGCGATCGTCTTCTTGCCCGACGCCTGCCGCCGGGCGTTCTCCTCAAGATCGGCCATGGCGAAGAACGGGCGCCTGGCGTGAACCCAGCACCCTGCCTCCAAAATCCGCCCGGGACTTCGCCCAGGCAGATAGAGCTGGCGATACCCATCGAAAGCGTCGGCCTGGAACAGCCCGGTATATCCGGCGAGATGGGTTTGTGGATGCTCGCCCTTGCGGTCGCGAGAGTAATAGAACGCCGCAGCCGGCGGCGATGCCCCACCGAACGGCCGGTCATCGCGGACATAGACCCAACATCGTCCCGTATCGGTCTTGCCTTTGGCCGGGACCGGCACCGTGGTGTCGTCGCCATGCAGGCGGTCGGCCGCCATGACATGCGCTTCGACCTGCCTCAAAATCGGATCGAGGGCCGCGCAGCCCGACCCCACGGCGTCGGCCATGGTCGAGAGGCTGACCGGGACGCCTTCCAGGGCATAGCGCTCGGCCTGTCGGTTCAAGGGCTGATGCTGGCCAAACTTCTCAAACAGGATCATCGCCAGCAGGTTGGCGCCGGCCCATCCACGGGGGATCACGTGGAAGGGCGCCGGTGCCTGGCTGACCTTCTCGCAATCCCGGCAGGTGAACTTCTCCCGCACGGTTTCGATCACCTTCCATTGGCGCGGGATCGCTTCCAGGGTCCGGGTGACATCCTCGCCCAGCTTGCGCAGCCGATTGCCGCCACAACAGTCGCAGGCCGTCGGTGGGTCGATGACCACGCGCTCGCGCGGCAGGTGATCGGGGAAGGTATTCCGATCGGGGCGCTTGCGGGTGAACCCCGCAACAAGCGTCGCCTTGGCCACGGCCAGCTCCGCAGCCAGTTCATCTTGCGTGGCGCTCGCCTCCAACTCCTCGAACTGCAGCGCCAGCTGGTCGATGAGCCGCTGCGAACGCTCGGAGCGAGGACCGTAGATCTGTCGCTCCAGCTTGGCGATCCGCAGCTTCTGATGGGCGATCAGGGCCAGGTCTTCGGACGCCTTCGCACGCGCCACCGCCAGTTCGGCGGCCACGTCGCGCGTCCTCGCGCGCTCGATCGTCAACGCCGCCTTCAGCGCTTCGATATCGTCGGGTAGGAAGAGCGGCGGCCATGACCATGAGTGAATCATGAATCGCGCCCGCTGACTCCTAAAAAATGAAGCGTTCCGACCTTCCCCGGCGCTGCTTGGTCGCCATGTGTGCCGAGGGTTTCGCCAGTCGATGCCGTCGAGCATATAGGCCAGCTGCGCCGCCGAGATTGCGACCACGCCCTCCGTCGGCGACGGCCAAATGAAGCGGCCCTTCTCCAGCCGCTTCGCATAAAGCGACATGCCCAGGCCGTCATGCCAAAGGATCTTGACCAGGTCGCCCCGGGCGCCTCTGAAGACGTACAAATCGCCCGCGTGCGGGTCGCGACCCAGTGCTTCCTGAACCTGAAGGGCCAGCCCCGTCATCCCCCGGCGCATGTCCGTCCGGCCGACGGAAAGCCACACCCGGACACCCGACGGAACCGGGATCATCGGCGCTCCAGGGCGTCAAGGATGCAACGCAGCGCCTTGCCGTCGATGCCGGCATCGACCCGGATGCGGTAGCCGCGCGGCAGTTCGATTTCCACCCGACCGGCATCAGACGCAACCGAGCTGGGCTTCTCAGCCTGCTCACCGGTGATCGTGATCGGCAGCAGCGAAGGCAGGCCTGCACCGGGCTCGGCCAACAATCCATCGCGATAAAGCCGGCGCCAGATGAAAAGCAGGTTCGTGTTGACGTCATAGCGCCGCGCAATCACCGACACCGACGCTCCGGGTTCTAAAGAAGCCGCGACGATCTCCCGCTTCCGCGCGTCGCTCCAACTCCGCCGAACACGCCGCGCGTCGCTCATGTCCATCATCGCCTTAATGGACACTGACCACCCTCACGCGCCAATCATCGGCACACCATCGGTCATCGACACCAGCCGAAAAAGGCGGCTCACGGCGGAGGGCTACGGTGTTCCGTGCCCGGTGCCGCGAAGAGGGCTGCCTTCCGCTGGTTGTGAAGCCGCATGAGGCCGTGCCCGGCCGCTGCCTGTCGCGGAGCAACTTGGATCGGCAGCGGAAGGTTGCCGCGGCAAACATCGCAATGGCCTTGCGGCGGTGTGCCGTAGCTGTGAGGTAGTTCGCCGGCGGGTCCGGGAGGATGCCCGGTCAGCGCGTCCCTTATCCGCGAGTCATCCGACGGTAGACGTTGTCGTGAGGACCCACGTCCACCAATTCGTAGTGATCGTCAGCCAGCCGCTTCATGATGACGCGGTCGCCATGGTGGGCGCTAATGATGAAATGGCCGCCTTTGCCTACAAGTGGGCGGAACTTTAATGCAGGCAGCGCGGGCTCTTGCTGAAATTTTCCGATCGCCGCAATCGCAGCCTTTCTGCGGTCCGGCGGTAACCCGTTTAACGCCTTTTTGAAACGGCCACCGAAGTCGATCCGAATCAAGGCAAGTCCCTAAGCCGCCAAGGCGCGCATCAGCGCCTGAGGGTCGTCAAAGCTTTGCAGGGGCCCCCGATCGTCATGATCGGCTGCCCATGCTCTGAAAAACAATGCGGTCTCGAGAAGCGCATCAATCTTCTCGCGCTCCAATGTGAGAAGCCGACCGCCGAAAGCCCGCGTTACAGCACCAAGCGAGGGGTCGTTTTCGAACTGGCGCTTAACGTCCCGACGAATCCGCTTTTCCAACCGAGCTGTCGCGATAGCAATCGTCTCTGCTATTTCTTCAGCCTTCTCCGCGCTCTCCATCGAAGCCGCAAGATCTTCGGCTGTGACGGGCCCGATCCAGCTATCGAGCGTGCTCATAAGCTGCGCGATTTGACTCTTCCAAGCCTCGGACTTGGCCCGCGCGTCATTCAGCAGATACTCGCCGAGCTTCTGCTGACGATCTGCTACTTTGGATAGGAACATACGCTCTTCGAACGCGATCGGGCGCGCGGGCGGAAGCGGAATGTCAAACTTGTCGATCGGCACAACGTCGAGCATGTCGATCCCCTACGTGCAGGTTACTCACTCCCATCACCATATGGCGATAGCGTTGAGGATTCCTACTGCAAATCTGGCACAGCCGTAACCCAATAGTAGCTTGGGATCCTGGTCCACTGCATTCCGTCCGCTGCCCGTCTAGGTCGAGTAGCTCAAGGAGGGTGACATATAATCGCCGCGGCGCGGTAGCCGCTGGCCTTCGTCGACTGGGTGTAGCCGTCAGGAGAGGTTGCGCCTCAGCAGTGCAATCGCCAACGCTTCCGACAGGTTCGGCTCTTCCTCTTTCGGCTTGAGGAATGCGTCGCCGATCACCTCGGAGATATAGCATCCTGTGATGTCGACCTGACCACCGATCTGAACTTCGGCATTCTGGCGCGGCCTCCATTGCGATGACTGCTTGCTCAAGGCTTATGAAGGTGCCGCTGAGCGTCGTATTCGGCAGCCTTTCAATTCGTCCATCACGCATCGGCATGGTTACCCGCCATCCCATTTCCTCAGCGCTTGCAATAAACGCGCTGTAGGGGTCCGGAATGGTCTTCTTAAGATCATAGCTCGCGACAAAGAATGGCATGGTTTCGTCTTTCGGTTGCGTATGTGTCGACATGCGATCCTGAGTCGTGCCGCCGCGCAATCAGGAGGCGGCTCCATCCACCCAAATCCACAGCCCCGAACACGAAATGGTTCTGCGCCTGCCCTTAGCTATTGACGCCAGGGTACTCGCCCATAATCTTGTACCAATGCAAGATTATGGGCTAAAAATGGGTGGTTGTCGAACCGCCATTTTGTAGGCATGCATTGGCCATCGTCGCGAAACGTGTCGCTACCGGCACCTCTCGGCCAGCGCGCTGCGCGAAACAGCCCTTTGCGACGATGCAAGAATTAGAGTTCGGCGATCAGCGCTGAAGGCAGCGCCGACGGCAAACCGAGGCTGGTTGTGATCGGCTTCGCCGCTGATGGCAGTCCCGCCGCCAGCGAGCCCGGCCGTTGTGCCCGGGCTTCGTCGTTCTGAGGTTCGTTTTGCCTCGCTACAGGCTTGGCGTACGGGATAAGCACCCGCCAAAGCTCGGGGTTAAGGCGCATACCGTGCGCCATCTCTCTGCATTGCTCTTCAGTGTAAGCGTCCATTTGGACCTCCAATCGTTCTTTATAAGGGAGGTTTCGCCAGCCGGCGCGCTTCAGGAACTCGCCCGGACGCCGCAATAGCAGCGCGGCAGGCCAAGCCTCACGCATTCGTCGCTGGCCAGGCGCTGTGCATCGGCCCAGCTCGCAACCCAGACCATCGGCAGCCATTCGCCGTGCTCACGCACCGCAACGCATGGCTTGCCGCAGACCATACCGATTGAAACCAGTTCGCTCATGGTGTCCTCCGAGGGCGATGAAATAGCTATCGCTCTCGAATGGTTGAGATGACCAGCACCGGGCTTGGTCATTCCTTCGGTTTAGGCAGCGCCGCAGCCACATAGGCATCAGAGGCTGCAAGGGCGGCCCCGACAATAGGCCGGACAAACGCTCGCAGGTCGCGGCGCTATTCCTCGCTCGACTGCTCCCAGGTGTATTGCCGCTTCTCGCGGGTCTGCTCGTGGAAGGATTTCGCCGCCGCTTCAACGGCAGCCCGAGTTCGATCGTCGTTCATCAGCTTGCCCCCGCGCTGTAAAGCGCCTGCATTAGGCTTTTGGCCTGATCCAGCGTTCCCGTGGCGATATAGGCACTGAACGAATTCTCTCCCTGTGCAAGGGGCACCATGCTTCCGCGGACAGCCCATTTAGAGCAATCGCCGCAGGTCGGGAAATGCGTCAGCGTGAACCGGGTGATCCTGCTACCGGTGTTCGCATGGCTTGTGACCGCATATGCACCCATCGCCGCGGCGCCGTCGCTCGTCGATATGATGACGCCCCCTCTGCCACTGGCTGGAAACCACTGGTACTCTTCACCGTTGCACCAGTTCAGTCCGCTGGTGACCTCCGCGAACACATTATTGGCGACATCGAACGTCCAGAACCTGTTGAACTGGCTATTCAGGTAGGCAGTCGGCACCTCAACATCGAAGGCGGTGATCGGGGCTGCGAGGGCGAAGACCGTTCGATACTGCGCGACCTGCGACAGGCCGTTCCAGCCCAGCGTCAGATCCTTTCCAATCTGGCTGCCGTGGTAGAGCCGGACCGAGTTGATGTCCTTATCGAGCGGAGTTTGCGGCAGGAGGAAATCGAGCGGGACGGCCCTCGTCTGCTGAACGCCGCCGGAGACGTTGGCGAGAACGCAGGGCGCGCCGTGGCGATAGAGCAAAGGGTCAGATCCGGAGGTAAACACGTCCCCGGCCTCGATGGGATTGAACGTTGGAGCCGCTCCCTCAACTCCGCCCGCATCGTTGAAGAAGATGTCTGCCTGCAGATAGCGGCCGTAGTCAGCGGTGTTGATGAACTCGATGTTGTTCCACCGCCAGGACGCCACAGCGCCGCCAGCGATGAGATCCGACTGCACGTTGAGCCCGCCACCCGATACCGCCTGCAGCGCCGTCGGGTTGGTTCGGTAGCGCATGTACCCAAAGGCGCCCAGGCTACCCTCGTCGGTGTAGCCCGCGATCCCCGTACCAGCGGCACCGGTCGCATGGTCCGACGCTTTTAGGAAACGATGTATGGCGGTCAGACCTGGAAGAGCCGAGCCGGATATCAACGGGTAGCCCAACACACCTTCAGTGGTGTACCCAGCCTCGCCAGCCTGCAACGAGGCCATGTGGTCCGGTCCATTCGACAACCGGTAGAGCGCGGCAGTCGCCGGCAACCCCGACGGCGAGTTCGGGACGTAGAAGTTCTGACCCAATCCGGGGAAGTTCTGATACTCGGCATATTGCCCCGTGGTCATATAGTCGTTGCCGCCAGGGTTCGCTTCCAGCAGCACGTTCCAGCGTGACGAGGGTAGGGCGTTGGACGGCGAGTCAGCCAAGAAACCTCCAGGGCGCCGCGAATCTAACGGGCGTGACGCGGGCGCAATAGCAACGGTAGCGCAATTTAAGGTTGAACCATGGCAGTGGGCAGATCGAGACTATCAATGCCCAGTCATAGGTCTGCATTCCGATGAAGGCGAATCGTCTCTCCACGGATGTACTGGGTGAGACACCGCTAGCGAGCCCGGCCCAAGCGGTCGGACTTTGTCGTTTTCGCAGGAACAACGAGAACGGCGCTCGGTTGGCATAGCGTTCGGAGGAATGCGCCATGGCCAAGGAACAACTGCAACGTCCACAAATTGTCCAGCTCTATCCGGGCTTCTCTCTGAGCGGGTTGAGGATATTGATCCCGAGAAAATCGCATTCATTGTCCGTGACGACGACGCAATCGTTCGCGGCGGCGATGGCGGCGATGATTGTGTCGAGCCCGCTGCGCGGACGGCCTTTGGCTCTACCTTCTGCCATCAACTCCGCCCAAACGAGACCGGCCCGTTCGTCGAAAGAGAGGATGCGCCCAGCGAACAGGGCCTGCGGACCTTGTGGCCCGCTGAACCAGGCATCGAGTTGGTCCCGACGTTTGCCGGCTGGCTTTTCGAGCACGCCTCGGCGCACCTCGGCCAGCGTTAGCGATGCGATAAAGAGGTCATCGTCGGACTGTTGAGCCATCCAGGCGATCAGCGACTCCGATGGCGCCGGCTTGGTGAAATTGCTGATGATGTTGGTGTCGAGCAGGTAGCGCATCAAATATCGACCTTCCGTCCTTCCTCACGCGGACGGGTCAGGTCGAGTTCGGAGCCGATAAGGGGCGAGGCCAGCAGCGCCTTCAGGATACCCCCCTTTTTCGGGGGCTCGCCGGAAATGGACTGTTTGACGGCCGCGCGCAGTCGATCGGCGTCGGAACCGCCCTCGGCCAGACGCTTAGCGACTGACCGGATCAGCTCGCGGTCGTCGTCGCGACCGATAACCTCGAACCGCGCCATACCCCGCTCGGTCAGGCGACTGCGATAGTTGTCGATTGCTCGGCGCTGAGGACTCTTGCTCATTCTGGCTCTCAGGACTATAACCGGTAATATAACCAGGGCGCCGGGAATCTGCAAGGCCGACAGGTCGCGAGGGCGGCTTCGGTCTTTGCCGAGGAAACCTTAATGCGCAGCAAGCCCGCCGAACATACCTACGCTGACGGGCGTTCGCGCCGTCGCCCGGACTTCATTGCACTATGCGGCGGTTTCAGATTGCCGCCGAGAGCTTTCCACGGCTGCCAACTTCGTCCGCCGGCTTCTCGACGCCCTTCCGCCAGCTAGACACGTTGAAGCGGTGCTTCCCGATGTAGGTCTCGCGGGTCAGTATCTGGTGGACGCCGCCGACACCCCACCGGCCGCCAACCGTAGAAGAGTTCGAGGAGGTCCAAGCGATCATGCGCTCGCGCAGCCCGCAACTGCGGGCGCCCCGTTTCGTGAGCGGCCGGACCTTGCTTGGCGGCGTGGCGTTCTGCGCCGATTGCGGTGGCGCTATGACGCTTCGAACGTCCGGAAAGGGAACCGAATACCGCTACTACACCTGCTGCACGGCTGCACGGCAGGGTCCGAAAGGCTGCAAGGGCCGATCAATCCCGATGGACGAGCTGAATGACCTGGTGGTCAGCAGTGTGGTCGATCGGCTCCTCAGCCCGCACTTTCTCGAAGAGGCGCTCAGCGCGCTTCTGAAGCGCCGGGATGAGGCGGCGGAACGCGAGACGGGAAGGAGCGTCGCGCTCAAGCGCAACGCTCTGGACGCTGAAAACAAGCTGACGCGTCTCTACGAGGCCATCGAGGCGGGCTTGGCTGATCTGACCGATTCGAACCTGAAGGGGCGCATCGCGGAGCTGGCCGATGTGGAGCGGGCAGAAGGTCGGCGGGGAGGGAGAATCGAAATTACCCGGAGGCCCTCCGGACGTTCGCGGCGGCAGCAAAGGACCGGATGCGGGGCGAAAATGGTTCTTTCCGGCGGAACTACATCCAGCAGCTTGCGCAGCGAGCCGAGGTGGGAACCGACGAAATCCGGATAGTCGGATCGAGGGCCCGGCTCCTCCAAACGTTCGTAGCGTCTGGAGGAAAGCCTGGAGTGGAAACTGCGGCGACGGCGTTCGCAGTTTCGATCTGAAATGGCTCGGCAACGCCGAGATCGCGAGATCGTCGCAATCGATGGCTCGATCGCCTCGGTCACTCCGCAAACGTCGGGTGACGGATGCTTTTGGCTTGGTGGAACACTGTCTCATATCCGAATGCCGGCCTACATCCGCCGTTGGCGCGTCCCGGACATCTCTTAGTTGCGGCCGACTAGGTCGCTCCCTTCCACCGCCTCGTCGGTCCAGACCTTGAAGCTTGTCAGCGTGTTCGGCCCGAATGTGGTGGCGATGGCAACATCGGCCGCATCCCGGCCGCGCGCGATCAGTACGCGACCAATACGCGGCACATTGTTGCGCGGATCGAACATCTGCCAGCCGCCTTCGAGATAGGCTTCGAAGGACGCCGCGAAATCGCCCGGTGGATAGGGCGGCGGCGTGCCGACATCGCCGAGATAACAGGTGCAGTAGCGTGCCGGGATATTCATCGCCCGGCAGAAGGCAATGGCGAGATGAGCGTAGTCGCGGCAGACGCCGCGGCCTTCACCATAGGCGTCGGTCGCCATGCGGGTTACGCTGGCATCGTTGTAGTTGAAGGCGATGCGCTGGTTGACGAAATCGCAAATTGCCTGAACGCGTGGTGCGCCAGGCCGAGCATGACCGAAGAGCTGCCAGGCGAGATCCAGCAGGCGGTCACTGTCGCAGAACCGACTCGCCAGCAGGAAGACGAGGCTTTCCTCCGGCAACTGTTCAACTGGGACTTGGCCGGCATTGAGGTCGTGGCTTTCGGGCAGGCCGCTATCGGAGATGATCGCGTCGGCGGTGATCCGCATCGGCCCCTGCGGTGCCAGCAGCCGAGTGCACCAGTTGCCGAAGCTGTCCCGGTAGGCGCTGACGGGCACCGAAGGCTGGATGCGGATATGGTCCGGTTGAACAAGGTCCGATACCCGACTAAAATGCACGTTCAGCATCAGGATGACGGGTGTCGGTTGCGGAAAATCATAGTCAAGTTCGTAGCCGATCCTGAGTTTCACGCGATGCCTTCTGCGCGATCATGCGCGCGAACATTGTCTGGCCCGTTGACTAGGCAGGCCATCATGCATCTTCTCAGCCACGGCGATATAGGCTGCGTTTGATCTCATCGGCAGGGGCTCGGCTATGTCCGCTTTCAGGCGCCGCGCAAGCCCCGTTCCAACCCCTAGCTGATATCCGAAATACCCGCTGAGCGGATAGGTGCATGCCCTTTGCGTACGCCACCGTGCTCCCCAGCGCCTTAATCGACGCTAGTTTGCATAAGGTGGTAAGGAGGCGTGCAAGTGTATGTTCGTCGTAGGCTGTGGAGGTGAAGCAGAGGGCGAGAAACCGTCACTTCCGGCGCGGCTGAGGCGTTGGGTTCTAGCGCCTCTTGGTTAAGGCCATTCCGATGGAGACCTACGGCTGCCTGCATTGAAGAGCACGCACCGGCCGCGATAATGAGTGTCGGCTAGAGCGCTGCAACATGGAGATCCAGTGACTTTTCGTTTTATCCATGCTGCCGATATCCATCTTGACTCGCCACTTCGCTCGCTCGCCATGCGCCATCCCGATCTGGCGGAGCTGATCGGCAACGCGACCCGGCAGGCCTTCGTGCGCATCATCGATCTGTGCCTGGCGGAACAGGTCGACGGATTGCTGATCGCCGGCGATCTCTATGACGGCGATCAGAGCTCGATGAAGACGGCGCGCTTTCTAGCCGAGCAGCTGCGGCGGCTCGATCAGGCCGGCATCCGCACCTTCATCATCCGCGGCAACCATGACGCGATGTCGAAGATAACCAAGGAACTCGTCCTTCCGGACTCGGTCAAAGTCTTCGGCGGCCGCGCCGAGACGGTGGAGCTGCCCGGCCCGGCGGGACGGGTCCCGATCGTGATCCATGGGCTGAGCTTCGCGCAGCCCCACGCTCCGGAGAGCCTGCTCGGCAAGTACCGGCCGCCGGTGGAGGGTGCGGTCAATATTGGCATGCTGCATACCAGCCTCGCCGGAACCCCGGGCCACGACCTTTATGCGCCGTGCAGCCTGGCCGACCTGCGGGCGATGGGATTCCGCTACTGGGCGCTGGGCCATGTCCACAAGCGCGCGATCGTCAACGATGATACCTGTACGATCGCGATGCCGGGCATGCCGCAGGGGCGTGACATCAACGAGGCCGGGCCGAAATCCGTCTCGCTGGTCACGGTCGGCGACGACCGCTCGATCGACATCGAGGAGCGCGTGACCAGCGTCGCGCAGTTCGAGCGGGTCACGGTCGATGTGACCGGGATGGAGGATTGGCGGGAACTGGTCTCGCGGCTCGGGCGCGCGCTCGAGACGGCGCGGAGCGCCGTCGGTTCGGACCATCTGGTGGCGCGCCTGCACGTCGTCGGTGCGACGTCGCTCGCCTGGCGCATCCGCCGGGACACGGATCTTCTGAAGACAGAAGCTGATGATCGGGCTGCGGCCCTTGGCTCATGCTGGGTGGAAAAGCTGGAAATCACCAGCCAGTTGCCGGACAGGCGGGAAGGGCCGACCGGGGACCCGCTGAGCGAGCTGCACCGTTTGATCGAGGGTCAGATCCTTGGTTCCGATGCCTTCAACGCTACGCTGGTCGGCATAGCGGAGGAGATCCGGGCCCAACTGCCGCAGGAATGCCGTGACATCCTGGGCTCAGACGAGGAGACCTTCAGGACGCATATCGAACGGCTCGCGCGCGACGGGGCCGAGACGGTCGTCGCGCGGCTGCAGGCTGCAGGCGAGGGCAGCTGAATGCGCCTCCGCCGTCTCGACCTAACGCGCTACGGCAAATTCACCGATTGCAGCATCGATTTCGGCGAGCGGTGTGAAGGCCAGCCGGACCTGCATGTGATCTACGGGCCGAACGAGGCTGGCAAGTCGACGACCTTCGCTGCCTTCCTCGACTTATTGTTCGGCATCGGCACGCAGAGCTCCTTCGGCTTCCTGCACCCCTATCCCACGATGCGGATCGGTGCGGCGCTGGAGCTTGGTGGCGAGACGCGTGATTTTGCGCGCATCAAGCGACCGCAGAACAGTTTGCTCGACGCCGGCGACCGCCCTATTCCAGAAGCCGCCATCCGCGCCGAGATCGGCGGGATCGACCGCGACGCCTACCGCACGATGTTCTCGCTCGATGACGAGACCTTGGAAAAGGGCGGCGAGAGCATTCTGGCGAGCAAGGGCGATCTCGGCCAGTTGCTGTTCTCCGCCAGCGCAGGCCTCGCCGATCTCAGCCAGAACTTGCTCGACCTCCGTACGGAAGCGGATGGTTTCTATAAGTTCCGGGCCCGGAGCGGGATGCTGGCGGAACTCAAGGCGCAGCTCGTCGCGCTGAAGGCTGAACGCGAGCAGATCGATACGCTGGCATCGGATTATGCGCGGCTCGTCGCGGCACGCGACAGCGCGGCACACCAATATGACGAAGCGGTCGGAGAGCGTGCCCGCATCCAGGCTCGGATGGAGGAGATTCAGCGCCATATTGCGGCGCTGCCCCGGCTCGTCGCGTTGCGTGCCGATCGCGAGCGTCTGGGCCCGTTTGCCGATTTGCCCGAAGCGCCGCCCGGCTGGGCCGCCGCGTTGCCGGCGCTGCAGAAGGAAGAAATCGAGCTCGCCGTCCAGAACCAAACCAATCGCGATGAGATCGCGCGGTTACGCAGCGAGATCGAGGCAATCGTCGTCGATGATGCCGCTCTTCGTCAAGCGGACGAGCTGGAGCGGCTCACCGAGCTGCGGGCGCGTTACATCACAGCGGAAAAGGATATTCCCGAGCGCAAGTTGCAATTGCGCCAGCTGGATCTGCAGGTCTCCGGAATCCTGCAGCGGATTGACCGGGACGGGCAGGCCGAGCCGCAGCGCCTCGTCCTGACCGTCGCGACAACCGGTCGCTTGCGCGAACTGATCGAAGCGCGGTCGGGCATCGACGCGGCGCTGCGTAATGCCAGCGAAGAATGCGCCGAAGCCCGTCGTCGCCTCGCCGAAGCCGCAAGAAAGCTGCCGAAGACGGATCAGGCGGCGTCGTTGCCCCAGGAGCGTCAGCGCGCAGTTGCGACATTGGCCGCGACGGTCGAGGTGCTGCGGTCATCGGATCATCAGGTCCGCCTCCGCGTCGCCGAACGGTCGCGCGCAGCGGCCCAGGAGGTTCTCGACGAACGTCTCCTGGCACTGCGGCCCTGGCATGGCACGCTGGAGCAGCTCGTCGGCATGACGGTTCCGAGACCGGACATGCTGCAGCGCTGGAAGGCGTCTCGGCGCGAGAATGAAGCCTTGCTGAGCCAGCACCAAGGAGAGATCGAGCGTCTCACCACCCAGATGCGCCATGTCGAGGCGGAGCGGGCGGGTTTGGCGGCGACGACCGGCATTGTGACCGATCGCGAGGCCGCCGAGATTCGCGCGCGGCGCGAACTGGCCTGGGCCGCGCATCGGCGCGATCTCGCTGCGGCCTCGGCGGATGTCTTCGAGGAAGCCCTGCGCCATGACGACCTCGTCGGTGCCGGACGGATCTCGCACATGTCCGACCTAGCGAGACTGCATCAGAGCGGGCAGGCCCTGGCCGTGGCGCAGGCCGATCTCGCCCGTGCGACGGAGCTCGGGGAAGGCGCTGCGGCTGCTCTCGCGGGCGTTGACGCCGAGGTCGCACAGGCCGTTCTGACCATGGTGCCGTCTTGGCTTCCGGCGCCGTCGCTGCTGGAACTCGAGGATTGGCTGTCCTGTCGCAGCCGGGTTCTGGAGGCGCGGGAGATCGTGCGGATGGCCGAGCGAGATCTGCATGCGGCGCAAGCGGATGCTGGCGAGGCTTTGTCTCAGCTTCGCGCCGCGCTGGAGCGGGCCGGAATCGTCTATGCAGCGGAGGCGGATGTCGGCGTCCTACTTGCGGAAGCTCAGACCGGTCTTGAGAGCGAGGCGCAACGGTGTCGGCTCTACGCCGAACTTGAGGATCGGCGTCGCGATGTGGCGAGGCGCGAGCGCAGCGCCGAACAGGCTGAGGCGCAGCAGCGGGATTGGGCCGAGGCCTGGTCCGCGACCTGCCGCAATTGCTGGCTCGCGGAAGCCGGTGCCGTGCCGGCGCTTGGCGTCGTGCGCGAAACCTTAGCCGCGGTGGCCGACCTCGCGCCGACTCTGGAGAAGCGCGCGGGTCTGATCGATCGCATCGACAAGATGGAGAAGGACCAGGCCGCATTCCGCGATGAGGTCGCGATTCTCGCGCGCGCCTTGGGCATTCCGCGGGAGGCGATGCCGGTTCTCGATCTCGTCCGCGAGATCGTCGACACGATCCGGAAGGCGGGCGCCGATCAGGAGCGTCGCACGCAACTGCTGGCCCAATTGAAAATCGCCGAAGATCGGCAGCGGACTCTGGCCGAAAAGAACGAGATCCATGCCGGGCAAACGCAGAGGATGATCGCCTTCTTCGAGGTCGCCTCGCTGGCTGATGTTGCCGAGGCGCTGGAGCAGATTGCGCAGCGCCATGTGCTGCAGGAGCGAGCGGCGGAAGCTGAGCGCGACATCCGCGAGGCGATGCGCAGTGTCGACCTCGCTAGTGCGGAGGCAGCGCTCGACAATGCGTCCCGCCCGGCTCTGGAGGCAGAGCTGAGCGAGTTGAAGGTGCGTTTCGACGATCAGGACCGGCGCTGCCACGAACTCTTTGCCGCTCGCGCGACGACTGTCGATCAGGTCGAAGCGATCGGCGGCGATGCCACGGTGGCGGAGATCGAAGAGCGCCGCCGCACCACTTTGCTGGAGATCGAGGATGGGGCACTGCGTTATCTGCAGTTGCGCGCGGGGGTTGCTGCGGCGGAGCAGGCTCTCGCGATCTATCGGGAGCGCCATCGCAGCTCGATGATGGAGCGGGCCTCGGCCGCGTTCCGGACGATTAGTCGCGGCGCCTATTCCGGCCTCGCGGCACAGCCTGGTAAGGATGGTGAGACGCTGATCGCGCTTGCTGCCGGCGGCGGCTCGAAAGCCGCGGACGAACTGTCTAAGGGCACGCGCTTCCAGCTCTATCTCGCGCTACGCGTCGCAGGATACCACGAGTTCGCCAAGGCGCGCCGCGCCGTGCCTTTCGTGGCCGACGACATCATGGAGACCTTCGACGATTTTCGCGCCGAGGAAGCCTTTCGCCTGTTCGTAGACATGGCACGGAGCGGGCAGGTCATCTACCTGACCCACCACCAGCATCTCTGCGAGATCGTCCGGCGGGTTTGCCCGACGGCGCGGCTCTATCGTCTGGACGAGCAAGAGGTGCAGCGCCGCCACATTGCATGACGTCGGAGAAGTGGACTTGAGATGGCTGATATTGCCATCGAATTGCCTTCGATCTCGAAATTAAAACTTGGCATCGTGTAGTGGGGCCGACGATGGACCACCTCGCTGATCCTGAGCTCACCCGGCGCCGGAAAAAGTGGATCCTCGGCGCTTTCCTTCTATGGACGTTGCTTCTGCAGGCGGGCGTTGGGAAGGTCGACGGATCGGAATGCGATTCCGATCGAAGAACGATCCTGCCAAACGATCCGAGCTTCTCGGTCAACGCCGATAGCCTGCGAGGTGATATGAATTGCCCCTGTTTCGTTAAAACCGACGGGAACTCTCAGCATCGCGCCACCGACCGATATATCCCGGATCATGCAGCTGAATATTGCCCCGCTAGCCACCTTGAGCTTGGCAGGCTGCACTCGGCGTTGCCGCTCAGTGGCGCGATTTGAACGGTCAGACATGATCATGCTGATAGCCGAACACGTGTATCCTTCCACTGAAGTGGCGGGCTAAGATTTTAGCCGTCCGGTTCGCATTGCCCTCCGAAGAGGTCGAGCGCGGTCGCCATCAGACGAGCGCTCCGCCGGAATTGAAGCCGAATGACGGAAACGCGCGAAGGCATGGTTCCGGCGTAGCCGAAAGCCCGGCCCGCAGGGCGACGCCCCGGACAGTGCTGATCAACGGCGCGGGCGGGGATGCACCGGAAATCTGCGCGCCTGTCAGCTCCTTCTCGGCCATACAAAGCTGGAAAGCACCGTGCGCTACCTCGGCATCGAGGTCGACGATGCGCTTCTCCTTTCCGAGCAAACGGACCTATGACACCTGGCACGGCGGCCACCCGCCGTGCCATTTTCACCATTCGGCCAACGCCGCCCTTGGCGCAATCGAGGCACGCTAGGCTCGGGTTGCCAACTTTCCGCCACTCAGCGGCCCCCAGAAGGGATCGCGCTCAGCCCGCTGCCTGGTCCGTCAGAACTTCACCGCGAGCAAGCCCTTGAAGACATGGTCCTGCGCGTCCTGGGCAAGCTGTCCAGTATAGGACAGGCCGAGCGTCGCGGTCGGGCTGATGGAGAGATCGAGGCCGCCTTCGACGAGGGCGGCATCCCTGGCGATCGGCAGGCCGGCGACGATGAAAGCGCCGGAGCCTGAGAAGGCGAGCGTCGCGGTCGGGTCGACATCGCCGAAGGCATGGCGCCAGGCGAGCCCGCCGCGCAAGGTCAGGTCCATGCCCTGTATGGCGAACGAGGTCGAGGCGCGCAGGCCGAGCGTGGAGTTACCCACGCTGGTGTCGTCCCTGCGGCCGGAGAGGGCTGCCGCGCCTCCCGCCTCGCTGAAGCCATCGGTATGCAGGTTGACATAGGCGAGGCCGGCAAAGGGCTCGAGCGCCACCCGGCCGAGATCGACCCGGTAGCCGAGCTCGCCGAAGACCTGGGCGGTGCCGGCGGTGTAATCGGCCCTCAAGCTGTTGCCAAAGCCGGCGACGGCGATGGTGCGGCTGGTCGAGACGTCGTGCCAAGTATAGCTTGCGCCGGTGCGCAGGCCGAGCGCGCCCCATTGCCCGCCACCATAGAGGCCGAGATGGTAGTTGTCGCTCTCGCCCGAGGAGCGCCGGCCCTTCACATCGAACTCGGAGCGGCTGTAGCCGGCAACGACACCGACGCGCAGGGTGTCGAACACGGCAGCATCGGCACCGATGAGGAAGCCGCCGGTCGAGCGCGTCAACTTGGCGGCGTTGCCATCGCTATCCGTCCGCCCCCAGGCCCCATAGCCCTGGCCCCAGACCGCGAAGCGCTCGGCCGGTGCCAGCGTCGGCATCGGTCCTTTCACCGCCGGCGCCAGATCGGCCGTGAAGCCGTAGCTCATGGTCGCCATCGGCGTCGCGCCAATTGAGCCGAAGGCCGAGCGCAGCCGGTCGTTCATGGCGTTGCGCAAGAGCCAACTCTCCTCGACCAGCGCGGTCTTGGCCGACGCATGCGCATCGCCCGAGAGCGCGTCGAAGGCCACCCGCGCCGAGGGGGCGTCGAGCATCAGCAGGCTGTTGTAGAGCGCCAACGTTCCGCCGACCTGCGGCAGCGTGTTCAGGGCCAGCGCCGTCGCGAACTGATTGCGCGTCTGCGCCACGCTCTGGAACACGGTGGGCGGCGTGACCGGGGGCGTCATCGGATCATTGCCCTTGACCTGGATGACAAGGTCCATCTGGCTGGGGTGCTGCTCGATCGCGAGATCCAGGAAGGCCGAGCGCGAGACTGCGCTGGGGGCGGCCCCGGTGACACCGCCGGTTGCCGTCAGGATCGTATAGCGCTGGCCGCTGACGTAGCTGGTCTGCGAATCGAGCGCGGTGACCCCGACCTGGCTGCCCGCCGCGGTGGCGCTGCCGGTCGCAGCGATCCGGTCGGATGTGCCATTGCCTGCGATCTCGACCTCGTAGGTCGAGCCCGGCGCCAGTGTCAGGTTGCCGGCGACGTGCAAGGTACCGATCGAGTTGCCCGGCGCGATCGTGGCACCGGACTGGATCGTCGTGGCGCCGACTATGCCGTTGCCACCAAGTGACGCGCCGGCGAGTACGGTCACGGCCGAGCTCGCGAGCGCGCCATTGACCGAGAGCCTGCCGGCCTCGACCGTCGTCGTGCCGCTGAGACTGCCGCCGGTGGTCAGGTTCAGGCTACCGGCGCCGCGCTTGCTGAAGCTGCCGCTGCCGTCGATCGCATTGGCGAATGCCGCATCAACAGGCTGGTCGATGACAAGCGCCGCATTGTTCAGGATCGCGCCGCCGCCGAAGCTACCGACCTGGCCGATCAGCCTGCCGGCCGCGATCACGGTGCCGCCGCCATAGCTGTTCATGCCAGCCAAGGTCAGCGATCCCGGGCCCAGCTGCTGCACGGCGCCTGCGCCCGCGATCGTGCCACTGAACGTCACAGCGTCCGCGCGGCTGAAGGCGAGCGTGCCATTGTTGACGACATCGCCGATGATCGAACCGGAGGTGCCGCCAGCGCCCAGCTGCAAGGTCCCGCCGCTGATGGTAGTGCCACCGGTGTAGGTGTTGGCGCCCGACAGCGTGAACGTGCCCGTGCCGCTCTTGGTGACAGTCCCCGAGCCGGAGATGACGCCGCCGATCGTGCCGTTTCCAGCGCCTTCGAGGCTGAGCGCATTGCCGCCCGCAGCGATCGCGCCGCTGAAG
>NZ_JBFUPU010000006.1:40323-375053 GCF_041360765.1 Allobosea sp. RCC_152_1
GAAGGTCGCGGTCGTATCCAGCACACGGATCGCGCTGGAGCCGGTCAGCGAGATGTTGTTGCCGATCGCGCGCACACCCGTGGTCGCCAGCGTGCCGCCATTCAGCATGACCAAGCCGGTGCCAAAGGCGGAATCGTTACCAGCGATGATTGAGCCGGCATTGATCGTCGTGCCGCCGGTGTAAAGATTGGCGCCCGACAGCGTGAACGTGCCCGTGCCGCTCTTGGTGACAGTCCCCGAGCCGGAGATGACGCCGACGATCTTGCCGTTTCCAGCGCCTTCGAGGCTGAGCGCATTGCCGCCCGCAGCGATCGCGCCGCTGAAGGTCGCGGTCGTATCCAGCACACGGATCGCGCTGGAGCCGGTCAGCGAGATGTTGTTGCCGATCGCGCGCACACCGGTGGTCGCCAGCGCGCCGCCATTCAGCATGACCAAGCCAATGCCAAAGGCGGAATCGTTACCAGCGATGATTGAGCCGGCATTGATCGTCGTGCCGCCGGTGTAAAGATTGGCGCCTGACAGAGTGAGCGCACCAGTGCCGAGCTTGGTGAGGGCGACTGAGTCCCGAATCTCGCCTGCATAGGTGGTGCTCGCATTCAGACCGCCAACCGACAGAGTTTGGGTCCCCCCGAGGGCTCGTATTACCCCGGTGCCTTCGATCGAACCGATCGACAGCGTGTCACCGGCGCCCATGGTCAAACTCAACAGCCCGCCCTGGCCGATAAACCGCGAGCCCGCAGCCGAGCCCCCCGTGCCGAACTGGATCGAGCCGGAGCCTGGCCCACCAATAAGCGCCATCGCTCCGGTAATCGTGCCAGAGATTGCGAACCCGCCCGTCGCCCCGGCAAACAGCGTCTGCTCGAACGCCGAATTATTGGTGATGTTGTTGATGAACAGTGCCATGCTGGGGGCGGTCGACAGCGTGTAGGCGGGCGCGTTGTTGTTATACTCCAGCAGCGTGAGCGTACCGCCGGACGTGACGACGACATTTCGCTGTGCCGTCGGGCTGTTCGTGAAGGACGCCGTGTCCGTTGGCACGGCGCCGCCAGCCCAGTTCGAACCGAGATTGAAGTCCCCGCTGCTGCCCAGCCAGTCCGCTGCATGCGCAGCGCCGCGGGCGGTCACAGACGCGGCAGCGACGGTGAGCGCCAGACCGCTCACCATGGTTGTTTCGACCAGCGCACCCCGCCACCGCGATAGCGTGTTGGCGCCGACGCCACGGCTCATCGAGCGCATCTTTTTATGCCGCAGTCCCCCTGCGACGACGCCGGTTGCGAGCACAGAAGGCGCAGTGAAGGATGTCGTCTCGCGCAGGGCACACTTTAGGCTAGAGATCATAGGCCCTCACGCTAGGCATAGCCGTCGCCGTTGGCCCGCGACGCAGCCTGCGCAGTTTAGCGAGTTAGGATCCAGACGCACGTGCTTTCTGCCTTGCGGCTTCGTCGCGCCCTGCCGCGTTTCAGCAACGAGGACGACCAAACACTCTGCCATCCCCCTTCCCAAACAGCAGCCATTTCCGAAACCACGCGTCGAGTCGTCCGCGCAGCCATACGAGTGTGTGAGCACGCTTGGAAGCAGCCACGGCCAAGTCGCCGTTGAGCTCGAGCTGACGTCCCCACCCAGAGCCGGGCGTCCGCTTCCGGGCAGCGTGGCAATGTCTGGTTATGGCGCTGGCCGGCTGCGGCGCCTGTTCCCTGAAGCCGCAGTGCTGTCCGAAAGATCCTGCTCACAAGATCCTGCGCTCCATCCACGAAGGCGCCCGCGACATGACGCGCGACATCGCCGCCACCGATGCCTACGTCACCTCGCGGCGCGAGAGGAAGAAGGTCGAGATGCTGTTTGCGCACCTGAAGCGCATCCTCAAACTCGATCGCCTGCGCCTGCGAAGACCATCCGGCGCCCGCGACGAGTTCCTCCTCGCAGCCACCGCCCAGAACCTCAGGAAAATGGCGAAGCTGATGTTGATGAGAACGCCACCTCTGGCGGCATGAGGGCGAACGCCCTCTCAGCGATCCGTTCAGTCTCGCTCGACAGCCGACCCAAAGCCGACTTCTTCAACACAATCGGCCCATTGCGGCCCTTGGGAACGTCCGCTCTCGGGCGGACTGATTGCGCCTGCACGAACTGGCGCGGCGATGTCCCATGTCCGACTTTGAAAGGGCCACTGCCGGGATTTCTGACGAGCGGGGGCTGACGGGAGCGCTATGCTTGCGGCCCCGCTTTGTCTCGGGCGACGATGATGTCAACGCATCCGGCAGTCTGCGCTGATACATATAGGGAAAGCGCTTCAGGGATAGGTCGGATGCGCGGTGTAAGCGTTGATGACGTCGCAGATGCGCTGCAGAAGCGGATCAAACCCGTCGAACGCGATAGTCGCCTTATTCGGCCGGATCACGCTTTCCGCAAAGATCGCACCGAGAACCCCCGACGAGATGCGTGCCCTGGTCAAGCTGTGAAGCCGGTGATGAACTCAAGCCCGGCCTACTACAACGCGTTGCTCGACGCCCGGCCCTTCCTGCAACTTCAAACCCTGGTGGCCATGTGTGCGATTAGCGTGCCTAATCAGGGAGGGATCGAGGAAGAGGAAGGCGGTCCCGCGATGAGCCGGCCACAGCAGCCCCTCCGACCAGCTCCGCGATCGACATAGACGATGCCGAGCGATTGCCGCGTCGTAGGGGGCACGCAAACTCGTCCTTCCTAACGACGCCATGACCGCACGCTGAGGGATAGGAGCCTTGTCCTTAGATATTGCCGATCCGAACTGCTTGCACCGTGGTCGCGCTTTCCTGGGATTGCGCCTCCCGCCGCATATGGTTTTGCTGCTCGCCCTATTGCATGCTCGCGAGGCTCGGCCACGATTAATCGGCCGGAGTTCGCTTCTTCCATCAACGACCCGTCAGCAGAAATCTGGATTTTAGCAGAATGGACATCTCGCCACGTCAGCTCGCACATCTGCTGGCGATCCATCGCTCCGGCTCACTCCTGCGTGCCTCGGAGGGTCTCGGCGTTGCACAGCCATCGCTCTCGGTCAGCGTCGCCCGGCTCGAGGATGTGACAGGCCACCGGCTCGTTGAGCGCGGGAGGCACGGTGCCAAGCTCACCGCGGCCGGGCTGGCTCTTCTGAGGCATGCGGAGAGCCTCGAAGCCGTGCTGCAGACGGCAGGCGAGGAAATGCGGAATCTCCGGGTCGGCGTTGCGGGGCCGCTAATTGTGGGCGGCACGCCGCTCTCGGCGAGCAGCATCATCCCCGACATCCTGTCGAGCCTCTACCGCGAGCAGCCCGCCATGGCCTGCAGCGTAATCGAGGGCTCGGACGACGACCTGCTCGCCGGCCTCCTGACTCACCGCATAGATGTCGTCATCAGCACGATCAGCGGCCATGGCTCGAGCGGCCGCGAACGTGAGGACATCGCGAACGAGCCCTTGTTCGGAGCCGGCGTCGCCGCGCTCGTCCGGGCCGGTCATTCTCTCGCGGGAGAAAGGGAACTGTCCCTGACCGAGCACCGGGAGGCTCTTTGGGTCATGCCGCCCGAAGGCAGCACCTTCACCACGCTAGTGGAGGCGCTGTTCACGACGGCGGGCCTGGCTTTTCCCGAGCGCATCATCCGCGCAGCGCCCTTCGGCGTGCTGAAGGAGATCGTGCGCCGCACCGACGGTATCACGATCCTATCGCACCAGATCGTCCGCAGCGAACTGGAGGATGGCTCTCTCGTCGCGCTGCCGCTAAGGCAGCAGCCTGCGAAGCGCATCTTCGGCCTGCGCACCCTCAAGCAGCATCCGATGAGCGCGCTCGCCAGGCGATTCATCGAGATCGCGCGGGAGAAGGCAGTTGATTACGACCACGCCTGAACGGCCCGGGCGGCCTATCACTGTGGCTCGATGCCCAAGGTCGGGATGAGCTTCGCGGCGCTGTCGTATTGACTTCGCAGGAAGGCCGCGGCGCTCGCCGGCGTGGTGGCGTCCGCCTCGAACTCGAAGCCCAGCTTCGCCGCTGCGCGCTGCAATTCGGGGTCGGCCGTGGCCTGCGACACGGCCTTCGCCAGCTGCTCTGCGATCGCGGCAGGCAGCCCGGCCGGCGCCATCATCATGAACCAAGCCTGAAGGTCGGCGGAGGGGAGGATTTCGGTGATCGCCGGCAGGTCCGGCATCGATGCGATGCGCCGCGTCCCCGCGGCGGCGATGGGACGCAGGGCCTTCTCCTCGATATGCGCCTCCGCGACCGAAACCGACAGGATCGCCACCTCGGTCCGGCCGGTGACGGTGTCCTGAACCGCGCTGGAGATCGTGTTGTAGGGCACGAGCACGAAGCGGGTGCCCGCCGCCTTGTTGATCGCCTGCCCCAGAATGCCGGACAGGTTGCGCGGCCCGTCGACGGCGATCGACAGCGAGCCCGGTTTCTCCTTCTCCAGCGCGATCAGCTCGGCGAGCGACGTCGCCTTCACTGACGGGTTGACCACGATGACCTGGTTGCTCCTGGCGATGAATGCGACGGCCGAGAGGTCGCGCAGCGGATCATAGGAGAGCTTCTTGAAGGTGAAGGGATTGGTGACCAGGCCGGCCGAGGTGGTGAACAGCAGCGCATAGCCGTCGGGCGCCGCCCGCACCACAGCTTGCGTCCCGACGACATTGGCGGCGCCGGGCTTGTTCTCCACCACCAATTGCTGGCCGAGGCTGCGCGCCATGCGCTCGGCGATCATACGGCAGAGAATGTCGGGGCTGCTTCCTGCCGATTGCGGAACGACCACGGTGATCGGCTTTTGCGGCCAACTCTGCGCACGGGCGGCCGTGCCGACCAGGAGGCTGCCTGCCAGGCAGGACAGCAATGCGCGTCTATCGAGGGTCTTCATGATATCCTCCCTGAATTTGGGCCGCTCCTATCGACGTGGAGCGGTCCCGATACGGCTTCGGCCGGCCGTCGTCAGATTTCGTCGCGAACGCCGTTGCTCAATGTGCCGAGGCGATCGATCTCGACCTCGACGAGATCGCCGGGCTTGAGCCAGAGCGGCGGATTACGCTTGGCGCCGACGCCGCCCGGTGTCCCTGTCGCGATCACGTCGCCGGGCTCGAGCCGCGTGAAGCGTGAGCAATAGGCGATCTGGGTGGGGATATCGAAGATCATCTGGCTGAAGCGGGCGTCCTGAACGACCTGGCCGTTGACCCTGGTCTGCAGCCTCAGCCCTGAGAGATCGCCCAGTTCGTCGGGCGTCGCCATCCAGGGGCCGAAGGCACCGGTGCCGGGAAAATTCTTGCCCGGTGTGAACTGGTGCGTATGGCGCTGGAAATCTCGCAGGCTGCCGTCATTGTAACAGGCGTAGCCGGCGATATGGTCCCCGGCGTCGGCATTCTCGATGTAGCGCCCCGCCTTGCCGATGATCACGGCGAGTTCGCCCTCGTAGTCGAGATCGGTCGAGACTTTCGGCCTGATAATATCGGCGAGATGCCCGATCTGGCTGTTGGCGTAGCGGGCGAAGACGGTCGGGTTTTCGACCTCCGAGCGTCCGGTCTCCTGGCGGTGCATCTCGTAGTTCAGGCCGATGCAGAGAATCTTGTCCGGGTTCGGGATGACTGGCAGCCACGTGATCCGCGCCAGCGGGATGCTGTCCGCCTTTGCTGCTGCGGCGGGGATGGCCGCCAGCGCATCGGCCGCGAGCACGGCTTTCAGGTCTGCGAAGCGATCGCGAAGGACCGCGCCGACATCGGCGATCGCCTCGCCCGAGACCACGCCCCAGCTCTGTCGGCCGTCGATGGTGAATGAAGCCAATTTCATGGTGTCGCTTTCTTCTGCGAGATGGCGGAGTGAGGTGCCATCGGCTCTCAGGCCGCGGCGGTGGTTCGGCCGGGGATCGACCCGGCATAGGCATGCAGCGCAAGCCGGAGCTCGGCGAGTAAGGCGAGGCAGGCGGCGGCCGCGTCCGCCGTCCCGAAGACGTAGTGATCTGGACGGATCAGCGCCGCGCCGGCGTCCTGTTCCGCCAGCCATCCGGCCAGCACGCCGTCCCGCTCGCGGAACGCCTCGACGGCAGGCGGCACGGCCACCGTGCCGTCCGACAAAGCAAGGACGGTCACGCCGAGGTCTTGGGCGGCATCGGACAGGGCCGATAGCTGCTCGGGCCGCCAGCCCGGAGCTCGCGTATCGATGACCATACGCCAGCCCGTGCCGAAGACGGCGTCGAGCAGACCCTCGCGGCCGGCAGCCATCGCGTAGGGCTGTGGGAAAAGGCGTCCGGTGCCGGGGCGACGCGATGAGGACAGTAGGCCAGCCCGAAGCGGCGGGATCACCGACTGTCGGGTGATCGTCGCTGGAACGCCGCCGCTTTCGGCCAGAAGCCGCGCGTCGCGTCGCCTCGCCGCCTCGGGATCGCGCTCGCACAGGACGGCTCCGATCCCCTTGATCTGCTCGATCAGCTCGCGCACATGCGGGCTGCGCTCCTCGCCATAGGTGTCCAGGAGCGAGGGGTCGGCCTGCCCCGCAAGGACGGCCTGCAGCTTCCAGACGATGTTCGTAACGTCGCGCATGCCCTGGCACATGCCCTGTCCCAGGATCGGCGGCTGCTGATGCGCCGCGTCGCCGGCGAAGAAAACGCGGCCGCGACGCCAGTCCCGCAGGACGAGGGCGTGAAAGCGGTAGCTGGCGGCACGCCAGAGCGTGGCGTCCTGCGGCCCGATCCAACGGTTCAGGAGGTGCCAGACGCGCTCAGGCCGCTCCATCTCGCGCGGGTCCTCGCCGTCGAGCAGCATGATCTCCCAGCGCCGGTGATTGCCGGGTCCGACGATGTAGACGGACGGGCGGTCGGGCTCGCAGTAATGCGCCGAGTTGGCGGGAAGCGTATCAAGCTTGTCGGGGTCGACCTTGAGATCGATTACCACCCAGGGCTCGTCGAATTCCAGATCGTCCAGCGTCGCGCCGACCATGCCGCGCAGGCTGCTCGAAGCGCCATCGCAGGCGATGACGTAATCGGCGGTAACGCGCCCGCTGCCTCCGGCTGCATCGCAAAGTTGCAGCATGACACCACTTTCGTGCTGCATGAGCCCGGTCACCTGCGTGCCCAGGCGCAGCTCGACACCGGACCAATGCCTGGCGTGGTCCCGCAGCGCCGCTTCCAGCGGCGGCTGCGTAAAGACCATGGTGGGCGTGTAGCCAAGCGGATAAGGCGTGCCGACCATGCCGATCCGCCGCAGCAGCTCTCCCTGGCTCCCGAAATGCTCGGACAGGTCGAACGGCGCGATATAGGGCGCCACCGCCTCGGCGACACCGAGATTGTCGAGAACGCGCAGGATCTCGTGGTCGAGAGCGATCGCGCGAGGCTTGTCGTAAACCTCGCTGGTCCGGTCGACGCACAGCGTGTGAATGCCCGCCTGGCCGAGGAGGTTCGCAGCGAGGGCTCCAGCCGGGCCGAAACCGACGACGGCGACCTGAACGTCGTTTGGTAGACCGGGTGGATGAGAGGTCGAAAGCTCGGGCTGCATCGGTTTCGTCTCAGCGCAGGGGCTCGGAAAGGGTCACGTCGAAAACACTCGGCGTGCCGGCGGATGCTTCAGGGGCATTGATGGTGATCTGGAGCGCAGGTGTCGCCGACGCGTTGCGGTTGCGATGCACCATGCCGGCCGGAAAGATCGCGAGCTGTCCGGCCGCAGCGCTCCCGCCTTCCAGCCCGATCTGCAGATCGAGCTCACCCTCCAGCATGAAATAGAACTGATCGAAGGGATGAACGTGCAGGCCCATTCCGCTGCCCGGCTGCACGGCAGCCACGAAGGCCCTGAGCCGCTCCGAGCCACGCTTGCGATCGAGCAGCGGCTGGGTCTCGAAGGCGCGCCCTTCCGCGGCGTGGCCCTGATGAGAGCTCAAGGCATCGGATGAGACGCGACCTGCCAGCTCCGCGAGCGGCGTGCCGAGGGCTGGCGCTTCCTTTGACGTCGTGGGCACCGCTGACCGGATGTCGAGGAGAACGGCCTCGCCACCTGCCACCGTGCGCAAGGCGTGGACCCTGCTCCGGGGCAGAAACAGGAAATGGCCCTTCTCCAGTGTCACGCGTTCCTCGCCGGAGGTCGCCTCGACGGCGCCCGCCAATACGTAGATCAGTCGCTCCTCCGAGGAGGTCGGTCCGGCATCGTCGCTGCAGCCTTCGCCAAGTGTCAGAAGGCCGATCTCGCAGCTCTCGATGCCCTGGGCCGCGCCGGCTAGGACATGGCGCATCGCGCTGGCGCCGGCAGAACTGAAGGCAGGAGCGGAGGTAACGTGGCGCATGGCGGGTCGACCCATCACACCGCGGCGACGGCAGCATCGGCGGCCGGCAGGCGCCTGCGGCTCATCTTTCCGATCGCGATGACGGCAAAGGCGATGACGAAAGCGGGCGCGATCGGCAGTTCCAGCACGTCCTTCGCCGTCCATCCGCCCGCAAGCAGCAGACCGATCAGCGAGGGGCTGAACGCGGAGCCCAGGCGTCCCACGCCGCTCGCCCAACCGATCCCTGTCGCGCGAACCGCCGTGGGGTAGCTTTCGGCGGCCAGCGCATTGACCAAGCCGAGACCTCCCATCACCGTCCAGCCCGCCGCGAACGCGCTCGCGAGGAGCAGCGTCGGACTCCCGGAGGAATGCGCGATCGCGAAAACGAACGGCGCGATCAGGAGGAAGTTGACCGTGGCAACGCGGTAGGTGCCCCAGCGGATGGCCATGGGGCCGAGAAGCACGGAACCCAGCATTCCGCCGAGGTTGAAGATCGTCGCGGCGAAGACCGCCTGCTGCTGTGTGAATCCGAAATCGCGGGCCAGAGTCGGCAGCCACTGGAACAGCAGATACATCACCGCCAGAATGGTCGCGTAGCTGACCCAGAGCAGCACCGTCGTGCCGGCCAGACCCTGGCCGAACAGACGGCCGAGCGAGACGCGCCCGGTCTGATCCGCCATGGTGAAGCGTGTGCCCTCGGGCAGCGCCGCCTGCGGCGCGATGCGGCGCAGAAGCGTGATGACACGAACGTCGTCGCCGCGCCGCGCGAGCAGGAAGCGCGCGGATTCCGGCAGAGCCACGCACGTCGCGATCAGTGCGAGAAGCGTCGCCCCACCCGCAACGAAGAACAGGGCTCGCCAGCCGAATGGGGGCTCCACCGCGGCGCTCAGGACGCCGCCGAGCATTGCACCGGCGGCGATGCCGCCACTGACGACGAGAACACCCGTCTGACGGTGCCGGGCCGGCGCGAATTCGGCGACGAGCGCGCAGATATTCGGCAGCAGCCCGCCAATGCCGACACCCGCGAGCGCCCGGAAGACGATGAGGTGATTGATGTCTTGCGCAAAAGGAACGGCGAGGGTGAACGCGCCGAACAATGCGACGCAGGCAATCGTGCAAGGCCGCCGGCCCCAGCGATCCCCGGCATAACCGAGCGCGAAGGCACCGATGGTCAACCCGACCAGGGTCGCGGTGAAGACCGAGGCGAGCTCGGACCGCGCGATTCCGAGTTCGGCCGAGAGTGCGGGGGCGGCGAGACCGAGCGTGACGTTGTCGATCCCGTCCAGCATCGCGAGGACGATGGCGAGACCGAAGATCCCGGCCCTGTAGCCGCCGATGGCCTTGTTATCGATCAGGGTATCGATCGATAGGCGTGGTGAAGTTTCCATGGGTTTCCTCATTTTGTTTTTGTCCGTCGGATCTAGCGCCCGACAGGTGATCAGCCGCGCAGGCGATAGTCGCCGCTGCGGAATGCGAAGAGGCTCTGAACGCGTTTCCAGCGTTTGGTGTGAGGAGGCGTCACGCCCCATTGATCGAGACGACCCGTGGGCCAGGCCCAGTACTCAGGGCCGTTATAGGGATAGCTGTCGTCGATCTGCAGGACGTCGGAGGTATACTCGAGCGGGATTTCCTCCGGCCCCGCGAAATAAGCGAAGACGTTGTCGGCGCAACCATGCCGACCCACGCCCCATTCGATGGGATAGCCCGCATCGCTCATCCGCCCGGCGCCGCGCATGACGGAGTCTAGATCGGCCATCTCGAAGGAGAGATGGTTGAGCGTGTTCGCATCGGCCTGACAGATCACGATCGAACTGTGGTCCGGCGAATCCGCGTTAAGGAACGCCTGGCGCCCCGCCCGGTCGACGAGCTTCATGCCGAGGCCATCGACATAGAATGCCGTCAGGCGAGCCGCGTCGGGGTCGTTGAAGTTGACATGCGCGATCTTGTGGGGCCGGTCCGGCTGCGGCTCGTCGTCGTCGTGGCACGCCGCGCCTGCGACGACCGCCAGACACCGTCCACTCGGATCGGCGAGTCCGAAACCGTAGCCGCCCTCGATCCTGTCGAGCGAACCGGGAGTCTCGACCGGGGTCTCGATGGCCGCCAGGCGAGCATGGATGGCATCGACGATGTCGCGCGTCCTGGCCTCATAGACCACCCGCCCGATCCGGGCTGGGCCATGGCTCGGGCGCAGAGCGAGGATATGATGAAATTCCGCCGTGCCGCGCAGGTAAATCGTATCGCCGGCGCGCGCGACTTCGCTGAGGTGCCAGACATCCGTGTAGAACCGCGCGGACCGCTCGGGGTCCGCCAATTCAAGCTCGACGCTTCTTACACCGGTGATCGTCGATCTCGTCGCCATTGTCATAGCGGCGGCTTCAGCGCGAGAACTCGTCGCCCTGATAGGCGACGATGGGCAGGTAGTCCTCGCGCACAGGGCCGAAGATATCGACATTGATCGCCGTGCCGTCTTCCGGCGCCGGCGGCTCGACATAGTGGACGTGATGCGCCGGGATGCGGATCACGGTTCCCGCCGGGCAGTCGAAGAGCTGATCCTCGACATGGAGCTTCACCCGCCCCTGGACGATCATGAAAATCTGATCGAACGGGTGGCTATGGGGCGAGCCTTGGCAGCCGGGCTCGAGGTAATTGTACGTCACCAGAACGCCATCGCTGCGAAAGCCGCGCTGGACGATGCCGGGCTTAAGCTCGCGCGAGGGAATCTCGTCCCAGTGATAGGCCTTGACGGCCTTCTTTTCTGTCATGTCGTCCTCCCGAATTCTGATCTAGGCAGCTATGTCGCGTGCGACGTGGGCATGGAGCTGCAGGAACGGCCCGATCGCTTCCGGCGGCCGGGCTGCGAAGCCGCTGCGCGCCGCGACCGCGAAATCAGGCACATGCGGCCGGGCAAGGTCGATACGGCGCAGGGCACCGTCCCGCCCATCTGAGAGATGGATCAAGCCGAGACAGAGCGTCGTCTCGGGCGGCGACTGAAGCGGTGCCAGGCCCCGAAAGAATTCATCCGTCTCGTGACGCAGCGGTATGGGAATATGAAGCAGATCGATCGGCCGGGACGCACGGGCGAGCAGATCCTGCGCGATCCCTGCCATGGCTACGGCATCGGCGGGTGTCATGGCGAAGCGCGCGCCGTCGCGGCAATCGAGATGAAGGGCGAGGCGGGCATGAGCGGGTACCTGGTCGATCACGCGCAGCGCCTCCTCCACGAAAGTTGCTCGCGCATCCTCCGCCAGGTCTTCTGTTGTTTCACGGACGGTTTCACTGAGATCGGCGTAAGGCAGCTCGAGCTGAATCGCCGCTTCATCGGCTTGCATCTCCGCAACGAGGCCGGCGACGTGGGCGCAGAGCGCATTTGCATAATCGTCCCGGTCTCGGCGGAGCCGCCCAAGCCCGTGGGCATACTGGATAGCCACCGGAAGGCTGGTCTGCAGCCTCGCATTCTTCGGAATCAGGCCTCGCCGTTTGAGATCGGCGAACGCGGCGAGCGAGGCGCAGCGCCACGGAGCATAACCCCCGTCTTCCGCCGCAGGTGATCGATCGCCGGGGACCGCGATGCCGGCGGGGTCGCGTACGCGACCATCGGAGAAGATCGTCAACAGCCCAGCAAGGTTTGCCGCCTGCATCGCCAGTGCGGTGCGGGAATCCATCCCCGGAAAGGCGCCGATGAGGTGCAGGCGCTCTCCGGCGCTAACCGTTTCGGTCAACTGAACCGATCGATGTGCCTGCCGCTCCTGCATGCCTCACTACAGCTCCGTATCTTGACCAATGCGGCGAGACGGTGCCAAGAGCGAGGATCGTTGGATAATAATGATTTATCGATTTGATATAGACTCAATCTATATAATCTCGACAGGCTGCGCCTGCGCGGCCAACCGCAGCGGCACAGAACCTCAGGAAGTTCGCCAAGCTCATGTCGAACGGGCCGCAGCTCAGGACCGCGTGGAAGGTCGAGCCTCAATGGGTCGAATTCAGCTTAGCCAAGAGGCGCTCTCAAGGCCGAATTTTTTCAACATGGGGTAACGGTCTGGTTGCTCTTCTTCGGAGGCCGATAGGATTGTCTCCGCTGCAGAAGAGGAGATCGATCATGGAGTATTTTGCGGGCCTGGACGTCTCGATGGAGGAGACGCACATCTGCGTCGTCGATCGCGACGGGGCGGTTGTGCACGAGGTCAAAGCCATCTCGTCCGCGGTGGCGATAGCGGCAACACTGGAGCAAGCACCCCGCTGCACGCGGGTGGTGTTCGAGACCGGCCGGATGGCGCCGATGCTCTACCATGGCTTAGCCGAGCTTGGCATTCTGGTCGTGTGCATCGAGAGCCGACAGGCCTATCAGGCACTCAAGACCCTGGCGACGCACAAGACCGACCGCAACGATGCGCGCGGGCTGGCGCAGCTGGCGAGGACCGGCTTCTACAAGGCCGTGCATGTGAAGTCGCTGCCGGCCCATGCGATCCGCGCGCTGATCGTCGCCCGCAAGAAGCTGGTCGGGCAACGCGTCACGCTGAAGAACCAGATCCGCGGACTGGCGGTGGTGTTCGGCGTCCGCCTGCCGCGCGGGCTCAGCCCGGCCTTCGTCGACGAGGTCGTGCGGATGAGCGACGGCATCACCGGCCTGGCCGGCGCCATGCGCGGTCTCGTCGCGGCCCGGGACGCGGTGCTTGGCGCGGTCGCTGCCATCGACGCGGATATGAAGCGCCTCGTCCGCGCCTCCGACGCCCGCCGTCGGTTGATGACCATTCCCGGCGTCGGGCAACTCACCGCACTGGCCTTCACGGCTGCCGTCGATGATCCTGCACGGCTTCCGGCGCTCGCGCGACCTTGGTGCCTATCTCGGCCTTGTGCCGCGTCGCTATCAGTCCGGCGAGATCGACTATGTCGGCAGCATCTCCAAGGTGGGCGACCAGCGCATGCGGAGCCTGCTCTATGAGGCGGCCAACGTCATGCTCTCCCGCTACAAGGGCGCGCTGAAGTTGAAGGACTGGGCGCTCGCCATCGCCAGGCGCTCGACGATGCGCAAGGCGCGGATCGCGCTCGCCCGCCGCCTCGCCATCATCATGCATGCCATGCTTCGGCACGGCACCGAGTTCCGGCTCACCTGACAATCCGAGCCAGGCAGAAGCAGACGAGACAGGAGGCTGCAACGAGCTCCCGAGCGGGAGCGACGCCCGAGGGAGGGAGCAGATGATGGCGCCGATTCCGTAGCATGCTGCCGACCAGGTCGGCCGACTGCGCTTTCAACCAAGCCACCTTGCACCCCGCTGACCCCATCAAGTGCCGACGAGCACGCAGAGAACGCAGGCACCCAACGGCATCAACCGCTCAGGAGCAAGCTGTCAGACCTTGACCCGTTAGAGAACGACATCGGCCAAAAGCAGAGCTCGCCTGGCAATGTCTGCGTCCGGGCAAGCATTGAATGGCTGCTTCTCTAATCGGGCAGTTGGGTCAAGCTCGGATTGCACCTCCGTGCCGGGGCTCGTTCACGCGGGTCACGCTTCTCTTCGCAGTCTGGTGGCTTCTATCGAGCGAAGCCGCTGCACGCATGCATCGGATTGGGTCTGGAGAGCCTCGCTAATGGACGCGCTTTGAAGCGCAGCAGACGTTTTCGGCTTCATCCATCCCGTCGTCCGCGTGGGACGATCCGGCCAGGATCGGTGAGAGCTGTGGTCAGGTCATGCCGCAGCCTCCGATCCCAGTCGGAAGTCGGTACCATCGGCCCACATACGATGGAGCACGACGGCAATCTTGCGCGCGACCGCCACGATGGCGCGTCGGCGGCCCTTCGTCTTCATCAGCCGCACACCCCATGCCTTGAGACTCGACCAGGCGATTGAGCGCATCAACATGGCGTTCGCGGCCGCGTAGAGCGCAGCGCGAACGTCGGCGTCACCGGCATGGGAGATCCGACCTGGATTGTCCGTCTCGCCGGACTGGAAGCGCCTCGGCGTCAGTCCGAAGTGGGCTCCGACTGTTCGGGAACTCTTGAAGCGGGCAGGATCGTCTACGGCAGCCTTAAAGCTGAGGGCGGTGATCTCTCCGACGCCCGGCACGGTCATGAAGCGCCGACAGATCGCATCCTCGCGCGCGGCCCGCTTCGCTCGCCGATCGAGCTCGGTGAAGGTCTCGAAGAGCATCGTCCGTGCCTCCAGCATTGGCAGGAGCGCATGGCTGAGCGCAGGATCGGTCTCGATCGTCTCGCGCACAGCGGCATCGAAAGCGCCTCGGGACAATCGGAGAGGCAGGACGACGCCGAAAATCCGCAACAGGCCGCGGATCTCGTTCTCGAGGTCGATGCACTTGCGCTGTATCACCTTGATCGACGAGAGCTGGCTTCTGCGCGCGGCCGTCAACGACCGGCTGCGCGCGGCCTTCGGAGGCGTCGGCGCGGCACCGATGGCGACGCTGAACTACGGCTTCACCGCCGATCTCGCCCCGAGCGTGAAAGGGCCGATGCCGACGCTGAACTCAGACCGCTTCGCCGTCTGGGGCCAAGGCTATGGCTCCTGGGGTCGTACCAGCAGCGACGGCAACGCCGCCAGGCTGACGCGCTCGACCGGCGGCTTCCTGCTCGGCGCCGATGCCGCCGTGTTCGACACGATGCGCTTTGGCGCGGTCGCCGGCTACAGCCGCAGCGAGTTCGACGTGAACAGCCGGTTCTCATCGGGCGAGAGCGACAACTTCCATCTCGGCCTCTATGGCGGCGGGCAATGGGGGGCGCTCAGCTTGCGCACGGGCGCGAGCTACACCTGGCACGACATCGAGACCCGCCGCACCGTCGTCTCCTCGGCCTTCGGCAGCAATCTGCGCGCCGGTTACGACGCCGGCACGGCGCAGGTCTTCGGCGAGCTCGGCTACCGGATCGAGCTCGGCCAGGATCTCGGCAAGCTGGCACTCGAGCCCTTTGCGGGCCTGGCCTATGTCAACCTGCACACGGACGGCTTCAGCGAGACCGGCGGGTCGGCGGCCCTGACCGCTCGCGGCGACGACACCAGCCTCGGCTATTCCACGCTGGGCCTGCGCGCCTCGACCAGCTTCGCCTTGCAGGGCATGGATCTGACGCTGCGGGGCGGGCTCGCCTGGCGCCATGCTTTCGGCGATGTCGATCCAACCACGACGCTCGCCTTTGCCGGCTCGGGCGCCTTCAGCATCGCCGGCATCCCGATCGCGCGGGACGCCGCCGCCGTCGAGGCCGGACTCGACCTCGCCATCGGCAAAAGCGCCACGCTGGGTGTGTCCTATACCGGCCAGCTCGCGCAGGATACGCAGGACCATGCCTTCAAGGGCGTGCTCGCGGTCAGGTTCTGAAGGCGGTATCAAACGTGGGCGGGGCCCGGACAGCCATAACCCAACTTGCCGTAAGCAGACCTTCCGAACTTCTGAGAAGGGTCGATTCTGCCCCTTCGACCTGGGTCGGGCAGCTGACGTTCGATGAGGCGGCAGCACACGATAGGCCGTACCTAGCGGATTAAGTCCTGGGCTTGGTGCCCGCGCCTGACGGTGGCGATGACCTTGTTCGGATCAGCGGTCCAGGTGAAGGGTTGGGCGCATCGTTCGTCTCGACAAGGAAGCGATTGATGGCAGCCTGCAGGTCAACGATGGAGCGGAAAACGCCCCGCTCCAACCGGCGCAGGTTCGCCCACCGTTAACTCAATTGCGCAGCATCCGCTGCTCGCCAGATGAATGGTGCCATATCGGCAGCAAGCGAGGCCGGCGGTATCGCGCTGTCCAATAGTTCGATCAAGAGCTGAAGGCGATCAGGCAAGGAAGATGTCTCAAGCAGGGCTTGTCTCTGCGCGATAGGTATCCAATGCGGGGGAGAGTCTTGACCCAGATAGGACAGCGCGACCCACGGCAGTGATCGGATTCCCTCAATGCGGTCGGCCGGGGCGCCAGCTAGGACAAGCTTGGTCGTCACCGCAGGCAGGCCAGCGCGTCGACGCAACGCCTCGAACCGGAGTAGAGCGCGCTCATGGAGCGGACGAAGCTCGGCTTCGCGTGCCGGCGGATCATCCCAAGGATCGACCGACACCCGGTAAAAACCACCCTGCTGCAACGTAAACAGTCGCAAATGCACACGCCGCACGGCTTCGACGAAAATTCGCGCGACGCCTTGTGATACGTTGGATTCAACGACGACCGCTGTCACGCCCACGCCGAAAACCGATGATGCGCCAGACATCTCGCCGTCGGGATCGTGCAACGAGGCAAAGACGAGATGACCGCTGGCTGGCGCTGCTCGTGCCGCGGCAATCGACGCGGGGCGTCCCAAGCCGAATGCCCGCGCCATCGGAGGGGCAAGCAGAACGCCACCACCAAGCGGAAGCAGGGGATGTTCCATGGTTTGCACCATCATCTCGGCCATCCTCGCCCCATGCTCGGAGCGCGATCTCGTCCGTCCGGCGGAGATTGCTGTCAGCCTACCGATGAGACTGTGAACACCGCTCGTTGGGCGGCGAAAGCCCGCTCGTAGGCTGGCCGGGCTTCGCCGCGCGCGACATAGGCGGCGAGGTTCGGAAATTCGTCCAGAAGACCCGACGGCCTGAGCCGGAGCAGCACGGACACCATCATCAGATCGCCTGCGCTGAACGCGCCATCAAGCCACTCCGCATCGCCGAGGCAGTGGGAGAGTTCGCTCAGCCGCGTGCGGACTCGATCCATGACCAGCGGCAGGCGGTCTTTGGCCCAAGGCTCGCCGCGCTCGACAATCAGGGCGATAGCGAGATCGAGGATGGGCGGCTCTACCGTGTTGAGCGCCGCAAACATCCACATGATCGCACGCGCCCGCGCATTCGCATCTTTTGGCAACAGGCCGGGATGGCGCTCGGCGATGTGGAGGATGATCGCGCCGGTCTCGAAGAGCGCCAGATCGCCTTCCTCATAAGTCGGAATCTGGCCAAATGGATGAAGCGCCAGATGCGCGGGCTCCTTCATCGCGCTGAACGAAACCAGGCGAACCTCATAGGGTTGCCCCACTTCCTCAAGCGCCCAGCGAACGCGCATATCCCGCGCCAATCCCTTGCCGCCATCGGGCGACCGCTCGAACGCGGTAATGATCGGGGACATGAGAATCCTCCCTGGAATGGAACGGCATGAACAGGACGAGCGAGAGGCATGGCCGCCGACACGTGCCAAGAGCTCCTATTTTGCAGAGGGTGTTGGTCAATGTCGCCGCCACCTCCAGGCGGTGTGAATGCCGGCCAGGAGCACGACCAGCAGTACGACGTGAAACACGGAGTCACCACGCGTCTGTGGCCCGACCCCGACCGCGATCGTGAAGGCGCCGACCAGTGTACCAAGAAGCGCAAATCCCTGCGCAGCAAGGGCTATGAAGGGGCCGCGCGCGGGGCAGGTCAGGAGCGCCAGCAGACCTAGGCCCAGCACCGCTGCGATGACCCCTTCGGCGATCATGGCGCGCCCGTGCTCGAAACCGGAAGCCAGGACGCCCGCATGCACCAGGGAAGCCAACGCGAAGAGGAGCGTCTCCACCAACAGAATGAACGCGAGTTTCGTGCGGTGGGGCATCATTCCGGCTTTCCGCTGTTCTGGCGCCGCCCTTGTCTCTCCCCGTTTGCGGCGAACCCCGCCAGGCTGGCATAGCCGCGCACGATCCGCTCGCGTTCCGCATAGGAGGCCACGGCCTCGATCTCCTCGAAGCCGTCGGGCGCCCGGGCCTCAACGAGATCGATCACGCCTTCAGGCCCGCCCTTCCGGTTGGCCTGGACGAGGTGCGCGGTGGCCGGACGGCGCTCTTCGTCATAAGCGTCGAGCGCCGCATCCACGGTTCCCTGTGTCTGCAGATGTCCGGCCAGGGAACTGGCATCGAGAATGGCCTGGCTCGCGCCGTTCGAACCGACGGGATACATGGGATGGGCGGCATCGCCCAGCAGGGTGACGCGGCCGAACGACCAGCGCGGCAGCGGGTCGCGGTCGCAGTTGGGGTATTCGTGAAACGCGCCGGTGGCGCGGATGATCTCGGCCGGATCGACGTAATCCAGCTGGAAGCGGTCGCGCACGAAGGGCAGAACCTGCTCCAGATCGCCGGGCCGGCTCCAGTCGCCAAGGGTAAGGTTCCGGGGTCCCGTTCCCCGAGGTCGGGCCATCACGGCCCAGTTGGTCAGGCGCATGCCCGAGTCGTCGGGATCGTCTCCGATCGGATAGAAGACGAACTTGGCGTGGTTGCCGCCGGCGATCGCCATGGTGCGACCGTCCTGCCATTGCGGCCAGCGCGTGGCCCCGCGCCAGAGCATGACGCCGTTCCAGATCGGCGGCCCTTCATCGGGGTAGAGCTTGGCACGCACGGCGGAATGGATCCCGTCGGCGCCGACCAGCAGGTCGCCGCTGGCCTGCAGCCCTTGTCCGGCTTCGGACAGGAAAGCGGTGACCTGGCTCCCCACCTGTTCGAATCCCGTCACGCTGCAACCGGTCCGGATGGCGTCCCGCCCCAACCGGTCGATGACAGCCCGATGGATCAGGCCCAGCAGCCTGCCGCGATGGATGCTGAATTGCGGGACTGCGTGGCCCGCGTCGATGCCGCGCAACTCCCGCCAGACGATCTGGCCGAACCTGTTCGCATAGATCAGCTCGCGTGTTCGGATTCCGTTGGCGTCGAGCGCATCCAGCAACCCGAGCTCGGCCAGCAGCCCCACGGCGTGCGGCAGCATGTTGATACCGACGCCGAGCTCGCGCACCGCATCGGCGCGCTCGAATATCTCGACCTCGACTCCGGCCCGGTGCAGGAAGAGCGCGGTCGTCAGCCCGCCGATACCGGCGCCTGCGATCAGCGCCTTCATGATCCTGTTCCTGGTTGCGGGTATTCGAGCTGCATGGCGACGATATCCGCCGTGGCTTGCCCATATCGGGCTCCGATGCCCTGCAGGGCCGCGTCGAGAGCTTCAGTCGGTCTTTTGCTTGCCCACTCATGAGGCAGTCGCTTCTCGGCCGCGCTAACGCGATCCGGAAGGAGGCGCACGCCATTGCGCGTCGTCACGGCATCCATCGAGGTTGCCAGCAGCGCGACGCTCGAACGATAGCTGCGCGACCATGCATCGGCGACGAGCGCGAGCGAGACTTCATCCAGCCCCGGTTCGAGCGCGATGCCGAACCGATCATGGTTCCAGGCCGCGAGGCGGTTGCTGAGCACGGTCGCGGCGAAGGCGCGGGTCAGCTTGAAGGCGCCGCTGTCGTGCCGGGCGTCCCAGCGCTCCAGCCCCAGATCCCTGGCGACGGCCTCCGCCTTGCCTCTTCCGGCGATTGCCTCGACCAATGTCAGCATCATCGGCATCGAAGCGGTGATGCCGGTCGTCGTCGCGACGCCCCGGTCCATCACCACGCGCCGGTCGGGGACGTAGCGGATCGATGGGCGACTCTTGAGGAGGTCCTTGAGATAGTACCAATGGCTGGTCGCCCGCCGCTCATCGAGGAGCCCGGCGGCGGCGGCCACCTTCGCGCCGGCGCAGATGGCAATGATGATAGCTCCGCCGTGTGCCTGCTTGCGCAGCCAGGCCATGACGACCGGATCATCGTCGCGGCTCATGGCCGGAACGATCACATAGTCGGGCCCTTCCGGGTGTTGCGCATCGAAGGCTTCGACCGTCGCGTCGGCTTCGACGGTGAGCGCCGGGTAGAGTTCGACAGGGCCGGGCTTGATCGACAGCGTCACCACATCGGCGATATCCGCCCGTCGCAGGATGCCTGTCGGCATCAGGTAGTCGGTCGTCTCAGTCGCGTCGTTGAGGCCGACGATGGCGATGAGGGGCCGAGCGCGCTTCGGCGGCTTTAACGCCGCCAGCACGGTGTCCGTTTCCGCCTGCGGCACGGGCGGCGGCGAGAAGGCGGCAGACGTAGCTGGCAAGCTCGCCAACCACAAACCAATCCCCGCGACAGGCAAGATGATGACGGCCAATCCGGCCCAGATGAGATAGCGCATGGGCATCCGCCACTCCGATCGGGCGTTGCTGTCATCATCAGGCTATCGAGGGTATTCTCTGGCGGGAATGACATAAATATGGCATTTTCTGCCAATGCGTCATGTCGCCTTCGTCGTTTATCCCGGCTTCGAGCTTCTCGACATGTCCGGGCCGGCTTCCGTCTTCACCAGCGCCAACCGCAGCCTGGGGCTGCGTGAGAAACCGCCCTTCTACGCCATCAACCTCGTATCAGTCGCGGGTGGGCCGGTGACGAGCAGCAGCGGTGTCACCGTCGAGACGCAAAGCCTGAAGGACCTTACCCGCAAGGCGGCCGACACGCTCCTGGTCGTCGGCGCGGAGCGCGAGCATCTGCTGCCGGTCCTTGCCGATCCGAGCTGGATGGCATGGCTTCCGAAGCTGGCGGGCAAGGCGCGCCGGTTCGGCTCCGTCTGCTCTGGCGCGATTCTCCTTGCAAGGCTCGGGCTGCTCGACGGGTGTCGCGTCGCGACCCATTGGGATGCCTGCGCGCCGCTTGCCGCCGCCTTTGCCTCCGTCACCGTCGATCCGGACTCGCTTTACGTCGTCGACGGCCGGCTCTGGACCTCGGCCGGCGTGACCACCGGCATCGACATGGCGCTCGCCATGGTCGCGCAGGATCTGTCGGCCGATATCGCTGGCGAGGTCGCCAAGCGGCTCGTGCTGTATGCGCGCCGTCCCGGCTATCAATCCCAGTTCAGCCCGCTGCTTCAGGCCCAAGTGAAGGCCGACAGCCCTTTCGCCGAGCTGATGGCCTGGATCCTGGCAAACCTCGCTTGCCCCCTGGACGTTCCTGTGCTGGCGGATCGTGCCGGCCTCAGCGAGCGGACATTTCATCGCAAATTCGTCGCGGCCACTGGCGAAACGCCAGCCCGCTTCGTCGAGACGGCGCGCCTCGATGCCGCGCGCATGCTGCTGTGCCGTGGATTGTCGCTGAAGTCGGTCGCGGCCGAGGTCGGCCTGTCCCCGGCGGCACGCTTTTCGGAAGCCTTCGAGCGCCGCTTCGGCGTCTCGCCACGGTTGTTCCGCGAGATGCACGCGGAGTTTTGACCGGGAGGACCAAGCCATGCCGATGACGATCTACAAGTTCGCCGTCTTGGAAGACCAGGAATGGATATTCCCCGTCGACGACGCGGCTTTCGAAATCTTCTTTGCGATGGATGGACGTGTCATCCAGGGTTGGGCTCCGCCTGTCATGAGGATGGTGGTGGCGGAGGGAGCCGAGGAACCGAGCTACTCCGACTTTCCCTGGCTAGGCGAGCATGCGCCGATCCTGAAAAAGCCCGCCGTCGATGCTCTGGCGCCGATGCTGACCCGATACGGCCAGCTTCTGCCGCTGAAGGGCGAAAACGTTTGGCTGTTCAACGTCACCACGGTCCTCGGCGCTCTCGACAAGGAGAAATCTGGCATCGTCTATTTCGACAACGGAGACATCCTCGACATCGAGCATCATGCCTTCAAAAGGGACGTCATCGGAACCGCCGAGATCTTCAAACTGTCGATGCGGGCCTCAGCCGTCTATGTCACCGGGAGTTTCGTTGAGCAGGTCCGCGGCTCCGGCCTTCGGGGCGTCTCGTTCGCTCCTGTGTGGACATCTGAAGAATGAGCGATCCTCGCGACGCCGCGAAACCCGGCATCAGCGATCCCCGCTGGCCGGATCAGGGCGTCTCTTTCAACGGCCAGACTTCGACGACGCCGTGCGCAACCGCGCATGGCACTTGTGAAACCTTCTCGATGGCGTCCACCAAGTCTGCGGCCTCGATGATGGCGAAGCCAGCGATCGGCAAGGCTGACGACATGAACGGCCCATCGAGAGTTTCCACACCGCGCGCCTCCGGGTTGCGGACCTGGACCGGGGCGCTGGCGATTCCCATCACAGCACCTTCGGACCGCAGTTTTGTGTCCTGAGCATGTGCGGCGTCCCCGATCGGCTGGGGTGTGCGATCGTAGCCGGCCCGATCGCCATATCCAATCGTGACGAACTTAGGCATGGCATCGTCTCCTTTTCAGAGGGCGGCCGCCGCCGTGAACTCAACGCAAGATTAGGCGTAATGCGGCGCGCCATCGGGGCGGTAGTCGAGCACAAGAACCTCGCCATCAAGGATCCGATGATCGACCAGTTTGAATTTCTGGTCCGGCATCCCCTTGAAGAAGGGCTCGACGCCGGTCTGCGGCAGGATCAGCGGGCAATAGATCAGGCGCAGCCGGTCCAGCAGGTTCACCGCAAGAAGCTGGCGGACGATGGACAGGCTGCCCATCGTCCGGATTTCAGCGCCACGGCCGGCGCGCTCTGCGCGGATCTTATCGAGAAATCCGGAACCCAGCACAGTCAGCCCCGGCCAGCCCGCGCTGCCGAGCCTGGAGGAGACGACCCAACCAGGGTTTTCGGTCATCTTGCGATAGTCGTCATCCCGATAGGCCTCGGGGACGCCGCTCAAGGCATCGAGGGTCTTGCGGCCGATCAGGGTGCGATGCGGCTGCGCGCTCTTTTGCGCCAGCCATTCCAGGAATTCCGGCCCCGTGTATCCGTAATAGGCTGGCGATTTCTCACCCCGCGCCGCACCATCGATCGATAGCATGATCTCGGAAACGATCTCGGTCATCGCTTTCTCCTCATCATCATGCGGGCGGCCAGCAGGCCTACCGAGCCGGCAATTCGATCCAAAGGTCCTTGGCGAATCCTCGCTGGTCGAGTTGCCGTGTGGTTCCCGTCACCTCAGCCTTCCCGTTACGACACCGATAGGCGTGGATGCTGTCGTGACCGATCGCATAGGCGGGAACGCTGCCTGCGTCGGGATTGTCCCGGCAGAAGAAGTCGGCGCCGGGATTTTCGCGCTTCGCGTTCATCTTGGCGCAGGGCAGGTTCGCGCCCACGAAGCAGACCATGACCTTGCCGTTCATGCAGCGGTACTGGGCCTGCGTTTGCCAGGACTCTCCATCCGGCCCAGTTTTGGCGTTGGGAAACAGCTTCCTGAATGCCGAGGCGGTGCGCCTGCGGAGCGACGGATCGTAGTCCCGAATGCTGTCGTCATTGCTCAACCGGGCACAGACGGCGACGAGGCTGGCTTCGGGCGCTGCGCGGACCTGATGTCCGAAATCCGGTAGCAGCAAAGCCGCGGCGGCCAAGCCAAGCACCCAAACCATCCCGCTGGCGAAACGCGGCATCATCTCCTCCTCCTGTTGCCGAGGGCGGCTTCGGTCAGCATCGCCGAAAACGCTGCGGCTTCGCTGCGATCCAGGAGAAGCCCTCCAGCGTGAGGTCAATCTCTTTGGCGGCATGCCGTCGCAGAACGACTTTGCCTCGCGTGGCGAGGCTACCGCCCTTGTAGCACTGCGCGTCGAACCTCAGGCTCTTTCCCGAGCGGGTCGCCTTGCCCAACTCGCAACCGACCTCATAGAATCCGAGATCGGCCGCTGTGATCGTCAGCACATCGACCTCGCCGCTGACCGGCTCGCAGCGTCCAGGATGGCTCGACCATTTGCCCTGCAGCTCCGTGGGCACCTCTGCCGAGGCTGAGGCGTGGCAGCCTAGCAACCCGAGAAGGCTGAAGAGGGCGAACTGTCGCAGTCGATAGCGATTGCGATGTTGCATGTGCTCTTGCCTCAAATAAGCTCCGCTGGGATCCGACGCCGGCACCCAAAAACGCCGCTCGCCGACGGGAAGTCTCGTTCATCCCAGCCTACTGACGAGAGCGGTCGGCAGGTATGACAAAGACATGGACATTTCTGCCATTATGCTGCGTCACTGCGGTATCTCCGATCAGCGGATCCCGCCGATGAGGGCGCGATCGCACACGCTACTCACGAGCAACCGAGCTCCGATCATCGATCAGAATGCGATGGATTTCGATACGCTCAGGCAATTTGATCAGCAGCTCGGCGTCGCGATCGAGGTGGTGCACCTTGGTCGGCTCGCCCTTGGTGAACGCGGTCATCGACTCGATGTCCGGCCAATAGGAGATCGTGGTGAACCACGTCTCGTGCTCGCGGTCTTCACGAAAGAGCTGGACGCCGAGCGCGGTTTTCTGAAGCGGCGGAATACCATGGGCCCGCACATAGCGTTCGTAGGTGTCTGCGCCATCTTTACGGGTGCGGCCGCGCCAGATTCGCGCGATGGTCGGCTTCGTCGCCATGGTGACCTCCTTGCAGTCAATCTTGGCATTGGCGATCAGCGAAGCGTCCGCGCCAGAAAATCGCGGACGAGCGGCAGGGCTTGCTCGAAATGCGTTTCCAGCAGCCAGTGACCGGCGTGCTCGATGAGGTGCAGTTCCGCCTCTGGCAGATCGCGATGATAAGCGCGGGCCGCCTCGGCCGGCATGTAGCCGTCCTCTGGCCCCCACACGATCAGCGTCGCCGGCTGATGCTCGCGCAGATAGGATTGGTAACGCGGAAACCATTCAAGGTTCTGTTCGAGCTTTTCCATCAGCCCGATCGACACGGCCTTTCGCACGGGGGTGTCCATCAGCGGCCAATGAAGCTTCCAGAGGTCTGGCGGAACCCGACCCGCAATCTCTCTCGATACTTCGCCGACAAACTCCTCGCGGAACCCGTCCTCGCTGACGGCCTGTTCGAGCGGGCGATGCTTTTTGTCAGATTTGTCCGCCCACCAGGCCTTGATAGTCTCGTATTTCGGGCCAAGAACGTCTTCATAGATATCGCCGTTCTGGATGACGAGCGCCGCAATCCTCTTGGGATGCGCGGCGGCGTGCCGGAGACCGATCTGCGATCCGTAGTCGTGAAGCCAGACTGCGTAACGCTCCAGGTCGAGCGTATCCGTCACATCTGCGAGCACTTCGGCATAGGCGTCGAAATCATATCCAAACCCAGCCGGATCCGGAGTGTCGCTGTAGCCGAAGCCTGGCCAATCGAAGGCAATGGTGCGCCAGCGATCGGCCAAAGCTGGCATCAGCCGCCGAAACTGAAAGGAGGAGCACGGATAACCGTGCAGCAGAAGCAAAGCCGGAGCATTCTCAGGACCGGCTTCGCGAATAAAGAGGTTATGACCGCCGATCTCCGCGTATCGATGAACGATCGAGTGCTGTTTCACGACAACGACCTCTCGAACTGTCTCGGCCTAAACCGACACAGCGCGCGCCTGTTCCGAAAATCCGCCCCCAGCTGCCCGATTGCTCACGTCAGCGCACAGCCGCGGAGCGGACCTTCCCAATTGGATGACAAGGTCGCTCTCGACCGGTCTCAGATCCGGCGGAGAAACAGGCTCTGGTTCGCGAGGGGGCCGCGACGTCTTCAAGCAACAGCAGATCGTCGATATCGTTCGATGACTCGTTGGGTAAGGTCGTCCTCATCTTCCGCGACCGCCACCAGGGCAGCCACGATGTAGGCCAACTTGGTTCGCTCTCGCTCATCGAACGCGTCAGGAATGGTCGATCTGACTTCGTTCCACGCAGCCTCCAATGCCGCCTGCGCCCGTGCGAGGTCAACTGGATCACTCAACGACGAGAACGGCATGCTCCTTCCTCCAAGAGGTTTGTCGCATCCAGAATTTTACGAAGGCGGAGCTCACCGGCAATATCAAAAATAAGGCGGACCTGTTGCAGGGAACGGTCGGGCGTTTCCGCTTCAATCCCAAACCCGTTCGGAGCCGCGGCGACATGCCTTGCGATCGCGTTGCGCCACAAGCATGCGTAATCGGGCGGACCCTTGAGGGTGCAAGCTTCCGTTAGGATCTCGGCGGTTCCGAGACGAAGGGAGACGAGATGTTCTACGCTGCGCTGGATGTGTCGCTGCGCTCGGTGGCGATCTGCATCATCGACCATGAGGGGAAGATTTGCTTGGAGCGCTCGGTGCGCTCCGACGTGCCTGATGTGCTTCGATGCCTCGCGGCGTTCGGGCAGCCGATCCACCAGGTCGGGTTTGAGGCCGGCGCGCTGACGCAGCCCATCACCTACGGGCTAGCCGAGGCTGGCTACGATGTCGTCTGCATGGAGGCGCGTCAGGTCGCGGCCGCACTCTCGGCCATGCGCAACAAGACAGACAAGCATGACGCCCGCGGCATCGCCCAGATTCTCCGGTCGGGGTGGTATAGCCGAGTGCATGTGAAGAGCGTCGAGAGCCACCACATGCGAGCGCTGCTGACGAGCCGCAAGGTGATGCAGCGAAAGTGCATCGACCTTGAGAACGAGATCCGCGGCCTGTTGCGCATCTTCGGCGTCGTGCTGCCTCTCCGATTGTCCCGGGGCGCTTTTGATGCCGCTGTACGTGAGACGATCGAGACCGATCCTGCACTTAGCCATGCGCTTCTGCCGATGCTGGAGGCGCGGGCGATGCTCTTCGAGACCTTCACCGAGCTTGATCGGCGGGTGAAGCGAGCCGCCCGCGAAGATACGATCTGTCGGCGCTTCATGACCGTGCCGGGCGTTGGCGAGATCACCGCCCTCAGCTTCAAGGCTGCCGTGGACGATCCTGCTCGCTTCAAGAGCTCGCGGACGGTCGGGGCTCACTTTGGGCTGACACCTCGACGCTTCCAGTCCGGCGAGACGGACAATCCAGGTCGGATCTCCCATGCCGGTGACGCCGACGTTCGCGCTGCGCTCTACGCGGCCGCAAACGCTATGCTGATGCGCTCGATCACCTGGTCGAGTCTCAAGGCCTGGGGTGTGCGGCTGATGAAGACGAAGGGTCGCCGGCGCGCCATTGTCGCGGTGGCGCGCAAGATTGCCGTCGTGCTCCATCGTATGTGGGCCGATGGTACCGACTTCCGACTGGGATCGGAGGCGCGCCTTAACGATGTCCCCTTGCCCCGCGGTTAGATGCCGATCGTCGGCTGGCTTGCCGCCTGCGGCAGGCCATCATCGGCACGCCTCAAATGGAACAGCGCCGGCAGAGACTTAGCGCGCCCAGGTGGTGCCTCACACAACGTTGGCGCCGGTCCCGAAGCGAACTCGCAATTTCCAGCTTGACATCGAGTTCGTGCAGAATGATTTTTATATTATACATCGTCTATTATAAGAATACAGATGGCTGTTCGCTCCCTCTCCTCCACGCTCAAGACGCTCGCGGTCTGCGATATCATCGCCGCTTCGCCGAAGCCGTTGCGGCTGGCCGATGTCGTGCGGGCAAGCGGCGATGCACGCGCGGTCGTCTATCAGCGGCTGCGGACGCTGGTGGAGGCCGGCCTGCTCGACCAGACCGACGACGGCGCATTCCGACTGGCGCTGCGCTTCCAGTTCTATGCGGTGCGCGCGCTGGAGCAGGCCAATCTCGGCGAGCGCAGCAGCGAGTTGCTCCAGCAGATCGTCGATGAGAGCGGCGAAACCGCAACGATCTCCGTCGCCGACGGCTACCATGCCGTCATCATCAATCGCGTCGAATCCCGGCAGGTCCTGCGGGCGGACCTGCGCGTCGGCGCCAAGATGGCGCTCGGCGGCAGCGCTTCCGGCGCCGTGCTGGTCGCTTTCGGATCGGAGGAGATGCGCGACAGCCTGCGCGGGCAGGGTGTCGCTCTGCCGCCGGAAGCGGAATTGCAGGTGGTGCGCGAGCGCGGCTACGCCGTTTTCGCGCCCACGGACCCGCATCTCGTCGCCGCCGTCGCTGCTCCCGTCTTCGATGCCGCGCGCCAATGCGTGGCGGTCCTGGCCATCTCGGGCCCGATCTTCCGCTTCGATCACGACCGCTGCGGCCCCATCGTCGTTGCCGGCGCACGACGTCTCAGCGCGCAGTTTGGACATTCCTGACATGACGGTTTCCGCCCTTCTCGCCCCGGAAGGCCCGCTGCTGCCGCGTGCATTGATGCGCAGTCCGGATGAACTGATGCGGCCGGAGCGGCTCGCCGCCATCCAGCCCTCGCGCATCAGCGCCTCGCGCAACCTGATCGCTCGGGCCTCACGCCAGCGCTGGACGATCACGCAGAAGGCCTTCGACATCGACGAGAAGGGCCGCGGCCACGCCCGTTATGCCATTGAGGCGGGTAGCTGGCGCTTCTCCTTCCCGATCTTCTCCTTCGAGCCCTCCGCGCGTGAACGCACAGGCCGCATTATCGGCCGCGCCTGGGACATGATGGGCGCGCTGGTCGAAGGCGACATGTCGCCCGCAGCGGTCGCGGCGCTCCAGAGCGAATTGCCGAAGCTCTACGAAGGGCGCGCCACGCCCAATACTCTGACCTGGGCGCGCTCGAACCGCTCCGGCCGCCTGTTCGACCTTGCCGTCAACGCTCTGGCCAAAGGCGAGCAGCCGCCGGTCGAAGCGCTCGGCGGCACCTGTTACCTGATGCGCAACACCGGCATCGACGGCAACGGCACCTTCGGCACAAAGTCCTTCCTCGCCTTCGAGAAGGACCATCCGCTGCGCGCCTCGCTGCAGGCGCAGATGCTGACCGCCTATATGATGCGGGTCTTCGCGCTCGATCTCGTCCAGCATTTTGCGCGGCTGCAGGGGGGCACGAAGGCGGCGGGCTTCGCGCCGGATCTCGCCCGCTTCCTCGGCGTCGGCAACGGCTCGGCGCTCGGGCTGATGTTCTTCGTCAATAACCATCCGCGCCTGATCAACCAGTGGCTGACGATCCGCGAGACCGCCATCGCCCATGGCAAGCTGGTGCCGGTGGGGCGGGACGCGGCGCCACTGCGAACGCTGGCGAGCCTGCTCGAAAAGGCGATCGTCGCACGCCAGCAGGATCGCTCGGAATACGAGTCCTTCACACCGAGCCTGCGCATCGCCGAGGATCTGGTCGTCATCCGCCGCGAGCTCGACGCGCTGATCGCCTTGGCTCAGGCGGGCGAGACGGGCGCGACCCCGCTGCTCGACTTCACGGCCTCGCTCGACGGCCGCGTTCATGCCGAGGCCTTCGAGACCTTGCTCTCGCTGCTGATCGAGCTGGTTCCCGACGTCGCCGACAGCCTCTCGGACACGCTGGTCATCGACGAGGAACTGACCGGCCGGCCGGAAATGCCGCTCGGGCGGCTGCGTGAGATCGTCCGCAGCGATTATCGCTGGGCCTTCGATCTCGATCTCACCTCCGAGCGCTCGCAGCGCTATATCTGGTACAAGTCGCGCACCGCCGAGGAGCCGCGCCGGGGGCCGCGGGAGGAAATCGGCGAAGCCCATAATCTCGGCCTCGACCTGCCCCGACTGATCGTCGCGCTCGACCGCGACCTCAGCCAAGCAGACCCAAAGACCTGCGTCGCCCGCTTCCTGCTCCAGCATCCAGAGCACCGGCTGATCGCAACGCGCGTCCAAGCGCTGGCCGGGCTGCCCTACCATTCGCCGCATGCCGACATCATGAGCGAGGACTTCGTCCCGGCGCAGATCACGCGCCTGCTCAATGTCGGCATCCACGGCATCGACAAGGCGCGCGACTTCCTCAACCGCAACCTGCGCGGCGTGATCTTCCATGGCGCGCCGACGCCCGCCGATCTCGCGGCGGGAACGGCCGATCCCCACTGGTTCTATCCTCCGGAGCCCCGCTCATGACGGAGCTGCGCCTCACCCTGCGCGAGATACGCCTGATCATCGAACGCTTGGTCCAGGCGAACGGTGTCGCTCCGGGGCTTCTCTTCGCCGTCCGCGATGCGGCGGTGGTGTCCGCGATCCTGCCCGTCGCAGGCTTTGAGAAGCTCTCGGCCGAAATCGCTGCGCTGGCCGCTTCGCCTGTCAAGCCCGCCACATTGAGAGAAGGCGAGGACGGCGTTCTGCAAGTCGATGTTGCCGGCCAGCATCCCTGGCTCGTCGCCGAAGCCTTACTCGATCTCGCCGTCGAGCGGTTCCGCCTCACGGGGCGCGGCGAGGTTCTGGTGTGCGGCGCGGTGAGCCCGTGCGAGTTCGGTGTGGTCGCCGGGCTCGCCGAAAAGCATGGCCTCACGGCGATCTGCTCCGAGGTAGCGGGCGGCGTACTCCTGGAAGTCCGACCCCGCCTGGCGCGAACCGAAGGCCTGCTCAACCACGTCCGGCGCGAAGGCTGCACGGTCGCGGCAGGCTTGTGGTGGCCGCTCTACCACGCCTCGCATGCGGCGCTTGCTCCCGACTCTTTCGAGAGCCGCCGCCATGCCGGCACCATCCGTGTCGAGGCCGATGGCCGCATCGTCGGTCGCAACGACGAGGACGAAACCGACCTCTCCATGCTCGCCGCCGATCCCATACGGCTGCGCCCCACCTCCATCCTGTAAAGGTTCAAACCGATGCTGGTCGACGGCTTGCAATGCGGCTTCTACGGCCGCGACGTGTTCGAGGAGCTCAAGGCCGGCGGCTTCACCTGCGTCACGCCGACGCTCGGATTCTGGGAGGGCGCAATCGAATCCTTCGACGCGATCGGCAAATGGCGCGACATGGCGCGCGCCAATAGCGACCTCGTCACCATCGCGCTGAAGACCGACGATATCCTCGCCGCCGACCGGGACGGCAAGACCGCGCTGCTGCTCGGCTACCAGAACACCAACCTGCTCGACGGGCGCATCCGCTATGTCGAGCTCTTCGCCGATCTCGGCGTCCGCGTCCTGCAGCTCACCTACAACAACCAGAACGATGTCGGCTCGAGCTGCTACGAAGCTGTCGACCCCGGCCTGTCCCGCTTCGGGCGGGAGGTCGTGCGCGAGATGGACCGATGCGGCATGCTGGTCGATTGCTCGCATGTCGGTGACAGAACGACGCTCGACGCGATCGAATGGTCGCAAAAGCCGATCGCGATCACCCATGCCAACCCGTCCTCCGTGTTCCCGCACAAGCGCAACAAGAGCGACGAGGTCATCAAGGCACTGGCTGCCAAGGGCGGCATCATCGGCTGCGCCGCCTATCGCAACATCACCCCGGTCGAGGCCTGCGACCGCGTCGATGCCTGGGCCGAGATGGTGGCGCGCACCGTCGACATCGCCGGCATCGACCATGTCGGCCTCGGCACTGATTTCAGCCATCACACCAGCCAGACCTATCTCGACTGGATGCGCCAGGGGCGCTGGACGCGGACGGCCCAGTATGGCGCGGGCTCGGCTACCAATACGGCCCCGAGCGAGAAGCCGGCCTGGCTCAAGAAGATCAGTGGCCTGGCTGCGGTCGCGCCGGCGCTGGCGAAACAGGGGTTCAACCCGGAAGAAGTGGAGAAGATCACCTCCGGGAATTGGCTGCGCGTCTATCGCGCTGTGTTCGGCTGAGAGGAGAGAACCATGACCGGCGACGACGCTTCGAGCTTGCGGCTCTCACGACGGAAACTGCTCGTCGCCGCCGGCGCGGGCAGCCTGTCGATGCCCTTCATCCGTCGCGCCCGCGCGGCCGATGCGATCTACGTCAACACCTGGGGCGGCCCCTGGGAAGAGGCGGCGCGCGCCGTGCTCTTCGATCCCTTCACCCAGGCGACGGGGATCGAGATCAAGACGATCGCGCCGGTCTCCTTCGCCAAGCTCGCGGCGCAGGTCCGCACCGGCGTCTACGAATTCGACGTCACGACGCTCGGCGTCTCCGAGCTTGCCCGCGCCAACCACGCCAATCTGCTCGACAAATATGACGAGAGCAAAATCCCGGCCGCCTCGCTCTGGCCCGGCGCCGTGACCCTCAACGGCGTCAATTCCCACGCCTTCGCCAATGTCATCGCCTACCGGAAGGACAAGTTTCCCGCGGGCGGCCCGAAGAACTGGGCCGAGTTCTGGGATACGGCGAAGTTCCCGGGCTCGCGCTGCCTGCAGAACTATTCCGCCCGCGTGCTCGCCTTCGCGCTGATGGCGGATGGCGTCGCACCGACCGGTCTCTTCCCCTACGACCTCGACCGCGCCTTCAAATCCCTCGACCGGATCAAGAAGGATGTCCGCGTCTGGTGGAGCCAGAGCCCGCAATCCCAGCAATTGCTGCGCGATGGCGAGATCGAATTGATCGGCATGTGGAACACCAGCGCCCAGCAGCTGATCGATCAGAAGGTGCCGATCGCGCTGAGCTACGATCAGGCGGTGATCGATGTCGCGGCCTGGGTCGTGGCGCGCGGCACGCCACGGACGCGCAATGCCTGGCGCTTCATCGAGTTCGCCGTGCAGCCGGAGCGGCTGGCGCAGTTCGCCCAACGCAACAATTACGGCCCGATGAACCCGGCCTCGTTCAAGAGCCTGCCGCCGGAGGTGGTCGCGCGGATGCCGACCTCGCCGGAGAACCTGGCCAAGGCCGTCGTGCTGAACGCGGAGAAGCTCGGCCCCCAATTCGACGTCATGGCGAAGCGTTTCGAACAATGGCTGTCGAGCTGACGCGCCCCGCGCTCGCGGCCGAGGCGCCCGCGCTTCCTGCGCGGGCGCGTCTGGTGACCCTCTTGCGCCCGCCCTTCATCCTCTATGTGCCGGCGGCGCTATTTCTCACCGCCTTCTTCCTCATCCCGCTCGGCCTCGTCGTCTGGATGAGCGTCAGCGACCCGGAATTCGGCTTCGGCAACTACGCGACCTTCTTCGGTTCGCGCTACGACCTCGCCGTGCTGGCGCGGACCTTCCAGACCGCCTTCGTCGTCACGCTTGCGAGCCTCGTCTTCGCCTATCCGATCGCCTATGTCGCGGCCCGGCGCGGCGGCGCCGTCGGCGGCTTACTGCTCGGCGTGGTCGCGCTGAGCTTCTGGACCAGCTTCCTGGTCAGGACCTATGCCTGGATGGTGATCCTGGGGGCGAAGGGGCCGGTCGTCGGGCTGCTGACTGCGCTCGGCGTCAGCCCGCCCCCGCGCCTGCTCTTCACCACCTTCGCTGCAACTTTCGCGATGGCGCACATGCTCGTGCCCTTCATGGTGCTCGCGCTCTATGCCGTGATGAAGCGGATCGACGAGAGCTATATGCGCGCCGCCGCGAGCCTTGGCGCCCGGCCCCTGCGGGCCTTCCTCACGGTCTATTTCCCGCAGAGCCTGCCGGGCGTGGTCAACGGCGCGACGCTCGTCTTCATCACCTGCCTCGGCTTCTACGTGACGCCGACCCTGATCGGCAGCCCGCAGGACAAGATGATCGCCGGGCGAATCGGCCAAGAGATCGAGCAGTTGCTCGATTTCGGCGCGGCCTCCGCGACCTCGATGATCCTACTCGCCGCCGCGCTCGCGCTGTTTGCAATCTATGACCGCTTTTTCGGTCTCGACAGGATGTGGAGGTAGCATGTCCCGCTCCACGATCACCCTGGCGGTTCTTGTCGCGATCCTCCTCGCGGGGCCGATGTTCATCGTCGTGCCGATGTCGTTCAGCACGGCGCCTTCGCTCGAATTCCCGCCGCCGGGCTTCTGGCTCGGCTATTACCGGCGCTTCTTCTCCGACCCGAACTGGACCGGGCCGCTGTTCAACAGCTTCGCGATCGGCTTCGGGACGATGGCGCTGGCCATGCTCTTCGGGGCGCCCGCATCCTTCGCCCTGATGCGGCATCGCTTCCGGTTCCGCTCCGCCTTCCGCATGTTGGTGCTGTCGCCGCTGATCGTGCCGCATATTGTGATGGCGCTGGGCTACTATAGCTATTTCGGCTCGCTCGGGCTGGTGCAGAGCATGACCGGCGTCATCCTTGCCCATACCTGCTTGACCATCCCCGTGGTGGTGCTGACCCTGACCTCGGCGCTCGCCAATTTCGACCGTCGGGTCGAGAATGCCGCGGCCGGCCTCGGCGCACGCCCTCTCACCACCTTCCGGCTGGTGACCTTCCCGATCCTGCGCCCGGCCTTCATGGTCGCGGCCTTGTTCGCCTTCATCCACTCCTTCGACGAGACCGTAATCGCGATCTTCATCTCGGGCCGCGACAGCGCGACCTTGCCGCGGCAGATGTTCAACAGCTTCCAGATGGAGGCGGACCCAGCCATCTCCGCCGCCTCCTCGCTGCTGCTTGCCGCCGTTCTCGTCGTCATCGGCGCGCGCTGGGCCGCGCGCCTCGTCAAGCCGCAGCCTGCCCGCGCGAAAGCCTAGGACAGACCATGAAGAACGCCCGAGCCCTTTCCTTGCGTGGCCTGTCGAAGAGCTACCTGGCTGGCCAGAACGCCGTCGACAGCATCGATCTCGAGATCGAGCCCGGCGAGTTTGTCTCCTTCCTCGGTCCGTCCGGCTCCGGCAAGACGACAACGCTGATGATGATCGCCGGCTTTTCCAAGCCGAGCAGCGGCGAGATCGCGATCGGCGGGCGCAAGATCGACAGCGTCGAGCCCTATGACCGCAACATCGGCATGGTCTTCCAGAACTACGCACTGTTTCCGCATATGAGCGTCGCCGACAATGTCGGCTTCCCCCTGCGGATGCGGCAGGTGCCGAAGGCGCAGGCCGCCAAGCGCATCGCCGATGCGCTCGCCATGGTCGGTCTCGCCGATTTCTCCGGCCGCAAGCCGGCCGAGCTCTCCGGCGGGCAGCAGCAGCGCGTCGCGCTGGCGCGCGCACTCGTCTTCGAGCCCGATGTCGTGCTGCTCGACGAGCCGCTCGGCGCGCTCGACAAGGCGCTGCGCGAGCAGATGCAGATCGAACTCAAGCGGATCCACCGCGAGCTGGGCGTGACCATGGTTTATGTCACGCACGACCAGGGCGAGGCGATGGCGATGTCGGACCGCATCGCGGTGTTCAATCGCGGGCGGATCGAGCAGATCGGCAGCCCGGCGGAGGTCTACGCCAGGCCGCAGACGCGCTTCGTCGCCTCCTTCATCGGCGACAGCAACCTGATCGAGGGCGTCATCGGCCGTGGCGGGAGTGTCGATCTACCGGGTTTCGGCTCGATCGCGGTCGGACGTGGCGATCTTACCCCGGGGACTCCAGTCGACGTGCTCCTGCGGCCGGAGACCATTCGCCTTTCCAAGGAAGAGCGGTCTCCCGAAGACATCTGCTTCACCGTCGACGAGATCGTCAATTACGGCGACAGCTTCCTAGTCATCGGCAAGAGCGCCGGTCAGGAACTGCGCGCCCGCGTGCCGGGTCTCGACATGCCAGCGCTCGCCCGGGGGGAGCGCTGTGTCATGCGGTGGTCCAAAGAGCGCGTCCATATCGTTCCAAAATGATTTTGGCCCGGGAGGATTGGAGACCAATCCTTGAGGTCATTCTCAAGCTAGCCCAATACGCGGGTTGCCTGGTTGCTGGGCTCGGTACTGTTCTCCTGGTACGTCGCCAGTTTCGAGGACTATAACAAAACCTACGGCGCGCTCGGCGCCGTCATTGCGCTGCTGATGTGGATGTGGCTGTCCGCGACGATCATTCTCGTTGGGGCGGAGCTGAATTCCGGGGCCGAGCGCCAGACGCTGCGCGATACCACGAAGCGGCCGCCTCAACCCATCGGCCTGCGCGGGGCTGACGCCGCCGACAATAAGTTCGGGCCCAGGGGCGAGGGTTCCGCTCGCGACGATGGGAGCCGTTCCGATCATCAATAGCCAGCAGATGAAAGGCGCGGAACTCTTCCGCGTCAGCGACCGTTGGAACCTGCGATATTCCTTTGACAGGAGGGTACTATGGCAGGTGAGGACGATGGTGATCGCGCCACGAAGCGGGCCGCTGAAATGGTTTCCGAGGGCCGGGAAGCCGGAAGCGAAATTGCATCCAATCTGAAGTCCGTGGGCATCGACACCGATCGAATGACCGAGGTAGCGGGCGAGGGGGTCAGCAAGTTGCAGAGACTGGTCATCGAAGAGGTGAGGGCACAGCCGATGCGAGCCTTGGCCTGGGCTGCCGCCATCGGCGTGGTCGTCGGATTCTGGGCAGCGAGATAGGTGGTGGGAAGGCTGGTGGCCCATCTCGTCGAGACGGCCAAGGCGGCGCTTCGTCGCCGTCTCGTCATCTATGGCCTGTGGTCCGCCGGCGGCCTTCTCGTGCTATTCGCGGCGGGGTACGCGCTGGACGCGCTCTACACCTTCCTGATGTTCCGATGGGGCGGAGTCGCAGCTAGCCTGACTGTCGCCGCGGGCCTCTTTCTGGGAGCCGTCGCGCCAGTCCTGGCGGGCTATCTCATCTCGAGAACGCCGTCCGAGCCGATCATCGGTCGCCTGCAAGATTCGCTGGATCGGTCGCCGACCACGAAGCGCCTCGTTCGGTCGAAGAGGTTGATGGCCACCGCCATCGGCGGCGCATTGGCCGGTGCGGTTGCCGCCATGGCAACGCTTGTCATGCTGCGCCGCGCTCCTCCCGTTCGCAGCAAATTTTCAGAGGCAGGCAGGAAGCCCGGGGCCTATTCGGTCCGGCGTCGATAGGCCGATCACCCGTTTTCCCCGTGCAGCGGAGAGCACCTTGGAGCGCATTGCGATCATTGGGGCGACCGGGCTGATCGGAACGAGCATCGCCGCTTCGTTGGCGTCGCGCGGTTTCCATCTGGTCAAGGTAGCGCGGCATGTCGAGGGAAACGCGCTGAGCCAATCCGGTGTCGTTTGGAAGGCGGCCGAAGTCGGGCGCACCAGTCGGGTCGAATGGGCGGTTCTGCTCGAAGACGTTACAGCCGTCGTGAATTGTGCGGGGGCGCTTCAGGACGGTCCATCCGACGACCTCGACGGGACCCATCGGTCCGGGTTGAGCGAACTGATCGCCGGGTGCCAGGCCGCAGGAGTGAGGCGCTTCATCCATTTTTCGGCGATGGGCATCGACCGGGCGACGCCGACGAAGTTCTCAACCACGAAATACGCAGGCGATGAGATCCTTTCCGGCAGCTCTCTCGATTGGGTGATCCTTCGTCCCTCGGTCGTATTGGGCGCACCGGTGTACGGAGCAAGTGCACTCATCAGGGGGCTTTCGAGCCTGCCAGTTCTGCCGGTCATGCCAGGTACGGGACCGCTGCGCCCGGTGGCGCTCGAGGATGTCGTCGCGACCGTCGAACACTTCCTCCACCAGGAAGCCCGGACGCGTGTCGCGGTCGAGCTGGCCGGACCGGAATACTTCGAATTCTCTGATTTGGTCGGGCTCTATCGCAGATGGCTCGGATTGGCTCCGGCTGTTGAGTTCGCCCTGCCACGTTGGTTGGCCAGCATCGCCTATGGCTTGGGGGACATGACCGGAAGGCTTGGATGGCGTCCACCGGTTCGCAGTACGGCGAGGGCGGAGATCGCTCGGGGAGCCGTCGGCGACGATACCGAGTGGAAGCTCGTCACCGGCATCGAGCCCAGGCGGATTTCGCAGATCCTCGAGGCCCGACCTGCCTCCGTGCAGGACCGGTGGTTCGCGACCCTATATCTCCTGAAACCGGTCGTGATCAGCAGCCTCGTCCTATTCTGGATCGGATCCGGGCTGGCCTCGGTCGGTCCCGGCTTTTCCGCGGGTCTGGGCTTGATGAAGCAGGGCGGAGTTACCGACCCGTGGGCGAACTTCGTCATCATGGCGGGTGGGGCGGCAGACCTGGCGGTCGGCGTTGGAATGGCCATCCGCAGGACGACCCACCTGGCGCTGCTCGCCGGAATTGCCGTTTCGGCGGCCTATGCGCTCGCCGGGTCGATCGTGACGCCATGGCTATGGTTCGATCCGCTCGCCTCACTGCTCAAGATCGCGCCGGTCATCGCGCTCATGCTGGTCGGCCTGGCAACGTTGAGGGACCGCTGATGATGTATCTGGTCCTCAAATACCTGCATCTCCTGGGTGCGATCGTGCTGATCGGAACCGGCGCCGGGATCGCCTTCTTCATGGTGATGGCGCACTCCACCGGCCATGTCAGCAAGATCGCGGGCGTCGCACGGATTGTCGTAATCGCGGATTTCGTCTTTACGGCCAGCGCGGTCATCGCCCAACCCGTCACGGGCGTGCTCCTGGCCCGGGAGGCGGGCTATGACCTGACCGAGGGATGGATCGTGCTGTCGATCATCCTCTACATCGTCATCGGCATTTTCTGGCTGCCGGTCGTCGTCATGCAGATGAAGATGCGCGATCTCGCGGAGGCTGCCGAGCGCGCGAATGCACCCCTGCCGCCTCAGTATCGCGTGCTCTTCTGGACTTGGTTCGTCTTCGGCTTTCCGGCCTTCGGCGCGATCCTCGCCATCCTATGGCTCATGATAGCCCGACCGCAGATCGCTCTCCTCGGCTGACCCTACCGTGCGGGGCCCGCGTCCCGGGCTCGGCCGACCGCCGAGGCGAGACTTCTATAGTCCAGCCTTCCTTCCGTTTGTCGAAAAGCCTCTCTCAGAAAGCGAATGGGAAAGCGGACCGCTTCAGCATTGGCCTCCGAGAGTTCCGTCGTGCAATCCGACGCGCCCTGAGCTGCCCGATCGAGGGCTGCCTCGATCTCATTGGCGTCGAGCGCTCCTTTTTGCTTCAGCTCGGCGAATAGGGCCGCAACCGCCAGGAGCAAACCTTCGAGCTGGAGGTTGGCGGTGTTCATGGGGATCTCCCGGGACGATCTTTCAGGCGCGGCTCGGAACTGGTCGACAAGGAAAAGCTTGCGGTGCGTGAACGGTCCAGCTCCCGAAGACCGATCGCCAAGGCACCGCCCCAGACCAGATGTGCCGCCAACATCAGGCTGTTGCGCTGCGCAGGGTGCCGCGTCGCGGGCTTAAGGCGCCGCGATGCGGGGATCCAGCCGAGATAGCTCGCGGCCCAAACAACAACCCCATAGGCCGATCCGGACGCCAAGCCCCTTCCCGGGCTGAATGCACCGAAGAGGGTCCCGGCTGCCGCGCCATAGAGGAAATGGTGGACCAGCGATGCGGTGCCGGTGTCCACGCCGAGCGATGGCAAATCCTCGGAGAGCTCCCCGGGGGGTAACGGATATCGCTCGGAGCGCCGCAATCTCCGATGCAGTCGCGACATCGTCGCGGTCATCGGGAAGGTGGCGACGAAACCCGACAGCGCCCCCAAAACGGCATCCGAAAGGGCGGGCCTCATCGCTCGAGTTTCCCCGATGGCGATGACGTAGCCCAAAGTGCGAGCGCCATGACGCCATACGCGAGGCCGATGGATGGCGGGGTGACCACCTTCTCCCAACCCGGGGTCAGTCTCTTCGGGACGACGAGATAATCGACGAAGGCCGCCAAGGCCGACACCCCGATGGCATCCACCGATGCCGGGCGGTTCGGGCCGAGCTTGCGAAGCGCCTGGAAGATTGCCGCCCAGAAAATCGAGGCGCCCTCATGGGTCGCGAAACCTAACAAGGTGTGCTTCGCATCAAAGGCTCGCGATGCTGCCGCCTCGTCGCCTCGGACCCAGTGTCCCGTCGCATTGGTCGGGCGTACCGGATGTCGTCCCTCGGCCTTTGCGGCAAGGGCGAGGGCGATTGTCGAGGCAAGGCTCACGGCCGTGCCGGACAGAGCGGCCCTGGCGAGGGTCTCAAGCATCCGCGCTTTCCCTTTCTCATTTCCCGTGATGCGTGACCGCCTCGATCTTGTTCCCGTCCGGGTCGAGGACGAAGGCGCCGTAATAGTTGGGGTCGTATTCCGGCCGCAGGCCCGGCGCGCCCGCGTCCGACCCGCCGTGCAACAGAGCGACGCGATGAAACTCGTCGACCTTGCTTCGGCCGCCGGCTTCGAAAGCGATATGGACTCCGTTCCCCGCGGAAGCGGGCTTGCCGTTGACGGGCGTCTCCAAGCTGAAGAGGACGGTGGACACGCCATAATCCGCGGAGTCCTGCGACGCCTTGAGTAGGCCCAGTCCGAGTACCCCGAGCACGGCGTCATAAAACTTCCTGCTCCGGGCGACGTCATTGGTGCCGAGCGAGACATGATGGATCATGACGATGCCTCGACGTCCGCGAGAGGTCCGATCGCCGGGGCGTTCAGGACGCTGCCGTCCGGCGCGAAATGCGATCCGTGACAGGGGCAGTCCCAGCATTCCTCGAACGAGTTCCAGTGAAGGTGGCAGCCGAGATGCGTGCATGCCGCCGACTTCTCGATGACCTCGCCCTTCTCGGTCCGGTAGGCCGCGATCTTGCTGATTCCGCGCCTGACGATCGCGCCTTGTCCGGGCTTAAGCTCATCGATGGAGGACAACTCTCCCGGGGCGAGATATTCGGCGAAGTTCTTCACCGCTGTGATGTTCTCGCTCACATAGGTCGACGCGGCCTTGATGGGTTTGCGGTCGGGATCGTAGACCGCGGCGAACTCATTCTCCCGACCCAGGATCAGGTCCGGGATAAGGAGACTGGCAACGACGCCGTGAGTGATGCCTTGCCCGGAATCGCCCGTGGAAACGAGCACGCGTTTGCTTCCCGCCTCCCGTCCGATGAAGCCGCAATAATCGAGCGTGTCCATGACCTGGCCAGACCAGCGATAGCGCTCGGGACCGAGATCCGGGATGAGGGTCTTGGCCCAGGAGGTGAGAGCGGCGAAACGTGCATCGGCGTCATCCGCCTCGCCCGTCTTGTGATCCTCGCCACCAACGATCACGATGTCCTTGCCATCCTCGCCGGACGTGAGGCGGACGTAGTGATAGGGATCCTGGGTGTCCCAGTAGAGGGCGTCGTCGAGCTTTCCGGTCTCGATCTCGAATCCCATGGCATAGGTCCGGTAGGGCGCCTGCTTCGTGTGCAGGGCGACGAGGTCATGGATCGGTGAGTTGGTCGCGATCACGGCATGGCCGGCCGTGACGGTGTGGCCCGACTCCAGCTTCAGCTCGACCCGGCCGTCCTTCTCGTTTACCCCGACGACCGGAGTGTCGGGATGGAGACGCGCGCCCTTCGCGCTCAGCGCCTTGGCCACGCCCCGTAGATACTTCAAGGGGTGGAAGGTCGCCTGATCCGGATACCGCAGGAATGGACGGTCCTCCAGCGTGCGCAGGGGCAAGCCCTTTCCGCGCTCGACGGTGACGCCGATTTCTTCTGCCGCTGAAACCTCGTCGTCGAGGACGCTCTCCTCGCTTTCGGGATCGAGAAAAAGGATCCCGTCGAGTCGCCTGAACTCGCAGTCGATTCCGAGTTCTTCCTGGATGGCCTCGATGCGATCGACGGCCGCGCTCTGGCTGGCCTGGAAGCCCCGCGCCAGCTCCTGGCCGCGCATCGATAGCAATTCGGCGAGGGAGTCGTCGCAGATGGGAGCCAGGTGAGCCGTGGTGCGCGCCGTCATGCCGCCGGCGATTTCGCCTCGATCGAGAACGACGACGGACAGGCCGCGCTCCGCCAGCTCGTAGGCAATGGACAGGCCCGCGATTCCGGAGCCGACAATGGCGACATCGGCGGAATGGTCCGATCGAAGAGGCTCAGCCTTGGGCGCTACCTCGACATCCATCCAGACCGAACGGCTTCGTTCGCGCTTCGCATTCATGACAGACCTCCGCAGTGGTCTGCGTGCAACGTCTTCGGATCGAATATGTTCGAACCGTTCTGAATTGTACGCCTGCACAAGTGCTTAGCGCCTTAAGCCCGCTTGGAATGCCGGCCGCGCTTATCGTACTGGCATTCCTGATGTGCGCTAACGCACAGAACGGTTCCTGTGCCGAACCTCCCAGGCACTACCTTGTTTTGTGGGGGGCGCCTCGTCAGCCAAGCGTCGGCGGAAGGTGCGGCAGTGCAAAGGTGTCTCTTTAGGCGGGCAGGCGCGAGACCTCGCGGAGAAGCATACCTCCGCAGAACTTCGCGAAATGTCGACCTCGGAGGCAGCGGCTGAAGAAAAAGACAAGAAGCACAGCGGCAGGCCGAAATGAGCAATGCCTTGCACTCACGGGAACCGATCCTTCGATCGATCGTTCCGGGATCCGTTCGCGGCGGTTGCGGGGGCTGGAGAGAACTCGGGAGTTGGAAGATGCGTCTGGAAGGATTCGAGTGCGAGGTGTGCGGGTCGGCAAGCGTGCGCATTCCCCTTGACCTCATGCCCAACAGTGAGGTGCGCTGTAGCGGGTGCATGCGGCCGCTGGCGACCTGGTCGGAATACCGGGCCACGATCGCGGCGTTGGTGGCCGATTGTGGCGAACGCCCCATCGCGGATCCACTTCCGCGCTGATCGAGCGGAGCTGAACCTGCATCAGGAGACAGGGGCAAAGCCGCTATTGTCTGGCACCGCCACCATGCGTGGTTTCGCGGCATCAGGATTCGGTGCCGTCGCTCGAGTCGGAGGGATCTGCGACGAGCCTGTCCTTCGATGTCGAAACCGCTCCCGGATCAGCGGCGAGGCCCAAGCCCCCGGTCTCGCTTCCGGCGTCCCGAGCCTTCGTCTCCACGTATCTCAGCCGCGTCGCCGCCGTGTTGGGGGACTCCTTCGGCCTGCAACCACGCAAGAAACTCATCCGGCGTGATCGTCACGATTTGCAGTGCCCGTCCGCGCGCCAGCCAGGCATTGATGACGCCGAGCGCAGCCGCGTGCTACACCTCCTAGTCGGCGGGCATTTCGCTTCTATCGTGGGCGAGATCCCAGAGGCATCGATAATCCTCCCGCTCGTACCACGGCAACGCGACGGTATAGGCTTCAACGGTCGGTTTCATTTTCTCCGGCGCCTTGCCCGCAGACGCGCGAATGCCGCGCGAAAACCGTGCCGGGATTCAGGAGGTGGTGAAGCTTCGTTGTCAACCGACAGGCTCGCCATAGCCGCCCTGTAGTGGATTTCAGCCTCGGTCGACAATTCAACGAGCGCTCCGGTCCGTCGCGCCATGCGCTGGGCGGCATCGTACGTGTCACGAATATCGGCGGAACGCCCATAAATTTCACCGGTCACGTCGCGAAACACCCAATCAGATCCGAACCGGCACAGCGTCAGAACTTGCATGCGGGACTCTTCCAGTTAAACGTCGCGAAACCGAACAATCACTCGCCGTCGATCCGCCCTTCAGCAATTCGTCTGCCACAGCCCCGGGACGCGACTCAGGCCACTGCGCGACGCCACCAAGGCCAGATGTGCCAGAGACCGAGTAGGACCAGGGCCACCGCCACTGCGCTCCAGAGAGCCAGCCGCGCATCGTCGACGATCTTGGAAACGACGAGATAGGTGTCGGTGGCGAGGCCCAGCGCAAGAAAGACGGTTGCGATCAGGAGCAGGCGGCTCGCCAGACGATGAAATTCCGGCTCGTTGCGACCGGCATATACGAGGCGGTGATATGCGGCGGGCGCTATGAGGAGAGCCGTAGAGAGCGCAATCAAGGCCAGGGCGGCACCGTGCGTCATCTTCAGGTTTGACGACAACTGCTGGAATCCGTTGGTAAGAACGATCGCGAGCTGAAATCCCAGGAGCGCCTGCGCTCCCGGGAGGACGACGCGAGCTTCCGTCAAGACATAGTCGATCTTGGCGTCGAGAGGGGTTTTCTTGTCGGAGGTCGACATGTCTTCATCCTCGTGCGGACGGTGAAACAGCAGGGGCCCGAACCAGATTGCCAGTGGCAGCACGGCGCCCAGGAAAGCGCCGGCGACCCCGACGACAAGGCCGCCGATCCGCATTCCCGCGATGCCCAAATCGAAACCGATCGCGATGGCAAAGATCGGCAGCGTGGATAGGGACACACGGGTGAGAAAACGGATGAAGTGGTGACTGGCTCCGCCGTCTTCGGCAATTCGATGATGGGCGCTTGGAGCGATGAGCAACCCGACCACGAGTATGATCAAGCCGAGAACGGCGAGCTCGGTCGTCTTCTCGGCGCTCGAAATGGTCGCGAAGCCGTCCTGGAAGGGCGCCTGGAACTGGAAGCCCAAGAGGATCTGCGCGCCCAGCATCAGCATGCGGGATTCATCGAGGGCCGTCTTCGTGCGATCTGCGAGCGCCATGCGGCCTAAGCCTCCGGCGATCGATCGATGGCGTGCAGCAGGTTCTCGATCGCGATTCCGAGGGTTTCACCAACCACGACGTCACTGAGCCAATGAGCAAGCAGGACGACCCGGGTCATCGCGAGGGACGTCGTCAAGCCCCAGATCAGAACCCCGTGACGCGGGGCCAGCCGGGAGAGGGCGGAAGCGAGGGCTCCCATGTGGACCGCATGTCCCGACGGAAACGCGTCGAATGCTTGTCCGGAGCGCGGAATGCCGTGGCGATTCCCATGGATTTCGCAGCGATCCGGTCGCTCCTGATCGACGACCCCCTTCAGGAGATGAGGCAGGATCGCCGTCGTCACCATTGTCAGGAAAATGTGGTTGGCTTGGCTGGTCCGGAGTTTTCCGCCGCCGCGCGAGAGCAGCCAACAGAGCGATACGGCCGGAAGAAGCAGGCGCTCATCGGCTCCGAGGGTCAGCCATTGCAACGGTCTTTCGAACCGTCGGGATCTGTTGCGCGCGATGAGCCTGGCTACCCGGCGATCGAGATCGAGAGCTGAAAGTCGCAAATGCTTCATGTCATTCACCTGGATGGAGCGTGAACGAAGCTGAGGGGAGTTTGTTCGACCCGTCGTGAAGTTGGGCCGCCGGCGGACAACGGCGATCCGACGTCTGCCGCTGGAACAGGAACTGCGGCCGCTACGGCAGTTCCGTTTGGGGACCTCGTGATAGGAGGAGGGCCCGCCCAAGCTTCGCCCGTTATCGCCAATGAGCCAGGACCTCCTCCGTGGTCGCGGCCTCGATCTGCTGGCTGAAGCGGGAAAGGTAAAGCTCCATCAATCCATCGTGCGTGGCGTCGGATGAACTGCACAGGGCATCCGTCACGAGCACCACCCGCAAGCCGCGATCCACGGCTCTGAGCACCGTTGCGAGAACGCAGACATCGGTCCCGCCGCCGGTAACGATGACCGTATCGATTTCGCGGGCCGCGACGAAGCGATCCATGTCGCCTTCGGTCCAGGGGGAGTAGACCCGCTTGTCGAGCACCTGGGCGGGCGGCACGAACCTCTCAAGCGAAGGCATGAGGCGGACGGCATCCGCGCCCGCCCTCTCCAGGGTGACCTCCGGCCATCTTCTGTAATAACGCTGCCAGGTGCCGCGTCCATCGCCCTCGCGCTCGACTGGCACGATGCGCGTGAAAAGGACCCGTTCCGGATGCGATCCGCACAGTTCCTCCGGCCGGCAGAACTTTCTCGAGCCAGGGAAAGGCCCAGGGGGTAACCGAGGCCGAAGAGCCGCTGCATGTCGACGCATAGGTGAATGCAGTTGGGGCCGAGCTCGCCATGTACCAGCCCGTGGGCAGCCATTGCGTTCCTCTGAAGGTCCAGACCCGATAGGATCAGTTGCCGCCAACCATTCTGACCGTTCCGCTGGGTCTGTCGGCCGGCGGGGCATCTTGGGACGTTTCTGCTGGCCTCTCCGTATCGCTCTCTTCGGAAGGGGATGCGGTCCCGTCGGGTTGGCAGACCTTGGATTGGGCCCCGCCCTATGCTCGTCCTCGGCACCGGCCTGGCCCGCGCGTTGCGCCGTATGGGTGTTCCCGGGGCGCCGATGCATCGCCAACGCCCAAGGAAGACTTGCGCAGCTTTCCAATGCCGTACCGCCGCAACCAGTTCCGCGAGCTCAACAGCTTGCTCGCTGCCCTCGGGTGCGTCGGATAGGCTTTGGATCCGCGCGGTCGCTTCGGCATAGGCTTCGGTTGTCGTTATGCGCATGGGTTCTCCTTCGGACATCTGCCACTGCTCGACAGCGTCCTCGATCAGCCCCTCCGCCGGTCCGCGGAGGTGGGTTCCGGACGTGCCGCCCATCAGCGTCCAATCGCTGCTGCGGCCGTGAATTTCGAACGTCTCTCTCATCTTGATCTCGTAACCCCGGAGCTCACGCGCTTGGGGCGGTCCGCCTCAAGCTGGCGGCATCACGCGGCCTTCCTGTTCGCCGAAGAGATGGCGACCTTGGAGAGAAGCTGATCAGTCTTGGTTTCCTCACTCAGCGTCTGATCGAGCAGCGTTACCGCATCTTTCAGGCCCAGTTGCGCGGCCCAGGTCTTGAGGCGCCGTAGCGGGCGATCTCGTAATGCTCGACGGCCTGGGCGGCGGCGACCAGGCCCGCATCGATCGCAGGACTGCCCTCGAATTCCTCGATGATGCTCTTGCCCTCGTCGATGATGCCGAGAATGGCGTCGCAGGTTTTGCCTCGAGGTGCCTTGCCGAGGATCTCGAAGACCTCGGCGAGCCGCTCGACATGGGTCTCGGTTTCATCGCGATGGGTTTCGAACGCCTTCTTCACCTCGGGGGATGTGGCGGCACGTGCCATCTTCGGCAGGGCCTTCAGGATTTGCTTTTCAGCGTAGTAGATGTCCTTCAGGGTATCGAGGAACAGATCGCCGAGTTTCTTGGGTTCGGTCGCCATCTTCACCGTCAGGATCGACACATCATGACGATGGCGACGGGGCGAGACGATGATGAAGCGCTGCCGATCTCAGCCAGAGAGCGGGCAATCCTGTTCGACCCGATGGCGGAAATGCACCCTGCGGCGATCCCGGATCCCTCCCAGGTGCAGCAAACCCGGGGCTTCCGGGCATCTCGGTCGGAGCATCGCGCCGCCGTCGCGCGCCTCGCACGATCCCGCCCACCAGACCGCGCCGCGAAATCCCCATAGCGCACGGCCCGGGCCGCGGCTTCCTCCCCTGGAGGCTTTCGGACGCCGGCCCTCAGCCCAGTCCAAACCCGCTCGCAGGGCCAGCATCCGAAACCCTTCACACTGGACGTTAGCGATGCACCCGAAAGCGGACTTTTAGGCCGAGCGCCCTTCTACCCGCCGCGCGATGCGGCGCGAGTCTGCTTCAGGAGGCCCGCCCAATCGAATCCAGGCGAGCCAGCGTCGCATCGTCGAGAACGACTTGGGCCGCAGCGAGGTTTTCGCGCAGGTGGGTGCGCGACGAGGTGCCGGGGATCAGTAGGATGTTGGGCGAACGGCGCATCAGCCAGGCCAAGGCGGTCTGCAGCGGAGACACGCCCAGAGTGGCGGCTACATCCGACAAGGTGGTCGACTGCAGCGGCGAAAAGCCACCGAGCGGGAAAAACGGCACATAGGCGATGCCCGCGCCCGCCAGTTCGTCGATCAGGGCGTCGTCATGCCGATGGGCGAGATTGTACTGGTTCTGGACGCAGGCGACCTCGACCACCGCGCGGGCCTCGGCCACCTGTTTCGGTGTCACATTGCTGATGCCGACATGGCGCAGCAGCCCTTGCTGCTTGAGCTTGGCGAGCGCCTCGACCTGCGGCGCGATGCTTCCTTCCGCGGGTCCGTGCACATCGAACATCGCGCGGAAATTCACGGCATGCAGCTGGTCCACGCCCAGATTGCGCAGGTTGTCGTGGACGGCGGCGACCAGGTCCGTCGGCGAACTCGCCGTGATCCAGGCCCCGTCGCTGCCCCGGCGGGCGCCGACCTTGGTGACCAGGGCCAGCTCGTCCGGGTAAGGGTGCAGAGCGTCACGTATGATCTGGTTGGTGACATGGGGCCCGTAGAAATCGCTGGTATCGATATGGTCGACTCCGCTGGCGATGGCCTCACGCAGGACGGCGATGGCTTCGTCTCGATCACGCGGCGGGCCGAAGACGCCCTTTCCAGCGAGTTGCATGGCGCCATAGCCCATCCGCTTCACCGTGCGGCTGCCAAAGACGAAGGTTTGATTGTCGGCGGTCATGACGATCTCCTCGATTGCGTACGGTCTCGAGATAGGGCGCTTGTGGCGTGATGATAATCCTGCACAATCCGAACAGTCTGTGCGGATCAACGAACAATGCGACCCAGCCTGACCGACCTCGATGTGTTCGTCGCCATCGCGCGCGCCGGCGGATTTCGCGGGGCTTCGCGCGCAACCGGGGAAAGTCCGTCCGGGCTCAGCGAGAGGATGCGCCGGCTTGAAGATAGGCTCGGCGTCCGCTTGTTCAATCGTACCACCCGCAGTGTTGCGCTGACCGATGCGGGGCGAGACCTGCTCGGCAAGCTGGAGCCGGCCCTGCGCGAAGTCGAGGCGGCGCTTGACGTCGTCAACGGCTACAAGGAGCGGCCTGCCGGCACGTTACGGCTCAATGTTCCCGTCAGCGCCGCACGCTTGGTCCTGCCGACGATCGTCCCGCCCTTCCTGGCGGCCTATCCCGATATCCGCCTCGAGGTCATTGCCGAGGATGATTTCGTCGACCTGCTGGCTGCGGGTTGCGACGCCGGCATCCGCTACGACGAGCGCCTCGAGCCCGACATGATCGCGCTTCCGATCGGCCCTCGGGTCCAGCGCTTCGCTACGGTGGCCTCAAAGGCTTACCTCGATCGCCGGGGCACCCCCGTCGAGCCGCGCGACCTGCTGCAGCATAGCTGCATCCGCGTCCGCTTTCCCCAGCGTGCCCTCGCGCCATGGGAGTTCGAGCGCAACGGCCAGACGCTGCTCGTTGACCCGCCGGCCGTGCTGATCGTCCAGCCAGGCGGCGTCGCCGATCTCGCGATCGAAGCTGCGATCGCCGGCATTGGCATCGTCACCATTTTCGAGGATTGGGTCCGGCCGCATTTGGAGACAGGGGCCCTCGTGCCGCTTCTTCCGGAATGGTGGCTGAGCTTCTCCGGACCGTTCCTGTATTACCCGGGGCGGCGCCTCGTGCCCACACCGCTGCGCGCCTTTATCGACTACATCAAAAAACTGCCTTCGCCGATCTAGCGCTCCGCCGGATTAGCGAACGCGACACACCGGGATGTGTGGCTCGATCCCGCGCTCGTGCACCAGCCAGGCGAGGTTCTCGGCAGAGCCATAAGCGCCGTCGGCGGCGAGCTTGGCCGGCCACAGGCCGAAGCGCTCTTGCGTCCGGTCGAGCATGGTGCGGGCCGATCCGACCTCCGCCTGCCGGATGGCACGGCTGGCCTCGACATCGACGATGACGGCGTGCTCGAGGTCGATCAGATCGTTGGTGGCATAGGCGAAGAAGGCCTGGCCCTTCAGGGCACCCGTCCATTGCGCCGCCCGATCGGAGCAGGAGACGAACTTCGGCTTGGCCTCGCTGGCCGCGCCCCAGGCGGCCTCGTCGAGCGTGTCGAGATACTCGCGCACCGAGCGGCGGGTCCGGGCGAGATCGTCCCAGTCGACCGGCTCGGAGGCTTCGGCCGAACGCTGCTAACGCTGCTTGTTGGCATCGGCCTTGATCAGGCTGGCATCGACCGCAAAGCCTTCGCCGCCGACCAGCCCCTCCGCGATGCAGCGCTGCGCGGTCGTCTCGAACAGCTCGCGCAACAGATCGCTCTCGCGGAAGCGGCCCTGCCGGTTCTTCGAGAAGGTCGAGTGATCGGGCACATCGCCGTCGAGCCCGAGCCGACAGAGATGGAGTAGGCGGGCGGTCGCGCCAGGACGAGAGTGCGTCGCGCAGCCTTATTCGCAACATCTGCCATGGAGAGGGTGATGGACTATTTCGCCGGCCTGGATGTGTCCCTGGATAACGTGAACGTCTGCATCGTCAACGACGCGGGCGACGTCCTACTCGAACGGAAGATCGAAGCCGAGCCAGCGGTCATCGCTGATTTGCTGGCTAGGTTCGGCCATCCCTTCAAGCGGGTCGGTCTGGAAGCGGGCTCAACATCATCATGGCTTCACAGCGCGCTGCGCGAGGCCGGGTATCCCGCGATCTGCCTCGAATGCCGCCATGTGAAGGCCGGCCTGAGTGCGATGAGGAACAAGACCGACCGCAACGACGCGCGCGGGATCGCCCATCTTCTCCGCCTGGGATGGTTCAGGCAGGTCCACATCAAAAGCGACGAGGCACAGCAAGTGCGTATGGCGCTCGTCAGCCGTCAGCAGCTTTTGAGTAAATCGCACCTGCGGACAACCGTAGCGCCGCTCAATCAGACGAGGCTCGGAATCCTTTGCGCTCGACTAACGCGGCCAGCGCTTCCGAGAACCAGATGAGGTTGCAGCTACCACAAATCCAATCGTCCCTGCGATCAGCAGCACGGCAATGATCGTCACCTGAGCAAGCATAGCGCCCTCCATTAAGGCGTAGCGCTCCAACAACCCCGCGCCGGTGAAGGCTGTTCCGCTGCTACCGCTGATCCGACCAGTCTCTAAGGGTGCCAGAGAGTCACCAGCGCGATAGCTGCCATGGCGGCGAGATTGATCGCCGTCATTAGCCAGTGCGGAACCGTCACCGCCGTGCATCGAGCCACCGGCTCTTCCCAACCCGTCTGATCTGTCCCTGAGATCAGCATCGCAAGCCGATGCGGGCCATGGCTATCCGAACAGGAAGTGCCACGCGCCATAACTGATCAGTCCGAGCCACATTGTCATGGCGATTGCTGCGGTCGAAACGAACGCTAAGGCGGTCAGGATTTCCTTGTTCTTCTGCACAGCTTAGGTCTCCACACAACGCTGTTTTTATCTGCGACCTCTGTGAACTGAGCCAGCGCTGCCGAGACGCAACAAGACAGCGCCGGCTCATGCCCAATCCAGGCACGGCGAAGTGGCTCGGGCGATCCATCTGGCGCCTTATATTACCTTAGGTCAAGTCTCTCCTTATCCGCATTCTTAACCGCCGGAGTACTGCTTTATGGACACGACCGCAGTACAGCGGGCGCTGGTCGCGCTCGGCTATTCGCTTGTGGTGGATGGCAAGCCGGGGCCGGCGACCAGGGCCGCTATCCAGGCGTTTCAGCGCGGGCGCGGGCTTGCGGCGGATGGCGTCGTCGGGCCGCTGACCATCGCTGCCGCAGAAGGCGACGAAGCAGGGCGAAGAACCTGCTGCTTCGACTTCGGTCGTTCCTGCCGACTGGATGCCGGCGGCTCAAATGGACAGGATCATCGTTCACTGGACGCCGGCGCCCATCGCGCCTGAGGTATCGACCGCAGCCATTATCATGTTCTGATCGAGGGAGACGGCAAGCTGGTGCGTGGAATTCCGCCGATCAGCCTGAACAATTCCCGTGGGGCCAAGTCGGGCTATGCCGCGCACACGCCGAACTGCAATACGGGCTCGGTCGGCGTATCGCTGTGCTGTATGGCCGGAGCGATCGAGAGCCCTTTCAACGCGGGTTCGGCCCGATGACGAGGACGCAGTGGGAGGCGCTACCGGCTGTACTCGCCGACCTTTGCCGCCGATACGCCATCCCGGCGAGCCCAAGACGGTGCTCTCGCGTGCCGAGGTGCAAGGCACGCTGAAGATTGTTCAACGCGGCAAGTGGGATATCGCTCGGCTTGCTTTCGATCCGTTCGTCGGCGGCGCCAAGGCCTGCGGCGACATGTTCCGCGCTGATCGGATCCGAGGACCAGACAAGCCTCGGCTTCGGGAATTGCTCTTCGCGCGCCAGTCTCAGTTTCCCAAGCGCACGCTTCATCGACGCCCGGCGCGCCGAGAAAAATAGACCCAGCCCGTTTTTGCCAACCCTAACGCCGCGAGAAAATTGTTCTCAGGGCGCGGGCGGCCGGCATCCGTCATTTGATGGATGTTTCCTGAAACCCCGCTGCGGCCGGGCCAGCCGCTTCCTTACCCCGGAGCAGCACATGAACCGTATCGTCTGGCGCTCGTCGCCTTGGAATCGCTGGCGCTTGCCGACTGCCAAACGCTGGACGGCCAGATCGCGCAGGTCAGCGACCGCTTGTCCTCCCGCTGCGCCGATCTGCAGACGGCGGCGCTGGCCGTCGACCTGTTCGCGCCGGACAAGGTGCGCGCCGCTGCGCAGCAGGGGCAGGTCGTGCTCGCGCAGTTCTGCGCCAAGCCGCCGCGCTCCGCTGCCGATCTCGCCATCGCCATCGGCGAAAACCATGAAGGCGCTGCAGGCGATCGAAGCCGCGAAGAACATCGTCATCCAGGCCTACAGCCCGCTGACTCGAACCAAACGGTTCGACGACGGTAAGCTCGTGGCGATCGCCGCGACATACCAAAAATCGCCGGCTCAAGTACTGATCCGCTGGAACCTTCAGCGCGGCATCGTGCCCCTGCCCAAGGCCAATCGGCCCGGCATCTGGAGGAGAATATCGATGTCTTCGATTTTGAGATCGACGAAGACGATATGGCGGCACTGGACCAGTTGAACGAGCGCTATTCGGCGCTTGGAGCCTTGCCTTATTCTTAAGCCCTCTTTGGAGGCGACCGCAATCCGCGGCCCGGGCGCCAGCTGGCACGACAACCACACAGCAAGAGCCGCTGAAGGGTAGTGCGGGCTGGAGCCCGCGCCTCCACGTATGGCGATGGCGTCTCGGCGGCCGGCGGCGAGTGTGCGACCGGACAGCGTATCCCGGCTCGTCGATGACGTCAGTCAGCGCCTCTCGCGTGTCATTCGGTGGAACCGATCCCGTCGTGCTCTGTTCCACTGGAAACCCCACCGCATCGGAGAGAGACGATGAGCACGATGGGCTTGGATGTTTTCGATCGCTCGGCGCAGACCACCCGTATCTGGCTGAACGAAATTACCGACAAGATCGGGCCGGACCGGAAACTGGCCTGGCATGTCCTCAGCACTGCTCAGCAGCCGCTGGCGCTGCGCTCGCAGGACGAGTTCGTGCAACGCATTCAGGACTCGCCCGGTGATGTCAGGCCGGTCGATCCGGCAGTTGCGGCTCGGGCCGTGTTTGCCGTGCTGCAGCACCATGTCGATCCGGGCGAGATCGCTCAGGTGCGCCACGCATTGCCGGAAGGCATTCGCGCACTCTGGCCGCCGCAGAAGGTGGCCGACGATAGTTTCTGAAGAGAGGAAATCGAGATATGAGAGTATCCGACGTGATGACCCACGGCGCTCGCATCGCGCGCCCGAATGAGACGGTGCAGGAGGTGGCGCAGCGCATGCTGGCCGACGATATCGGCTTCCTGCCGGTCGGCGACGACGACCGTCTGGTCGGGACGATCACCGATCGCGACATCGTCGTCCGGGCCGTCGCCCAAGGGCAGGATGGCACGACCCTCGTGCGTGACGTCATGACGAGGGACGTCAGATATTGCTTCGAGGAGGAGGACATCGATCATGTCGTCCAGAACATGGGCGATATCCAGGTGCGGCGTCTTCCCGTCGTCAATCGCGACAAGCGCCTCGTCGGGATCGTGTCGCTTGCTGATGGAGCCCTGAAGGACAATCCGGAAGCGGTCGGCATCGCGTTCACCGGGGTCGTGATGTCCGGCGGCGCGCATGTCAGCGCGAACTCCTGAGCGGAAGTGACCGCGATATCGAGCGGGGCACATTGGTCCACGCGCATATCTCAAGAGGGAGGCAGACGATGCCGGGCAGGAAAACCCATGAGCAGCACATCCGCACGCTTGAACGAAAGTCCGATGTTCCAGATCGTCGGCAGGTGGAAGCTGCCCTGAAGGAAAGCGGAGGCCATAGTCGCCCTCGCATGCCCCGTCAGGATATTCGTCCGACGGAGTTCCCGGTCAGCCGTGCGGGGCTGAACCAGGAGAGCCGCAATCACAACAAGCATAATCGTGCCGGACAGGACGGCCACAAGTCGCAACGGCACGGTCCCGCGGAGGAAAAGACCTAGAAAAGCTGAAAGAGGAGCCGGCAATGGCGAAGGCAAGCAAGAAGCACATCGGCGCTGGTGCGAGCGGCAAAGGTGCCGGTGTCGGAGCCCGCACAGATGTGCCGACAGAAGAACTCGAGGAGCATATGGTGTTGTCGAACCGCGACAAGGCGCAGCATTCCAGCGAACGCGGCCTGGACAGCAAAGGCGTGCAAAGCGAGCAGCTTCAGGACCATGCCGACAACCGGCAGCGCAATGAATAGAGAAGCCGCGGGGAACTGATTGAGTAAAGGTCAATCGGTTTCTTCGCGTGCTTCCCAAAAGAGGCGCATTCAAGTCAGCGCGCTGGCCGGCTCGCATAACGCGAAATAGCCACATTGATCCGTTATCTGCCCAACGTCGATCGAGATTGGTTTGGCCATAGCCCGCATTGCTCGTCATCGAGCGCGGAGCGACCTCAACTCCATTTCGCATAGTTCGATCGCCGCGCATCTGTCGCGACGCGCTCGCTATCTCCGGTTCGACATCTTCCGAAAACAAGCACCGCTCGGCTTCGCCCAGCGGACAAGGACGCAATGCACAACACCACTGAACTCAAGACCACGACGGCGCAGCCGCGCCGCGACGTCAGAACTACGAATAATACGGCGCAGCGCCAATCCGACCCGAACTGGAAGCCGCAGCCCTGCGGCCTGACCCGTGAGGAATTGCGCGAGATCGTCGCGGAGATCCTCGGGTGAGGACCATCATGAACGGACATCACGCTCGATCGGTGACGAGACCGGCTCGCCCGACGTCCCGCAACGGCCGCACAGCCGCGCGAGATCATCAGAATGCCAGAGGACGCTACGAGCGTTACCTCGCATTGGCCCAGGCTGAAGCCCTCGCCGGCGATCCCGTCACCGCCGAGGACTATTATCAACATGCCGAGCATTACCTGCGCGCGATCAAAGCGTAAGGGGCAGCGGCGCCAAGCTGGTGTCGTTCGCGACGTCGCCCCCGGTGTTGCTGTCCTTGGAGGCTGCAATCGCGCGCCGATGCATCGGCCGCGTCGCGCCCTTGCCCCGCCGTCATCGTTCGTCTGAGCAAACGCCGAAGTTAACCTGGAGAATTCTGCCTTTGCACAGGAGGGGGAGCCATGCGTCGGTGCTGAATCGCCACAGCCTGAGCGCCCGGCTGGCCCTTGAGGGGACGTCGCCTTAGCGATACTGGTGGCATGGTCCGATGGGGAACCGAAGGGCCGCTCCACGGTTACTTGTGCTGCACCAGCGGAACTGCGCGCGGGTTACCATGAAAACAGATGCAAGGGCAGGAGCGCCACTCAAGGTTCCGATCGTTGAGGACGAGATGTTTCTCGCGATAGATCTTGAGCCGCACCTGATGGCGCCTAGCCAAGAGGTGGTCGAAACCGCCGCGGACGCCAAGCAGGCGTTGGATTTCGCTAACACAAAAGTCCCGATCTCGCGCTTGTCGACCTCAATCTGCCCGACGGCCTCACAGGTCCGCAGACCGCCTCCAACCTCGCACATGACCATGCCGCTCTCGTGGTCTTCGTTACCGGCAGCCCGGAGCAAATCCCCGCAGACTATGCCGGCGCGTTGGGAGCCATTACCAAACCGTGGGACCCAAAAGACCCCCGAGCAGCTCATCAGCTTTGTGCGCGGCTATCGGAGCTCCCTGCGAGAGTTGGCAGGTGCACCGGTGAAGATGATCATCGCCCGTCACTGCGCAATAACGATGATGTAGCGTTGGGAGCCTCGTTCTGATGGTCATGGTGCGCTCAAAACGACGGCGTCCGCTATTGAGCCGGATGGGTGCCGATCGATGACCAGCAGAGCCGCGACAGAAGAAGAGATCGCACTCTACGATGCCATTGAACGCGCGATCGCCAATGTTCGCGCGGCTCTGGCAGAAATCGACTATGCTTGGGTTCGCATCACCGCCGAACGCCCTAATCCCACTGCGGTCGCGTTCGCCGCGCTCGACACTGCCGACGAGATGCTGACCGTCGCCCGGGAAGATCTCGCGCGGGCCCGAACCGCACTCGCAGTCCATACGCAGCGCAGATCGACGCAGTAAAGCCCGGTGCGGCCGACTGCTGTCCGCGCACCTCATGATGTTTCGCCGACGTCGGCTTTTAGTTCGCTTTTACCTCGATCTTCTTTACCCGCGACGGTGGGGCGGAAGGACACAAATACGGCGCTGGCCTGTGTCCGTGTCGATGCCCGACGGCGGGATCGAGAACCCGATCCTGACGATTTTCCGGAGGTCTGTTCTGCGAAATCCTACTGTCTGCGGCAGCTCCGCGGCTGAACGCACGGGCTCCAAGCGCGTGCTGCTGACGACGTGATTGTGGGCACGCGCCCCATTGATCGTTCTCACGGTTCCGGGTCGTCGATATCTGCTGAGAGAAGATCCACGAGTTCCGCGACCTTGCCGGACGGCAGCGGCCGCCCTTCGTTGATCAGGACCTCATCGCCATTCAGCCAGATCCAGGCTTGGGCGAGGTCTTCCGGCGTCGCGCCAGTCGACATGATTTCGGCTATCAACACCTCATCAATCGGCCCGAGTATTGTCGTCACGTCGGCGGCTGTCAAAGTCATTGCCGCTCTCCCTGGCTTGCGTGATAGATCAGCGGGCAATTCGCCAAATCGACTTAGCGGGAAAACCCCCACAAATGTAATTTCCCGTAAATAATCGTTTTATAAAACCCCACACGAGCATTTCGCAGCAAGCGAATTCAAAGCATTATTTACGGGTGCTTCATGGTTAGCACATGGCCCGACTCAGGACAGTTCCGACCAGGACGCCTGGGCATAAGGACCGGCTTGCTCATCGAAGCCGGTCCAGCCCTCGCGCCTATATTCGGCCCGGCGTGACTCGGCGTTGATCGGCCCGGCTCCGTCCATGATCTTCTCGACAGCGGCAACGTGGCTATCGCTGGCGCGGACCGAGACGGCCGCTCCGCCACGGCGGATGGTTTCCGCCAGATAGTTGGCCTCCTCGTCGCTGAAACCGGCGCCTGCCATAGCACCGATCAGGCTGCCGGCAGCGGCACCTGCCGTCGCACCGACCGCAAGGGTGCCGAATATCCGACCGGCAGCCAGAACCGGCCCGACTCCCGGAATCGGCAAGGCGGCCAGTCCCGCTAAAAGACCGGCGCTGCCTCCGACCACGCCGCCGGCTTCGGCTCCGACCGCCGTGTCGTCCGCGACGTCCGCCGTGTTGTAACCGATGATGCTGATATCGTCCGAAGAAACTCCTGCCGCTTCGAGCCGGGTCACAGCCGTCTCAGCGTCCGAGTAGTTCTCGTAAGAACGTGTGAGTGTCCGGGTCATGAACACCCTCCTTCAATCGGATGCCCTTGGGAACGAACCGGCTCCGACCAACCTTGTTCCCCGCCGCGGGTCAATTGGAACTTCGCGTCACGTCAGCGGTTCGGCCTCCAGGAGGACGAGACCATGGGCCGGTGCGATCAATGCGGAAACAACTACGACAAGGCCTTCCAGGTCGTCTCGGATGGACAGACCTACACGTTCGACAGCTTCGAATGCGCCGTCCAGAAGCTCGCCCCGACCTGCCCACATTGCGGCTGCCGTGTCATCGGCCACGGGGTCGAGCAGGGCGACGTCATCTATTGCTGCGCCCATTGCGCCAAGCAGGAAGGCGCAGGCGCCCTCAGGGACCGAGCCTAGCGGTCGCGAGTGGTCATTAAAGGAGGACGACGATGGCGAGCATGAAGGCCGTTCGCATCCACGATTTTGGCGGACCCGAGGTTCTCTCGGTCGAGGATGCTCCTTTTCCGCAGGCATTTGACGACGAGGTCGTGCTGAAGGTGCATGCCAGCAGCATCAACCCGATCGATTACAAGATCAGGTCCGGCCAACATGGCGGCGGGAAGGACCAGTTGCCGATCACGCTCGGGCGCGACGTTTCCGGCACCGTCGAGCTCTGCGGCACGCGCGCGCATACGCTCGCCAAGGGCGACCCGATTTACGCCATGCTCGGGCGCGATCGCGGCGGCCATTCCGAATATGTCGTGGTGAAGGCAGTCGAAATGGCCGCCAAGCCGCGAGAGGTCGACCACCTCCATGCCGCGGCGGTGCCGCTTGCCGGCCTCACGGCCTGGCAGGGGCTCTTCGACCATGGCGGTCTTGCCGCCGGCCAGCGCGTCCTCATTCATGGCGGTGCCGGCGGGGTCGGCCATTTCGCCATCCAGTTCGCCAAGGCCAAGGGCGCCTTCGTCGCGACGACCGTTTCCGGAGAGGATATCGACTTCGCGCGCACGCTGGGCGCGGACCAGGTGGTGGACTACAAGAAGCAGCGCTTCGAGGACGAGGTCGCGGAGGTCGACCTCGTCCTCGACCTGATCGCAGGCGAGACGCAGGACCGTTCCTGGGCCGTCGTGAAGCCAGGCGGGATCATCGTCTCGACCTTGGCGGAGTCGTCACCCGAAAAGGCCCGGCAGCGCGGTGCGCGCGGAACGCGTTACATGGCCCGGCCAAATGCGGCTCAGCTCGCCGAGATTGGCCGCCTGATCGATAACGGCAAAGTGAGACCATATGTCGACGCGGTCTTCCCGTTGAAGGATGTCGCGGCCGCCGAAGCTCGGCTGGAGAACGAGCATGTCCGCGGCAAGATCGTTCTGGAGGTCGTGGCCTGATTTGCTTTTGGTGCGATTACCAAGCTCAGCAGCGGAGTTACTGCAATTAGCGGAAGGAGCAGCGCATGCGTCATCCCCAACGACATTCGATCCGCGCCGGACCGACTTCGCGATCGAACTGATTTCGGAACGTCGGCGCGGCGAACGAGTTCCGGAGAGAAGGATGGCGACAGGTAAACTCGCGGATGGCCGTCATCGCCGCTCAACCGCACTGATGAAGGCGTCCGACCCCATGCCGTCGGGCCTGAGCGCTCCAGTGACGGAGGACTCGTGCAGCCGGACAGAGGATCATGGCCATTGTCTTTTCAGATCGCCGCGAGGCGGGACGGCGGCTCGCCAGCAAGCTCGCTCGCTATGCCGGGCGCGATGACGTGACCGTGTTGGCGCTGCCGCGCGGCGGTGTGCCGGTCGGCTTCGAGGTCGCGCGAGGCCTGAGAGCACCGCTGGACGTCTTCATCGTACGCAAGCTCGGCGTTCCTGGCTACGAAGAGATGGCCATGGGGGCGATCGCGACCGGTGGTGTGCGCGTCCTGAACGACGAGATCGTCGATGGCCTCGCGCTTCCGCCTCATGTCATCGACGCGGTCACCACGAAGGAGGAAAAGGAGCTTTTGCGCCGCGAACGCCTTTACCGCGGCGGACGTCCACCGCTCCAGGTGAAGGCGCGAACCATTATTCTCGTGGACGACGGACTCGCGACCGGGTCGACCATGCTGGCCGCGATCAGGGCGCTTCGGGACGGTAGCCCGGCCCGCATCGTCGCCGCGGTTCCGGTCGGCAGCCCCGACATTTGCAGGGCGATGCGGGCCGATGCCGACGAGGTCGTCTGCGCGACGACGCCGCAGCCGTTGATCGGGGTCGGCCGCTGGTACGAGGATTTCTCCCAGACGAGCGATGATGAGGTCCGCGCGCTCCTCGCGAGGTCCGGCCTCGGATCCGCATCGTCGGACGAGGACTTCGCCGACGACGCGGCTGCCGGGATGCTGCGCAAGCGCATCGCTCGGCTTTCCGGCGGCGCGAAGGATTATGACGGGCTTCTGGAGGCGATCGGCGAAGCGCGCTTCGTGCTGCTCGGCGAAGCTTCGCACGGCACGCACGAGTTCTACGAAGAGCGAGCCCGGATCACCCGGCGGCTGATCGAGGAGAAGGGCTTCACCGCCGTTACCATCGAGGCCGACTGGCCCGATACATACCGCGTCAATCGCTACGTCCAGGGAGCGAGCGGGGATCTTGATGCCGAGGAGGCGCTCTCGGATTTCCGGCGCTTCCCGACATGGATGTGGCGAAACAGGGTCGTCGTTGAATTCGTCGAATGGCTGCGCGGGCACAACGAAGCGGTCGATGGGAGCGGGCCGAAAGCCGGGTTCTACGGGCTCGACCTTTATGCCCTGCACGGCGCGATGAAGGCCGTGCTGCGATATCTCGAAAAGATCGATCCGGCGGCAGCGGAGATCGCGCGCCGGCGCTATGCCTGCTTCGACCATTTCGGCCCGGACCCGCAGGCCTATGGCTTCATCGCCGGCAACGAGGTCGATAAATCCTGCCAGAACGCCGTGGTCGCGCAACTTGTCGAGATGCTGAAGCGCCGCGCTGGCGCGGCGCGGCGGGGAGATGGTGCGGTTGAGGACGAGCTCTTCGACGCACAGCAGAATGCCCGCCTCGTAAGGAATGCCGAGGCCTATTATCGCGCCATGTTCCTGGCCCCGGAATCGACCTGGAATCTGCGCGACCGGCACATGGCCGAGACGTTCGAGGCACTCGCCAGCCATCTCGGCCAACGCTTGCCGTTCCCAAAAATCGTCGTCTGGGCGCATAACTCCCATCTCGGTGACGCCAGGGCGACGGATAGGAGCCGGTTCGGCGAGGTCAATCTGGGACAGCTCATTCGTGAGGCGCACGAGCGCGAGACCTTCCTCATCGGCTTCACGACCTATCACGGGACAGTGACGGCTGCCTCGAGCTGGGGCGGCCCGGCGGAACGCAAGGCCGTCCGGCCTGCGCTGGCGCGCAGCTACGAGACCTTGCTGCATGCCGTCTCTGCCGATCGCTTCCAGCTCGATCTACGCAATGATGGCGAAGCCTTGCCTCGACGGCTTCTGGAGCGCGCGATCGGCGTGATCTACCGGCCGGAAACCGAGCGGGCCAGCCACTACTTCCACGCCGATCTCGCCGCGCAGTTCGACGCGCTACTGCATTTCGACGAGACCCGCGCGGTCGAGCCGCTGGAGCGCAGTTCGGAATGGGATGCCGGCGAACTCGCCGAGACCTATCCATTCGGCGTGTAGAGAACCGTTCCAGCCGAAACGAAGATCATGACAGTCAGGATCGTTCAGTTTCTCGCCATCGTCAGCTGCGCCCTCGCGCTCATCCCGGCGGGGGCGCATCTTGCCGCGCTGCCCAACAAGATCGCCTTGCCGCAGGCCGACTATTTCACCGTCCAAGGCATCTACCGGGGATGGGCAACCCTTGGATTGCTCTGCTCGTGTTGAACGCTTGGTTGGCGATCCTCGTCCGCTCCCAACCTTGGCCGTTCTGGTCTGCAGTCCTCGCGGCATTCTGCTTCGCGCTCATGCTCGTTATTTTCGTGCTCTGGACGCTCCCGGCCAACCGGGCGACGCAGAACTGGACGACAGGAGCCTGAGCCATGAACGAACAGATCCTCAGCCTTATCCGCACGCCGTCCAATCGGCTGCGGCCGCGCTCGGCACCTACGGCGTCCTCGATGCGCAGGGACAAGCCGTCGTCGTCGCCTTCGTCATGTGGCTGATCCCCACGGTCTGGGGGCTCTATGTCCGCCGCAAGGCCGGTCTGGTCGCATCGGCCGCGGCGCTCCCGGAAGTGCGCGAGATCCGCACCACGCCGGAAATGGCTCGCAAGGTCGAAGACCCGAGCGTGACCGCCCGCTGATACCGCACTCGCCGGAGCCTGCGCCTATGCCTCATCGCGACCCGCAGGATGTCCTGCCGCCTTACGCCATGGTCAACCTGTCCGATCTCGACCGCATGGCCACCGCTGCGGCCGAGCGCGCTGCCGCGCTGTTCCAGAAGGACGCGCTCAAGCCTGACGACGTCGAAGGCATGGTCGAGGAGGGCATTCAGCGCTTCCTCGACAAGGTCGGAATCGACGACATCCCGGCTTTCCGGAAAGACCTTTCCGCGATGCGCGCGGCGCGTGAGACGCGGGAGGCTCTGATCAGCCACGGCCTCAAAGCTGTCGTGACCGTCCTGCTCGGCGGCATCTGCACTGCGATCTGGCTGGCCATCAAGGGAGCGAAGTGATGCTGAGCACGCGCGCCGTGGCCGCCGTTGGCGTTTGGGCAACGGCGGGCCTCTTCGGCACAGGCCTTTTCCTTTACGCGACGCCCATGTTTGAAGCCCGGTTCGCACCGGTTCTCACCGATCAAACGGGTGGAGTTCGAGGACGATGACCGCACGCCGGGCCGCATGTGCTGGACGTGGCATTGGAACAAGGTGCGGTATGCCCAACCGATCGTGGTTGCCTGGTCGATCACGGTGGAAGGAACCGCGGTGGAGTTCCCGGCGATCACAGAACGGCAGCGGGATGGAGAGGTGTTGCGCAATCCGCAGGTCAGCTCGCTCGGCCCTGGACGAAACGACCTCCGTGTCGCGATCCCGACCGCGTGCATGGGTTGATGATCCGGGGGCAAATCAATTACCGCATGCCGCATGGTCTCTGGACGATCTGGCAGGAGTTGCCGGTCGTAAGAGTGCCGCCATTGCCGGGTTGACCCTCGGCCGATCGCCTCGCCCCCGTAAGGGGCGGCCCTCCTTGGGCGTTTCCTCCCTAAAACTTGGCCCGGTTCCGAAGGGATCGGGCCATTTTTGTTTTGGAACCGGAGCGGCGCTGTTTGCGTATCCGCTACAGCAGATGAAACCGACTTGGCCCCGTCAGCTCCGGCTGGCGGGGCCTTTTTCGTTGCCCGGACCAACGCGGGCGTTTAATTCGGAGGTCATGCCGTTCTCATCGCTAAAGGACCCGGTCGATCTCGCGCGGGCTCATGGAGCGCTCGAAGCCGCATGGCAGGAACTGAAGCGAGAGATTCCGCCAGAGGACCATGAGCGAGAACGGGTGCGTCTAGCGTATATCGTGGCCGCCTTCGTTCTTGTCGCCCAAAGCGAGAAGGAGCTCGTCAGGCGCTCGGTCGAGCGATTCCGCGAGAAGTCGCCGTAGCTCACCCCGGCCTGACCGCCTGCGCTTCCGCTAGGGAACGATTCGCCCTGCCGTCAGTTGGCGACTCGTTTCGTTGCGGAGTTGCATGGATGGGTACGCGTCGCATTCTCAGAGCCGGGCCGGGTGTCGATACCGTGAAGGGGCCGCTCACCCGGCGCCGGAAGCCCGAACGCGATCTGTTTTCCGATCCGATGCCCGAGCGCGTCGAGCCCTGTTTGGCGCTGCTGAAGGACGAGGTGCCGGCCGGTCCGGATTGGGCCTTCGAGGTGAAATGGGACGGCTATCGCCTGGCGATCCACATCGTCGGCAAGCGGGTCCGGATCATCACGCGCGGCGGCCATGACTGGACGCCGCGCTTTCCGACGATCGCGCGTGATGCGCTGAGCCTTGGCGTGGACAGCGCCATCCTCGACGGTGAGGCCGTGGTGCTCGACAAGCACGGTACTTCCGATTTCGGCGCTCTGCAAAAGGCTCTCGGTGGCCGCGGCGGCAAGCGGTTGGCCTCGGAGGCCGTCCTTTATGCCTTCGACCTGCTTTATCTGAACGGCCATGACCTGCGCCCGATGCCGCTGAGCGATCGGCGCGAGATGCTGGAGGATCTCCTCCTGGCCGAGCCTCATGGCTCGATCCGGTTGAGCGAAGAGATCGACGCCGATGGCGGTCCATTCATGAGGCTCGCCTGCGAGACGAAGCTTGAAGGCATCATCGCCAAGCGCCGCGATGCGCCCTATCGATCGGGACGCGGCGGCGATTGGCTGAAGATCAAATGCAGCCAGTCGGAGAGCTTTGTCATCGTCGGCTATGAACCGTCGACGATCGCCCTGGGCGGGATCGGCCAGCTGCTGCTCGCCGCGAGGCAGGGCGACCACCTGGTCTATGTCGGTGGCGTCGGCACCGGCTTCACCGTTGAAACTGGCGCAGCGCTGCGCAAGGCGATGGACAGGCTCATTATAGGGAAGCCGGTGATCGACATGACCGGCCGCAGGCGCTCCTATCGCTGGCTCACGCCCGCGCTTGTCGCCGAGATCCAGTTTCGGGGCTGGACCGATGACGGCAAGCTGCGTCACGCCTCCTACAAGGGCCTGCGCGAAGAGGCCGACGAGGCGACGGTCTACGAGATGAAGCCGCAGCGACCGCCGGTAGATTTAGACCGATAAGGTCTGTCGACCGCCGAGAATGATCTGACCGCTTCGGAACCCGGCATCCTCATGCCAGTTCATAGTCTGCGGCCGTCGCAGCACCCCTTCGACGATCGCGGTGCAACCCTTGCCAGGGTGACCACCAGAAGCGAGCCGGCGTCATCCCCCTCAGCCGGCCGGCTCGCTTCTTTAGCCTTCGATCGGAGCGAGCCGCGGATGTACCGGCAGCTCGCGATCGGGGCCTTGGCCTCTCACTTGAAGGAGGGCGACATGTGCTTTCGCGCCGGCGTCTTGATCCTTGCGCTTTGCTGTTCGGCACAGGCGCAGATTTCGCCGACCGGACCACCACAGAATGCGCCGCCCGCAGAGACCATGCAGCCCGCGCCTGCTCAATCTGAGGATGAGGCGAGGCAAAAGCTGGCAGCCAGCGGGTATTCCGATGTTCGCGAGCTCGCACGTACCTCAGATGGTGGATGGACCGCCAAGGCGCTCGTGAATGGCCGCACCTCTACGGTTGATCTGAATCCCAAGGGAGAGGTTAGGAGCCGGGATTGATGTGCTCCGCAAAGCTGACGCTGCTGACGGCGAGCCTCGACTGGCGCCTAACCCGATCGTTCCCTTCGGCTCTATCGATCTGCTCATAGAACTCGTGCGTATCGCCCCGGCTTATGAGGTTCTTCGAGCCGCAGCGGTAGCAGATATAGCGGAGGTAAATATCCGGGATCGGTGTTTCCGGCGGCAAGCCGCTCACGTCGATGCCGTTCTTGTGGTGCTTGCACTCGTTACAGAAAATCTCGACACAGCGCAGGCCCAAAGCGAGGCGGCTACCAACGGTGGCCGGCGGAATTTCCCGGCCATCCTTGTCATGCGCGCCGCCGGTTTCGCTTCATGGCTTGACTCTCCGGCCTGATGTTCTGATTCTGTTCTCCTATTCGGGAACAAGAACGATGTCAGCCCAGCCAGCCGATCAGCACGTCGAAGACACCACGCTGGACGCGGAAATCACGGGCATTGTTTCCATGCTGATGGAGGAGCACGGCACCGAGGCCGCTGCTCTGCGCGCGTTGGCTCATGACTTCATCGTCCTGCTGGCCGATGCCGACCGCTCGACATCGCGAGGCTATCTGCGGGGGCTGTTTTCGCAGGGAGCGCGGCCTATCCGCGATCCAGACTGAGCCATGGAGCACTAAGCAGGACATTTGGTTCGCTTTCGGCGAAGAGCGGCCAACGGCGTTCTTCGCCGGCATCTGGGCGCCGCAATGGGCCAGCGTGCGCAAGATCAAGACAGGCGAGGAGACGATCGACCTCTACGCCTTTCTCACGACCGATCCGAATGCGGAGGTCGGTGCCGTCCACCCAAAGGCAATGCCGGTGATCCTGACGACGCCGGAAGAATGCGAGACTTGGATGACGGCACCGTGGGAGCAGGCGAGGGCGCTGCAAAGGCCCCTACCGGATGGCTCCCTCGATATCGTTGCGCGCGGCGTGAAGAAGGATGGCGACAGCAGCGAAGAGGACCGGCCGGCGCAAGCTTCGCTCCTGTAGATCAACCCGCGAACCGACCAAAGACGCACTAGCGACCCGCTGGCTTGGCCAACCCGCACTTGATATCAGCGACGTGACACGCCTTGGGGGATTCGCCGAATGTTCTGATTTGCCACCGCCGCGGTGCTTATGCTCAGCGTCTCTGGTTGCGTGAGCACTCCGCAGGACCGCATCCCCGACACAGCCGATACGCCAAAATCCGCAAGGCGATCGCCATCAACTTCATGAACTCGATCGGCCACAACTGGGCCATCGGCACTCTGCCGCTCAGGGCCCCCAGCATCGCCGGTCCATTTCAGAAAAGTGGGTCAAATCAGCAGCACTTCTGCATAACAGCAATCTGGCTGCAGGGGCCGTTCCGGAAGACAGTCGAAGCTGAAGCTTATGTCGAACAGGTCGGGACAAAGGTCAGTGTGAGCGTTTACCCGACAAGACTCCCGCTGTGCCAGTCAGGCTACCAGCCGTTCAGGGGCGGAGATCGTCGCGGAAAAGACTGGTGTGTCGGTCGAGGAAGCTCTTGGCTCCCCGCCTCCATCATTCTAATCGGCACCCTAGCGCCAAGCCCCTGTCATCCATGAAGGCCCCTGAGCCGCTGGAGCGCACGCGAGATTTCGCGGAGCGCGGTCTGTTCGTAGGGAAAATCGGCCTCGGCTTTGAAACCCAGGACTCTCCCTCAGACCGGTGGCGAAGAGGGTCTCAGGCTAAACCACTTGTCCAACGATCAATAGCGATTGCGCTGCGTGATGTCGCGTATTGCGGTCAGACCAGACATCGCCTGCGCCGAGCCGTTGGCACGATAGATCGCGGTGAAGACCTTGCTCGCATCGTCGTAACGGCCGAGGTTGAAGTAGGACCAGCCGCGCATCAGCATCAGATCGGTCGTTTCGGGGGCATGGCGGCTGCGCTCGGACAACGTTACGAGCGCGCCCGCGAAATCGCGCGCATCGTATTGCGCGTAGAAGCGCTCGCCGAGCAGCACCGCCGACAATTCGGCGCGTCGTGCGGGCGAGACATTTGCCTGCGCCGCGGCGGCGCTGGCCTCCGAGGTCAGGCCCTGCTGCATTTTTGCATAAGCCTTGCCGGCGGCAGCGTCGGCAGTGACCTTGGCGTTCCCACTCCGCATCGCTGCCTCGAACGCTTCGACCGCAGCGGCCGGACGCTTGAGATTGAGCAGGCACCAGCCCTGCTGCAAGGCAGCTGCACCCGTCGTGCCAGAGCCGCATCCGCCGGCGGGCCGTGACGTCGCACTGCGCCGCTCGACTGGTTGCGGCTCGCCCTCGATGCGTGCGCTCTGCCGGGCAGACTCAGTGTGAACGGTGCGCGCGGGCGCAGGCTCGACGAGCTCGGCCTGCTGGCGGATCGCCGGGCGCGTGGCGGCTCGTTCGGCCGGCTCCAGGCGGGGCCGATCGAGCAGGGCCGCGGTCCGCTCGGAGCGCTTGCCCCATTCCGTCATCACCTGCCGCAAGCCTGCCCGATCGCGCACGCGCTGCCGCGAGAGCGCCAAGCCATAGGCCGCGGGTTCGTAGCTGCGATCCCATGACAAAGCCGTATCGAACCAGCGTTCGGCCGGCGCGGTTTGGCCGGAATTATAGGCGTACCAGCCGAGGCTCGCCGCACCAGGGGCATAGCGGTCGGTATCGACCGCCTTCGCGATCCGCTCCACGACGGCGCGCTCGAGCTTCGGCGGCGGCTCCTGCGTGAGCAGGCTCGCCGCGACGTCGAGATAGGCCTTGCGGTTGGCTGCGCCGGCCTCCAGCCATTGCGCGCCTAGCGCTTCCGCCTCGGCGTATTTCTTGTTGAGACCGAAGGCGAGCACCGCGCCCTCCGCCGCCTTGGCCCCGCCATTGCGCGAGAGCGCGGTCCGGAACCAGGTCTCGGCCTTGGCCGACATGTTTTGGTGGAGGCTGTAGAAGCCGAGCAGGATCGCGTCGTCGGGCGTGGCCGCGGCGTTGGCCAGCGTCTCGATGCGGCGCAGATCATCGGCGGAGACGGTGAGCTTGGCATCCTCCGCCGCGCGGCCGATGCGGCGGCGGGCGAGTTCATCGCGAATGCTGGAGAATTCGCTCTCGCGCTCCTGCGCGAGCAGCGCTTCGACCATCGCTTCCGGCAGGGTCGCCAAGGCCTTCTGCATCGTGCCGACGCGCTCGCCCGGCGTGTTGCAGTTCGTCAGGACGTAGGCGTAAGCGTCGCGGGCCCGCTCCTGCTTGCCGGTCTGCACGAAGGCTTCCGCGACGCGCCAGAGAGCATCGACATTGGCGCATGTCAAAAGCGCCGGCGTCTCGGTGCCGATACGGATCACCTGCTCCCATTGGCGCGCATCGGAGGCGTTGACGAGCCGCTGGCCCGCTTCGGCGGCATCGAGCTGCGCGACCAGATCTGCGGGCGCGCGCCAGTTCGGATCGCTCGTGCTGCGCTTGGCGATCGCGGCGCGGACCTCGCCGATCTTGCCCTCCGAGAAGAGCTTCCACATCCGCTCGAGCTCGGGATCGCCGACCGAGCCGGGCGAAGTCAGATCGGCCGGCGGCTGCCATTCCGGATACAGCGCGCGCAGCCGCGCGAGCTCAGCGTCCATCCGCCGCCTGTCGCCCTGCGAAGCGAAGTAGCGCAACGCACTCTCATCGATTGCCGGCGGCTTCTGCGTGGGCTGGGCCGGTGCCTGCGCAGGCGGGTTGGTGGGAGCCTGGGCGATCTGGGGCAGTGCCTGCGTCTGCTGAGTGTCGCCGAGAGCCATCGCCTGACGGATCGCGGCCGGCGGGGCCAGATCGACGTCATGTCCGTAGCGACCGACCGAGTAGAAGGCCGCGCCGGAGGCCGCCATGGCCAGCAGGACATATTTCACATGCATCGCGGATACCTTTCCGCCAGCATCGAGAGCGTGAGCAGGTGCAGCGTCGACGGGTAGTAGAGCGTCGGCTGGAAGACCTTGAGATCGGCGGGAATCGCCGCGCCGTCGATGGCGCAGGCCATGGCCGCGGCGAGGATGCGGTAGCCGGCATCCGGAAGCAGCTCGACCGGCTTGCGGTTGGCGACATCGATCACGGCCGTGCCGTTCGCCCAAGCCTGCCGGAATGGTTCGAGTCGCGCCTCGTCGCCAAGTCCGGCGCGAAGCAGGTAAAGTGGAATGCGGATCGCATTGTAGCCGAACTGTGCCGGAAAGCCCTGCGCCGGCTTCGGCGCGTCCTTGATCGAAAGCCATTCCGGCGCGAGCTGCTTCGCTTTGGCCAGCGTATCGAGAAGCTTCAACCCGCTTGCCTGAACCTGAATCCAGCTGCTATCGCCGGTGATCTGCGCGATCACCGGCAGCGCATCGAACACCCAGTAGGACGGGTTCACCACCGGCCCATCCGCGCGCTCCTTCTCCGAAAAGCCCTGGGCGCCGGGCATCAGCCAGAGATCGCCGCCGCGCTTGAGCAGAGCGACCTTCGCCAGCGAACGCGCGATCTGGCGGGCGGCTGCGGTATAGGCCGGCATGGCCCAACGCGTACCGGCGCAGGCGAGCGCCTGGGCAATCAGCAGGTCGCCGTCGCTCGCATTGTTGATGTCGGTGACGTGCGGCTTGGCATTGGGATCCCAGCGCCAGGCGGCGAGCCCATCGTCACGGATCAGGAGTTCGGTCCGCGTGAAGGCGAAGATGCTGGCGAAGCTGCTGCGATCGCCCGCCAGGCAGGCGAGCAGCATGCCGTAACCCTGGCTCTCGCTGTGGCTGATATTGCCGTTGGCATCGTCGACGACGCGCCCCTCGGCCGTGACGAATTTCTGGCGGTAGAGGTCCCAGGCGCCTTCGGGCAGTGCCGCGCCGGCAGTCGAAGCGATGAGCGTCATGGCGAGAGTCAGGATGGAGAGAACTGCCCTCATCTGCGCCGCCCCAGGCGCCCCAGCACCAGCGAGGTCCCGATACCGAGGCCAATGCAGGCGACGAGCAGGGTCAGCGCGAAAATCCCGATATTGCTCGACATCCAGTTCGCCAGGACGAGCCGCATATTGGCGGGGCTGAAGGGCCGCGTCGCGACGAATCTCGTGGTGTCGGCCGAGACGACATGCGTCTCCTGCGAACCCCGGAAGGCCGTGATCTTGCCACCCATCGCGGCCCAGTTACCCGGCGTCACGGCACGCTCGACGCTGGCTTCCAGCGCCTCCTCCCGGCGGGCGACGAAGGCGGTCCAGACCTGGCGCGTATCGGGATCGGCCGCCTGCGCGACGACGAGATCGGCCCCCTCTGCGGGCTCGTAGAGCGTGACGGTCCGCAAAGGGGCACGCAGCTGGGCGAAGGAGAGGTCGAAGGTACGCTGCAGCCAGCCGTCGAAAGCGACGAAATAGCGCGCGAAGGGGCCGCCGAGCGAGGTCCGCCAGCGATCGCGGATCTCGTTGGTGGTCGCCGGGCCTCCGCCGGAATCTTCCGGCGTGGTCTGGCGGCCCTGGAAGCGGTTGATCACCGCATCGAACACGGCCGCGCCTTCGGCGTCGGCCGTGACGACGACGGCGTCGTCGCGCTGCGGCCAGGTCGTTCGCACCGTATCGGCAATGCCCACGCGTGGCAGGAGCCCGGTCGGCATTTGGCCCGCCGCCGCCACGATCAAGGCGGGACGGTCCCCCACCGTCGAAAGATTGGCGAGAGGGTCGACCGCGAGCGGGCGGCTCGCCCGTTGCGCCAAACGCGCGAGCAGCGTCGCGGCAGCTCCGTAATTGGCGGCGTCGAGGCGACCCATCACCAGCGCGATGCGCGGCGCGATCGAATAGGGAAAGCCGGTCCCCGCGATCGCGGCCAGGTTCGGGTTGACGCCGATCTTGGCGAATTCGGGCACGGAGATGCTGCTTGTGTCGAACAGCGCGAAACGGCTCCTGCCCGGCAGCGTCGCGCCGGGAGCGCAGGCCTCGTCGGATCGCGTCAGCGTCACGGCCTCGACCCAGATCTCGTTCACCCCGGGGCGGAAGTGGCGCAGCGGCACCATGATCGGGAACTGCTGAAAGAGGCCGCCTTTCGTCGTGTTCAGGGGCACGGTGGCCGCGACATTGCCGTTGACGAAGATCTCGATATGGCTTTGGCCGGGCAGCACTTCGTCCGAATAGGCGCCGTCGAGATACAGTGTCGCCTCGCCATAGGCGTTGGCGTAAAAATCACCCGGCATCGCCATTAGCGCCCGCACCCGCAGCCGCCTGCCGGTCGCTTCCTGCGTCGGGATGCCGAGATCGGCGAAGCGCAGCACCCGCTTTTCCGCGACATAGGGCGCGTCGGGCATGTGCCAGCTCGCCGTGTCCATGCTGGAGCGGTTGATGTTCGTCGGCCGCGAGACGGGCTCGGTCAGCACCTTGGCGACGGTCGCCTCGATATCCGGCCAGCCCTGGCCGGCGACGAGCAGCGTCGCGGGGCCCAGCCTGGAATTGGCGGAGAAGCCGATGAAGGCCCGCGTCGCCGCTTCCTCCGGCAGTGTGCCGAGCAGGTCGCGCAGCTCGTTCGCGGTGCCGATGACGACGGTCAGCGCTCCCGGGCGCAGCCGCTCCGGCGGCCGTTCGGAGATCCGCACCACGACCTGTCCATAGCGGCCGCGCAGCGCGACGGCCTGGGCGACGGCGAGGATCGTATTGCCCGCAATGGCGCGCGAAGCACTGGGGGCGACGATGTTGATCACCGTCTGGCCGCCCTCGTCGCCGCCGATTGCGGGAAGATCGTCGATGCCGCGATAGCGGAACTGCTGGGCGTCACCGCTGAAGCGCAGGCGCGTGCCGGCACCGTCGATGCGCGTCCACAGCTCGTAGGTGGAGGCCAGGGTGCAATCGATGCGATGGCGCTGCACGGCTTCGAAAGTGATCGTGTTTTGCCCCGGGCGCAGCAGCCCCTTGCGCAATGCGACCGAGACACGCGCCATCCGGTCGGAGGAGGCGATCGGCTGTTCGGTGACGCGCTCGCCATTGACGCGCACGGTCAGCCGCGACGCCTCGGGCATGACGACGAGCGCGTTCTGGAACGCCACGTCGAGGCTGACCTCGGCGGTGGCCTGATCCTGCGTGAGATAGAAAGCCCAGCTGCGATTGTCGCTCTCGCCCTCGAGCGAGACGCGTTGCGCCGGCAGGAGCGGCTTGTAGATGCCCGCGGGAGCCATGCTCGCTTCCGCGCCCGATGCCTGCGGCGCGGCGGGTTCGGCTGGTGCGGGTTTGGGTTGCGGCTTCTGAGTGGGGTCGATCAGGAACGGCGGCGGCGCGGAGGCTGGAGCCTGAGGCGCCGGTTTCTGGGCGAAGCCCGTCGTCCCGAGCAGGGATAGCGCGGCCGCGGCGAGGATCGAGACGGGCTTCATTCGGCCGCCTTCGCCTGCGCGCGGGAGCTCGGCGTCAGCCGGTAGAGCTTGAAGAAATAGGAGAGGCCGCGGCTGGTCTGGAAAATCGCGACGCGCAGGAAGCGCAGCGTGCCGTAGACCACGCCCATGTTCTGGCGCCTGGACTTCTGGAAGCGGCTCCAGCGCTCGGCATCGGAGAAGACGAGATCGGCGATCATCCGGCTGTGTATCGGCTCGCTCGCCTCGTAGCGGCAGCCGAGGAGCAGGCCCTTTTCATCCGGCACGACCCGCGTCACCCGCACCGGCAGCGCGCCGCGAGGCATGTCGATGGTGGTCTCGAACGAGATGCTGGCCGTGCTGCCGAGCGGCAGCTTGTTGAATTCCGAGGAGAGCACCCGGATCGCGACGCCGCTCACCGAGGCGTTCTCGGTGACGATCGGCGCGGTTCGTCCATCGATGACGATCTCGCCGCGGCGCTTGACCGCGAAACGCCCCGCGCCGCGGATCTCGGGTCGCTCCGAGACGACGCCGAGCGCGCAGCCTGCCATCAGCAGGTTGAGGATGTTCCACATGCCGACGACGAAGGTGGTGTCGGCGTTGTAGGGCTGGGTGATGACACGCCACCAGGTGGCGACGACGCCGAGCGCCAGCACGGCGAAGATGATGAAGAACGGCTTGCCGAGCTCGGACACGTGGCGGGTCGCGAGCGATTCGTTCTTCGCCGTGACCTTGAAGGTCGGCTTGCCGGGATTGAGCAGGACGGAGATGACGGCGGGAAGCAGGTAGACCGACTGGATGAACTCGTAGAGCTCCGAGATCCATGGCCAGCGATAGCGGCCATAGAGATAGTTCTGCATCATCAGGTTCACGACCATGTAGCTGAGGATGTAGGCGAAGAACTCGGCGCCCGAGGCCGTGAAGATCTCCAGGCCGAAGAAGAGGTAGAACAGCGGCGAGATGAGGAAGACCAGGCGCGCGAAGGGAAATAGCCAGAACAGCGCGGAGGAGCAGTAGCAGAGCCGCTGCGGCAGAGAGAGGCCGGTTTTGAACAGCGGGCGATGATAGATCAGGATCTGCATCATCCCCTGCGCCCAGCGCGAGCGCTGGCCGATGAAGGAGGCGAAGGTTGCCGGCTGCAGCCCGGCGATCAGGGGCCTGTCGACGTAGACGCTGTGCCAGCCGGTAGCGTGGAGGGTGAGCGCGGTTTCCGCATCCTCCGTGATGCTGCGGCCGGCGAATCCCCCCGTCGTCTCCAGCGCCGTGCGGCGCAACACGGCGGCCGAACCGCAGAAGAAGGAAGCGTCCCATTTGTCGAGGCCGCGCTGGATGATGCCGTAGAACATCTCGTTCTCGGACGGCATGTATTTGAAGGTCTGGAGGTTGCGCTCGAGCGGGTCGGGATTGATGAAGAAATGCGGCGTCTGGACCAGGAAGAGCTTCGGATCCTGCCCGAAATAGCCGATCGTCTCGGTGAGGAACGATCGGGCGGGCGCATGGTCGGCATCGAAAACCACGATGAGGTCGCCCGTCGAATGGGCGATGCCGTTGTTGAGATTGCCGGCCTTGGCGCTGAGGTTGCGCTCGCGGGTGAGATAGGTGCAGCCTAGCCCGGCGCAGAGCTGCTGCAATTCGAGCCGCCTGTATTTCGCCGCGCTGGCCACGACGAAATTGTCGGAATTGCACTTCTCGTCCGTGCCGCCGTCGTCGAGCAGATAGACGTTCAGCTTGCCAGCCGGGTAGTCCATCGCAAGCGCCGCCGACAGCGTCATCGCGAGCAGATCGGCGTCTTCATTGTAGGACGGGACGAAGACGTCGACGCTTGGCGCGTGCTCCGGATCGATCGGCGGCGTCTTGCGCGGCGGCAGCGGCATCGCCACCACGAACAGGCTGAGGAACAGCATGCCGATATTGTAGAGCTCGGCCAGATACAGGATCATCGCGGGGATGAAGTCCTCGATCTGGTTGACCGGCGGCAGTGTGCTCGTGGTGCGCCAATAGATGTAGCGCAACACGATCGCGGTCCCGAGCCCCAGCGCGATCAGTCGCCAGACGCCATCAGGCCGCAGGAACTTCAGCACGATCATCGACGCGACCACGATCGTGCCGGCGATCAGATGCGCCTGCAGGCTGATCGGCAACGTGATCAGAACCACCACGATGGCGGCGATCACGGCCCAGACGATGACATAGCTCGTTGTACGCATCGGAACTCGCGAGGTGTTCTGTTCGGCTTCAGTTCGCCGGCGGCGGCGGCACGGTCGGGTAGCCCTCCAAAGGCCGGTCGGGGATGGGATCTGCTGGCTCGGCGCGGGCAGGCCGCGGGCGAACGGCGCGCACGGGCCGCGCCCGTGTTGCCGGACGCTCGGAGGCCTCCGGGAACGTGCCCGGCGAGGCCTGCGGCATCGGATAGATCGGAGCGCCCGCCTCGCCAAGGCCGGTGGGAGGAGGCGGCGCTTCGCCGACCGGATTCCAGCTGGAGCGCCTCAGCTGCGCATTGACCGAATAGCCATAAGCCAGCCGCAACAGAGCGCTTTCAGACACCCCCGGCTCGCAGACGCGAATGCGCACGGAAATCACGCCGGATCTCGGCCGGAAGATGCTGTCACCGCTGGCGATGCGTTGCCAGGCGTAGAGGCAGGCCTCGCCCGCCGCGCTGCGCCCGAAGGCGTAGCCGAAAGGCCCGTAGCGGTTCTGCACATAGACAGCCGAAGGCGACATCGCGATGCCTGGCAGCCGCTCCTCCATCTCGCGGGCGATTGCGAAATCCTCGATACTAGGTTCCTTGAACAACGGCCCCTCGACACCGGTCGCGTCCGGCGCGTCGGCGGCCGTCAGAAAAGCGACATGAATGGCGTTTTCACCAGCAGCGCGTCCGCGCGTCGACAATGCGATCGTCTGGGTTACGGCGTTTTCGTAGGGGCGCTGTGTGACGCTGACCATGGGAGGCCCTCCGGGAGGAAGCGTTACCAGCGCCCGGCCGGGGTCGACCGTTATCGCGCGCGTCGCAAAGGAGAGCTCGGCCTCACCCAGCCGCTGCTCGCCGCAGCCGGTCGCGACAGCGGCGACCCAAACAAGCGCCGCCACGGTCGACAGGCGCAGCCCTTTCGATCGGAGGCCCAACTCGGACGCCGAAAACGATAGCGAATCCCTCATCATTGAGCCGATTCGTGGCTGGAAGGCATCGTCATGTCTTGACCGTTGGTTAAGGAAGGTAAACGCCTCCTTACTCGCGCATCATGCGCCCAGTAGAAGTTCGCCGAACGAATCGCCTCTGCCAGTACAATCGAAGACGGCCGGTTTTCCAACCGCGAAGCCGCCCGGAACAGCAATGAGTTGTCCATAACAGGGCAACGCGAAATCGAGGTCCCCATCCGGCTGGACTGCCGTCGTTAGCGGATATCGAATTGGCCCGGTCTCGCTTCGGCGGAGCCGGGCGTTTTTTCCGTCGGGCCCCCAGTTAATTTTCAGAGGCCGCTCGGTTTCATGCTCGCTTTGCATGTGGCCACAGCATCACCCGTCCCGACATGATCAGGCGATCGCGGCCGGCCTCCTTGGCGAAGTAGAGTGCCCGATCGGCCGCTTCGATCAATGAGAGACAGTTCCTTGGAACGGTAGGATCAGGCCATGAGGTAGCGCCGCCCAGGCTCGCGGTCACGAGTTCCGAGGGCGGGTTCGGGGCGTGCGGAATCTTGGCGTTCCGAAGCGCATCGAGAAATCGCATGCCAACCTGCTCGCAGCCTTCGTCATCTGTGTTCGGCAATAGGAGGGCGAGTTCCTCTCCGCCATATCTTGCTGCCAGATCGGCTGGTCGGCGCGCATGGGCCGCAAGGACGCTCGCGACGGTACGCAAGCAGCTATCTCCAGCGGGGTGGCCGTAGCGATCGTTGAACTTCTTGAAATGGTCAAGATCGATCAGCAACAGGGAAAGCGACGTGCTCTCTCTCGCGGCCCTCGCCCATTCCTGCTCTAGCCGCTCATCGAAGCAGCGGCGGTTGGCCAATCCTGTCAGGCCGTCCGAAGCGGCCAGCGCCGCAAGTTTGTCTTCCAGGTCCTTGTGTTCCGTCATGTCGCGCGAAATCGCCACAGCGCCGTCGATCGCGCCGGTGTCCTGATGTCTTGTCGCGCGCAGGGCCGACTCGACCCAGATCTCGGGCTTCTCCCGGCGCTGGGTGCGGTAAATGATTCTGGCTTCTTCGATGTCGCCACGCTTCAGTGCGGCGACCGTCAGTTCGACGCGGGGCAGATCCTCCGGATTGATGCCTGCCAGCGCGTGCGTTCCCACGAGTTGCGCGGGATCCCACCCCAAAACACGGGCGGTCGAGGGCGAGGCATAGAGAATGCGTTCCTCGAAACTGATCCGCGTGACCATATCGCTGGATTCTTCGGCTAGCAGGCGGAAACCGGCCTCCTTTGCAGCCAAGGCCGCCGCCATGCGCTGTCGCGCGACGAGCTGGCGCACGAGATACATCCCTATGGCGCCAATGGCTGAGGTCAGCGCCAGCACGATGAGCATTCGTATGGTGGCACCCTCGCGCCATTGTGCCAGTACATCGTCCTCAGCTTCGGTCGCGAGCAGAAGCAATGGATATCGCTCGCTGAATCGGTAGGCGCTCAAGCGCCGAACCCCATCCAGCGGCGATTTGAAATGGTAGGCACTGGTTGACGGGCGGGACATCCGATCCTTGAGGAGAGGTGTCGCCGACATATCCCGCCCGACATAGGTGCCATCATCGGGACTGCGCGCGAGGAGGATGCCCTCGGCGCTGAGCAGCGTGACGGCGCCGTTAGGTCCAAGGTCGAACCGGCTATAGAATTGTGTGAAATAGGCTGCGTCGATCGTTGCAAGAACGATGCCGGCAAAACTGCCGTCGGGATGGTTGAAGCGGCGGGATATCGTGACGATCCATTGTCCACCAGCCCGGCTCTTGACGGGTTGGCCCAGATAGACACGCCGGTCATCCGACGCCCGGTGACGCTGGAAATAGGCCCGATCGCTATTGTCGAGGCCGGCGAAACTCACGTTTTCTGTGGTCGCCAACCAACGCCCCATTTCGTCGTAAACGAATAGGCCCCGGATGCGCCCCAGTGTCGGCTTGCGCAGCTCAAGAAAACTCTGGACTCGCGCGATTGCAACGGGATCCGTCCCATTCGTCTCAAGCCTGCTAGCCAAGCCCATCAGTGTCGCGTCGGCAACCTCGAGCGTGTCCTCCGCATGTTGCGTGAGCGAGCGCGCAAGATTGGTCATATCGACTTCGGCATTCTTCAATTCGGCGCCTCTGGAGGCCCATTCCCGCCATCCGCTCAAGGCGAGTATCGCGACGCAGGACAGCGTCACGAAAATAGCGGCCCAGAGCGGAAGGCGGGGCGAGGCCTCGGCATGATTGTCGACGCGAACTGCCGCCATGGCTGGCTCCCTCGGTCGGAGAGTCACATCGCCACCGGCCCCGGCAGGTTAATCGTGCGAGACGGCACGGACCCTCCTTACCGTCTATTGCTTCGCCCAGAACGAGTCCAGCCCGGTGTGTCAGGGTAGGCTCATCGGAGATATCCGTTCAGTCGATCCGGGAAACTTAGGCAACAGCTTCAGTCTCGTGCTCTCCGGTGGGGAAGAACTCGTTGCCGCCATCGGCCGGCGTTCAGCCTGCCAATCGAACAGGTCGCGCATTTCCGGCCGAACAAGCCGCTCTCGGCCTGCGCCGCCGCAGCACGCGCCAAAGCCAGGATCATCGCGTGACCATCCTGGCGCGCAAGGACGATGGCTGGCTCAAGCGGGTTCGTGGCGGCGACTTCGCCGCGATCCCCGCAAGGGCCTATCCGGGACGCTGATCCGGCCGCAAGCTTCCGAGCGCCCAATCCACGCTTCTCATTCGACCGCTGCACGTGGCCTGCTGATTTCACAGACGGTCAGCGAATGCCGCGCTGTTCAAAAAACCGGGGCGACTTTGGGCAGGTGCGAAGCGTCCTCGCACTGGAGCAACCCTCCTGACCGTCCGGGAAGGGCTGCCCTTGACTGCTAGCTCCAGCAGGCTTCCCGCAACCGGACGTTCCGGACGTCAGCTAGGGGCCAGACAGTGGTCATTCCACCCCTCTAATCCAGTCCTCCAACACCCGTCTAATCGCCTGGTCCGCCGGCACGTCGCGTGTGAAGGCCCACCACGTATGTGCGCCCTGCCAGAGGCTCGCCATCTGCCATCCGAGGCGTTCGCCTCGCGTCCGGTCCTTAGAGAGCCGGCGGCCGAGAGCTTCGGCCAAGCGATGGCCCCAGGCAGCGCCGCGGGTGCGGAGGGCGGGATTGCGGATGTCCTCCCTCAACAGCCGCAGGCCGTTGGTGGCATCGCGTTCTGCGGTTTCGGACGGCATCAGACGAATCAGAAGGTTTATCGCGCCTTCGGGCGTCGGTGGTTCCTCCGCGTCCGCGGCCTCCGTCTCCGCATCCAGCCGGTCCCAGGCCCGCAGGAAAATGGCCTGAACCATGGCCTCACGGTTGCCATAGCGCTGGACCAGTGTCGCCGGCGAGAGCCCACAGGCCGTCGCGGCGCGCGTGAAGGTGAGGCTGTCGGGCCCGCTCTCCATAAGCGCTTCAAAGAGGTTGCCGAGTACTTGCTCGTCAGGGATCGTCTTGTGCCTCGCCATGGATATATATAAACATATATTCATTTATAAATCAAAAGAGACCACCATGGCTCGGATTCTGGGATATATCGCCACCAGCCTCGACGGGTTGATCACGGCCGAGGACGACAGCCTCGACTGGCTGTTCAAGTATGACGACATGAACCTCGGCGAGCATGACTACCGCGCCTTCCTCAAACGAACTCGCACCGTAGTGATGGGGCGCGGCACATATGAGTTCATAGCAGGGGACTCCTCTCACTGGTCATACGGGGACAAGCGCGTGATCGTCGTCACGTCGCGGCCGATCGACAATCCGAAGGGGCCGCTGGAGGTTCGCAACGACGTCGATGCGGTGATCCGCGAGCTGCGCGGACTGGAGGATGGCGATGTCTGGATGCTGGGTGGCGGGCAGTTGCAGATGGCCTTCCTTGAGCGCGGGGCCCTGGACGAGATCGAAATCTACGTCATTCCGGAAATGCTAGGCGGCGGTCGGCCGCTCTTTCCATTGACCGGGTTTCGCGCGAGCCCGACACTGATCAGCGCTCAGGCGATCGATAAGGGCTGCGTGCGGCTGCACTACCGATTTTAGCGTAATCCGGCCGGCGCGACACGCAGGTCCCACGGTCCGCACACGATGTCCTGCTTGAGGAACGCAGCGTGACACGCGCTGCGCTTAGAGCTCGCGCGTCGACTGCGGCCGAGCGATCTTGGCGGCATCCGGGGAACGCCCATGACGGAAGCCGCCACCTTCGACCAAGCGCAGGAGAGAGGAGCGCGAGGTTGTCTGGGCACGTCAGACAATGTCTATCCGCTTGACCAGCCTCACGCCCGCGCTGTGGACCACCTGTAAGGGGGATTCCATCCCCACCGCTTTCAGCTTGGAGCGCAGGCGCGCCAGAAGCGCGTCGAAACGCCGGCTTTCGGGGTCGATCCGGGCGTGACCGAACAGACCCGTGATCAGATCGCGCGAAACCGTCTCGCCCGGCCGCGCCGCCAGATGCTCGAGCAGGATCACCTCCCGAACTGAAAGCTTCACCGATCTGGTGTCCGGAGAACGCAGCATTTGCGTCTGCCGATTGAGGCGCCAAGCTGTGCCTTCAGGCGCCGCGACGGCAGCACGCCCTCGTGCGTTTGCGGTTTCGTCCGATCGGCGGCGCATACGTCGTCCGAGATTGAGAATCGCCAAAGCGAGCTCCTCGGTATCAACCGGCTTGGTGAGATAGAGATCGGCTCCTTCAGCATAGCCGTGCACGCGATCGTCGCGACCGGTCCGCGCCGTCAGCAGAATGATTCCCATCTCCCGCTGTGCGGCCAGATCCCTGGCCAGTTCGAAGCCGCTGACATCCGGCAGGTTGACGTCCAGGACCGCGATGTCATAGCGCTCATTCCGCAACGCCTTGTAGAACGCGATGCCGGACGGCGCCTCCGTTACGCGCAGGTTTCGCAGTCGTAGGTAGTCGGCGAGGCTCTGACGGAGATCGTGATCATCCTCCACGAGAATGATTTTGAAATCTTGCGAGATCTCCTGCGTAGCACCTTTCGGGCCGGTCGCTTCCGCCATCATATTGTGCATTCACTCCATTGCGACGAGATTCGGTTGACGCCCCCGCCCCAATCTGCGGCCAGCGCAGCAGCGGCGAAGGGTTTCGGCCGCGAACCGGCCGCGACGCTCCAGGCGCAGCGCGGCCAGCTCCGGCTTTGCTTCGCCATGCTGGCGGCACTATTCGTCTTCGGCATCGTGCATCTTGCGTCGGCGGCGGAAACTCGCCCCGCATCCGAGTCGCTACCCGCGCTAAACGGCACGATTGCCATCCTGTCCGACCTCGCCTCGAAATTGTCGCTGGCGGAGATACTCGATTCGGCTAAGCAGGCCGAATTTCGAACGATCCGGGGGGCGAGTGTCAACTTCGGCTTCATCCGGACCCCCGTCTGGATCCGGCTGGAATTGCCGGGCCGGATGTCCACACAGGCGATCCTCTCGCTCTCGCCGAACTTTCTCGACTATGTCGATATCTACACGGCCGCGCCGGACGCGCCCTTTTCGGCAGAGCGCTTTACCCGGCACGAGATGGGAGACCGTCGCCCGCTACCGCAGGACGGGATTTCGGCGCTCGACTATGCCGTTCGTCTCGATTTCACCGAGAGCGCGACGACGCGCGTCTTCATTCGCATCCTGAACACCAATACGGCCACCTATCTGCACCTGCAGCTGGGTTCGGTCGAAGACTATACCACCCGGGTCGTCACGGGTGCGAGCCTGTATGGCGCGTGGCTCGGCGGCATGGGCGTGCTGCTGGTGACACAGCTCGTCTTCTACTATTTCGATAGGAAAGCCCAATATCCGTTACTAGCGGCCAGCACGCTCGGCATCATGCTGATCTATATGGGCAATCTAGGCTATAGCCGGCTTTATCTCTTTCCCGACAACGGCGCCGCCAATGACGCCTTTCTCGGCTTCAACGCCTGGGCCGGCCTTACGGCCAGCGCGATCGCCTACATGCACATCCTCGATTTGCGCAATCGGGCGCCGATGGTGCATCGCCTCTATCAGGCCGCTGCCGTGGCCGGGCTTGTGGGTGTGGGCTTCGCCTTTGCCGGCGAGAACATGATCTTCGGACCGATCGGTTCGGTGCTGACGATTGTCATGGCCTGCGTGAACATGGTGCAGGGCCTAAGGCAATGGAGCGAGGAAGGGGCTGCGAGCCGTCTAAGGGGCGCGGCATTCGCAGCGCTTTGTCTCGGAGCCTTCCTGACGATGGCGCAACGTCTCGGAGTTGCCTGGCTGCCGCATTGGGCTGTCCACAGCTACGGGATCGCCGGCCTCTTTCTCACGGTCCTGCTGACAGGGGCTCTAGCGGTGAGGCTGCGGGATGCGGAAGCGCTGACCCAGCAGATGAAGGATGAGGCGCTGCGGCATGCGCAGTTCGCAGAGAACATAGCCGCTGGCCTCGTCGAGGAGAGGACGCGTGAGCTGGTCGATGCCAGGCGCATCGCCGAGGAAGCTTTGCGTCTCGAAAAGCAGTCCCAGCTCCAGCAGGTCCGCTTTCTCGAAGCCGTGTCACATCAGTACCGGACGCCGCTCGCGGCCATTCGCTCGAGTATCGACAGCATCGGGCTTGCCTTGCAGCCCGACGACAGTGCCAACCAGGGACGGATCGAGCGCATCCGCAGAGCGATCGCGCGGCTCGTTGAAATGCTGGAGATCAACCTGGCCCGCAGCCGGGTACAGGGGCCATCCTTCCGGCCGCGGCTCGCCCCCACCAACGCCGGCGCCCTCGTCGCCGCCGCGCATCAGCGCGCATGTGATCTTCTCAGCGGCCCCGCGATCAAGCTGTGCCTCGAAACGCGGGCCGCGCGGGCGATGATCGCAGCCGATGAGGGCATGATGGAACTCGTGATCGTCAATCTGCTCGAAAATGCCGTCAAGTTCACCGCGCCGAAAGGCAGCGAGCCGATCGAGCTCGCCCTGGGCATGGCGGGGGACGAGGTCATCATCACCGTCATGGATCGGGGCTGCGGCATCCCGGCCTCCGAGCTTCCCGGGATTTTCGTCCTCGGCGCGCGCGGGCGGCATTCGGAAGCCGTCGAAGGATCAGGCCTCGGCCTGTTCCTCGTGAAGAAGATCGTCACCGCCCATAACGGCCGTGTTTCGATTGAAAGCAGTGAAGGCGTGGGAACTACCGTGCGGGTCGTCCTGCCGGCAGGCCTCTGAACGGGCCTTCGGTCAGGAATGGCTCGGGGGCTGCGGTGTCCAAAATGGTTTGACGGCGCGCCACCCCCCTTCCAGCCGGGCTCCAGTTAACGCTTTTTTTGCCGTCTCACAAGGAAGCGACTCCGGGACGGGGCGAATCGTTACATCGCGTTACAACCCGGAAAATGCGTTACATTTTCGGATATTGATTGCGGTCGAGGTCTGTACGAACGTCATCTTCACAGAAGCACGCTTGGAGCTGATGTAGTACCGCCGCCTGAAGGAACGCGCCAATTCCGACACGAGATGAAGTCTCGCGCGCCGACATGCGTGCTGCATATTCTCTTCTGTCGTGCTGTTTTGGAATCGGATTTCCTGCCATCGAGGTGGTTCTGGCATCGGAATATGAGGATCTACTAAGATAACAACCAATATAATCAGATATATAATCTATAAATATTTGGCTCTTTGCCAGTGGAATTTGACTAGATTGAGAATTTTTAACATTAAATAAAATGTTATACCTCAAAATAGCCCCACTATAAGCAGCAGATCGCAGTATACAATATCGCTTTCAACACGCACTGATCAGCAGGAGTCTCGATCGATGAACAATAACGACATCCGTGACAACCCTTCCGTTCAGCAGCCGCCATGCTCCGACGTGAAGCTCAGCGAGCAGGAGCTGGAGGCGATGAACGGCGCTGGTATCGACAATGCCTTCAAGGGTGCCGTCACGGGCGGCATCGGCCTTGCGGGCGTCGGTGCCATGTGCGGCCCCGTCGGGGCCGGGGTGCTGGGCGCCGTTGGCGTGATCGGCGGGGCGATCATGGGGGCATTCGCGCCGGACTCCGACGGTCCGGTCAGCGGTCTCTAGCCGGCATTTAGGTCACCTCGTTCGACCCTTTTATTCCGAGACAACGCGACATGACGGCGGCTCTCTACCGCAAGGAAGCTCTCGACAATCTTGCGGGCCCTGACCGGCTCGACGAGATGGTGCGCGTCACCTCTCCGCATGGCTGGGCCGCGCTGGGCACGGCGCTGCTGATCGTGACCGGCTGTCTCGGCTGGTCGCTCTTCGGCAGCTATCGCACGACCGTCACCGGCCAGGGCCTGCTGGTCCCGGCCGATGGCGCCTTCGTCAGCGTCTATGCTCCGAAGGCCGGATGGCTCGACAGCTATCGGCAGCGTGGTGACAAGGTGAAGAAGGGCGATTTGATCGCCCGCCTCAGCGCGCCCGAGGATGCCGCCCGTCTCGCCGACGTCGACAGCCGCGTGACTCAGCTCACGGCCCAGCGCGATGCGCTTGCCACGCAAATCGAGGATCGGATTCGCAAGGAGACGATCGCGTCGCAGCGCAAGCGCGAGGCGCTGCAGGAGACCATCGACCTTGGCGAATCCAGGGTCACCGCGCTCGAAACCCTGCTCGGTCAGCGCGAGTCGCTTTTTTCCAAGGGCTTGATCCCGTCAGACCGTCTGATCGAGACGCGCGAGCGGTTGTTCGCCGCGCGTGAATCGATCTCGCGAGCGCGCACGGACCTGTTGTCGCTCGACGCTGCCCTGCAGACCTTGCGCCATCAGACCGACCAGGAGCGCGCGGCGCTTGACCGCCAGCTGCGCGATGCGGAAGGGCAGCGGGCCCAAAGCCATCTCAGCCAGAATCTGGCGACGACCATCTTCGCCCGTTCCGACGGCACCATCACCACCAATGAGGCCGGCGACCACGCACTGGTCAGCAGCGGCCAGAAGCTGATGGTGATCGAGCAGGGCGGCCCGCGGCTCGACGCTCTGCTCTATGTCCCGGCCGACAGCGGCAAGGAGATCAAGCTGGGCATGGAAGTGCGCCTGTCTCCCTCCACCGCCAAGAAGGAGGAATACGGCTCGCTGATCGGCACGGTCATTCAGGTCGACGATAGTCCAGAGAACGAGGCGGCGCTGGCCCATCGTCTCGGCAACCCCGATCTGGCCCGTGTCTTCACCAAGGGTGGTCCGCCGCTCCAGCTGGTGGTGCGCATCAACCCCGGGCCCCGTGGTGCCGAGAGCTATGCCTGGACCTCCAAGCGAGGCGAGGAGATCGAGCTCGCCTCGACCACGCTCGTCGAAGGCCAGGTAACGGTCAAGTCGGGACGGCCGATCGGTCTGTTCATCCCGGCCCTGCGCAGGTTCGTCGGCCTATGAGCATCGAATCGTCCAAGCGCTTTCCGTCGACCAGCCGCAAGCGGGTCCCCACCATCCTGCAGATGGAAGCCGTCGAATGCGGTGCCGCCTGCCTCGCCATGGTTCTGGCCCATCACGGCAAATGGGTGCCGCTCGAGGACCTGCGCGTCGCTTGCGGGGTCTCGCGGGACGGCAGCAAGGCGAAGAACGTGGTGCGGGCGGCGCGCCGCTACGGCCTGGTGGCGGAGGGCTGGCGCACCGAGCCGGAGAAGCTCGCCGGTAAGCAGCTGCCCGCCATTCTGTTCTGGGAGTTCAACCATTTCGTGGTGCTGGAAGGGGTCGGCCGGAAGGTCGTCTATCTTAACGACCCCGCCAGCGGCCCCCGCACCGTCACCCATGATGAATTCGGCCGGGCCTTCACCGGGGTGATGCTGACCATGGCGCCGGGGCCGGACTTCGAGCCCTCCGGGGCCCGTTCCAATGTCTGGGGCGCCGTCCGCGACCAGCTCGCGCCCTCGCGCGGTGCGGTCCTGTTCCTGGTTCTCGCCGGTGTCGCCGCCCTCGCTCCGAGCGTGTTCGTGCCGGCGGCAACGAAGGTCTTCGTCGACGACATTCTCGTGCGCCATCTGACCGATTGGATGAGGCCGTTATTGTTCGGCCTCGCCTGCGCGGCGCTGCTGGGCGGATTGCTGAACTGGCTGCAGGGCTATTTCCTGGCACGCCTGCAATGGAAGCTCGGCGTGTCGCTGGGCCTGAAATTGACGTGGCATCTGCTGCGGTTGTCGCCCAGCTTCTTCGCCCAGCGCTACGCCGGCGATATCGCGAGCCGGCTCGCGACGACGGAACGGGCCTGTGATCTCATCGGCAGCCAGGTTTCCGCCTTGCTGGTCACAGGACTCGCGGCGTTGTTCTACGGCGCGTTGATGGCGGTCTACGATCCGGTGCTGGCGGGCATCGGCCTGGCACTCGCCCTCTTCAATGCCGTGTTCGCCCGCCTCATGGCGCGGCGGCAGGAGAATGCCGCCCGCACCGTCATGCGGGAGCAGATGGCGCTCGGCAGCCTCTCCATCAGCGGCATCCAGTCGATCGAGACCTTGAAGGCGACGGCCTCGGAAGACGATTTCCTCAACCGCTGGGCCAATGCGCAGGCGCGCACCATGAACGCGGTGCATCGCTCGCAACTGCCGCTCCAGTTCCTCGATCTCATTCCCCGTGCGCTCGGCGCGTTGACGATGGCTGCGATCCTCGGCGTCGGCGGCTGGCGCGTCATGGAGGGAGTGATCACCGTCGGCACGCTGGCCGCCTTCCAGACCGTGCTGTCGAGCTTCCTGTCGCAGGTCGGCGGTCTCGTCGGCGTCGCGTCGGGCATGCGCGAACTGCGGGTGGCGATGGAGCGGGTCGATGACGTGCTGCGCTATCCGCTGGACCACCGTCTGAACCCGAAATTCGCGCCCGAGGCCGGCGGGCCGCCACGCCGCGTCTCCGGCGCCGTCGACATCGCCGATCTGAGCTACGGCTACAACCCGCTCGATCCGCCGATGGTCGATGGCTTTTCGCTGAACGTGGCCCCAGGCTCCCGCATTGCGCTGGTCGGCCCTTCGGGCAGCGGCAAATCGACGATCGCGCGGCTGCTCGTCGGGCTGGCCGAGCCCTGGGCCGGCAGGATTGCGTTCGACGGTCTGCCGGGAGACCGGATCCTGCCAGGCGTCCGCGCCGCCTCCATCGCCTATGTCGAGCAGTCGGTCGTCCTGATGGAAGGCACCGTCCGAGAGAATCTGACCCTGTGGGATCCGCGGGTGAGCGAGCACAGGATCGTCGAAGCGGCCCGCGACGCCGGCCTGCACGAAACCATCGCGGCACGCCCCGGCGGCTACGATGCCCCGGTCAGCGAAGGCGGCAGCAACTGGTCGGGCGGCCAGGCCCAGCGGCTGGAGATCGCCCGGGCGCTGGTGGGCGAACCGAGCATCCTCGTGCTCGATGAGGCGACCTCCGCTCTCGACGCCACGACCGAAGCGACGATCCTCGAAAACCTCCGGCGCCGGGGCTGCACCATCATCCTGGTCACCCATCGCCTCAGCGCCATCCGCGACTGCGACGAGATCCTCGTGCTGGACCGCGGCCGCATCGTCCAGCGCGGATCGCATGAGGCGCTCTACGCCCAGCCGGGCACCTATGGAGACCTCATCCGTGCTGCATGAAGCCCCTCAGCGGATGGCCGGCAGCGGCACGACGCCGATCGACTGGCGCGGAGCCGTTCCGGTCTCTGTCGCGGGACTGCGCGTGGATGTCGGCTCGGTCGATCTGTATCTCGACTGGCCGGGCCGGGCTGGGCGGCGGCGGCGCATTGTCTCCCTGGGCGCCCATGACGTCGCCCTGCCGCTTTCGCTCACGCAGCCAATCGCAGGACTGCCGGTGGAAGTGCGGTTGCTCGCCTTTCCGGCGCCGGGCTCGCGCCTATCCTCCTTCGCGATCGAGCCGTTTCTGAAAAGCCTCGATGCCGGCGAGCCCGCCGCGATGGAAGCGGCAGAGCGCTGGATCGAGCGCACAGCTCAGGCCCTCGGCCGGCCACTGGCGGGGACCGCGCTCCTCCTCGAGGCTGGAAAGACGACGCTGGAACCTGGTCGCGTGGCGCGGCCCTCCCAAGGGCTTCTGTGGGCCTCGGCCGCCGATGTGGCGCTGCTGACTGAACTGCCGGGAGCCTCGCCGGCTCTTCCGACCATGCCCGCCGTCCCTGTGACGACGGCCGGCGTGGCCGTCGATCGCGCGGCAGCGCTCAACTGCCGCAAGAGTGCCACGCTGGCCTTGGAAGGCGGGCTCTCGCGGGCCGTCCTCGCCCATCACGTGCGGGTGAAGCAGGCTCTCGCCTTTGCGGAAGCCGGCCGAGACGACGAGGAGACCGCGCGCATCGCCGGCAAGGCCGATCGCGATCGCGCCGTGCTGGCTGCGACTGTCGCACCGCTGCTGGCTCCCGCCGCTGCGGAGGCATTGCAGGAGGCTTCGCTGGCGTCGGTGTTCGGCGCCGTCGCCCGGGCCTCCGCGGTCGACCTGCCCAAGACGCCCTGGTCAGCATCCGACGAATACGCGCACCTGCCGATCGAGCGGCAGATCGACGATCTCTTGGATTGGGCCGGCGCGCGGGCCCGGCGCATCCGGCTGGAGCCGGGCTGGTGGCGCCGTGGCGGTCAATCGGTCATCGGTTTCCGGCGGGACGACGGCGGTCCGGTGGCGCTCATCGCAGGCACCGGCTGGCGAGGCGGATATCGCATACGCGAGGCCGGCCGCGATCGGCCTGTCGATGCGCGTGTAGCGGCGTCCCTGGCTCAGGATGGCTTCATCATTCAGCGCCGCTTGCCCGATGCGACGACGGATGGCCGCGGCTTGCTACGTTTCGCCGCCCCGCTGGCCTGGCCTGCCCTGATCGCGATCGTCGCCATCGGCCTGGCCGGAAGCCTGCTGGGGCTCGTGACGCCGATGGCGACGGAAATCCTGTTCGAGACGGTCATTCCGGCGGCCTCGCATTCCGAACTGCTGCAGCTCACGGCCGGCATCGCGGCGCTGGGACTGGGGGGCATCGTCTTCGAACTCGTCCGCGGCTTTCTGGTCTTGCGGCTCTCCACGCTTCTGAACACCGACCTCGAAGGCGCCGTCTGGGACCGCCTTGTGCGCCTGCCGGCCGCGTTTTTCCGGAACTACACCGCCGGCGATCTCGCCTTGCGGGCAGCCGCGATCAACCAGATGCGCGACGCGGTAAGCGGTACGGCGGTCAGTTCGCTGCTGTCCGCGGTGTTCTCGATCTCCAGCCTCGCCCTGATCCTCTATTACGAATGGCGCCTTGCTCTCGTCGTGATCGGTCTCGTCATCGTCCAGCTGGTCGTGATGATTGCGGTCAACCTGCAGATGCTGGGCTGGAGGCGGCAGGCGCTCGAGATCGATGGCCGGCTCCAGGCTCTTGCACTTCAGCTGATCCAGGGCATTGCGAAGCTGAAAGTTGCCGGTGCCGAGGCGCGGGCCTTCGCAAGGTGGTCGCCGCTGTTCATTGCACGGCGAGCGTTCGGCTTCCGCCAGGGCGCCTTGTCGTCGGGCTTCTCGGCGTTCGGGACCGCGTTCGGGATCGCCTCGACCGCGCTGCTCATCGGGATCGTCGGCCTCGGCGGGATCGAGATCGGGATCGGCCGCTTCGTCGCGTTCAACGCAGCCTACGGCCAGTTCGTCTCGGCGACCCTGTCCCTCGGGAGCGTCCTACCGGCCCTGATGTCGCTGAAGCCGCTTTACGACCGGGCCGCGCCACTGCTCGCCGCCTTGCCGGAGAATCTTGGCCGACAGGGCGCAAGGCACGATCTGCGCGGCGGCATCGAGGTCCGCGACGTGGTGTTCCGCTATCGCGGCGAAGGCCCTGCCGTTCTCGACGGCGTGTCGATCAAGGCCAGGCCGGGCGAGTTTGTCGGCATCGTCGGTGCCTCCGGCTCCGGCAAATCCACCTTGATGCGCGTCCTGCTCGGCTTCGAGACGCAGGAAAGCGGATCGGTGTTCTTCGACGACCAGGAACTAAGCAGCCTCGACCCAAGGGCGTTGCGCCGCCAGATGGGCGTCGTCCTGCAATCGAGCCGCGCAACGAGCGGCACCATCCTCGACAACATTCTCAACGGCGCCGCGCTGACCGAGGCCGACGCCTGGGAGGCGGCGCGTCTCGCCGGGCTGGAGGCCGACATCCGCTCCATGCCGATGCGTATGTACACCTTCGTCGGCGAGGACGGGACGCTTCTCTCGGGCGGGCAACGCCAGCGCCTGCTGATTGCCCGCGCGGTCGTGCGCCGGCCGCGGATCCTGCTCTTCGACGAAGCGACCAGCGCCCTCGACAACCGCACCCAGCAGATCGTCTCCGAAGGGCTGGAATGGCTCGACGCCACCCGCGTCGTCATCGCGCACCGCCTGTCCACCATCCAGCACGCCGACCGCATCTATGTGCTGCAGGCAGGGCGGGTCACCGAGGAGGGAAGCTATCGCGAGTTGCTCGAGCGCGGCGGATTGTTCGCCCAACTGGCGCTCAGGCAGGTCGCGTGAACCAGGCATCCGCCGGACGCAGACACAGTAACCGCAGAAAGAAACCGGAATGACAGACCACAGCAACCGCAAGCTCGACGAGAACGAGCTCGACCACATGCATGGCGCAGGGGCCGCTGGGCACTGGGACCATACCGGAAAGTCTTCGATGTGGGTGACCACCGTTCCCGGCGACGCCCATGGCTTCTTCGGGCCGAGCGAGAACCGCAGCTCGGTGCGGCCGGACGGCAATGGCGGCTATATCCGCTGGGACCGGGCCAACAATTGCGAAGCTCCGGCCATCCGCAGGAGCTGATGCGGTGGCGCCAATCGCTTGCTGGAGAAGGCCATGGATAACGAACACACCAGGATCGACGAACAGCCCACGGATATGAAGCTGCCCGACGACGATCTGGAGGCGGCGGTGGGCGGCGTCGCCCAACCGCGCGGCTCCGTCAACATCGAGGCCCTGGCGCGCAAATACGCCGGAAGAGATCCGCTCTATCGCCCCGCCAATGTCAAACTTGCAACCGAGGTAGATCATGACTGACGCTGTCGAGAAGTTCCAGAACCACATCCGCTCCATCGCCGACGACCAGCAACAGCTGGAGCGCTTTTTGACGCAGGTGAAAACACCGGATGATCTTGTCGTCTATGCTGCGAACGCTGGCTGTCCGCTCACGAAAGCAGAGGCCGACGATCTTTTCGAGAAAGGGCAGGCCGCCTTTGATCAGATGCAAAGCCAGCTGAGCGACGATGATCTGGACAACGTGGTCGGCGGCATCAGCTTCGCTGCCATCGGCCTCGGTGCTGGGGCGGCTCTCGGCATCGCCGCTGTCACGATTCTGACGGCAGGCGTGGGGACCGGGTTCTTGGCAGCGACGGTGGCCGCCGGTGCCACGACGTGGGGTGGCATCGCTGCCGGCGTGGCAACAACAGGCGGTGCAATGGCATTTGCCGGCGGTGTGGTAGGCGGTGGCGCCGGCCTCGTCGTCGATAAGGTGGTAGACGCCGTCAAATCGTGAGTGTTCGTTCTATCGTCATGGAACAGGCGATATCGTCGCTTCCTCCATGATTTCGACAACAACAGTGGACGTCTATCGATGATAGTCCAGGTGAAGAAAGCGGCCACGCAGCTATATTTCTTCGCCTAGACATTATCTTCTCCTGTAGGATCAATTGGACATGACAGCACAAGCCGTGACTTCCGATAGCCCTCGCTACATCCAGTTCCAGGGTATTCTCTCCAAGCTTGCATCCGATCCCGATGAGGCAAGGCAATTCGCTTCGACGGTCAATAGCCCGGAAACGTTCGCTTCCTATCTTTCCAAGAAGGGAATCGCTGTCAGTGCCAGTGAAGCGGATGCAGTGTACGGAGCCCTGCGCGAACTCGCCACGACGCTGCCAAATCAGGGGCCAGCAGCAGAGCGGCCGCTCGGGGACAATGAACTGAACGAAGTGGTCGGTGGGGGATGGGGCTGGGTCGCGATCGGCGCGGTCGCCGGGCTTGCCCTTGGCGCGGTGACGGGCGGCGTTGGTCTCGCACTTGCGGGCGCAGCCTTCGAAGTGGTTGGCACTGCCACGCTCGGTGCCGTCGGAGGCGGACTTGTCGGTGCCGGCAGCGGCGCTGCGGTTGGCGGCATCGCCCAGACTATCAAAAGCGCTCTTTCGTAAAAGGCGTATATGAAACAGACGAGAGCGGCAATGCTGCTCTCGTTACTTCTGGCTCCGCCGAGATCGCTGAAGTCGCCCAAAGTTCAAATAAGCTGAGCCAGCTCTCTTATTACTCGGCGCCAGTTTCAGCGAGCTGCCAGGATTGGTCTGCCCCCCGAAAAGTGGTCCTCCGTGAAGTAGGCTTTCGAGCCTTTGGAGGATGCCGCTATGGCGCAGAAGAAGCATAAGCCCGAAGAGATCGTCGCGAAGCTGCGTCAGGTCGACGTGTTGTTGTCGCAGGGTCGGCCGGTTGCCGAGGTGATCCGCACGATCGGGGTGACGGCCTTCACCTTTTATCGTTGGCGCAAGGAGTTCGGCGGGCTGAAGAGCGACCAGGTAAAGCGATTGAAGGACCTCGAGAAGGAAAACGAGCGGCTGCGCAAGGCCGTCTCGGACCTGACGCTTAAGAAGCTGATCCTGGCGGAGGCTGCTCGGGACATTTCTGAGCCCCGCCCGCCGTCGCCGCAGCATCGACCACGCCATGACTAAGTTTGGCGTGTCGCAGAGGCTGGTGTGCCGGGTCTTGGGCAGCATCGTTCGACGCAGCGAAAGCAGCCGATGGGTCGAGCCGACAAAGCGGCCTTGAAAACCGCTTTGGATGTCGATCGCGGCAGGAACATCCGAAACACTCGGCGACAATGCACCCCGAGCCAGAAATTCGCACGTCGAGAGGGCTCAAGGAATGATCACTTCCGCCGCCAAACCGCCACCGACGCGATTGGAGAGCCTGACCGACCCGCCGATGGATGCGGCCAGTTGCTGGGCGATGGCGAGCCCGAGCCCGGCTCCGCCGGTCTCGCGGTTGCGCGATGGCTCCAGACGAAAGAAGGGCTGCATGGCGGCGGCCAGCATCTCCTTGGGGAATGCCAGGGCCGCGGTCCAGCACCGTAATCGCGATGGCGCCGCCGCCCCTGCGCTCCATCGCGATCTCCGCGGCGCCTGCGAATTTCAAGGCATTGTCGATGAAGTTCGACAGGATGCGCCGCAGTGCGTGCGGCTTGGTAGAGGTGATCCCGTCGATCCGGCTGGCCACCGTCACCGCCTTGCCGGTGTCGCGCGGGCCTGCTGCGCGCGGATATCTCTCTCGCTTCGGCCTCGTTGGCGCCGAAGCCGCCCAAGGATCGTTTCCAGTTCTAAGTGCAGATCGTGATCCGGCAGCGGTCCACAGCCGCCGTTTGGCTTCGGCAGGGTGAAGCAAGCCAGGCTTCCTGAGATATTCCTCAGCGCAGTATCAGGTTCATGCGCTGCGGCCGGTTCGACCGAAGCGTCACCTTCATGACGGGCTTGGGTGGCTCGGGCTCGATCGTCGTGAGCCGGACCTTCTGAAGCAGCACAGCCAAGATGGCGACCGCCTCCATGACGGCGAAGGCATTGCCGATGCAGACACGTGGACCCGCACCAAAGGGCATGTAGGCATAGCGGTGCCGTGCCTTGGCCGCCTCCGGGCTGAAGCGATCCGGGTCGAACGCCTCGGGATCCGACCAGAGGGAAGCGTGGTGATGCACCGCGTAGATCGGTACGATCATCACCGTTCCGGCCGGAATGAGATACCCCCCAAGCTCGAAGTCCTCCAAAGCGGTCCGCGTGATGATCGGCGCGGGGGGGTAAAGGCGCATGGCTTCCGAGAAGGCCTGCCGCGTATAGACCAGTTTCGAAACATGCTCCGCGTCCACCGGCTCGCCCATCGTGACCACATCGATCTCGGCGAGAACTTTTCCTTCGATCTGCGGATGCCGCGCCAGCAAACCGAATGTCCATGCCAGCCCGAGCGCCGTCGTTTCGTGTCCGGCCGTGATGAAGGTCATGAGATTGTCGACGACTTCCCGGTCGCTCATCCTGCGCCCGCTTTCCGGGTCAGAGGCCGACAGAAGCATGTTCACAAGATCATGGCGGCCATCCGGGTGCTTGCGCCTCTCCTCGATCACGCTCAGAAGACTGGACCGCAGGAATGCAACGGCGGCTTCGGCCTTGCCGCGGCCGGGATAGGGTATCCACTCCGGGGCGTGCAAAAGTCCGAGCGCGAACGTCCAGCCGGTCGGCTTGAGGAAATCCGAAATACCTTTCTCGACCCGCCCGACATCGATGCCATGTCCGCCGGACATCATCGTCTCGACAATGATGTCGAAGGTAGTGCGCATCATCTCGTGGCTGACGTCGACTGTTCCGTTGCCCACCCCGATCCACCTGTCGCGCGTGCGCCGAGCCGCTGCGATCATTGTCGGCTGGAGTTCGAGAAGCTTGTCGTGCCGGAACGCGCCGGCAACCGACTGCCGTTGCCATTTCCAATGTGCCCCGTCCGCCGTCAGCAAGCCCTGGCCGAGCGCCGGTCCAAGGGCTCGCCTGACTTGATCCCCTTTGCCCAAAGCTTCTGCATTTTTGACCAGGGCCTCGTGGATCAGCGCAGGATCGGCCAGGTAGACCTTCAATTCTCCGGCGGATTTCGAAAAAACCAGTGGTTCCGTGAAGACCGATGGGGGAAGCGCGTCGAGCGGGTTGCGCACGATCGCCAGCAGGGTCGCGAGCGTTGACTGCGGCGTCAGCGGAAACGTGGTCTTCAGCGTGCGGTCATTTTGAGCCGAGCTGTCCATGATGCGCATCCTTGCTCGCTAACCGTCCACCCCGTAGATGTAAGGTGCGTACCTTAGATGATCTAAGGTGCACACCTTAGATATGCAAGGGAGGCATATGAAAAGGGCAGGGAACCCCGATGCGAAAAAGGCCGATCGCGTTGGCACCCGGGCCCGGATCCTGGATGCCACTCTGGTGCTGTTCAACGATCGGGGCCCCGATCGGGTCACGACCGCCGAGATCGCCCGAACGGTCGGCATCAACGAAGGCAACCTTTATTATCACTTCAAAACGAAGGAAGCGCTTCTCCAGGCGTTGTTCAAAAGACTGGAGGCCGACGCGACGGTTTTCATGGGGGACGCAGGCTCGAACACTGCCACAGATCCTGACGTTTTCTCAGGTTTCTTGCGGCGCTGGTTCTCGATCGTCTGGGACCATCGCTACATTTTCCGGGATCTGCCGGGCATCATCGTCATTGCTCCCACCCTGCGTGAGCCAATCCGTGTGCTGAGTGCGGCAATGCGCCTCGTCGTAGACGGGGCACTTCGCCAGATGACAGATGCGAAGCTGATCGACGTTCCAGACCAAGACGCACCACTATTGCTCGCCAATGTCTGGATCGTATCGACCTACTGGGCGGTTTATCTCAGCCTGCAGGAAGGTATCGAGGACCTCGGACAGCAGCATCTCGATTGGGGGCTGAAACAGGTCGCGAGCCTATTTCGACCGTACCTGTCGGATGCGGCAAAGAGCGAGTTGAACGCCATGCTCCTCGGTCGCCCGGGCATGCAAAAGGCGGTTTGACAGCGCCCGGTTCGCGCGAAAGAGGCGTTCCGCGAAGCGCACAAGATCGGGCGTCAACGCCTGGGCTGTGGTGCGAATGCGTTCGACATCGGCGGGCGAGGCCTGGTTACCGGCGACGGCATTTACTGGACCAGATCACCGCCGCGCGGTCGGGCATGGTGATCGCGGCCGGGTCCGGACACCGTCGGAGCCATCGAGCGGGAATGGGCCCGCTCCCGGATGGAGCCTTCACGATTTCACACGATCCGTCGGTAGCCCGGAGCCACGCCTTCCAGCTCGCACAGACCCTCATGGTTCCGGTCACGGTCTTCCGGTCGAACGGGCCCTCGGCGTTCTGCCCTTCGCCGAGCTCGACGATGGCGAGGTCGAGCTCATCGCTGAGTTCGATCCGTTCGAAACCCGGCCGGCTCGCTGAGTCGGCCCTTTTTTCCCTGCGGGTGCCGCTTGCGAGCTGCGGCGGCAAGGGAAGCTGACGCCGCTGGCGCGCCCTTGCCGCCATGGCTCTTCGCGGCCTGCGGAGGTTGCTCCGCGAGATGCGGGGACAAGGAAACAGGCAAGGAAAGGCGGACGCGAATGCGCCGGCACGACTATGAAACGGACCGAATTGGAGGCGTTACGGGAGCGTGTGCCCTGCGCGGCGGTGCTGGAGAAGGCCGGCTTCGCGATCGATCTGCCGGAAACCACGCGCAAGGCGGTTAAATATCGCCGCGGTGACGCGATCGTCATCGTGATCCATGCCGGACAGGGTTGGTTTGATCCGTTGTCCGAGGCCAAGGGCGATGTCTTCAGCCTGGTCGAACATCTCGATGGCGTTACCTTTGCCGAAGGTCTCGATCGCGTCGCCGCACTGGTCGGCTACAAGCCGAAAGATCCGATCTTTTCCCGGCCGCCGGGCGCTTCGAGGCAGATCCTGCCCGTGCTCGCGCGATGGGCGAGGCGGCGCAGACCCTGGCCAGGCTCGGCGACCTGGCGCTATCTGCGCGACGAGCGCCGCCTGCCGGAGGCTCTGATCCGCGCCGCTGTCGGAAACGATATCCTGCGCGAGGGGCCGCAGGGAAGCATGTGGGCCGCCCACCGCGACGAGGTCGCGGCAGTCACGGGCTGGGAGGAGCGCGGTCCGCAGTGGCGAGGCTTCTCGACCGGCGGCACCAAGCGTCTGTTCCAGTTTGGATCGGCGGGGGCAAAACGCCTCTGTGTCACCGAGGCCGCCATCGACGCGATGAGCCTCGCTGACCTCGAGCACGGAGGGGCCGACAGTCTCTATCTCAGCACCGGGGGCGGGTGGTCGCCGGCAACCGACGCGGCGATCCGTGCGCTCGCGGCGCGCGCCAATGCGCTGCTGGTCGCCGCGACCGACAACAACCGACAGGGCGAAGCCTATGCAGAGCGGTTGCAGGCGATGGCGATCACGATCGGATGCGGCTTTGAGCGCTTGCGGCCCGCCCAGACGGACTGGAATGCCACGCTGCAGGCGAAAGCGGCAATGGAGAAGGGGGAAGGAAGGAGGGGGCAATCGGCTGCCGCATGCCCGCCGGCGGCGTAAAGGGAAGCTTCGCCCGCGTTTCGCGACCCCGACCCTTGACGCCGCCGGACGGAGAGGCGGCTGCGGGGAGGGCTCAGAGGGCAGAAGATGATGGTGAAGCCGAGGAGGTGAGCCGCGCTTCAGCCCGACGGCGGACAAGGAGCCTGCCCATGACCTCGACTGCCATCCGCAAAGTCTTCGAGGGCGTCGCCGAGCGGCGCCAGATGTTCCGGATGTTCGACCGGCATGCACAGCGACCGAACCGTTTCAAGGATGATGCCGGCGCCGTGAGGAGCACGCCGAGGCGCTTCAGGCTAAGCGTCCATGGCACGCCCGGTGGATTGCGGCGCGCGGCAATCTCATCATGGTCGGCACTATGGCCACGCACGCCTTCACATCGTGCGGCAAGGCTGTCGTGCGGATTTGGAAGCTGACGCTCTAAGCAAAAAGCCCCCGGCGCGGGGGGCATCCGGGAGCTTCTCTGTGGGTCCTTGACCGACCCGACTCGCAGTCTAGCAGATATCCGTTATGCCGCGACGAGCCGATCTAGCTTGGCGTAGATTTCTGCCTTCGCGTCCCGCTCGTGCGATAGATCGAAGCTGCTTTGCAGGTTGAGCCAGAAGTCAGCCGACATCCCCAGCACCTTCTCAAGCCGAAGTGCCGTATCAGCGGTCATTCCGGTCTGCGCCTTCAGCAGCTTGGTCACACGGGTCACCGGCACCTTCATGGCGCGCGACAAAGCGCGGGCCGAGATGCCCATGGGCTCCATGAATTCGAAATAGAGCATTTCGCCGGGGTGGGTGGTGATGCGAGCCATGTCGTATCTCCTATCATTCATTCAAGCAGGCAGTCAGTTATCTGGATCCTCATCGCTTTGGTTCCATCCCAAGTGAAGCAGCCCCGATATTGGTCGTTTATGCGGATGCTGTATTGCCCTTCGCGATCCCGTTCGAGCTTCTCGAACTTGTTTTTTGGCGGGATGCGAAAGTCGTCTAGCCGCGCAGCATTCAGCACCATGTCCAGCTTCCGGGCAGCGACATGCTCGAAAGCCTTCCATTCAGCGGGTCATTTCCGCGTCTGATGAAAAGTCCGAGTCGCTCTGTCAAAGAACCTAGCCATCGTGGGGTGTTGCATAACAAGCACTCCACCGCGCAACTTCGGCAGGGCTGGCCGAGGATCGGCGTCGGGGGCTCTGCGGCTAGAATGCCTCGGCCGGCGCGGCGAGAGGCAGGCTGTCCAATGGCGTGTCAATCGCAAGCTTCCTTGCGGCAATCCTCGCAGCAACTTGATCCTCAAAGGACCTGAGGCTGATCGAAATCTCACGGAACTCGATTGCTTCGGCAGTGCCCACGGGCGCACCGAAGAGTTCTTCGAAGCGCTTCAGCGCTCGAGCGAGGTCGTCGTAGGTCCTGATCTTAGACATCGAAGGGCAATCGGGCTAAGCCCGTCCTCTCTCGCGCGCGTGCTCGGCTTCTGCGAGAAGTTTCTCGGCTGCCGTGAAAATCGCTTTGGGAGGAATCATTTCCTCCTGGAGATGCCATTCGACGTAGTCCCGCGGACAACCGGACCAGTCCATCAGCATCGCTACCCAATCGCGACCGGGGAAAGCCGCGTTCATGCGATGGGCAAGCTCGGTGCCGTGGCTCGAAGGAATTCATTCAGTGCTCCTTGCGTCGGCGCTCGAAAGCTCGAGTCACTGAGGAACTCCACCGGAGCGCAACCGTTCCGGAGATGCGTGGTCGCTTCAGTTGTCGCCTGAAACCGCGCGAGAGGGGACTGGCAGCAGCCTGTTTCTTGTCGTCGTCGGACCAATCCCGCCGGCGTCCCGCTCCGGTAAAAACCTCAAACGGCCGAACCGGCTCATCCGCGCTGATTTTAAGCGTATGCTCTGAAATCGTCATGTGTCGGAGCCCTCAGGCCTCCAAGATTGACCCTGAGCTCGCCCGCTGAAGGGTGCTCTTGGAGCACCGCTTACACGGAACGAAGCCGCGCGTGGCCTGATTGATCCAGGCCAGGAAGGCACGCCGCCAGATCAACAGAAGTGACCGCGAGATGTTGTGTAAGACCGTCGTCGTCAGGCCACGTCTCTGAGAGCGGCCTGAGCCGGATAGGCCCATGGCAGCAGTTCATCGATGCGGCTGTTGGGATGGCCGCTGACGATCCTGGCGATGACGTCGGGGAGATAGGCGTGCGGCTCGACGCTGTCGAGCTTCGCGGTTTCGACGAGCGAGGCGACGGTGGCTGCGTCGCGTACCTTCGACGCGAAGCATACCGTCCTTGGTTTCATGCTTTCTTCAACGAAGCTACAGCGTTAAATCAGGCCGCCGGTCGTGTCCAGTTGCCGCTCGCGCACTTGGGGCCGAGGACGGCCTCTGCAAAGGATAACGAGATGTGGCGGTTCGAATCTCTCTTTGCCCTCCTGACGGTCGGCCTCGCGCTCGCAGGCTGCAGCCCGAACGAGGCCGATCAGAGGAAGGCCTTCGTCACCTATCTGCAAAACGAGGTGCTGAGCCAGAAGGGCACACGGGTGCCGCAGCCCGATGCCGAGAAGCAGAAGAGCTTCGGTGATTACGCCAAGGCCTATGCCATCATCACCGACTTCCACGGCCGAATGAACGAATCTGTCGCCAAGCCGATGCAGGAGGCGCTCGCAAAGGCGATGCCACGCTCGATTGCCGAGGTGACAGAGCGCAAGGCCGACATCGCCACGCTGCGGGTTGGCTTCGCCAGGATGAAGGAGGCGCTCGACCAGTCGGCCGCCAAGGCGGAGCAGGAAAAGGCGGCGCTGAAGCTGGCGGACGATCTCGCGCCCGTCTATGGCGCGGCCTACGACAAGCTGGTGACCAAGCCGGTCGCGGTGTTCCGCGAAATTTTCCCGACCACGGATGATGCCTTCGCCGCGATCCTCAATGTCGCGGACCTAATCGATGCGAACCGCGCCAAGATCGAGCTCAACGGCTCGCAGATCCAGGTGAAAGACCCGGCGCTGCTGGCCAAGGTGCAGCAGGCGCTGAACGCCATGAACGCGAAGCAGAGCGCCATGATCGCCGCCCAGCAGAAGATGCGGCAGCTAGCCTATGGAGGTTGACGCGACCGGTTTTACCTGCGCAGCCGTGGCCTCGCCGGCATTCAATCGACCCGCCACGTCAATCCTCGCGCCGGCTGATAAGCTTTCGGACGGAATCCCGGTGCCCTAGGAAGACGCACTCATCTTCGTAGTGCACCGAGTAATCAAAGTCCGATATGATGATCCAGATGGCAAAGTGTTTGCCGCGATCAATCTCACGCGCCAACCTGAGATAGAGCGGCTGTGACGGGGTGGCCCGCGATATGCTGGGCCGAACACGGCGCGGAGCTGTAGAAGGTGCGTTAGAGCTATCAATGATGGGCTGGCATCGCGGCCCTTTTTGCTGTCGGTGTTAGCTCGCGCCGCCGATCCGAAACAGGACGACATCCACCACGCGCACGCACCGTGTGTTCATTGCGCTGCCGGGACGCCCGCCGGGACCTTCGCGGGGTTATCCCAGAGCCGCTGGACCGTCGCGAGATCACCGGTATGGTCGAAATACTGGCCCGCCAGCATGACGAAGAGCGGCGTGGCGTCCACCGAACCGTAGTGGAACCCGACGGCACCTCGCCGAGGTTGGCCGTCTTCCCGCTTCGCCGTTTGTGCAGGAACTTGCCAGGCTGCGCATCGGCGACGGGATCACCGGTTACGGCCTGGCGCCAGATGCAGCAGAACCCCGCGCGCCACCGCCGGATCGGCCCATAACAGCATCATCGCGGTGATGATTCCGTCGCGTCCAAACATGGTCGAGAACCATGGAATGCCGGCATATGGGTAAGCCAAGCAGCGCCTGTTCGGTGATGTCTGCGCCGGGGGAGTTCGCTTTCGCCTCGGAGCTGGCGGAGAAGCACCGCCCGCCTTCTCGCGGACGTCGATGCGGCGCTCGCGAGGGACATCGACGGCATCGGTGCGATCGACGCGACCCTAGCCTGATCGGCTTGGTGGCCGGCGAGCCTCGGGCGAGGCCGCCATCCTCATGTCGTTCGTCAGGGCTGTTGCGAAAGTCGATGCTCGTCGTCGATCACAGTCAGGCGGCATGGCGTCGTGTCGCTCCACCTCCAGAAAACGAGGTTGAGGTCGTCGCGGGTGGCCCCGGGCGCGAAGCTCCTGACCAACAAGCCGTGATAGCCAGAAGCAATGAGCCTGCGGGCGAAGGTCTGGGTTTTCGCCTCTCCTGAGGTTCTCATCTGATCGCGCCAGGCCGGATTATCGAGCACTCCGACATCCACCCCCTCAGCCCGAAGGGCCTCGTCGTCCCGTGTATCGAAGATGCGTTCGATCTGTGCGTCGTAGGAGACCAGGGTCGTCGGCTGCAGGCTGCCGACCTGGTTGGCTTCCCGCAAAGCCGTCATGATCGACAGCGACGTGTACAGCGCCACTGTGCCCTTGCGGTTGAAGCGGCCTCCGTACAGCGCAGCGCCTCGGCCTGATAACGGCTCGCGTGCATAAACCGGGTTCAGCGCCCGATAGAGGACACCCTGGAAACGCATCAGCCGGGTTATGCGTGAATGCCGGCGTCGACCGCGTCGATATAGTCGAGCACTTCGTCGGCGCGCCCGTCACGGACGAGCTGCATCGCCGTCAGGCCGGAAAAGCCGGACAGGGGCTCGGAGCGATACCAAGCATAGGCCATCAGCGCCGAGCCGAAGCGTGGTTCGACCTTATTGATGATTTCCGTCACTTCGCGCAGCCGGCGTTGCGTCTTGTCGGAGCGGATGCGCTCCTTGCGCTGGATCGCATCCTTGCCGAGGCCAGCCGTGCGGGCGATTTCCTCGCTCGTCGTGCGCAGGGTTTCCGCGATCTTGCGTGGCGAGAACAGCCCGCCATCAGCATATTGGGCAAGCCCCATGGCGTTCACCTTCATTGAAAAGTGCCAATCATTCTGACGCAATATAGCGTCGAAACAAGCGTGGTTCAATCCAGTCGGCAGAAGAGAAGAGAAGAGGAAAGCGAAAAGGCGGCTCGCAGACCGGGCGGGCCGCTGCCGCTGCCGCTCAACCGCGCCGCTCGCGATCGCGGCCCGGCGCCCCGCGCAGGGCTTCACGCGCCCCGCTTGGCCGCCCGGCCGGGCTGCTCGGCCGCAATTGCTTCGGCCCACCCGCTCCGCGGTTGCGAGGGGGTCTTCGGACAGAAGACGGAGAAGGGCCGGTGCCAGACCGCGCCCACACCCCTGAACAGGAGCTCGCCATGCAACTCAAGAAGGTCCATCCGCGCGCGTTGAAGGACAATCCCGATCGCTCTCGCCGGACGAAGTCCACGCCTCAGGCCGATGCCCTGCTGCTCGCCACCATCAAGCTCATCGGCATCTTGCAGCCACCGGTTGTCGTCCCAAAGCAGGGCGGCGGTAACGGCCATGTCATCGAGTTCGGCCACCGTCGCGTGAAGCAGGCGATTGCCGCCGGTCTCGACGAGATCGAGGTTCTGGAGGTCGAAGCTTCGGACGATCACGGCGCGATGCGCTCGATGATCGAGAATCTGGCTCAGGAGCCGATCAACCCTGTCGATCAGTGGCGCGATATGGAGCGGCTGGCCGTGCTCGGCTGGACCGAGGAAGCGATCGCTGCAGCGCTGGGGCTGGCGCTTCGCCGCGTTCGGCAGCTCAGGCTTTTGGGCAGCGTCCTTCTCGCCATACTCGATCACGTGGCCAAGGGCGACATGCCCAACGAGCAACAGCTCCGCATCATCGCGGCGGCCCCGGTCGGCGACCAGAAGGAAGTCTGGAAGAAGTACAAGCCCTCCAAGAACGATCCGAAGGTCACCTGGTGGAACGTCTCGAATGCGCTGACCAAGACCCGGATGTACGCCAAGCATGCCAGCTTCGACGACGAGCTCGCGCGCGCCTACGGCATCGAATGGGTCAACGACCTGTTCGGACCCGCCGACGAGGACGGCCGCTACACCATCGATGTCGAAGCCTATCTCGGCGCTCAGCAGGAGTGGATGACCAATCATCTCTCCAAGCGCGGCATCATCGCCGAGATCAATAGCTGGGGTGAGCCGGTTCTCCCGCCGAAGGCGGCGTGCGTCTACGGCAAGGTGGGCAAGAGCGATCGCGTCGCCATGTATCTCGATCGCGATGGCACGGTTCAGAGCGTGGCCTATCGGATGCCGGCTCCGAAGACGGCGCAAGGCAACGGCGCTTCTCCTTGCGACGGCGCGGCGGAAACTCAGGGCCGTCCCGATGTCACGCGCCGGGGGATCGGGATGATCGGCGACTTCCGCACCGATGCGCTCCACGAGGCCTTGAGGCGAGCGCCAATCACCGACGACACCCTGCTGACGCTCCTCGTGCTGGCGCTCGCCGGGCGCAACATCTCCATCGCATCGGAGACCAGCGACGATGTCTATGGCTTTGCCCGGATGGATCGCCACGCCGTGCGGCTGATCGGCCAGGACGGCAAGCTCGGCTTCGATGAGAAAACGCTGCAGCAGGCTGCGCGCGGCGCATTGATCGAGGTGCTCTCGTGCCGGCAGAACCGCTCCGATTCCGGGCTCGTCGCGCGGATCGCCGGCGGAGCAGTCGGTGCGGACGTGTTCCTGCCGAACATGGGTACCGTGGAGTTCCTCTCCTGCCTGTCGCGCCCGGTGCTCGATGGCTCGTGCAAGGATACCTCGGTCCTGCCGCGCCTGCGCGTCAAGGAAACCCGGGCCGCGCTCGTGGCGCATTTTGCCGGGGGCCGCTTCGTCCATCCGTCGGCACTGTTCGCGCCGGACGCGGCCGCGCTGGCGAATTGGCTCGCGAAGCACGAGGCGATTCCCGAAAACTAGAAGGATGAACCCTCCGCCGAGCAGGACAACGCTGGCGCCGCCCCCCAGGGCAATAAGGCGGGGCCGTTCCGCGAGGCTGCCTGGTGGCCATCCGCATCATGCGTCGAACCGAGTCCCCGCCGGCGGCTCGTCCGGTGGCGGTTTCGTTTCCGCCAGGACAGCAATCGTCGCGTTCAGCGCAACGTCAAGCACGCGGTGCGGCGATCCTGTCGCACTTTTGCAATCCTGCGGCGTTGTGTAAGCGGGGTTCAACAATGCGGCTCGCAAGGGCCGCAGAATGATGGCAGCTTGTTCGAATGAGTCTTATCGCACGGAAGGTCGACGGGCCGGCGGTTGCTCCGATATCTCCAGGGCGAGAGATCGGCGCGTATGAAGCCATGTGGCTTGAGCCGGGCGCGACATTCAAAACCATCGCGGATCGTTTTGCGGTCGATCCTACAGCCATGCCGTCCGATTTCGTCAGCCCCGGTCAGGCAACGGATTGCCTTCGACAGGTTCGCGAGCGCTTTGCCGCGGCCGGCATCAAGCAATACGGCATTCGCATCAACCACGCGGGCGAGTACCCGCGAAAGCTCCGGGATGCCAGACACCCTGTCGAGTTACTGTATTATCGAGGCAATTGGGAGCTCACGGAGACCCGTTGCGTCGCCGTCGTAGGAAGCCGCGAGCCAAGCGAAGACGGAGCCGATCTCGCTCGGCAGATCGCCCATGGCCTGGTGAAGCACGACATTACAGTCGTTTCCGGCCTAGCGAAGGGGATCGACACAGCAGCCCATTTGGGTGCGATGGAAGCTGGTGGCCGCACGATTGCAGTCGTGGGGACCCCTCTTGGTGCCGTTTATCCGCGCGAGAACGAACTTCTGCAGGAGCGCATCGCCCGCGACTTCCTTCTGATCACACAGGTTCCGGCGCTGCGCTACGCGAAGCAAAACCCGAACCAGAACCGGCTGTTCTTCCCCGAACGCAACGTGACGATGAGCGCATTGACCGAAGCGACTATCATCGTTGAGGCCGGGGAGACATCGGGCACCCTCATCCAAGCGCGGGCGGCGCTCCACCAGAAGCGCAAGCTCTTCATTCTCGACTCGGCTTTCCGCCGCCCCGATCTGACTTGGCCCACTCGCTTTGAGAAGCAGGGCGCCATCCGGGTCCGGTCGTTCAAGGAGCTGATGACTCACCTCGATGGCTGAGATGCGCTTTCAGCTCATCGATGAGACGAACCGGAGCGACCACTTCCATCTCATGCCGGAAGACGAATGCGCCTATCTCCGCGAATACACGTCCGGAACCGGCTGGCGGGGTGGGGAAACCAATCAGCAGATCAGCAACCTCAAGAAGAAGCGCGGACAGGGTGGCTATCAGTATAAGGGTGAGGCGATTGCGCTCTGCGCCCGCGAGATGTTCGCGAATCTAAGCGTCGACTGGCTACGCATTGGCACCCTGGTCCCCATCCCTCCTTCGAAGGTGCGGAACGTCGCCGATGGTCGTGGAACGATCGCTGGTGCTGCTCCTTCTTCCGGTAGCCTCTTTTGGGGAAGTCCCCGCCGGCCTTCCCTTCGGCCGGGTTTGCGCTCTTAAACCGGCGGCCGGACGCTTCAAGGTCGCGTTCCGCGCCGCTTCGCGGCCGGTTCGACCGCTCTCGGCAGGCCATGCATGCGGGTCGCGCAGGGCCGTTGGCCCGGCTTTGCCCGCAGACCTGCCCCGCTCGTTTTGGTCGCCCCGGACCCTGAAGCACCCGTCTCTGCGCCGGTTTCATTCGAGCGCGCCCGAAGGGAGGGCCGGCAGGGGCCGGTCCGGTTCTTCGGCACAACCGAAGAAAGGAATTCGCATGCCTAGGACCGCTCCCCGCCCGACCGCCCGCGTCGTCCAGCTCCGCAAGGGCACGACCCTCGACATGGTCCGGCTCGCCTGCCCCGATGTGGCGCAGGCCATCCTCATTGCCGAGAGCTTTGGCCTGCCCGTGCTTGACAGCGAAGCCATCCGCGACCTGCACGAACGAATGATCGTCGAGACCGCCGATGTGCTGCGAGAAGGCCTCGCCGAACGCGCGATGCAGATCCATCTGCAGCGGATCGTCGGCTCCTATGTCGGCTCCGCCCATGGCGCCGGCCAATTCTACAGCCGGGCCGTCAGCGAAGCGCGCGACCTGACGAGCAAGCTTGCCAACGAGGCCCGCGACGAAGATCTCGACGGTCCGGTCGGCTTCGAAAGCGCCGCGCAGCGCAAGCGCGAGTTCGCCGCTGACATGGGCGTCCAGGCCCATGCGCTTCGCATGGCGGCCGAGGGCGCCGTCGCGGCCTATGAGCAGGTCATCGGCGAGCGCTGGAAGCCCTTCGAGCGTGCCGCCGAGAATCCCGGCCACGCCGTCGACCGCAAGGCGGCCGAGATGCAAATGGCGGCTTTCGGCTGAGCCTCCGCCGGCGGGACCTCGGCCTCGCCCTTCGATCACGACCAACCAGGCCGGTCCCGTTCGGGGCCGGCCATTTCCGGTTCGCCGTCTGCCGCATCCAGGCGAGGGAAGGAAGGGGCAGGACCCTCCATCCGGTCCCGGACGGGGGCCTGCCGGGGCCGGCCGTCCGCGCAACGGCTTTGCCGTCCTGCACTGCGTTTCGGCCCGGAACCACCCGCCGCGCCAGCGCGGGCTGGGTGGCCGGGTGCGCGACCCTCCTGATTGCCCCGGTGCTCGACCTCCGTGACCGGCCGCGATGGGCGCGGCCCCGAAACGGAGGACAAGGTCATGACAGGCAAGGACAAGGGAGCCCGCGCCGATATCTACGCGCGCATCACCGAACGCATCGTGGCGGATCTCGAGAAGGGCACCCGTCCCTGGGTGCAGCCCTGGAACGCCGGTACGGCGGCTGGCGGGATGACCCGGCCGCTGCGCCACAACGGCCAACCCTATACAGGGCTCAATGTCCTGCTGCTCTGGGCGGAGGCGATGGCGCGTGGGTTCTCTTCGGCGATCTGGATGACGTTTCGCCAGGCGAGGGAGCTTGGCGCCCATGTGCGCAAGGGCGAAGGCGGCTCGACCGTCGTCTATGCCAGCCGCTTCACCAAGACCGAGGTCGACGCGGCCGGCGGCGAGATCGAGCGCGATATCCCCTTTCTCAAGGCTTACACCGTCTTCAATTGCGAGCAGATCGAAGGCCTGCCCGATCACTATTGTCAGCGCCCGGAACCGCCAGTCGATCCGCTGGTTCGGATCGAGCATGCCGACCGCTTCTTCGCCAATACCGGTGCCATGATCCGGCATGGCGGCTCGAAGGCGTTCTATGCCGCAGGGAGCGACAGCATCCAGATGCCGGATCTGCGGTGTTTCCGTGATGCCGAATCCTATGTCGCCGTGCTCGGCCATGAGTGCATCCACTGGGCCGGAGCGCCGCATCGGCTCAACCGGGATCTCAGCCGCTATCACACAGACCAGACCGAGCGGGCCCGGGAGGAGCTGATCGCGGATATCGGCGCGAGCTTCCTCTGCGCCGATCTCGGCATCGTGCCGGAGCTGGAGCCTCGGCCCGACCACGCCAGCTATGTCGCCTCATGGCTCAAGCTGCTCGATGGCGACCGCCGGGCGATCTTCCAGGCGGCCGCTCATGCCCAGCGCGCCGTCACTTACCTTCATGACCTGCAGCCACAGAAGGACCGACAGGCGGCGGCGTGAGCATCCTCGGGCCGGCTTTCGTCTTGCCTTGCGTCTACCGGACCGGGAGGGCCGGCATCTCTCCCTGGCCGGCATGCCAGATCCAGCTATCCATCTCGGGCCGAGAAGCGATCATCTCCTCGAGCGCGGCTTCATAGGCGTCATCGGCGCTCGCGGGCACGACGAAGAGGGCAAGCGGGCGTGGCCGGTGCTGCATCAGCAGTGCCGCTGCGATCGGCTGATCGGCGGGCGAGGCATAACGCAGGCCCTTGATGCTCTGCTCGCGGAGCTTGGCCAATGTCTCGACGAGGCGCAGCTCCTGGGCGGATTCATAAGGGATCCAGTTCTCCGCGACGACCATCAGCGCGATCTCCTCGATGATCGCGAGGCCGGTAGCGTTCAACCCGAAGGTCGCGACCGTAATCAGATGCGAGGTATCGTTCGCCGCCCACAGTGCGAGCTCGGCCTCGAACCGCGCCTGCACGCGCGTCCAGGCGCGCTCGTCGAGCAGGATCGGAAAACCGGGCCAATGCTTGACCACCAGCCGGTGGCCGCCGCGCGCCGCCTGGAATTCCTTGACCTCCCCGACCAGCACCATGAGCTTCCGCGGGCCAGCCTTCTGAGGCTGAATCCCGCTCAGCGCGATGGCGCGCCGTTGCTCGATCGCGTCCTTGTTCTCCGCGCGGAAGGGTTCCGGGACCAACAGAACTTCGCTCAGCGGTGCACCCCTTACCAGCATGGTCTTCGCCGCCTCGATCAGATGCCAGCGGATATTCCACCAGTGGCGCTTGCCGGCCCAGGCCGAGGTCCACTTGGTCAGGCCAGCCTCGTTCCAGAGCAGATGCAGCAACCCGCGCAGCGATAGCCGGCGCCCCTCGCTCTTCACCGACGTCGATTCCGACGCACCAGGCGTCGGCGCGGCCCGGCTGCCGGTTCGCGTCAGGCTGAACTCAAGCCGCAACGCTGCCATCCCGCTCGCGGGATCGAGCCGGATCGCGCTGCCCATCAGCGGGCCGAGGCCCGAGAGATCGAGCGGCGGCTCATAGGAATCGCAGGCCGGGTCGTGCTGGCCGCCCGAGAGTGGCATGCGCTTGACGACGAATTGCTCGCCCATCGCCGCGACATACATCGGGATGCCGGGCTCGCGGCACAGACACAGCGGGCGCATCCGATCGCGATAGGCCGCCGCGATCGCCGTTGGCAGCGCCGGATCGTTCTCGTTTAGAACGGCGCCTGCGATCTCGAACCGGCGCATCCATCTCCTCCTCGCTTGCCGTCGAAGTTTCGCCCGACCCGACCGGCGCCGCAACCCGTGCGGGTAGCGCGCGCCGCCAGGCGAGCTCGCCATGACGCGCTCCGTCCCCCACGTGGCAGCGGGTTGGCCTGTGGAGCGGCCTGCGATGGTTGGCTGCCGATCTCGAGAGCCAGCCGACCCCGTCGGGGCGCGGGCACCACCGATGCGGCGGCTTAAAGCTGCTTGGGTGGCGCTGGCGGAGATGCCGGCTCTGCCGATGTCGGAGATCATTCGTGGCGCAGCCATCCCCGACCCTCGCGATCCGGGGCGGTGCGGCATGGCGTGGCTGGAGACGTTGGCGGAACGGACCAAGCAAGATCGGCGCGAACAGTGCCGAACGGGCCGACGATGTTGTCGAGGTCGGCGCACCCCTTGAACTCCGGCGATGAAGGGGCAGTTCGGGCTCCTTCCTGTTTGCGTCACGGTTGCGCCCCATGCGGTCTCGATGGATTGGGTGTGACCGGGGGACGACCTCGTCTCGATCGCCCATCCGCAACGGCCGGTCCCGGCTTTTTTCCGCCGGCGGCTGCGCCGCCTTTGCAGCGCGAAGCAAAAAAGCCGGGATCGGCCGCCCTCCACTGCGTTGCGGCCCCAAGAACCACCCCATTGCGCGAGCGCAACAGGGACCCCGGTGGGTGCGGGTTCGATTGCCCCCGGTCCTGACACCGCCATCGAGGCCGCGACGGGCGCGGCCCGAGCAAACCGGAAAGGATCCCACCATGGCTGTCATCGGCGAATTCAAGAGCAACGGCAACGGCATCGTCGGCAATGTGCGCACCCTCAGCGTCCGCTTCCAGGCTCGCCTGCAACCGATCGAGCGTGTCTCGCGCGACGCCCCGGACTTCCGCGTCACCGGCAACGGCGCCGAAGTCGGCGCGGGCTGGAACGCGGTCTCCGGCGACGGCGAGCCCTATATCTCGCTCAAGCTCGACGATCCGAGCTTCAACGCCCCGATCACCGCGGCACTCTGGCCGGGCGAGACCGAAGGGGACTACACCCTGATCTGGAACCGCCCGAAGCGGGAGGCCTGATCCCCACCGCGAACGAGCCCCGCCGCCCAGGCGGGGCTTCCTCATCTCAGATGGCGCCAGACGACGCCGGCGCCACGGCACCATTCCGCACAGCAGGTCTCGCATCGCCGATGGACCGCCATATCACGTGTCGAAGCTGAAGGCCGGCATCGAGCCGGCCTTCAGCTTTCTGGCGCCGACCCGAGCTGAAAAAGCCTGCTCAGATCGTCCGAGCGTGTCATGGCGGCCCGAAGGCCTCAAGGACGAGCGGTGCCCCCCATTTTCAGCCGCCGCCCGGGGGCGCCGCCAGAAAATCGGCTCCCCCGCTCGCCGCCTGCGGCGGTCGCTGCGCGATCCCTGACCCCTGCGGCCCGCCATGACCGCTGGCGTCGTCTTTCACACTCAATCGAGGAGGCGACGATGCCGAACGAACAGCACATCGAGGAACTGCGCGCCGAGCTGCGGGATGCAACCGACCGCGCCGAGCGCCATCAGATCGAGGCGGAGCTGGAGCTCGCGCTGGCCGAGCGCGAGGTCATGCTGGCCGAAGCCGAGGGGCGTTACAGCAGCGAGCCGCCCTTCTAGGGAGGCGTCGCGCTCCACACGCGCTTGGCGGCCTCAGCCGTTGAGCGCGTCCTTCACGGCCTTCGCCGGCGTGAAGCTCAGCTTCTTCGATGCGGCGATCTTGATCGTCGCACCGGTCGCCGGATTGCGGCCCTCGCGCTCCGGTGTCTCCTTCACCTTGAACTTGCCGAAGCCCGGGATGTTCGTCTCGGCCCCACCCTTTGCCGCGGCGGCAATCTGGCGAAACACGCTCTCGACGATGGCCTTCGCCTGCGCCTTCGTCAGCTTCTGCTCGCCGGCGATCGTCTCGGCAATCTCGGTCGCTGTCGTCATGGAAAAGATATCCTGTGAGGTTGATGACCTCGACCAGTATCGCAGTGGGTGCGCGGCGACGGTAACGCGAAGGAAGCCGCATCTCCCGCTATCCACCGAAATTTCTCGATGTCGCCTCGTCTCGACCTCGCCAGCCGGGCCGAGTTCTCCGCATCCGCCTTCATTCTCGGCGCAAAACACGACGCCATCGTCGTTGAACCCGGGAAAATCCGCGTTATCGGCAGAAATGACAATTTCGGGGGCGACTTGCGAAGTCACGCCGCTGGCCGCGGTCAGGTTTTGCAGTTCCGATCGACATAGTGGGGGACCGGCCCGGGCGAGCCCCTCCAGGACCGGCTCTACGCTCGCCCAAGAGGCGCCCCCGCAGCCCGCAAGCGGTCGCCGCGCAGCCGCGTGACGATCCTTTCGCGGCGCCCGGCGCCAGCGCGGAATTTCTAAAGCTATGACGGAAGCTTGCGCGACCGTCCTTCACGCGCGAGCGCGCGCTGAGCCCGGTTCCTCTTGGCGATCGCCGAGCTCAGATCGTCATAGTCGACCCCACCCTTCTGCAAGGCCCGGCGGGCGTCGTCGACTTCGAAGCCGAGAAGCTCGAACACCGTCATGTTCAGGCTGGAGGCGACGCGTTCGATCGTCTTCAGCGTCGGATTCCCGATGCCACGGAGCAGCTGGTAATAGGTCTGACGCGCGAGACCCGTCTTCGGCAGGAGCGCTTCCATGCCGCCGTTCTCGATTTCGAGCTGCTGCAGCCGGATCGCGATCATTTCGTTGAGGATCGAGTGATCGATCGGCTGGGGTTTGCGAACGGGCATCGGAGATCGGGGGGAGGTTGGCAGTCGCGATTATGGGGACGCTATATCAGGTCCCAACCTCCGGGATAATAGATATTCGAGGCATTCAGAGAGATGCCGTTGATGGGGCGCGCTCGCTTGTGCCGGCGTTCGACCGGTTCAGTCCTCGGCGATGCCGAGTATCCTCCTCCGGCCGGTCTATGTCGGAGGCAGGCGTCCGATCCGGCGGAGATGGTCGTACAGGATCCGATCGATCACGCGCAGCGGATGCGTCCGCTCCTCGGCGGCGATCTGGCGAAGGACGAGATCGATCGCGTCCGGCAACCGCAACGCGTAAGGTCTGGACGATGAGCGTTCGCCATAGGCCTCGAACGGATTCCGCTCGGGTCTTGCTCGCATCTGTCGACGCGCGGGCGCCGCGGGATTGTCGTGCCGAGGCGGCGAGACGCCGTGAGGGCGAGGATCGCCGGCGCCGGTGTCGTCATAGGCGGGCGTCACGACCACGGGCCTTGGTCCAGGGGCTTCAGCGCTGGACGCGTTGACACGCTGCGATCGGAACATGTCGCGGGGCAGGGCAGGCCGCTCCGGCCTGTTGTTGGAATCGGAGCCGCTCATCTCAGGCGGTCGCCTCGTCTGGTGTCGTGCCCTGGCTTGCAGAGAGCAGTTCCCGCACGACCTGGTCGGCATTGTAGCGCGCCTTGCGGACGGACTCGTCGCCATCGCTCATCTGGTAGAGCGTGCCGTGACCGCTGGTCATTGTGCGGAAGGTGACACGGCGGTAGAGCGCGTTCGAGCAGATCGGTACCTGTTCGCCATCGAGATAGGCGACGACCTCGCGTAGCGGGCGCGTGTTGCGGTCGAGACTGTCATACTCGTTGAACAGCACGCGATGTTGGCTCATCGGCAAGGCGGATGCGGCCGCGTGCTGTTCGAGATTGCGGATGGCCCGTACGACCTGCGAGGCATCGAACGTATGGACCTTGCAGGGCAGCACGACGAGGTCGGCCCGAAGCGCCGACTGGATCAGGACATTGCCGTAATAGCCGGGCGTGTCGATCACCACGACGTCATGGCGGTCGAGATCGGCGATCGCCGCGAACAATGCCGCCTCGTCGGCCGCACGGACCAGATCGATTCCCTGTGGCGTCATCCCGCGCGCGGTGCTCGACGCATGCCATTGATAGGACGACCCTTGCGGATCCGCGTCGATGATCGCCACCGCATAGCCGTGGCGCGCGAACTCTCCGGCGAGGATGATGGCGACGGTCGTTTTGCCGCTGCCTCCCTTCGGATTGGCGACCGCAAAGATGCTCGGCATCGGTAATCCTCGGGCATCGCATATCGTCGCAGCATTGTACATTATAATAGATATCAGACAACCCTGCATCGCCGCGGGAACGCGGGCCGCCATTCCCGAATGAACGCAGCGTGCCGATGCAGTGATGGGTGATTGCGGCAATGGCGCATTGCGCCAGATCGGCAGTATCCGATTGCCGCGAGGCAGCTTCACCGGTCTGCAGAGACGCCGCATTCCACGACTGAGGCTTGCGCGGTATTGCGGAAATGCCGCGATGGCGTAGAGCCGGACTGACTCGCCATGCTATTGGTATAACACGATAATACTTTATCCCATGATATCCGAAATGTCGGATTGCGGCGTTGTGGCAAGGCCCTGCTATCGACATGCGTTGAAGCGATATTGCGGTAACAGCAAATGCCAGGCTTGCGATGCAAGGAGGAGGGATGTCGCGCCGGGCCAGCCGGCTGAGGGGCGCGCCTCCACGCTGGGGGCGTTCTGGCTTTTGCCGGTCTATTATAATAGATGTTTGTTGACAAGATACCGGTTTGTGGGCCACAAACCAGAGGCGGCTGCGGGACGCAGCCGTAGAGCGCCGAGGCGCCGAGGCGCTGATGCCGGCATCCGGCGATGGCGCTGGTTCCGGCGGATCTGGCGATCCGCTATTCGGCCGGACAGGAGAGGGCGATGGCTCGGTCAGCTGCCGTTCCACGACGCAAGGCCCGGCTGCGGACCGAGCTCTCCGCAGCCGACGAGCAGCGGCTGCGGGAGGCGGTCGTGCTCTTTGGTCTGCCAAGGGCGGAGGTGGTGCGCCGGTTGATCCGCGCCTCAGTGCAAGCGGGGCCGGCACTGTCGGCCGAGAACACCGAAGCGGTGGTTCTGCTAGCGAGCCAGGTTCGGGCGGTCGGGCGGAACCTGGCGCAGCTTCTGCGGGCCGTCCGGGCCGGGCAGGCCATCGGACTGGATGACACCGAGGCGGTCTGGCAAGGACTCCACGATGCCGTCTCAGTGATCAACGAGGAGCTTACCGAAATCACGGTCTCCCATGGCTCCCGGCTTCGGCGCATCGCGAAGCTCGCGCTTCCGGTCGGGGTCGATCCGCGATGAGGCGGGCCCGCCAGATCGCCTGGTGGACGGAGCAGGTCGCTGCGGCGCGCGACGGAATAGCCCAGGCGCGAGAGGAACGGCGCCGGCCGAGAGCCGTGTGGCTGGAGGAGGACCTTCGTCGAAGTCGCGGCCTCTCGACGCGCCCCTCCGCGATGCCCCACGCCCATCAACTCATCCGAGGCGAGACGATCACAGGCGGGCTCGATGCCGAGCGCGAGCGGGAGCTTCCACCGGGACCGAAGGGCCGCGGACACGGTCCGGGCGGGAGGAGCCAGACTGGACCTCCGGCAGCGATCGCAGGCAGCCTCTCCGGCAGGGGCAATGCCGTCGGTCGGGCTCGCTTGCTCGCGGCCGGCTATCAGCCCGCCGTCATCAAAGTGGTATCCTATGCCAGTGGAGCCGCCCGCGCGACGGCGACCGGCCAGTATGTCCTGCGTGAGGACGTTCCGCTCGAGACCCATGACGGACGGATACTGGCGGACCGGGCGGCGGTCGCCGACGAGATCAAGGCCTGGTCGGCGGGCTTTTCGAAGCGTGCGGAGAGCCAGGATGTCGGTACGGTACGGCTGACGCTCCACGATGTCGCCGACAGCCCGGAAGGCCGGGCGGCCTATGACAAGGCGATCGCCGCCGCCTTCGAAGGCCATCGCCACGCCTATCGGCTCGACGCGGCGTCCGATGGCACGCTGGACGCGCGCGTGGTCGTCGCGATGGCCGGGGCCGCGAGGGAGCGGTTTCGCTCTCGGATGGCGGCGGGCGGTGCGCCAGCGAGGGAACTGAGACAATTCGACCGGGCGTCGGAGGCGACGATCAAGGACAGGATCGCTGTCGCGACGGGTGTTGCGGCGGACCGGATCGGCATCGTTTTGAAAGCGACCGGGCATGGCAGAGATGGCGTTGCCTATCAGCTGGATCGCCTAGTCGCGAAGGGAGCCGCCGTCGACGACCGCGGTAAAACGCTCGCCAACGTCGCAGATGTCAGAACGGCCGCGCGGGAATGGGGGCCATCGCTGCGCTCGCAATCGACCCGCGACACCCTGCACCTGATCCTTTCGGCCAAAGCCGGGGCCGATGTCGAGGCGTTGAGGCGAGCCGCCCACGCCTTCCTGTATGACCGCTTCGCCGATCACAAATTCATGTTCGGCGTCCATACCGACAAGCAGGCGGAGGGGCATATCCACGTCCATGCCGTCATCACGGTGAAGAGCGAATCGGGCCAAAAACTGCATCCGGGCCGGGACACTTTCCGTGAATGGCGCCAGGCCTATGCGGAACATGCGCAGGCCGAAGGCCTGAAGATCGTGGCGACGGGCGCGCGCGAGCGCGCCTCGTCGCAGAGCTATGGTCCGAAGGACAAGGCGATCGTGCAGGTGGCGGACCGGCCGCGGCCCGGACGCGCGGCACGGGATCGCGCCTATGCCGCGGATCCGGCAAATCGGGCGATGATCGACAAGGCGCGCCAGCGCATCGCCGTAGCGCGGGCCAATCCGATCAGGATGGCGATGTCGGAGGCCGATCGGCGCGTGGTGAACGACAGCATCGACGGCTGGCGGGTTGTTTTGCGGGACCGGCCCGGCAGCACGCTCGCAAAGGATATGCTCGAGCGACTGGCTTTAGCTCGCCTGGTCGGTGGCATCCTCGGCACGATCGCGCAACGCGTGGAGCTTCTGACGAAGGAAGGATCAGACATGGCCGTGACAGCCGAGCAGATGGCCAGGGATTTGCGCCTGATGAACGAAGCGGTGTCGCGGACGCGCGATCTGCTCGACGGAGCAACGAAACAACAGTTCCACGAAGCTTCGGCGCGCTATCTGGAGACCTTGGCCAATCGGCTCGATCTGCAGCGTCTCGCCGAACGCGGCGTCGAGCGGATGACGCGCGCGGAGGTCGAGGCCATCATTGGCGTCAATGCCGACCGGTTGATCGAGCGCGCGAACAGCGTTCGGGCCAAGGAGGAGCGGGAAGCGCAACTGGCCGCCAGACAGGCAGATCGGGCCGTCGAAGTCGAAAGGGGAGACGAGGCGAGAGCCGGCATCGATCCAGCGTCCCAGCGAGACCTCGCAGCCAAAAGGCAGATCGTGACGGGGGCTGAACGCTCCGCCGCGCAGGAAGCGCGAGCCGCGACGGAGGCGGCGCGCATGCTTGCTCGGCATCCGGGGGATCGGCTCTCGCCGGGGTTGGTGAAGACCGATGCGCTCACTCAACTGCGCGCCGAACAGGAACGCGTCATCCGCGAGATCGAGGCCAGCGATCGTCTGGAGGCCCAGAAGGGTCAAAGAATGGGTCCAGGAAGGGGCGGCCGCCGCTGATACGTCTACCGGAGGATTTTCTCGCGCAAGGCGATCGCAATGGCATGCGCCTTGGTGACGGCGCCGAGCTTTTCGCGGACGGAGAGAATGTGCTTCGTCACCGTCGATTTCGAGATGCCGAGGATGACGGAGATCTCCCAGTCGGTCTTGCCTTCGGCCGACCAAAGCAAGCAATCGTATTCGCGGGCCGAAATGCGCCCGTAGGCACGGCTGGCGCTGAACCGCCGCTGCAGCAAGGTGCCGAGCGCGTAACTCGCCGCGAAACCGAGCAGCGATCGGTCATCGGGGCTGGGATCGATCTGCGCTCCGCCAAAGGATATCGCCGCGACGTTTCCATCTAGGAGCGAGATTGGCACGACATATCCATTCTCCAGGCCGAACTCACGGGCTTCCCCGCCGATGAGCAGAACATCCGCGGAGGAGGCTGCCGCGTCGTAGGCCTCGCGCCATGAAAAGGGCGATCGTTCAGTTTGCAGGCGCTCGACGACGGGATCACGATAGACGTAGCCGCGCGAGTTATATCGATCGGCCCAGTCGCGCGGGAATTCCTGGATAAGGATCCTCGAGGCAATGGCCCTTCGCGGAAGCGTTTGGCTCGGGACGACTCCTCCGAAAATGGCCGAGACGCCGAACGCGGCGCTGGCGCGAAGCAAGGCTGCCGCGACTTCCTTGCTGTCAGCAGCGGTTCCCATCGTGTGCACGAAGCGCCAAGTCTTCTCTAGAGAAACATGGTCGGCCATTGTTGTGGAAAGGCGAGGGGTGAATGGCGTTAGCCAATATAGAGGACCTGTGAAGCTTTGTGTAATTCGTAAAAAGGCGGATTCTGCCCGAAAACATGGCAAAGAGCCGCGCGTTGTTTATCTTTCCGGCGCTGATCGCTCGCAATTCAACGCCCCCCTGGCGCCTAGACGCCCCCGCCGTGCCCAGCTGAGCGCTGAGCGCGGACCGGTGGCGGGTGATGCCAGGCCGCGCTCCTGGCCGGGGCGGCGTTGGCGTCCGCTGGAAAGTCAGCTCGATTGCAGAGCTGTTCAGGGCGTGCTCCGTCGCGCGGGCCCGTCATAACGATAGGCGAAGCTGCGCGCCGTGTGCAGGCAGCCTGCTCGGCTGCGATCTTCTCGATCTCGGCGGTGATCGTCTCGATCCGCTCGTCAAGCCATAGCCAGTCCTCATAGAGGCCGACGATCAGATCGCTCATGCGCGGCGAGATCTCATCGGCACGGTTCTTCAGGATGTCGAAGAGCGAGATGCGCAGGGGCCCGTAACCCGGGGCGAATGGCGATACCCTGTTCGATCAGGAACGCCCGGATCTGATTGACCGTCGCGGTCCGGCGCGAGACCAGCCGCGACCGAATACGGTGATAGGCCTGCAGGTCGAGCTCGTCTGCGCCTTCTCCCGCACCACCCTCAGGTTCGGTCGCAGCGCAGCCTCGGCGATATCCGCGATCGACAGCTCGGGGATCAATCGATCCCCGCTGCTGCTGAAGAGTTCACGCGTTACATTATCCATTGACGATGAACGCCGGTCGGAGTGTGTTACCGCCCAGCCTCGGGAGAAGATCAGATGATGCGCGTTGCTTTGAGGGTCTCCGCCCTGATGCTTTGGACTGGTGTGGCTGGTGCTCAATCGATCACCGCCGAGTCGAAAGCGATGGGGGGCCGGTGGGGCGTGACCCAAGACGAATGTCGGGTGCAGGTCAAAAGGACCGGCGCTTATCGCCCGCGATACGCTTGCAGCCGAATACGCCCAAGGGGCGTCGAGCCTGAACTTTGGCAAAGAGCGGCAAATCTACCAGCGCGGCTTGCTGTAACCAGACATCGACACCGGGGCGTGGCGGCTTAACGACCTGCCGCAGGCGGATGTCCTTGAACATGCCGCTCACCGATGTGCTGGTCGACATACCTGCCGGCGTACCTCGGAAGTTCACGTCCAACGTGGCTGCACCTTCCATCTTGCGGCCGGCGTTCTCCCGATCGCGACGCTCGCGTTGGATCGATTTGCGGTAAGCCTCTGCCGCTTCCCTGCTCTTGAGCTCGAAATGAGGACGTCCGCCCGTCGCACCAGGTGATCGCTTCACATACTCATCGAGGACACTGAAATCCTTGCCCTCCCGCAGACCGGAAGCGCGAAGCATCTCGCGCCACGTTCAGCCATTGCGGCGCTTTTGCGAAAATCATCCGTGTCTTGAAGCGGGGTCGCGCGTTACTCCCCGCGTCCACCTCCCTTTCGAAGGACCCAAGGTTACGCTCAATGGGGTGGTCGCACTCGATCCGGAACCGCCCGCATCCAACGCCGTTGCGAGAGGGCGGGTCAGCGGCACCAAGGAGCCATGGCGATGACGACGGAAGAGGCGACTGAGATCCTAGGCGTTCATGGCAGCATGCCCTGTACGGTTCAGTTTTGGGGGACGGATACGCCCGCCCGCAACTTCGATACGCTGCATGATGGCCTTAGGTTCATCGCCGATGCAGGCAAGGAGGAGCCGCTTCCGGACCTGCATATTCACGGCAACGATGGCGATATGGCCATCAACGGGCCGGACCTTGAGCAGCTGCTCGCTGTGTCTCGCGCTATGAGATCGCCCCTCTAGAAGCTTTGAGGTCTGGTCGCTACCGCCCTTGCCATCTGGTTCGGGAAGGATCGCCTCACCTCTTCCAACACCACGGCGGAAGTCTGCGGTGAGGCACGTCCGGCCTGATCGTGGGCTGCACGCTTGTGCGTCTACAAGAGCTGCACGCGGCGCTTGTCCGCTGCTGTCCCTGCGCTTCCCCTCGTGACCCTGCTGCCTTTGGGCTGTCAGCCTACGCGCTGGAAGATGGCATTCTCCTTTGCGGAACGTGTTGGCATTTGGTTGGGGCGTAGGCGCTTAGGCACGCCCTTGGCGGTGCGCCTTCGCCTGTGTGCTGGAGATGGCCAGCCTGCTTCGTGCCATCTTCGGGCCTCCCTTGGGTGGAGCCTGAGGCTGGCTTTGCCGAGGCGATCAGCGACGGCGCCGCTCAGATTTGCCTTGGTTGCCTTCTCGACCTGCAGGGCTACGCGGACGAAGCTGGAGTTCCGCACCGTGACCGAGTGAGGCAGGCTGTTGTTGCTGATGCGGTCCCGGGCCTTGAAGAGTGCGTCGTTCAGAGCGCCCGCCAAAACGGCACCTGGTCGAGGGCGCCGCCAATGCTCTTGGCCTTTCTCCCGAACTCGGTCAGGTCGAGGCTGAGCATCGGCATCCTCGAAATGGAAAACCCCGCCTGTGAGGGCGGGGCTTCGGGCTGCGTGAACGAAACGCGTCCCAGGTTCCTGATGCTCCGGGGGGACAAAGCAATCAGGTTCCGGGACGCTACAGCAGAAAAGGCTAATGGAATGTCAGCATCGACGATCCGGGCGCCCATTCTTCCGAGCAGGGCCATCGCCGCACGCAGCGATGTTTACCCGGCCAGCTCGTCGAACTGTTTCAACGAGAGAGCCCCGGGGCGTGTATACACGTGTCTTCTGACACCCGAAGAGTAGGATCGGCGCTCCCGCGTTTCCGGCCGCGTCTATCACTCCGTCTCTGGCGGATAGGCCTCCGCCCGTTTCCGTGCCTCGCGTCAAACCTCTGGAACGCAGATGCCTAACCAACGTTGAGTTGCCGGCGCACGGATCAATTGGGAGGCAATCATGACGCTTGGCGAGATCATGGTCCTGCGCAAAGCGATGGGCATGTCTCGGAGTCAGCTGGCCGAGGAGCTGGGCATTCCACCCCCAGATTGGCAAGCCGTCGAATGCGGGAGAGCCGAGCTGCAAAGGATCCACATCTTGGCCATCGAGCGTCTCAGCCTAAGGTTCGCCGCTTCCACAGGATCGACCGAGGCCATCCCAGCTGACGTAAGGGACGATGCCTGTGCGGTCATCCGCAGGGAGCTCGATGACGAGAACTTCCGAAAACTATTTCTCAGTGATCTCGAGCGGTAGCGGTTGCGCGGGGAGGAGCAGGTCTCCCCCAAGGGATCATGGACACCGTCGGCCATACAGATATCAAGCACGCCGAGCTCTACTCGCGCGAAGCGAAATAGGCGCTCTTGGCGAGCCGGCATGGGTCTCGGTTCGAAAGTTCTGGGCTGACTCAAGTCTGATCGGACCGTTTGGCTAAGCGCACGCCGACGCCGCCACCATTCTCAGCAATGAACTCAATCCCCGCAGTCTCAAGGGCGCGCCGAAGCGCTTCAATCGTGACCTTGTTCGCTCTTAGTGGCCCAATCGTAGGCTCCAATCGCTTTATCGTGGCGATCGACACGTTCGACAGTTCCGCGAGCGACTTTTGATCCATCTGCAGCAGAGCTCTCGCAGCACGGAGCTGTGCTCCGGTGACATTTATACCAAAAGTATCATTTGATGCCATAGGGCTTGATTTTCGTCCCGCATGCTCTTAGGCTTCCAATGTCACACGCGCCAACTGCCTTCTTTGGAGGTGTGTGCGGTCGAGCAGGGTGGTTGCAACACCATGCCCGACCTAACCAAAACCAAGCTGCCTGGAGCTCGGATCATGGCTGATTCCGACAATACCACGACTTTGCCTTTCGTCACGCGTGGACGGGAGAGTTGGACGACGCCCGTGGCTCGCTCTGCGGGTTGCGAGGCAACTCATGCCACGACATTGGCGGACCCGGCCTTGGCGTTGTCATTGGCATGGACCGAGGCTCACGCCGTAACGGCCGAGCAGTGTTTGAAGCAGCAGCGGCTCGAGACCGCGCTGTTGGAGCGAGGGCCTTCTTCGGAGCGCGTCGACGGAAAACCTGCGAGCAGGGCAGGGGGCCGCGACGGCCTGAGGCGGGCCTACTCGAAAGCAAAGACCGCCGAGACACTGGCTGCCGAGCACCAACAAGAGCTCCTGGAGCGCCTAGCCCGGACGCCCGCTAGCTCGCTGGCTGGAATTGCCGCGAAGCTCTCCGTCATCGCGATCGAAGCGGAGGACAATACGGACCTGGCGGATTTTCCAGTGTCGCACGTCCGGTCCGCTCTGGAGGATCTCCAGCGTTTGATGGGCCGGACGATCGTCGATTCATGCCCGGCTCCGAAGAGCGACCGCGAAGACGTCGGCGGAACTGACCCTTGCCGGGCGCAACGTCAAGTCATCCAACAGGAGAGGTGAAATGGCAGCACGGGCTGTGAAAGGGATCGGGCTGTTCGGGATCGCGGCTGCCTTGCTGTTGATCTCGAACGCAAGCAGCGTGTTTGCCGAAACGACCAAGGAACGGATCCTGCGCGAGGGTAGGATCGTCGTCGGTATCCATAACCGCTCGCCTTGGGGCTTTCGCGACGAGAAGACAGGCGAACCCACCGGATGGCACCCGGATATTCTCAAAGCTGCCTTCGCCGATCTCGGCGTGAAGAACCTCGAGTTTCAGGTGACCGAGTTCGGAGCGCTCATTCCGGGCCTCCTGGCGGGCCGTTTCGATGCTGTCGCATCGGGACTTTCGATCACCCCTGACCGCTGCAAGCAGGTCGCCTTCGGTGCGCCGGACCTCCAGGCCCCGGACGCGGCCATCGTCCTGGCTGGCAATCCAAAGAAGATCCATGGCTATGCCGACATCGCCGCTCGTGATGACATCGTCATGGGAGCCGGTCGCGGCAGCGTTGTCACCACCAACGCCGGGGCGGCCGGCGTGCCCAACAGCCGCATGCTGCTGTTTCCGGACATCGAATCCAACCTCTCCGCGCTACGCGCCGGCCGGATCGACACGGCACTCATGGCATCGCCGACGGTCATCGGTCTTCTGGCCGGCAAGGGCGCGGACGGCCTCGAACGCGTCGCGCCATTTGACGTAGGCAAGGCACATACCAATTTCGCGGCGATCGCCTTCCGAAAGCAGGATGTCGATCTGCGCGCCGTCTACGACGAGCAACTGGCCAAGCTGAAAGGCACCCAGGCCTTCGCCTCGATCATGAAGAAATACGGCTTCGGCGAGCAGGAAGCCGTTCCGCCGGGCATCGCCACCGCCGACCTCTGCAACCGGAGGCAATAGGGATGCCGATGAGCCTCTTCGACATCTGGCTGGGCATTCTGCAAGGGCTTGGCACAACGGCGGCGGTTACCGCCTATGGCCTTGTCTTTGCCGTTCCCTTCGCGCTGGTGTTCGGCGTCGCCCAATATCTCACGCAGGGCATCACCCGTCTGGTGGTGACCGGCGTTATCGAATTCTGGCGCAGCTCCGCCGTCATCATCCTGCTGTTCGTCTTCTATTACGCGCTGCCTGTCGTCGGGATCACCTTGTCGGCCCTCACGGTGAGCGCCATGGTTCTCGGTTTGAATGCCGGCGGCTACGCCAGTCAGGCGGTGCGGGCCGGTCTGCAGGCGATTCCGACCGGGCAGAAGGAGGCCGGTGCGGCCCTCGGTTTGTCGCGCCCGGCGATCCTCCTCTTGATCGAGCTGCCACAGGCGCTGATCGCGATGAGCCCGACCTTCGTGAACACGCTCATCCAATTGGTGAAGGCGACAGCGCTGGTCTCGCTCGTGACACTGACCGACATGACGTTCCGCGCCAAGGAAATCGCGCAGGTCGAATACAATCCCGTCGCGATCTACACCGCGCTGCTCCTTGCCTTTTTTGTCGTTTGCTACCCGATCGCCCTGGCCGGACGCTGGCTGGAGGCGCGTGTCGCCGCACCCGGGAGCCGCTCCGGTGGGATTTGATCTGGCCTTCGCCTTGTCCAGCGTGCCGACAATTCTTGGCGCGGTCGGGATAACCCTATGCGTGGCGCTCTTAAGCTGCATCGGTGCCGCCGCAATCGGCTTTCTCTTCGAGATGGTGCGACGCGGCGGTGGCGTCGCCGGCCTCACGACCGGTTTCGTGATCGACTTCATCCGGTCGACACCCGTGTTGGCCTGGCTCTATTTTCTCTACTTCGTCCTGCCATTCTACGGCATTCGCCTCGGCTCGATGACAGTCGGCGTCATGGGCCTCAGCCTCTATTACAGCGGCTATCTGGCCGAGGTCTTCAAGGCGGGGATCGACGCCATTCCGAAAGGCCAGTCGGAGGCGGCCCGGGCGCTGTCCCTCAGTCGGCGCGATGCGGTCATCTACGTGATCGCGCCACAGATGTTGCGCAATATCGTGGCCCCACTCGGCAATTATTTCGTCTCGATCCTCAAGGCGACGCCCTATCTGGCAGTGCTGGCGGTTCCCGAAATGCTGGGACGCGCCTTCGATATTGCCTCGGAAACCTATCGCTACACCGAGCCGCTGGTCGTGGCGGGTCTCATCTTCCTGGTGCTCGCATTGGTGATTTCCCATGGCGTCAAGCGCCTCGAACGGCGCCTGCTTGCAGTCGGTGCGCGATGACTCACCGAAAGCCGGATCGGAACATGAGCGCGGAATTGGATGCTATCGTCGATATCCAAGGCCTCAACAAATGGTTCGGCGCGCTGCACGTGCTGAACGACATTGACCTTGCTGTCGCAAGCGGCGCGCGCGTCGTGGTGTGCGGGCCGTCGGGTTCAGGCAAATCGACCCTCATCCGCTGCATCAACGGGTTGGGGAGCTATCAAAAAGGCACGCTGCGTCTGGCCGGAACGACGCTTGGCATCAATGCCAGGGAGACGGCCGCCGCGCGCCGCCTGACCGGCATGGTATTCCAGAGCTTCAATCTGTTTCCACATCTGACGGTGCTGTCCAACTGCACCCTGGCGCTGCGGCGCGTCGCGGGCCGCAGCCGCGGCGAGGCCGAAGACATCGCCATGGCTCATTTGGAAAAGGTCAGGATACCGGAGAAGGCCATGTCCTATCCCGGGCAGCTCTCCGGTGGGCAGCAGCAGCGCGTGGCGATTGCCCGCGCACTCTGCCTCAGCCCGCGCATCATGCTTTTTGACGAGCCGACCTCGGCGCTCGATCCGGAGATGATCAAGGAGGTGCTCGACGTCATGGTCGCGCTGGCTGGTGACGGCATGACCATGATCTGCGTCACCCACGAGATGGGTTTCGCCCGCGAAGTCGCCGATCAGGTCGTCTTCATGGATCAAGGATGCATCATCGATCGCGCATCCGCCCGCGACTTCTTCGGTATGTCGGGGCATCCCCGCTCACGACTTTTCCTGGAAACGATCCTGAAGCACTGAGAGGACGTCGATGACGGGTTACACGCAGGTTTGGACGCCGCTCGACTTCGAGGCGGATGGGAAGCAATGCGACTGGCTGCGCGTGCCCCATTCGACGGATTTGTCGGGATATGGCGTGGTGCCGATCCCGATCGTGTGCATCCGGAACGGAGCGGGTCCCACGGCCCTGCTCATGGCTGGCAGTCATGGCGACGAATATGAAGGGCAGATCGCGCTCGCCGCGCTGGCGCGTCAAATCGATCCGGCCGATGTGAGGGGCCGGATCATCATCCTGCCCGCCCTCAACACCCCTGCCGTCGAGGCCGGCCGGCGCGTCTCGCCGCTGGACGCGGGCAACCTCAACCGCTCCTTTCCAGGCGATTCCGTTGGCGGCCCAACGGCCATGATCGCGCATTACGCCGTCACCGTGCTCCTCGCCATGGCGGACCTTGCGATCGACCTTCACGCCGGCGGACGCTCATGCGACTACGTGCCATGCGCCCTGATCAGAAGCGGTGGAAGCGAGAAGGAGCAACGGGAGCTTGCCGACCTCGCGGTTTCGTTCGGCGCTCCGATCACCTCCATCAGCGACGGCTCCGGCGGCGGCGGCAGGACCACATTCTCGGCCGCCGGGCAGAGGATGGGGGTGCCGGTGCTCACCGCCGAACTTGGCGGTGGCGCCGCGCTGTCGAGGGCCGGCCTGGCGATCGCGGAGCAAGGACTGCGCCGCGTTCTGCAACGCTATGGCCTGTTGTCCGGCACGAGCGCCGATCCTGGCTCGCCAACGCGATTCATGCGAGTTCGGGGCAGGGGGGCCTTCGTCTACGCCATGCGCAAGGGGCTGTTTGAACCGGCAGCGGAACTGGGCGCTGACGTCCAGGCCGGCCAGCTTGCCGGTGTCATCCATGCCATCGATCGGCCGTGGCAGGAGCCGGAGCCCGTCTCCTTCACCGAGAGCGGGATGGTTGCCTGTCGGCGTGCTCCGATGCTGACCGAGGCCGGCGATTGCCTTTACAAGCTCCTCGTCGACGTCGACCCGGGCTGATCGCCGCAAAGGCGCTCGACCAGAGCCATCATGATCCGCTGGCGACCGATGCGCCCTTCGACGACGCGTCCGGTGGGAGTCAAGCCACAGGCCAGGTTCAAGTTGAGGGCGGCGAGGTTGGCGACGTTCACGCTCGACATGACATGTGTGACGGCCGGCCGTTCCCGTGCGATCCATTGCGCGGCGAGGCGGATGGCCGCCTTGCCATAGCCACGACCCTGGAGGCGCGTGTCGATCCGCAGATTGTTCAGCGTCATGCAACCTTTCTCCGCCCAGGCGGGCAGAGCGGCTTCTTCCCGCGCGATGATGAAGCCCACGACTCTGCCGCCGTCGCAAAGCGCAAAAGGAATCTGGCGCGGCGGCGAGGCCCGCAGCTGATCGAAGACGTCGCCGATAGGCCCGCCGGAATAGGGTTCCTTGTCAGGATCGATGGCGATGCCGGCGACGGCAGCCTCATCGTCAAGACCGAGCTCACGCAACGAGACCGCCATTTTGATCTCCTCCGGTCCGTCAAACCGGTGATCAGTCTTGCGCGCATTGTTCCAGCTCAGCCTGACGGAATCCGGGGATGGACTTGACGTGCTGCCAATCGAGGCCGAAGGCGTATCTGGCTGCCGGATCGTGCAGATGACATCATGGCCGATGTCCGGGAAACTCTGGCTCCGGAAACCGATCCCGTGCTCCGTAACTCTGCCAGCTCTCAGGGACAGCATGCCCAGCTGCGCGCGACGGTTCAGCCCGTCATCGAGGCCTCGGCGAGTACCGGCTCCCGAATGCCATAGGCTCGGCGGGTGCTTGCGATCGCTTCCGGTGTGACGTCGATCAGCAGCGCGACGATGTCGCCGTCTTGGTGCTGCAGGATATCGCCCAGTTCTACAATGCTCCACCCGAAGGCCCGCAGACGCTTCGGCCAGAATGATTCACATACGACGCTGATCTGCCGGATGCCGAGTTTGTGCGCAACCTCGAGCACGCCGCATAGGACGACGCCGGCAATCGGAGACGATCTGCCGCGGCTGCGCAGCGCCGGGCTGACGAAAAAACGTGTCCATTCGAAGATGTCTGGCGCTCGCGGCGGCCCGGCGGGCGCGAGCCCAGGAAACACATTGGCGAGCAGGTGGGGCTGCAGCGTCGGGACAAGCCGCGACCCGCCGACGATCTTGCCGACGCTGTCGAGCGCCAGCAAATAGACGGCATGCTCGGTGTCGAATGCATCCATCTCTATATTGATGGGTCGCGCCAACGCATGCCATTGCCGCCGTTTGACATAAATATCGTAGCGGATACGAAAATACCGCTCCAGTTCACGTCTGTATTGCCGTCTGTTGTTCCAGGTGACAACGTGAATTGTAGCCATAACCCCTCCCGACGATACAGGAACGGGGTAGGTCGGCGGCGCTGGAAAATTTATGCCAGAATTCCGGTATTGCTAGATCTGAATTTCGTACCTGCGCAACGCCTTTACGATGGCGTGAGCGACGTTGATCGCGTCGAGCTTTTCGCGAATGTTGCGTTGGTGACTCTCGACGGTGTTGGTCGATATCCCAAGAATACTGGATATGTCATCCGTCGTTTTGCCTTGCGCGCTCCACTGCAACAATTCGCGCTCCCGCGGCGTCAAGGGCGAACCCTCCTCGTTATCCGATTTGCTCTTCAAGCCCACTTTGCGAAACATGTGGACGCAAAGTGCTTCGATCAGAGGCATCGCGCTGGGTGGTACCTCGACGCGGTCACTGCCTGCCGTCACCACGGCTGGGCCGGCAAGCGGGACATGGATCGGAACACAAATTCCATCCTTCATACCGAATTCAGCGGCCTCTTCCATGACGAGACGGCCTCGCGGCGTCAAACCGCCCCTGGGCAATTGATGCCAGAGGAATGGCTGCGCCGCGAGGCGGCAGTGAGCGGCGCAAGGGTCGTAAAAGAAGTGGCCGGCGGACTTGTAACGAGCGAACCACTCACTCCTCCATCCATCATGCAGGATCGCACGATGCCACTGCCTATCGTGAGGGACCGGCAACCTGGCGATCAAGAAACTGTGTAGGCCGTAGCGCCGGAGAAGCCCCTGAAATATTTCGACGGCGCGTTCAGATGAATGGGCGGCGTCGATCTCGGTTATCGCCGCGAAAAGCTCCAAAACGGTCGCGTTGTTCATCGAGAGACCTCGGCAGGTCTTGCAATGTCTGCTTCAACCTAAGCGTGTTTTGCGATTGGCCTCAATGCCGTGGACGCCGATTGTCCAATGTAGGAGTCAAGCCGGCTCACGATCTTTGGCCGTCATACAGCGGACCGGAGACTGAAGATCAGTCCGTCGCAGGTGAGGTCGACCGCTTGGCTGAACGTCCAGCGCGTCGCTCCGGCGCTTTTGCGGTGATCAGATCCTGAGGTTCGACGCCCAACGCTTTCGCCAGGATTTCCAACGTGTCCAGAGTAGCGTTACGCCGTCCGGCTTCGACGCTGCTGATATAGGCCCGCGTGCGCCCCGAGGCGAAAGACAACTGCTCCTGCGAGAGCTTTCTTTCCCTTCGGAGGCGCTGCACGTTCAGACCAAATACCGCGCGAAGTTTCATCCCGCGAAAGGTGCGGCGACGCGCACTATGGTGCGACACACTTTAGTGAACATTCCGCGTTGACAGAGAGGGAGGCGCCTGTTTGAACCGGTTGGCGACCAAACGATCCTGTACCGAGGAATTGCGATGGCCAGCCAACCTGTTAGCGCGCTCCCAATAGGCGGCTTGGACCCTGCAACCAGCCATCGATCCGAGCTGGAGAACAGGCCTCCGAAGGATCACCCAGTGCCTGGCTGTGCGAACATCATCGGGCTCAGTTGCATCCGCTGCGGCGCCTCCTATTCCGCCAGCACCGAGATCGATTCCAGGGGCTGTCCGGCTTGCCGCGAGGCTGCGCCGGTCAATCTCAAACCCGTCTACGCTTCGCCCGTCGATCCGCTGTCGATCGCACCAAACGCGCCGCGATCAATGTGGCGCTATGCCCATGCGCTGCCATGCTCGCTCGACGACGCCGTATCGCTCGGTGAGGGGCAAACGCCCTTGATCGAGGCCGCCCGGATCGGTCGAGCGGTTGGAGTTCCGAACCTCTTCATCAAGGACGAGGGCCGAAACCCGACCTGGTCGCATAAGGACAGGTTCTCGACGGTTGCGGTGTCGGTGGCGCGCGCTCAAGGTTCAACGGTGGTGGCGACGGCCTCATCCGGCAATGCTGGAGCCTCGCTGGCCGCCTACGCCGCCCGCGCTGGGCTTGGCTGTGTTGTCGCGACGTTCGGCGGGGCGGCCAACGCCATGCTGGCGCAGATCAGGAAATACGGTGCAACCGTTCTGCCGCTCGCCAACAAGATGGATCGTTGGACCCTCCTTGCTGAAGCCGCGACACACTATGGCTGGTTCATAGCATCGCCCTATCATGCGCCCGTTGTTGGCAGCCACGCCCTCGGCATCGAGGGCTACAAGACCATCGCTTATGAAATCGTCGAGCAGTCGGGCGGCGTCGCCCCCGACTGGTGTGTTTTGCCCGTCTGCTATGGCGACGCGCTGTTCGGCGTCTGGACGGGATTTCAGGAATTGTTTGCGCAAGGCGCGATCTCGAGACTGCCCAGGATGGTGGCGGCCGAAGTGCATGGATCGCTGGCGCAAGCGCTCGCCACCGATCGCGACAGGCTTGAAGAACGCAGCCCAGCGTTCGAAAGCCTGGCTGTTTCGATCGGAGCGCCACGCAGCACCTACCAGGCCCTGAAAGCCCTGCGCGAGTCCTCCGGCCGCGCCGTACCGGTGAACAATAACGGGCTTGTGGACATGCAGGAGCGCCTCGCCCACGATGAGGGGATTTTCGCCGAACTGGCCTCGGTCACACCGCTTCTTGCGATTGCGCGACTGCGTGAAGAAGGTGTCATAGCCCCGGATGATCATGTGGTAGCAGTTGCCACCGCCAGTGGGTTGAAGGATCTGGATCGATCATGCCAACCGGGAGTTGAAACGCTCTTTCGATCGACGGGCGAAGCCTGGGATTGGCTTGGCCACAATGGCGCCAGCCTGGTGGCTGGGCCAAGGTTGACGGTTCCCGATTAGTGCGGGCGTCCTTCATTCCCGGATACATCGTGAACGAGCTGGTCGAGGCTGCGTCTTGCCCACTCGAACCGCGTCCAGTCTGCCTCGGTCCCCGGCTCGATGATCGTCAGATCACGGGGCTCGGAAGGCGGCGAGCAAGGCCAGCCCGGTAACGAGCCGAGCCACGCGTCATCAAAGACCGTCTCCGCGTATCGGTGCCCCTCATCTGCCATGATGACCGCGACCCGGGCTCCGGGGCGGGTGCTCGCAACCCACCTGCCAACCAGGGCCGCAGCTCCGCTGGTGGGGCCCTGAAAGATGCCATGCTCATGCAACAGGCGGCGAGCCTCGCTGAATGCCGGATATGCCCCGACCCAGTGGACTTCATCGATGAGGTCATGCCGGAGATTGCCTGGCAAGATGCTGTTGCCGAGACCGCGCAACAACCGCTTGCCGGCAGGTTGTCCAAAGAGGATGCTTCGGTGAGTGTCGACCGCGATGACAATGAGATGCGGAAAGACCTCGCGCAGAAACATTCCCGTCCCGCACAGCGAACCGCCGCTGCCGACACAGCCAACAAGACAATCGATCTCGCCGACCGTCCGCACGAGCTGTTCGGCCAGTCGCGCATAGGCGAGCGAGTTCCCGAGATTGTCGTATTGCCTCGGCCAGAAGCAGTCTGGCTCCTGGCGGCGAATGTGCTCGAGCCGCTGCAGACGCCTCGGCTGATCACCGTCGCCAGCGCGATCCTCCGTGATAATCATCTGCGCGCCCAATCCATCGAGGCGCGCCCTGTACTTCGCGTCCACAAGGCTCGAGGCGGAGACCAGCGTGAGCCGATACCCCCGCGCCGCGGCCAGCAGCGCGAGCGCCATGCCAAATGTGCCGGATGTCGTCTCGACGATGTGCCGCCCGGGTTCGAGTGCGCCATCGGCTGCTGCGCGGTCGAGGATATAGCGCGCCGGCATCAGCTTCATCAGCGGGAAAGCCGCCGCAATCAGGTTTGGCGATAGCGCGGCCATGCGAGGGCCCTCGAGCGCGCGGAAATAGTCATCGTCCAAGGCTACCATTTCGCACCGTCATCGTTGATTTGGTGAAATTCGACGTCGCAGAAGCCACATCGTTGCACCGATGCCGCGACGCTTTCCGCGCGCTGTCGCAAGTTTTTGCCGGCGTGGTCGAAGAGGATGCCGAGCAGTGAGCCGCTATGCGCCACCTGGACGCCGCACGCGCCGGCGCCTTCCGCGATTTCGACGACTCGTTCCAAATACTGTTTGGGCAGATGCCGCTGGCTGAGCAGCGCGCTAGCGGTCGCCGCTCGCCCAAGGCAGTTCGGATCCTGGTAGCGGACCGCATAGGCGATCAGTGCACGTAGGACACGGAACTGCTGAATCTCGGTACTATCATAGCGTGCTGGCGGCAGATGCAGCGTATCGATCGGCCGTCCTTTAGTGGACTTGAAGCCGACCAATAAGAGAGGTGGCAACGAGCCGCCGAAATGCTCCAGAACGGCACCCTCTCGCTGCGCGAAGAGGACGGTGTGTCCGTCGAAGGCGGTGGCGTCGCTGGCGCGTTCGGCGGAAACCGCCAGTTGGCTGATACGAGAGGGTTGCAGCTGGACATTGTGGGCTGCTGCCACAGCGCGAATGGCGGCGACGACGTCTGCGGTCGAGGAGCCGTAACCATGGCCGATTGGAATATTGCTCTCGATATTGAGCAAGCCTCCTTCGGCAACGTCCAGATGTTGCAGCGTCTTACGTGCAGCCAAGCCGGCTTTGGCCTTGTCGCCCGGACGCACGGTGAGGTCGCGCGTAGCCGCACAGGTGAACGTCGCCTTCGATACCAATTTTGCGAGCGGGAGGGTGACCAGGCCGCGATGGAGTTGCCCGTTCCGGTCTTCGAACACCCCTTGCAGCAGCTCTCCATGGTGGCCGCTTGCAGCCCCGACGCCGATCCTCGCATTCCGTGCGGTTTCGGAGACTGCAGTCACAACTCGCTCCTAGCGATCAGCATCTGGGTAGTGGTTACTTCGGCGATGCCAAACCACCGTCATCAAATTCCGGCATTGATTAGCGCCAGCCGCCCGCGGCTTGGCCGTTCGGCGACCAAACCCAATGCTGTGCCGTCCCGCTTGCGGCTCGCCGAGCCGAGGGAAGGATGCCTGTATGCTGCCGCTGTCCGATGGCGGTATTTGGCAGTGGCCACCTGGCACCTGAACCGACGCAGGTCAGGCTCCAGTCTCGTTGGCAATCGCCAACGGAGACATCGCGAGGGCGTCACTTTGCCTGCGTGGGAGCCAGGAGAGGCCGCGGGCATGAGGGGTCGATTATTGCGCCGAATTAAACAATAAAAACAAATGCCTGCATCAAATCTGCAACAGGTCTCCGAAACGTCGATTCTCACGCCAAAGTTGTATTGCGGCTTTTTTGTGCCTCGGGCAGGGATAGTCAACTCCGCATCTGAGGGGTCGACGGCGACCGGGATTTGGAGCTGCTACGCGGTGCTGCCTTGGTTGCCGATGCCGGGAATGATGTCCGATCCGAAGCTACAGATGTGCCTTCAGGAGCCGATAAAACGGTAGCCACTATCCTGGGCGAGATCGTCTGGCTGATGAGCCAGAGCGCTGAGTTCAAGCAGTACCTGATCAGCGATTTGGAGTGGCTCGTGATGCCGCCGATCCTGCTGCGGCAGTTTCGATTGTTCTATCATGAAGGCCGCCCGGCCGGAGCAGTGCTATTTGCACGAGTTTCATCCGAGGTTGCTGGGCGGCTCGATTTCGGCGCTCCCACGATGCGTGTCAACGATTGGAAGTCGGGTGAGCTACTAAAGATAGTAAAGATTATCGCTCCATTTGGAGGAGGCGATAAGTTTTTGGATCAAACCCAAGATTTTCTTTCTCGATTAGATGTGGATTGAGCTGATTATTTTCAGTATTTCGAAATGTTGGTATCGGAAGTAATAAGATTTTGATCCCATGCGAGCCGCTCCGTACCTCATATTTTTTATACATTTCATAATTTCTAGGGCAGCTCTCGCAATGCCCTTCTCCAAGTTTGACATATTTTTTGATAGATTAGGGAGGAATCTGATATTTATTGATTTTTCCTGGCTCTTTGACGTCGGCATTCTAGTTTCGTCGATTTTTTCTTATAGATTCTTAAGATCAGCAATTGGCAAGTATGTATTGATTTTATCGATTATTTCTAGAATAATCTTGGTATTTACCACTGATTATAGATTTTCACCCATGACTCAGCAAGAGTTCATTCCGCTGTGGCAGGGGTATTTCTTGTCATACATGCTCATATATACGATTCTAATAATCCTATTCATTTGCGCAATCTTCAATGTCCTTAAGAATCGATATATCTAATCCGGATTTGGGAGGGGCTTGTGGCAAAGATAACAATAGCAATTGGTCAGGCGCGGACGGACAACCCTCTTGGGCTTCTGGGTCTGCCTGGCCACGCCGCAATCCGAATAGAATCCAATGGAATGGTGACCTACGCCGGATTCGGCCCCAATCACACCGATGGTGTATCGCAAACCGGGGTATGGGCTCGCGGCCAGTACGATCAATTCACGATTCCGGCTGGAATGCCGTTCCCCGAAGGTTATCGGGGAACCTATGCCGATTTTTCTAGCGATCACTATAGATACGTTAATTCGTTTACATTTGAAGTATCAGACGCGCAGGCTGCCGACGCGATCGCACGTACTTATTCATATCAAAACCAGAACGAGAATTATAACCTATTTAATAACACAGTTTGCTCTGATTTCGTTTTACAAGTGGCCTCTGCTGCCGGAATTGGAGGAATTTCAGCACTAACTCCACTTGGAGTTCAGCAAAATATATTGAGATTGTATCCAGAGAGCTTGGACGTCCGTGGGACATATACAAATCCGGCGGCGCCTAGGCCTCCATGTTTCCTGGCTGGAACCGAGATTTTAATAAAAGATGGGAGAAGCATACCAATTGAAAAGATCGAACTCGGTGACTACGTGGCGAGTTTCGACGGAGGGGGAAGCTTCGATGGAAGAACAGCGTTCGATTCGGAGCTTGGTTGTGGAAAAGTAATTCGGCTGTTCGGCAGCATTTGTCAGCAGATAATAATAATTTCATACGAGATGATCGATGCTGAAGGGTATCGGCAAAAGAAAGTAATACACGCCACCCCAGATCACGTTGTTTTGACGGCGTCCGCGAAATTCATGGGAGCCCGTGCTGCGTTACTCTCCGGAGAGCGCTTGGTTTTGTCTGATGGGCAGGCGGTTGAGGCTTCTTACGAAATTGTCCAGTGGAATTCCGATCGAGGAAGAGAATTAAGTAGAACACACTCATCATTCAAAATTGTAAGCGGTCAAATTTTCTTCGATGAGCACGGTTGTGCGATACAACCTCGCGACGTATCAGGTTGGAGGACGTATAATTTCGAAGTCGAAGAAAAACATACTTATATTGCGGGAGGCTTGCGTGTTCATAATTGGTCGATAGGTGACGAAATTGATCGTCTAGCGATCGATCATCCGGATGAATTCGGCTTCAATGCTGACTTAAGTTCTGGTGCGATCAGCGATGCAATTACATTTCGCGACGCAGATGGCGTACCGCGGAGCGCCTATGTAGTCGATAATTTCGGCAGAACCCATTTTCTGACTGGCGAAGCTGGCCCGGACGGAAAAACGGTTATCGTACGCGACCGTGTGGTGGAGCAATGGGGCGATACCGGCCGGGAAATCACCTACGAGAACGACGTCCGCCGCTGGGTGAAGGATGGCGAGGTTATCCGAGAGGGAAACTGGGCTGCTGATGGCTCACACGCCGACGTCTTCTACGATGAATACGGCAATCCGGTATTCTCGTTCGAATTCGATCCGAACGACGAGCTTAGTGCTGTTAGCCAAGATGGCGTCAGAACCTTCGTTTCCGGCCTCGGCGACGTCTTCGGCTCGTTCCTCGGCCAAGCGATTGGCAACGGCAATCAGGTTCTCGCCGCGACGTCGGGTGCGCTTATCGGCTTCGTGCTGAACAATGTCGAAAATTTGCTGCGGCTCGGTATCGATACTGATCTGACCAAGCTGGGTGCCGATGGTACCACGATGCTCGGCAAAAGCCTGGATCAAGGGCTGATCCAGGCTGGGCAGACGATCAGCCCCGGCTACCAGCTCACCGGCGATTTGCTCGGCCGTATCGCCGGCGTCGGTTCGACGCTGCTGATCAGCGAGCTCGCGGACGCGCTCGGTCTCGACGGTTTCGAGGGCAGGGTCTTCGAAATCGTGGCCGGCGGTGTCGTCAATACCTATGTCAAGGCGGCAGTGACGGAGGCCCTGAGGAACCCGGCCAATTTCGATCTGGGTGCCGTCTTTAACAGCGTCAGTTCGGCGGAAATCGGCGTGAATATCCAAGGCGCGCTCGGTGGCTTCTTCGGCTCGCAGCTCGCCTCCTTGGTGATCACGCCGGATTCACCGGAAGCGGCACTCTTCGCGTCGGCCGGCTCGGCGATCGGCTCGCTCGCGGGGACCGCCGCTACAACGGGGATCTCCGTCGGTCTCTGGTCTATCCCGTTCATCGGCCCGTTCGTCGGCGCTTTTCTTGGTCAGGTCATCGCGACCCTCATCGGAAATGCGCTCTCCGACAATGACGAGCTGGCGGGAGCGACCATAGGCATCGACGCAAACGGGCATCTTGGCGTCATCGCGACACGGGTCTGGGATAGCGGCAATCTCGGTCTCGCCTATTCGCTCGCCAATGCGGTGAGCGGTACCGCCAACCAAATCTTGGAGTTTAGCGGCGCGCGCCTCAATCCACTCCAGAACCTGTCGGTTGAGGTCGGCTACTACAACAACTACCGCGACTGGCTCTATGCCTTCGCTGGCGGCGAGCAGGAATTCTATCGGTCGGCGCACGGAACGGATGAGAGGGCCCTCGCCAGGATTGTGCAGAAGGGCATCGGTCAGGTCATCAGCCAGATGGAGCTGATTGGCGGCGACATCGTCATGCGCCGCGCTTTCGAGGCGTCGCATGGGGGTGTCGCCGACGGCGATCTGACCATGCTCGGCTTCGACATGCGGGTAGCGAAGGACTACCGCTACTATCTTGAGAATACGCGCCTTATCAACGAGCTGATCCTGGCCGACACGAACTCCGAATTCGCGATGAGCTGGATCGTCACGCTCCAGCGCGCGCAGGAACTCGGCCTGAATCGAGGCTCGGTCAACGACTTCCGTGGCGGGATCCTTGAGAACCTCAGGGACCGGGGCATTCTCGACAAGCTCGACTGGGCGCCGGACTTCGATCCCGCGGAACCCGATACGCTTGTTCTTCGGAAGGGCGGCCACGTCGTTGAGATCGACAACGCTTTCGGACCGGGATCGACGTTACGTCTGACCGGCACCGACGGTATCGACAACGTCAACTTCTCCGGCGAGGCGATCCAATCCGTGTTGCGCTATGACGGCGGCGCCGGCAACGACAGCATTGTCGGCCATCACGGCACCGACTTGCTGGTGGGCGGCGCCGGCGACGACACCATCGATGGCGGAGCCGGCCATGACTGGATTAATGGCGGTGACGGCAATGACACGCTCTATGGCGGCGCCGGCGACGATCTGGTGGTCGGCGCTGACGGTGACGACTACCTGAACGGCGGCAGCGGCATCGATACCCTGATCGGCGGTGCCGGCAACGATACGATCGATATCGACGCGACCGAGGCGCGGGACACGATCGTGGCCTCCACGACGAACTCGGCGTCCGAATACGACATCGTCCGCTTCGGCGTGAGCATCGACCAGCAAGGTTCGCTCTATGCGCGGCGCGGCGCGGATCTCGTTATCACGACGCGAGCGGGCGCGATGCAAACGATCCTCCGGCTCGTGCTCATCGGCACCGATGAGGAAGGGCGCGGCATCTATGAGACCCGGCCGTTCGAGGAGTTCGTCGAGACCAGTCGCGGCGAGGTCATCGTCCAGAATTTCTTCCTGACGCAGTCGGCGGTCGACAGCTTCCAGTACCTGAAGAGCGAAACCTCGGTCGCCGGAGCTGATCTGTGGCGGCAACTGACGCCCTTTGAGCAGGTCGTCGAGAGCTACGCCCTGGCCAATGGCGGGCATCGCCAGCTCAATCTCGATGGCCTTGCGGTCGAGACCTGGACGGCCATCGACACCGAGTTCGACGCGCAGGGCCGTGTCGTTCAGCAGACGATCTATTACGACACGACGCTGAGCGTGACGATCTACGGCGAAGCGGACAACATCATCTATGCCGATGACAACGTCCATCTCGTCAACGGCATGGGCGGCAATGACCGCATCTTTGGCACGCTCGGGGCCGACAGCCTTTATGGCGGAACCGGCGACGACATCCTCGTCGGCTATGCCGGCAACGATGTGCTCTATGGCGAGGACGGCAACGACACTCTCTATGGCGACGCCGGAAACGATACGCTTTACGGTGGAGCTGGCACCGACAAGCTCTATGGCGGGGCAGGCGCAGACCAGCTTTACGGCGGCGAAGGCGACGATGAGCTCGATGGTGGCGATGGGGACGATGAGCTCAACGGAGGCGAGGGCCGGAACACGCTGCGCGGCGGGAGCGGCAACGATATCCTGATCGGCGGCAGCTCGGCCGACACGCTGCAGGGCGATGCCGGCAATGACGCCCTCTACGGCGGAGCGGGCGTCGACACGCTCTATGGCGGTGACGGCGATGATCTGCTCGATGGCGGAGATGGATCAGACAAGCTCTACGGCGGAGCTGGTCACGACCGGCTCTTCGGTGGTGAAGGCGACGATGAACTCGACGGCGGTGACGGCAATGACGTGCTCGACGGTGGCGAGGGCCTGAACACGCTACGCGGCGGCAACGGCAATGACATCCTGCTCGGCGGCAGTTGGGCCGACACGCTCTATGGCGATGACGGTGACGACGAGTTGCGCGGCGCTGCGGGCGCAGATCAGCTGTATGGCGGTGCCGGTGTCGATAGCCTCTATGGAGGAGATGGCAACGACACGCTTGAAGGGGGCGCCGGAGCCGACAAACTCTGGGGTGACGCAGGGGACGACATCCTGCGTGGTGGCGCCGGAAATGATGAGCTCGCCGGCGGAGCCGGCAACGATCAGCTCGACGGTGGCGATGACGACGATCTGCTCCTCGGCGACGAGGGCGACGATATTCTCATCGGCGGCGCCGGCAATGATCGGCTGGAGGGCGGCGCAGGAACCGATGTTCTCAATGGTGGTCTTGGCAACGACCTGCTCCATGGTCAGGCCGGCAATGACACGCTGAACGGCGATGACGGCGATGATGAGCTGTATGGCGATGACGGCGACGACACGCTGCATGGCGGAGCCGGGGTCGACAAGCTCTATGGCGGCGTCGGAACTGACGAACTCTACGGTGATGACGGTGACGACATCCTCGATGGCGGGGCAGGCGACGACCGTCTCTGGGGCGGTGCAGGCGCCGATCAACTGATCGGAGGTGCCGGCAATGACGTCCTGGACGGCGGTGCTGGTAATGACACCCTCTTGGGCGGCGCAGGTGACGATCAGCTTACTGGCGGTGACGGCGACGATATCCTCGACGGCGGGGAGGGCCACGATGTCCTCCTTGGCGGCGCAGGCAATGACCGCCTCATCGGCGGCGGCGGCAATGATGTCATCGACGGGGGCGACGGCATTGACACGGTCGTTCTGTCCGGTGAGAGAACCAATTATGAGATCACGCTGCAGGTGGCGATCGATCGCTTCACGATCGTCGACAAACGCGTCGGCTCGCCCGACGGCACCGATCTGGCTGCCATCGAGATCTTCGAATTCTCTGACAAGACGGTAACGGCCACGGATCTCGACTATTTCGTCAGCACGGACAGGGCGGTCGCCTGGAATATCGACAACGCCGACGGTTCGAAGACGAGGCTGGGCTGGGATGCCGACGCGGCCAGTGGCGTCGAGGTTTACGTCAAGAATTTCGATGCCCAATCGCGGCAAACGAGCGGTACGACCTTCCACGGGAACGGCGCGCGCACGGTTTATGCTTGGGACGTTGCGAACACGCAGATGTGGGCTTCCTATGTTCAGAATTATGATATCGCCGGCCGCTTGGAGAAGCAGGTCAATACAAATGACAATGGCACGCGGACGGATTTCTATTGGGATGCCGCCGGTACAGCAGACTGGTCGGTACGGACGGATGAGTTCAATGCTGCCGGTCAAAAGCTGAGCCAGGAGACAAAATTCGACAACGGCACTCGCTCCACGATGGAGTGGGATGTCTCAAACGTTCAGTCGTGGTCACGGCTGGACAAGAATTTCGACGCTTACGGCCGACATATCTGGCAACAAGCCTTCTACGACGATGGAAGCCGATCCGACTGGACTTGGGATCACGCCAATACACAGGACTGGTGGCATCTAATCAGAACCTTCGATGCCGCCGGTCGACAGACATGGCAGGAAATCTCATACGACGGTGGTAACCGAACCGTTTGGCATTGGGATCAAGCCAATGTGCAAGGCTGGTGGCATCTGGTGCAGACCTTCGACGCTGCGGGCCGGCAGACATGGCAGGAGGCTTATAACGACGACGGCACACGAAATGGCTGGTCTTGGGATCAAAGCAACACCCAGGAGTGGTGGCATATCGTCCAAACCTATGACACTGCGGGCAGGCTCATCTGGCAGAGGGCCTACTACGATAATGGAACCCGAACCGATTGGAGCTGGGACCATAGCAATACCCAAAGCTGGTGGCATCTGGCTTATAACTATGATGTCTATGATCGCCTCGTGTACCACTACATTGCGTGGGACGACGGGCGAACTGAAGAGCAGCAATGGGATCATTCTGGCGCCCAGCCATGGAGCTGGATCCAAAGTATCCGCGACGGTGCAGGCCGTCTCTATTATCAAGCCATCGACTGGGATGATGGACGCCGCGAGTATCTGAACTGGGACGTTAACAACACCAGTGACTGGGCCTCCTGGCAGGACGTCCATAATTGGTCCGGTCATGTGTCGAGAACGATCGATTTAGATAACGGCTCGCATCAAAGACATTTATATGATCCGCCCAATCAGCAGAGTTGGTCCAGCGTGGTTGAGTATTATGATTGGGCTTGGCGCCTAAACGACAAGCATGTCAATTATGACGACGGGGCGCGCACTGTTGAGAATTACGATCCCCGAAACGAGCAGTGGTGGGATTACGTCTACTGGCATTACAACGCCTGGGGCTATCTCGATTTTGCCTGGTCACGAGATGATTGGGGCTTCATCCGTTATGCCGCCGCCCCGATCGCGTTGGATTTGGATGGACAGGGGCTCGACCTGATCGGGTTCAATGATTCGAGTGCTGCCTTCGATTGGGACGGCGACGGCGTGCGACAACAGACGGCCTGGATAGGTCCGCAGGATGGCTTCCTGGTCATCGATCTGGCTGAAGGGGGAGATGCTGGCCCCGATGGCGTGATCGACCAAGCCAAGGAGATCGCCTTCACCAATTGGGCGGCAGGCAGCAAGACCGACCTCGAAGGCCTTCGTATCGCGTTCGACACAAATGGCGACGGCGTCCTCGATAGTTTTGACGAACGCTGGGGCGAGTTCCGCATTTGGCAGGACATCAATCAGGATGGGAGGACAGATGCCGGCGAGCTGAAAACCCTCGCCGAATGGGGCATCTCCTCGATCTCGTTGACCGCGGGACCGGGGGATTCCGTGCCGCGCCCGGACGGCTCCTACATCACCGGAACGATCAGCTACACGCGCGACGATGGCAGTATCGGTGCTGGCGCCGACGTCTCGTTGACGATCGAAGTCCCCGAGATGGTCGGGTCCGCGAATGACGATATCCTGACCGGTGGTCGGAGCGCCAACGTCTTTACCGGCGGCGCCGGCAACGACGTGTTCGTGTTTGGATCCGATTTCGGCAAGGACACGATCACGGACTTCGTGGCGGGTGCCGGCACGGATGACGTGATCGAGTTCGACGATGCGGTCTTCGCGGATCTGGCCACGGTGCTGGCGGCGGCGAGCCAGGTCGGTGCCGACACGGTGATCACCTGCGACGCCAACAACACGATTACGCTGAAGAACGTCGCGATGTCGAACCTGCACCAGGACGATTTCCGCTTCGTTTGAGGTTGCGATCACGGCCGGCGCGGTCCTTCCGCGCCGGCTCTTTGTCTCGATTCATGATCTTTGAGCGCATCCCGTGAGCCGCCCTGCATCCGCCTCGTCCCACTCGATCGTCGCCCAGGCTTTCGCGTCCTGCCGCGGCGCCTTCATCGCTGTTGCGATCTTCTCGGGCCTGATCAATCTGCTGATGCTATCGGGCTCGTTCTACATGCTTCAGGTCTATGACCGGGTGCTGAGCTCGCGTTCTGTGCCGACGCTGATCGGCCTGTCGCTGCTCCTGCTGGCGGCCTATGTTCTGCAAGGCTTCCTCGATTCCGTTCGGGTCAGGATGCTGGCGCGGATCGGGGCGCGCTTCGACGATCAGGTCTCGCCGGCGGCCTTCGCGGCGGCACAGCGCCTGCCCTTGATGGGCTTCCGTACCGAGCAAGCGATGCAGCCGATCCGTGATCTCGACCAGATCAGGGCCTTCCTTTCGTCATTGGGCCCGACCGCCCTGTTCGACATGCCGTGGATGCCGATCTTCCTGGCCGGCTGCTTCATCCTGCATCCCTGGCTGGGGTGGCTCGCGATCGGTGGCGGCATCATCATCTTGTCTTTGACCTGGCTGACCGAACGGAGCAGCCGTCTTGCGACCAAGGCGCATATGGCCAGCGCGGGAGCCCGTCAGGCGGTCGCTGAAGCCAGCCGTCGCAACACCGAAGCCTTGACCGCCATGGGCATGGCACCGGCCTTCCAACGCCGCTGGCATGAAGCGAACCTTCGCCATGTCAGGGATTGGCTGGCGAGTTCAGACTCGACCAGCGGGATCGGTTCCTTCGCAAAAGTGTTCCGCATGGTGCTGCAATCGGCCGTGCTGGGCCTCGGCGCCTATCTCTCGATCCATGGCGACGTCTCTGGCGGCGCGATGATCGCCGCCTCGATCATGACCTCGAAGGCCCTGGCGCCGATCGAGACCGCGGTCGCGCATTGGAAGGGCTTTGTCGGAGCGCGCCAGGGCTATGCCCGGCTGAAGCAGGTGCTCGATTCCCCGGCCTTCGCGGATGAACGCAAGACGGCGCTGCCTGAGCCGTCCCAGAGCCTCGCGGCCGAGAACCTGATCGTTGCCGCGCCCGGCCGCCAGAACCCGATCCTGCAAGGCGCTTCGCTGAAACTCGAAGCAGGGCAGGGGCTCGGCATCATCGGCCCCAGCGCTTCGGGCAAATCGACGCTGGTTCGTGCGCTGGTCGGTGTCTGGAAGCCGCTCAAGGGAGAAGTGCGGATCGACGGTGCCGCGATCACGCAATGGGATTCGGCAGAGCTTGGCCGGCATGTCGGCTACTTGCCACAGGATATCGAACTGTTCGATGGGACCGTTGCCCAGAACATCAGTCGGTTTCTGCCCGATGCGACGGATGACGCGATTGTCGCCGCGGCCAAGGCGGCCGGAGCTCATGAGCTCATCGTCAAACTGGAGAACGGCTACGACACGGTCATCGGCGAAAGCGGCGCAGCCTTGTCAGGCGGGCAGCGGCAGCGGGTCGCCCTGGCACGAGCCCTGTTCGGCAATCCCTTCCTGGTGGTGCTCGATGAGCCCAACTCCAATCTCGACCACGATGGCGATGAAGCGCTGACCCGCGCCGTGCTCGGTGTTCGTGAGCGCGGCGGCATCGTGATTGTCGTGACGCATCGCCAGACCGCGATCGCTGGTGTCGATCACATCGCGATGATGGCTGATGGCCGCATCCAGGCCTTCGGGCCCAAGGACGAGATCCTCCAGAAGGTCATGCGCCAGGGCGGTCTGCCGAGTGTCCAGCGTCAAACGGTGGCGTCATGAGCGTGAAGGCAGCCATCGAACAGCCGGATTTCGGCAAAGCGCTGCGACGGCTGGCGATCGTGGGCGGCGCGGGCGTGGCGCTGTTTGCCGGCACGGTTGGAGTCTGGGCCGTCGCGACGACGCTGTCAGGTGCCGTTGTCGCCACGGGGCAGTTCGTCGTCGATGGCAACGTCAAAAAGGTCCAGCATCAGACCGGTGGCATCGTCGGCGAACTCAGGGTTCACGATGGCGACAGGGTCGAGCAGGACCAGATTTTGATCCGCCTCGACGACACCGTCACGCGCTCCAACCTCCAGATCATCACGAAGCAGCTCGACGAGTTCGCCGCGCGCCGCGCCAGACTCCAGGCTGAGCGCGACCGCAAGCCGGCGATTGCCGTGGCGCCGGACCTGACCGCTCGCCGGGGCGATCCGGAGATCGCGGAGCTGATCGCAGCCGAGCAGAGCCTGTTCGATGCGCGCCGCTCGGCTCGTGACGGCCAGAAGGCGCAATTATTCAAGCGCGTCGGCCAGTTGCGGGACGAGATCCTTGGCTTGAAGGCACAGCAGGTCGCTCGAGACCGGCAGGCGGCCTTGATCGAGGAAGAGCTCACCGGCGTCCGTGGGCTCTATGAGAAGAGTCTGGTCGCGATCAGCCGCAAAACTGCTCTGGAACGCGAGGCGGCCAATCTCGACGGCCAGAAGGGCCAGCTCATCGCCTCGGTCGCTCAATCCGAGGGGCGCATCGCCGAGACCGAGCTTCAGATCATCCAAATCGACGAGGTCCTGCGCGAGGAGGTGATGAAGGAGCTGCGCGAAATCCAGGGCAAGACCGCCGAGCTCACCGAGCGTCGTGTTGCTGCCGAGGATCAACTCAAACGCATCGATATCAAGGCTCCGAGCGCCGGCTTTGTGCACCAGCTCGCGGTCCACACCGTCGGTGGCGTCATCTCACCGGCGGAACCCGCCATGTTGATCGTGCCGGCCGAGGATTCTTTGCAGCTCGAAGTCCGGATCAATCCTCCCGACATCGACCAGATAGCGCTGGGCCGCCCGGCGCAGGTCAAGCTGCACGCTTTCAACCAGCGCACCACGCCGGAGCTCAAGGGCACGGTCAGTCGCATCTCAGCCGATACCACCCGCGACCAGCAGACCGGCGCGACCTTCTACACGATACGGGTTTCCGTTCCGGCCGAGGAATATGCTCGCCTCGCGCCCCAGCGGGTCACCGCGGGCATGCAAGCCGACGTCTTCGTCCAGACCGAAGACCGCACCCCGTTCGAATACATCATCAAGCCGCTCAGGGATCAGATCGCCAAGGCGTTTAGGGAACGGTGAGATTTCAACAGCGGCCGATTGCTCGTGGATGCCGAATGGTGCCGGTCTCTCACTAGGATCATCTATTCCAAGGGCCCGCTCTGGCCCGTTGCAGACGCTCAGAAGGTCCGGTTCCGGGCGGTTCGGTCTGGGCGCTATCCCGCGGTCGAAATCCCTTCAATCGTCCAAGTTTCAGTTCCAGGCCGCGAGACGACGGTCGCCCGTCGTTCAAAGCCACGGGAGTTTGTGGACACCTCGCTCGAATAGTGTTGCGCGCTTCGATACAAAGCGAAAGGTTGTGGTACCGATAGGTCATCGAATCCTCAGCGAGACCCAGTCCGAATGCTGGACTTGTTTGCGCACCACCTAACTGTCGACCTGCCACCGCGATATCAACTTCGAGGCCACGTCTCAGGCAATCGAGTACTCCAACTTTCTGAACCCTTGGAGCGGTGCGACATCAGGGTTCTTCCTCGCCAAGTTCGCGAACGCCACTTCCTGATCGGCGACAAATCGGATGGACGACGCCTCGCCTTCCTACCGCGCTCGCTGCAAATCCCCAAAGATTGCCACGATGCGGTGATCGTTGGAGATGTGGGCAAACACGACGACTTATCTGCCCACGCAGGTTGTCGCCGATTTCTTGGCGACACAGCAAAAGCCTGCAATCGATGGAATCCTATTCCCCTCGGTGCAGGCGGGCGGAGATGACCTGAACGTGGTGCTCTTTCATAAGGCCGCACGTGTTGAAACCTATCAGGTGCCAAAGGGAGCGAGGATCGAAGGCAGCACCTACGAACAACACTCGGAGGGCGTGGACACCAATTATTCCGTGATCGAATGGCTCCCACCCGATGAAAAGAAGAAGCCCGATCCGACGCGCGGCTGGCCCGATTTTGCCGGGCTCCGCGTCCAGCCGTGGATTGAACCGGACCCGGATAGCCGAGAGCCCGCACTGCGCGTCGACATGAAATCGCTGGTCGTCCACCAGGTCGACAAGGTGAATTACGACACCACGGAGTTCGACGTGTCACGCTATCGCTATGAAGCGCGGGATGTTGATTTCTGACGTGATGGGCTGCGCGTCGGTGTTGGGGAAGATCAAAGATGGGTGGAGCGGCTGTTCCCGCGGCGGCGACGGCATGGACGACGGCCGACTGGGCCTTCGTCGTCTCGCTGTTTTCGTTCGCCGTTTCCTTGGCCGGTTTTGTCTGGGCTGAGGATGAAGAGGTCTGCACCCAGGTGGCGATCACGTCGAGCGAAGATCTGCTCGCGTTGCGGAAGAAGCTGCACTCCGGTCGCGACATGACGGTGGAGTCGATGCGGAGCTTTATCCGCAACATCCGCACCGCGGAGATGACGGAGGCATACTTCGCGCGTGTCGTGGTGGTGGTCGAAGGCGCCACGGAGCGCGAGGCACTGCCGATCTATGCGAGGGCGCTGGGGCTACCGCGATCATAGCGTTCCGCGCCTTCGTCACATCGATCTCGACAAAAAACTTCGCTACAATGCTCCATGGTTCGTCCTCCTGCGGAGAAGATCGGCTCGGCCACTCCGGCAACCTTCGAAGGCGCAGCCTAGGGCGAGCTACTCCGGCTCAGCGAACATCCGGTCTTACCGTTAATCGACGCAGACGCTGTGCGCCTCTCCCTCACTGTCGAGGCTGCTGAAGCAGCCGTGCAAAGGCTCATCGCGCGCCTGGCACGTTCCCTTTCCTGCCAATCTTGCCGCTGGGCCGTCTTCCACAAGACATTCGCCGACACAGTCTGACTTCTTGCTACAGGCTTTTCCGGCATCGGAAAAAGGCTTCACGCAATAGGGAAACTGCGCCTTTCCGAACCGCTCTATGTGACCCCCGCTTATCGCGCACGCCTTCTCGTCCGAGGTTCGCGTTTCAGCGGCGGCCACTTGCTGCAGTGCGAGCGAGGCGACGAAGCCTGCCACCAACCCCAATCTCGTCATCCTCCACCTCCGGTTGAAGCTAAAGCCTGCCCACGTAGCGCTACTGCCGCAGCCGATCGCTAGCATGGACGCCTACCTTCTGCTGTGGGTCCAAATTCCCCGTTGGTCGCCTGCCGGAGAGTGGACATTCGGTGCGAACCGCCGTGCGCCTTGACCAGCAAGCTGGCGCGCTCGGGCGCAGCACCTCCTTCTTGCTACGAAGCCGGGCCATGCGGCTATGGGATCGGCCGCCGACGCGCCGGTATTTTGGCTTGCAGTTCTCCAGCGCTCCGACCGGATAATGAACGCGCGGCTTGATGTGACCGGCGCTAGGCGGCTCGCCGCCTATCTCGGAGCCTCAATGTGCAGACGGTCGTGAGCGCCACCTCATGGTGTTGTACCCCCCAGCTCCAGCAGCCGGTCCTTCGCTCGCGTGAAGGTCGGTTCGAGCTCCAGGACGGTCCGGTAATCCGCGATGGCCTCCTCCATGCGGCCCATGGCCCGGTAGCTTCCTGCACGGTTGTAGTGGGTCGGGGCGTGGCGCGGGCGGAGTCGCAGGGATTCGGTGTAGTCGGCCACGGCGAGATCGGGATGGCCCTGCATGGCGAAGACGATGCCGCGGTCGGTGTAAATCTGGGCATCATCCGGAGCAAGGGCTGTCGCCTTCGTGTAATCGGCCAGCGCCAGATCGAGCGCCTTCATGGTCCTGTGGACGTTGCCGAGATTATAGTGCGGGACTGCCAGCAACGGAGCGAGCTTCGCAGCCTCACGGTAATCCACCACCGCGAGGTCAAGCTCACCGAGGCGCTCGTGCGCCACACCGCGATCGATCCAGGCCGCCACCTCCAAGGGAGATACGCGGATGGCCTCGTCGAGATCCTCGATGGCGTGCGGGAAGTCTCCCGTCTCCGTGTAAGCACGGCCCCGCACCAGCCGGGCGCCAGTTGCGGAAGGCTGGAGACGAATGGCTTCCGTCGCGCCGGAGACCGCCATTTCCGGGCGATGCATGGCGAGGAGAATCGAAGCACGGACGGTTCTGGCCTCTGCGTCGCTTGGATTGAGCTGGACGGCCTCATCAAGATTGGAAAGGCCCTGCTCCAGCTGGCCTGTCTGGGCCAGTAGAGCCCCGCGATTCGTCCGAGGCTGGTGATCGCGAGGATCGAGCCGGATGGCGGTGTCGTAATCCGCCATTGCATCTTCGTAGCGTTTCAGCTGCGTGCGGGCGAAGCCGCGATTGTTGTAGGCCTTGGAGAAGTTCGGGGCGAGCTTGATCGCCTGATCGAGATCGGCGAGCGCACGCTCGTATTGTGCTGTCCGGATAAGAACCCAGCCCCGGTTGCTGTAGATTTCGCCATCCTGCGGATTTATCCGAATGGCTGTATCGAGATCGGCGAGCCCGCCCGCCACGTCGCCTCGCCGAGCGCGCGCGATGCCGCGGTTCATGTAGGGCTGCGACATGAACCCCGGGGTCTCGCCCGGCGGCGTCAGCCGGATCGCCTCGGTCCAGTCGGCGATGGCCTCGTCTAATCGGCCACTGAACATATGGGTGATGCCGCGCCCTGTATAGGCACCTGTTAGCGTGGGATCGAGCCGAATCGCCTCGTTGAAATCGTCGGCTGCGCGCGCCATCTCGCCCGCCAGGATCCGGGCGGCGCCGCGGTTGTAGAAAACGAAAGGCTTGCGCAGCCCCGGATCGGCGGAGAGGAGGCGGGTACACGCCTCGATCGCCGGCGTCCCGGCCGCGACCGCGCAATCGGACTGGTCGTCCGCCAGAGCGTGCCCGATAGACAATCCAGTCGCGACCAAGAAGGCGACCGCACGGGCAGCGCGATGCGAGCATTCGTGACTTGCGTTACGCCGTAGCGCCGGCCCACAGGTCCCGCCAAGACCGTCATGCATTCCCAGCGCCTCCCCGACGATCACGCAGCGTGAGCCGGTCCAGACGATCGAGCTCACGGTCGCACCACCAGGCATCGGATCACCCCGGAATATCATCATCCAATCAGATGAGAGGCCCGCAGATTTTATCGTCACGGCGACGCAGCGCGGCAAAGACGCGCGAGAACGGCTCTGCGCCTGCATAGCATCGGAGCAAGCTGCGGACGAGCGTGGCGGTGATCTGACGGCGTCTAGTGGCGATCGAGCTTCGGACGTGCCGCTCGGGCTGATTGGTCAGGCGCGAGGGATCGTGAACTGCGGGAAGGCAACGGATTTTCTTGGAATAGATTGTTGAGTCTCAAGACAGGACTGCTGCGAGCTCTGCGTCTGACCATAAGCCCTTGGTGCCCGCTCGAAGTTTGAAGAGTTGGCTGCCAAGCGTCATTCCGATGACCGGATCTTCTTCAAGGATTCGCGCAATAGACTCTTCGACGATCCGGTAGCTGCCGAAGTCGAAGGACTCGCCCGGAGCGGCGCTGACACGTTCCAGCTTTTCGACAAGACCGCGTTCAGCCAATGCCAAGGCTCGAAAATGACAGAGAGGATTGTTGCCAGCCCGGCCAAACAGAACGTGCGAAGTCCATGTACATCCCGCCCGGCAGCGCTGCGCGAACGGACAGGTCGCACAGAAACCCCACAGCTCGACGGGTTTCTCGGCCTTATCCGCGATCAGCCCCGACCAGATGTCCTGGAGCCCGCGGTCGCGGACATTGCCCTTGACATAATCTGAGCTCGGAAGCGACGGACAGCCTTTCACGCTCCCATCGGCTTCAATGCCGAGAGAAGATTCGCCCGCGCCGCAGCCGTTCCAACTGTGACCGCGCTCGCTGCCGTATCGCAGCGTCTCTGCCAACGGGCCGAAGTAGCCCACGTTGTTGCCGGGGAAGAAAGCGATGCCTTTCGGATCGAGCTGCTGGCTCTTTATGGCCGCCAGCAAAGGGAACAAGTAGAGCAGATGATATGGCTGGAGGCCGACCGATCTGCTGCGCGACCCATGGCCGCTGTCAAGATCACCATCCAGCTCCGCGCTCCGATGTCACTGAGAAGATCGGGCATGGCAGGGAGTTCAGGCATGGTCAGGCGGTTGATCTGTGTGTTCACGGAAAGGTCGATTCCGCTTGCACTGATCTGTCTCGCCGCCAAAACTGCGGCTTTCCAGGATCCCTTAGACCCTCGGATCGCGTCGTGGGTCAGCTCCAGTCCGTCGATCGAGAGCGAGATCTTTCCGACTCCCGCTTCCGCCGCCCGTCGGATTCTCTCGCCCGTCATCTGCCGAGCGCCGGTGACGATACTGCATAACATGCCGCAACGATTAATCTCCGCGGCGATCCGATCCCAGTCGTCGCGCAGGTAGAACTCGCCGCCGATTAAAGCGATCTCCTTGAGGCCGAGGTTCGCAAATTGATGAACAAGGTCGAGCGCCTCCTCCGTGCGCAACTCGTCTTTCCGCGCCCGGCCGGCGCGCGATCCGCAATGTCGACAGCCCAGATCGCATCGAAGCGTGATTTCCCAGACAGCGATGCTCGGCGGATCTTTGGGGTCTGACCGCCAGCGGGCGTGCCTGCGGGGGTCGCCGTCGTAAAGCCGGCCCTCGCCGTTTCCATCCGGTGTCATGGCTTGGTCCTGAAGCCGGGCGGGGGGCCGTACATTGGCGTCGGAGCCGGTCCTAATGACGGCGATCTATTCGGAGATCGCTGCGTGTCGCTGGGAGCTTGCAGTTCGCCTGGCTGAGGAGCGGGCGGCGTCTGCATCGTCTCCGGGCCGCCGGCAGCGTGCGGATCAATCGGTGCTGCAGCCGGCGACTCCGAAGCTGGCTTTTCAGGATGCTCATTGGCCGGAACCGGAAGGCGCTGCGATCGGTCCTCGGACACAAGCGTGACGGCATCAGCGGCACGCGAACCCGCCGCCGGTCCCCTGGCTCCAGTCCAATTGTTGAGGAAACGATCAATGTCATCTCCGTTTAGCTGGTCCGGTAAGTCGTAAGGAGTCGGATCGAACCCTCCCTCTTCGAAAATGGAACGAGGGTTGAGGGAAAACCGGGCGCGCAATGCAGAATCCTCCCGGAGTTGCCCGATGAGTTTACCCAAAGGCGGCCGGTCGGTGCGTGGCGGCGTGGTTGCTTGGGCCGATCCCAAGGCCGATAACACGGCTGCCATCATCTGGAGAAGCTTGTGTGACGGAGTGGGCAAACGGGCCTCCTTCAACTTCGACTGCCAGAACATACAAAGGAGCGGGCACGGGTCGTGAGGAAAATTGAGCGGCAAACGTCGCGCAATCTGTTCCGGAGTCAGGACCGTGCCCATCGTCGCTCTTGTCGACGTCCCTTCCAAGCGACCATGGGGCCGACGACCGCGGTCCCCGTTGGGCGCAACCACCAGGCATCGGATCACCCCGGAATATCATCATCCAATCAGATGAGAGGCCCGCAGATTTTATCGTCACGACGACGCAGCGCGGCGAAGATGCGCGAGAACGGCTCTGCGCCCGCATAGCATCGGAGCAAGCTGCGGACGAGCGTGGCGGTGATCTGACGGCGTCTAGTAGCGATCGAGCTTCGACGTGCCGCTCGGGCTGCTTGGTCAGACGCGAGGGATCGTGAACTGCGGGAAGGCAACGGATTTTCTTGGAATAGATTGTTGAGTCTCAAGATAGGACTGCTGCGAGCTCTGCGTCTGACCATCAAAAAATCGCGGGCTTGGTTGAAGGCGGTCGGGGCGGACGCCGAAATGTGACAGCGTCCATCGATCAGGCCGCGTAGCGCAGCAGTTTCTGGTGCAAGGCCTTGGGGATAGTGACCCCCTCGGCGGCGGTGCGGAGCCGGGCTCCGCTGCGCCGCCCGCCCGGCAGGCGCGCGCCCTCCTGTTCGGTGATGGCGCTGAACAGGCGTTCGAGCCGCTCGCCTGAGCCGGAACCAGCGATCGCGCCGGTATCGATCGCGACAAAGAACTGGCCAGTGCGCGGCGAACCGCCGAGATTGTCGGCGAAGGAGGAGGCGTCGATCGAAAGATTGGCGCCGGTCAGCCAGGCTGCGAATATTTCGACGATGAGCGCGAGCCCCGCGCCCTTGTAACCGCCGGCCGGCACCATCGTGCCACCCGCCAGCGCCGCCTGCGGATCGGTCGTGGGATTGCCGGCACTGTCCAGCGCCCAGCCGAGAGGGATCGGCTCGCCGCGTTGCTGGTGAACGACGATCTCGCTCTTGGCGACGACGCTGGACGACTGGTCGAGGACCAGCGGGTCAGCCCCGGCGCGTGGCACCGCAAGCGCGATTGGGTTCGTGCCGAAGACCGGCTTCGTGCCGCCCATCGGCGCAATCGAGGCCGGCGCATTGACGAAGGCGAGAGCGAGCAATCCTTCGCGTCCCAATCGCTCGACATGGTAGCCGACGACGCCGCAATTATAGGAATTGGTCACCGCGAGCGCGGCGATGCCCTGCGCCTTTGCCGCCTCGCACAGGGCGGGCAGGCCGAAATCGATGGCCGGATGGGCGAACCCCCCCTTCGCGTCGACGCGGACCAGGCCGGGCCGGGGGCTATCCAGGACTGGACGAGCCTTGCCGTCGATCTTGCCGACCTTGGCATGTTCGCAATAGGTCGGCAGCCGGGCGAGGCCATGGCTGTGGATGCCCTCCGCCTCGGCCGCGACCACCGAAGCGGTGATCGCGGGTTCATTGCGCGCATCGACGCCGCAGGCGGTCAACACCCGCCGGGTCAGCGCTTCGACGTCGGAGAGGCTGAGATGGACGGCGTCCATTGGCTGATCATCGCTCATGCGACGGCTCCCATCTGCTCGGAGTAGCCGTAGAGCGAGACGGCTTTTTCGGGGCTGATCATGCCGTCGGCGAGGTCCTTGGCGATGCGCTGCGGATCGCGCTTCAGCGGATCGCCGAAGCCGCCGCCGCCCGAGGTCTCGATCGTGACGACGTCGCCGCGCTTCAGCGGAATGCCGGAGATCTTCGAGCGCAACGGGGTCCTCGATCCATCGGGCCGTGTGATCGTCATGCTGCTGAGCGAGCCAGGCTGACCGCCATGGACGCCATGCGGCGGGAAGCGGAAGCGCTCGAAATGGGCGCCGAGCTTGCCGGCATCGGATTCCAGCCGCCATTCCCTGACGAGCCCGAGCCCGCCGCGGAATTGCCCGGCGCCGCCCGAATCCGGGATCAGCCCGTATTTCGTGAAGGTGACCGGGTACTTCGCCTCGACCATCTCGATCGGCGCATTGGTGTTGTTGTGCAGCCCGCAGGAGAGCGCGCTTGCACCGTCGCCGCCGGCATGGCCACCCCAGCCGCCGACCTCGATGTCGAAATAGACCTGCCCTTTGCCCTTCCGGCCGATCGTCTGCAGCGCATAGACATAGGAGATCGCGTAGTAGGCCGCTGGAATGCGCTGGGGCGCGATCTCGGCCAGCGCCCCAAAGACGGCGATCGCGATGCGGTGATTGATCACCATGCGCCCCGCGACGGGGGCCGGGAACACGGCATCGACGACGCTGCCCTCGGGCAATGTCACGGTGACGGGCCGGTAGCAGCCGGAATTCGCGGGAATGTCGCCGCCCAGCGCGGCGAGCAGAGCGTAATAGACGGCGGAGCAGGTCATGGCGCGGGTGTTGTTGACCGGGCCGCTGACCTGGGGGCTGGAGCCGGCGAAATCGAGCGCGATGCTGTCACCGGTCTTGACGATTTTCACGGCGAGTCGGATCGGCTCGTCGGATTGGCCGTCATCGTCGACCAGCTCGACGAAGCAAGCCTCGCCATCGGGCAGCGCCTTCAGCCCGGCGCGCATCATCGCCTCGGAGCCGTCGAGGATCGCCGCCATTGCGGCAGCCAGCGAATCCGCGCCGTATTTGCGGGCCATGCGGGCGACGGCGCGCTCGCCGATGCCGAGCGCCGCGATCTGCGCGTTGAGGTCGCCGCGCGTCTCGTCGGGCTGGCGGACATTGTGCAGCAGCATCTCGAAGACGCCAGCGTTGAGCACGCCCTTTTCGACGAGCCGAAGCGGCGGGATTCGGATGCCCTCTTGGAACACCTCGGTCGCGGCGGCGTAGTAGCTGCCGGCGGCGGCGCCGCCGACATCGACATGGTGGCAGAGGGTACCGACGATGCCGACGCGCCTTCCATCGACGAAGACGGGCCGGAAGGTCTGGATATCCGGCAGGTGCTGGCCCCCGGAATAGGGATCGTTGGTGACGATCACGTCGCCATCCTGCCATTGGTCGAGCGGGATGAAGCGGTCGAGGATCGTGCGCAGGCAGTCCGACATCGAGTTGAGATGGACGGGGATGCGCGCCGACTGGGCGATGTTGTTGCCTTCCGCGTCGAAGACGGCGGTCGAGAAATCGAGAATCTCGCGCACCACGGTCGAGCGGCTGGTGCGCCAGATCGTGATGCTCATCTCCTCGGACGCCGCGACCAGCGCGTTGCGGATGACCTCGAGGCGGATCGGATCGATGCCCGGCTGAGGGTTGGACATGGGTTTCGTCATGATCTGGGACCTCAATGGCTGTCGGCGCGGTCGGCGATCAGGGCGCCCGACGCATGGGTCAGGATCGTCCAGCCGGCGGGGAGATAGATCGAGGTGTAGGGCTCCTCGACGATGGCGGGACCAGCGACCGACGCGGTGCGGCCAATTGCGTCGCGCTCGCGCACCGGCGTCGCGACTGCGCCATGGCGGCCGTGGACCCGTCGGGTCGGCGCGGTGTCGTCGACCTTCGTCTCGATGCCTTGCGCGGGCACCGGCTTGGCGAGGCGGCCGACGGCCTTCAGCCGGAGCGCTACGATCTCGACCGGCACCTCCGGCTCATCATAGGAGAAACGCTGGCGATGCAGGGCATGGAAGCCTGCGGTCGCCTTGGCGACGCCCGCAGGTGCGAAATCGGCATCGTCGAGCGCGACGCGCAGATCGAAGGCCTGGCCGGAATAGCGCAGGTCCACCGCCCATTCGAAGCTCTGCGCGGCTTCCGTGACGCCGTCCTCGGTCAGCAATTGCCGCGCTTCCGCGACGAGGCGCTTGGCCTTCTCGCCCAGGCCGGGTGCGAGATCGGCGAAGAGACCGATCTGCGTGGCGCTGAGATCATGGGCGATGTCGGACCAGAGGATGCCCCAGGCTGAGAGCGTCGAGGCATGGGCCGGGAAGATCACGCGACGGATGCCCAGTTCCTCCGCGACCTCGCAGGCATGGACGCCGCCGGCGCCGCCGAAGGAAAGCAGCGCAAAGTCCTCGGGGTCCATGCCCTTTTCGAAAAGCGAAAGACGCGTCGCTGTCGCCAGTGCCGAATTTGCGACGTCGATGACGCCGGCCGCGACCTGGTCGACCGAGAGGTTGAGGCGGCTCGCGATCTCCTGTGCAGCCTTCTGCGCGGCCTGCCGGTCGAGCGGCATTGCACCGCCCATGAAGCTCGCCCCGTCGAGGCGGCCGAGCAGCAGGTTGGCGTCGGTGACAGTGAGCTTCATTCCGCCTTTGCCGTAGCAGGCGGGGCCTGGATCGGCGCCTGCCGAATGCGGACCGATGCGAAGCCGCCCACCCTCGTCGACCCAGGCGATCGAGCCGCCGCCGGCGCCGATCGTCCGCATCTCGATCATCGGCAGGCGCACGGGCAAACCGTCGACCTCGCCCTCGTTGACCATCGAGATCGCGCCGTCATGCACGACCGAGACGTCGAAGGAGGTGCCCCCCATGTCGACCGCGACGAGATTGGGCTCGTCGAGCTCGGCCGAAAGCCGCTTGGCCGCGGCGGCGCCGCCGCTGGGGCCGGACAACAACAGTCGCGCCGGTTCGCGGCCGGCCTTGGCGAGGCCGGAGACGCCGCCATTCGACTGCACGAGATAGACCTGCGCTTCCGGCAGCTCCTCCTTCATGCGGCCGGCGAGCCGGTCGGTATAGCGTTGCACGATCGGCACCAGCATGGCGTTCAGCGCGGTCGTCGACATCCGCTCATATTCGCGGATCTCGGGGGAGATGTCGGAGGCGAGCGTGATCGCGACGCCTGGCAGCAGCTCGGCGAGGATCGCGCCAACGCGCCGCTCATGGGCGGGGTTGGCATAGGCATGCAGCAAGCAGACTGCGACCGATTTTACGCCGGCCTTGGCGAGTTCGGTGGCGACGCGGCGTACGCCAGCCTCGTCGAGCGGCACGGTGATCTCCCCCGCGGCATTGACGCGCTCGCTCACGCCAAAGCAGAAGCGCCGCGCCACCAGCGGCTCGGGCTGAGCGAGCGTGATCGCATAGACATCGGTGCGGCCATGGCGCCCAATCTGCATCACGTCCTCGAAGCCGGCCGTCGTGACGACAGCGCCGAGCGGTAGCTTGCGTTCGAGCACGGCGTTTGTCGCGATGGTCGTGCCGTGCAGCAGATACTGCACCGCCTCCATCGGAAAGCCGAAGCGCTCGGAGGCCTGCCTGATACCGGTCAGCAGGCCGATCGAGGGATCGGCCGGCGTACTCGGCGTCTTGATCTGGTGCATCGCGCCGGAGGTCGCATCGAGAATCTCGATGTCGGTGAAGGTGCCGCCGATATCGACGGCGATGCGAATATCCTGATCCATCAGGCAAGGCTCCAGTGTTCCCGCTCGCGGACGGCGAGCGGGGCGGGTGGTCGAAAGGCGGTGTTCGGTTCGAGCTAGTGCGTGTTCGGCCGGCTCATTTGACGAAGGTCTTGGCCAGGCCCGAGGTCCGGTCGACCACGAGCACGACGAGAAGGGTGAGCACGACGAGGAGCACGGAGAGCGCCGCCACCAGCGGGTCCGCCTGCTGCTCGACATGGTGATACATCGCGACCGGCAGCGTCTGGATGCGCGGGCCGGTCATGAACAGCGAGAGCACGACCTCGTCGAAGGAGACGAGGAAGCACAGCGCCGTCGTGCCGATCAGTCCCGACTTCATCATCGGCAAGGTAATCCGGCGGAAGACCGTGAAAGGCGAGGCGCCGAGCGTCGAAGCGGCTTCCTCGACAGCGATCGGCAGCGTCGACAGCGCCGTGGCGAGCACGCGCAGCGCATAGGGCAGCGTCACCACGAGATGGGCTGCGACGAGGCCGGGGAAGGTCGCGAGCAGCCCGTAGCGGGCGAAGACGATCAGAATGGCGAGACCGAGCACGATCGTCGGCAGCAAGAGCGGCGCGGTGAAGAGGCTGGAGAGTGCCTCTGCCCCGCGCGGCCTCAGCCGCACTAGCGCGAAGGCCGCAGGCAATGCGATGACGAGACAGAGCACTGTGACCACGCAGGCGAGGAGCAGGCTGGTCCAGAAGGCGGCAGTCATCTTCCCGTCCAGGAAGATCGCCGGATACCACTTAACGCTCCAGCTCGAAGGCGGGAACATCATATAGCTGTCGCCGGAGAAGGAGATCGGCACAACGACGATCAGCGGCGCCAACAGGAAGGCGAACATCAGGAACGCCAGCAGCTTCAGTGCCGGGGAGACGGGACGTTCATCCATGATCAGCCTCCCTCACAGGATCGCGCGGAGCGCGCGGGTGTAGAGCACGAGCGCGGTGCCGAAGATGACGAGCACCAGGATCGACAGCGAGGCGGCCAGCGGCCAGTTCAGCGTCACGATCGCCTGGTCGTAGATCTCGGTCGCCAGCAGAAAGACGCGCCCGCCGCCGAGCAGTTTCGGCGTGATGAAGGAGGAGACCGCGAGTACGAAGCAAAGCAGGCAGCCGAGCGCGATGCCGGGCAGCGTCAGCGGCAGGATGATCCGGCGGAAGATCGTGAAGGGCGGCGCGCCTAGGGTCGATGCGGCCTCCTCGACACGCGGGTCAAGCCGCCCGAAGCCGGCGAGAAGCGCCAGGATCATATAGGGCATCAGGATCTCCGTGAGACCGATGACCACGCCGGTCTTGTTGAACATCAATCGCAGGCGCTCGAGACCGAGGCCATTGACCAGATTGTTGACCAGCCCGTTCTCGGAGAGGATCGCGATCCAGCCATAGGTCCTCACCACCGCCGAGGTCAGCAGCGGCGAGATCACCAGCACGAGCAGGATCGTCCTCCAGGTGCCGCTGGAGCGGTGCAGATAGAGCGCGATCGGATAGGAGCAGATCAGCGTCAGCAGAGTGATGCCGAGGCTGACTGTGATGCTGTTGACGATCAGCTCGGCGTAGAAGGTGTCGGCGATGACCTTGCCCCAGGTCGCGAGCGAGAAGGCCTCGCGCATCGTACCGGTAGGCTCGACCTCGTAGAACGACATGCGTGCGAGATTGAGCACCGGCGCGAGGAAACCGAAGGCGTTGACCAGCGCGATCGGCGCGATCAGCGCGATGACCAGCGCAAGCCCGTTCCGGCGCGGCTTGGCCACGGCGGCTGGCATGGTGATCGCCGCGCTCACGCCGCCGACCCGTAGACGAAGACATCCTGCGGCCGCCACGACAGGGCGACTGCCGTCCCCGGCGCGAGCACGGTCTCGCCGCCGCGCGTCGCGAGTTCGACCGAGACGGTCTGCCCGGCGACGTCGATGTCGTATTGCAGGATATCGCCTGCGAAGGTCGCCCGCATGATGGTGCCCGCGACCCCTTCGCCGCCGGTCGGTGCCAGGGCGATGCGATGCGGACGGACCATCACCTCGACTGGGCCCGACAGGTCGCCGGGCGCCGCGAAGCGCTGGCCGCCGAAATCGGCGAAGCCGTCCGTCGCTACGGCCTTCAGGCGGTTGGTACGGCCGACGAAGCTCGCCACGAAGGCGGTCTTCGGGCGCTCGTAGAGATCGACCGGCGTGCCGAGCTGTTCGAGCCGGCCCTGGTTCATGACCACGACTTTGTCGCACATCGTCAACGCCTCGCTCTGGTCATGCGTCACGAAGATCGCGGTGATGCCGAGCCGCCGCTGGATGTCGCGGATCTCGTTGCGCATCTCGTCGCGCAGCTTCGCGTCGAGATTGGAGAGCGGCTCGTCGAAGAGCAGGATCGATGGCCGGATGACGAGCGCACGCGCGAGCGCCACGCGCTGCTGCTGACCGCCCGAGAGCTGGGCCGGCCGGTGCTCTTCCTTGCCGGTCAAATGCACCAGGGCGATCGCTTCCTTCACGCGTTTCGCGATCTCGTCCTTCGGCACCTTGCGCATCTCGAGGCCGAAGGCGACGTTCTTCGCCACGCTCATATGCGGAAACAGCGCGTAGCTCTGGAAGACCAGGCCCATGTCGCGGCGGTGCGTCGCAACCTCGGTGAGGTCCTGCCCGCCGACGACGATGCGTCCCGATGTTGCCGGCACGAGGCCGGCGATCATCCTGAGTGAGGTCGTCTTGCCGCAACCCGAGGGGCCGAGGAAGGCAACGAGCTCGCCCTTGGGGACCTCGAGGTCCAGATTGTCGACCGCCGTGAAGCCGGCATAGCGCTTGGTCAGCCCCTGGATGGAGAGAAAGCCCTGGCCCGGTGCCGTGCTGGTGTCGGTCATGACGGTCTATCCTTCTCGGCTCAGCGGCTCAGCGGGATCACCTTGCGGCGCCACTGCTCCATGATCGGCTCGCGAACCTTGGCGAGAGCGATCCAGTCGATCGGGATAACCTTGTCCATGGACTTGACCGCGGTGCGCGCGATCGCGGCATCCGAGATCTGGGCCTTGGCGTTGGTCGGCGCGTAGAACATGCTTTCGGTGAAGGACTTCTGGGCCTCCGGCGACAACGCGTAGTCGATGAACTTGGCGCCGGCATCGTTGCCGGGGCCGCCGGCGACATAGTTGATCGTGTTGATCTGGAAGACGCTGCCTTCCTGCGGGAGGATCACCTTGAGCTTGCCGCCGGATGCGTCGGCATTGACCTGCGCGCGGGCGTTCCAGCCGGCGCCGGCGGCGGCCTGACCGGAGATGATCACGGGATAGACTTCCGGCTTGGGCTCCCAGGTCTGGACGTTGGGGGCGATCTCCCCGAGCGCTGCGATGCCTTGGTCGACGCTCTTGAGATAGTCGGTGCCGCCGCGCGCCTTGTCCATGATCAGGACGAGCGACAGACCCTGGATATCGGGCATGCCGGGGATCGCGACCTTGCCCTTGAGATCGGGCTTGGCGAGGTCCATCCAGCTCTTGGGCGTCTCCTTCACGACGTCCGAATTATAGAGCATGACGAGATTGTCGAAGGTCACGGCGACGCCGTCGACATCGGCGATGCGGGCGTTCGGATAGAGATCGGAGACGTTCTTCGAGACCTTGTCGTCGATCTTGATCAGCAGCTTCTCGTCGGTCGCAGCCTTGGAGACCGAGACGTCCATGATCACAACGTCGGCCTGCGGCGCCGCCTTCTGGGCGCGCAAATTACCGAGCATCTGGGCCGAGTTCGGCAGCGGGAAATAGTCGACCTTGATGCCGGGATTGGCCTTCATGAAGGGCTCGATCACGGCCTTGGTGTAACGCTCCTGGAACAGGCCAGAATAGGCCATGACCGTGACGGTCTGTTGCTGCGCGAGCGTGCCCTGCGCATAGAAGCCGGCCGCCAGCGCGATGGCCATGGTGAGCTTCGTCGATGTCTGCATGTCCGATCCCCTTTGTTGTTACGCGGGCGGTGCTCCACCCGTCGTCAGGCCTGGTCGATTGATTCCGTGTCTCAGACGCCTCAGGACTTGGCGAGCTTGCCCTCGACCAGAGCGGTCGCGCCGGAAATATCGGGCAGCTTCTCGCCCTTGCGCAGGCGCTCCAGGAGCACGAGTTCGTTTTGCTGCATCTCGATCGCCTTGCGGGCGTAAGCGTCGGCGGTTGCGGTCTTCAGGACCACCACGCCGCTTTCGTCGCAGAGCACCGCGTCACCGGGTTCGATCGTCTGGCCTCCGACACTGACGGGCACGTTGATCGCCCCTTCCGTGCCGAGGATCTTGGTGGTGATCGGCGAGGGGCCGCGGCACCACATCGGCATGTCGGTCTTGACGATCTCGGAGAAGTCCGTGGCCGGGCCGTCGATCACGCCCGCGGCGACGCCGGCGTTCTTCATCGCATGGGTAACGACGCCGCCCCAACAGGCATGCTTGGTGTCGCCGCAGCGGTCGATCACCACAATGTCGCCGGGGCGCACCAGCTTCGTCAGATAGTGCAGCGCCGTCGAATCCGCGTGGGGAATTCGGATCGTGACGGCCGTGCCGGCGATGCGCTTGGCCGGCAGCACCGCCCTGATCTCGCGATCGACGAAGCCCGAATGCAGCACATGGCCGATGGTCGCGACCTCGCATTGCTGAAGCAGGGAGACAAGATCGCCGGAGATCCGCGCCGGCATGGGATTGACGGTGAACATGGGAAGGCTCTTTCCGCTCAGGCGATGACGTGATGGTTGGCGACCGGCACCGCCGCACGGACCTTCGCCGTGTAGTCGAAATCGAGCCGGCCGCTGATCGTGCCGACGCCGTCCGAGGCCTGCGCGGTGACATGGCCCCAGGGGTTGATCACCATCGAATGGCCGTAGCAGGCGTTCTTGCCCTGGGCGTGCGTGCCGGTCTGGCCGGTGGCGAGGAACCAGGTCTGCGTTTCGCAGGCCCGTGCCCGTGCCAGCAATTCCCAGTGGTCCTTGCCCGTCATCAGTGTGAAGGCCGCGGGCAGGACGATGACGTCCGCGCCGGCGTCGCGCAGCTTGCGGAAGAGTTCGGGGAAGCGGATGTCGTAGCAGATGGCGCAGCCCACGGTCGTCTCGCCAACCCTGTAGGTCACGACCTCCCGCCCGCGCGAAACCATGTTGGACTCGCGATAGCTGACGCCGCCGGGCGCATCGACGTCGAACAGATGGATCTTGCGGTAATGCGCGATCTGCTTGCCGTCGGGCCCGAAGACGATCGTCGCGTTGAAATAGTCATCGCCGTCGCGCTCAGCGACGCTGCCCGCATGGATGGTCACGCCATGCTTCTCGGCTAGGCCTGACATCAGGCGATAGCTCTCGCCGTTCGGGAAGGTCTCGGCGCTCGCGCGCATCGCCGCCGCGTTGCCATCGAGAAAGGCGTAGTATTCCGGCAGGACGATGAGATCGGGCTGGTCTTGCGCGACGACCTTCTCGACCATGGCCCGGGCCGTCTTCAGGTTCGCGGACTTGTCGTCCTGCGAGTTCATCTGGATGAGTGAGACCTTCATCGGCATTCTCCCCGCTGTCGGTGCGGCAGGAGAGCAAACCCCCGATGGGCCCGCAAACGCGAAATTCTTGTTCGCCCCGACAAGAATTACTTATGACAGCGCCGTGACCAGGGCGTGCCTGTTGTCGAGGCAGATCGCCATAGAGTCGGCAGTCGGCTCAGGACGCCGCGATTTCCGCCGCCATATCGGCGATCAGGGCCGGCAGCGTGTTTCCCGGATTGTCGTTGAAGACGGCATGGAAATGCAGTGGCGGCAGCCTTGCCTCGACATCGAGCACATGCAGCTCACCGGTATCGAGGAACTCCTGCACCACCGCCCGCGGCAGCACCGCGACGCCGACGCCGTCCCTGACCAGCCGGGTGATGGTGGCAAGTGAGTTCGAATTGAACACCCGCACCGTTTCGGTGTCGATCCCAGAAAGCTCGATCGCACGCAGCACCGAATGGTGTGGCTGCGAGCCCTTCGAATAGGCGAAGATCGGATAGGCGGTGAGGTCGCCGATGGCGAGCCGGCCGGGCTTCAGCGGCAGTTTGGGCGAGCCGATCCAGAGACAGTCAAAGACGCACAGCTCGATGTTGCGGATATGCGGCGCGACCACCGGCCCCATGATCAGGCCTAGATCGATCTGCCCTTCCTGGATCTGGCGGGCGAGATTCAGGCTGGTGTCGACGTTGAGGTCGATCGCGACGTTCGGATAGGTCTCCTTGACCCGCTCGATCAGGCGCGGCAGCCAAGCATAGACGACGGAATCGACCGTGCCGATCAGCACCGTCCCGCGGACCTGGCCAGCATCGGCGATCGAGCGTTCGAGTTCTGCGACCATACGCATGATCGCCTCCGCCTGCGGCAAGGCTCGCTGGCCATGCGGCGTCAGCCCGACATTGCGCAGGTCGCGCTCGAACAGGCGCACGCCGAGTTCCCGCTCCAGCGTCGCGATGCGATTGGAGACCGCAGCTTGCGTGGTGCAGAGCTTGTCGGCAGCGACCGAGAAGTTCCGCAGCCGTGCGACCCAGACGAAGGTTTCGAGGAATTTGAGGTTCACGCCATGCCACGTCAGCTACGCGCGCCCAGGCGCGAGGGAGCCTGACTTAGCGCTGTTTGGGGAGGGCCGTGAAGTGTGTACCATCTGTCGAGAGCATCTTCCGCGCTTGACGGCCGATCGAAGAGAGCGCTCAGAGCCTCATCACATTAAGCAAAACGACCCAGCAGGCGTTGTCTGGGTCACGGGTTGGCACGATACCAATCAGCGCGGCAATGATGGTATCGAGGCGCCAACCGACATTGCCGTTGCCAGCGCCCAACGTCCGCTTCCTGGCACGGATTCAACTTCCGCTTCTGGATGGCGCAACGCGCCGGTTTGTTCCGGGCACGAGCTCACTTGTTGCAATCGCCTTTTTGAGGTGTCGCCATTGCGGAATCTGCGATGACAGTTTCGGCTTGGCTCTTCATTCTCGCTTCGGTCGTCTGGACCATATCCTGGAGGAGGAACCGCCATGAAGCTCCGCTGTGTCGATTGCATGGCTGAGCTCGCACCGCGATGGGCATATGAATGCCAGGCCTGCGGCGGCATTCTGGAGCAGGTCGGGAATGACGGCGTTCCAGCTTTTTCCTTCGGCGAGGGGCAGACGCCGCTCATTCGCGCCGAGCGGCTGGAAAGAGCACTGCCGGGTTTCAAGGGCGAACTCTGGCTGAAGGACGAGACCCGTAACCCAAGCGGCTCCTTCAAGGATCGGTTGATCGCAGCGGCGCTCGGCCGTGCCATCGCCACGGGCGCGCGCGGCGTCGTCTGCGCGTCATCGGGAAATGCCGGAGCGGCGACGGCGGTCTACGCCGCCCGAGCCGGCATGCCGGCGATCGTCGTCGTCCCGGCGCGTACGCCGCCAAACAAGGTGACGCAGATTGCGGCGCATGGCGCGGTTCTGCTCCTCGTTGAAGGGAATTACAGCCGCTCCTATGACCTTGCCCGCGCGCTGGCGGAGCGGCATGGCTTCGTCAACCTGACCACGACCTTCATCAATCCTTATGCCGTCGCTGGTCTCACTGCTGTCGGACGCGAACTCTTTGCCCAGCTCGACGGCGTCCCGCCGAGCCATGTCTTGATTCCGACAGGCAGCGGCCCCCTCGTCAAAGGTGTTTGGCAAGGCCTCAAGGAAGCGGGTGCCGCGACGCACCTCGTTGCCGTGCAGGCGGAAGGATGCGCACCAATTGCTCGCGCTTTCGCGGCGGGTGCAGAGCACGTCACGGCGTGGAGCACGCCCGAGACCATCGCCTCCGGTATCAGCGATCCGCTGATCGGCTATGAGCGCGACGGCAGCTATACGCTGCGCCTCGTGAAGGAAAGCGGGGGACTGGTACTGGCGGTCAGCGATGCGCAGCTGCGTGAGGCCATGTTTCGGCTGGCGAGGCTGGAGGGAGTCTATGCCGAGCCGACGGGCGCAAGCTCGGTCGCTGCCCTTCCGCAGCTTCTGGGCGGGGGGCACCTTGCCCCGGGATCGCGCATCGTCTGCCTGATCACGGGACATGGTTTCAAGGATGGGGGTGCCTTTCAAGAGATGCCCGTCAGGACGCATCGCGTCTTTGATCCAGAAGACACTGTGGCGGTGGCTCGTCTCTGCGAAGCAGCGATCGAGCAGGGCGAGGAGACGAGCCTCTCTCTCGGGCCGGGCGTTCTTCGAAGCCTGGCCTGATTTTTGCTGCCGTATCGTCAGCGACCGAGCCGGTCGCTGACGATACGGCAGAGGAGAGGGCAATGGGCGCTCATGATGACCAGGCACCGGCAGTAGACGGCGATCTTACGGTCGAACGGCGCAGCCTGTTCGGACTCGGCCTCGCTGGTGCAGCTCTGGGCGGTCTCGCGGCGAGCAGTGTCGCGGCGCTCGCGCCGACGCCTGTGGCAGCGCAGACAGTCGCCAAGAGCAAGCTGTACACCATCAAGGAGCGCGGCAAGCTGATCGTCGGAACCGGCAGCACCAACCCGCCCTGGCATTTCCAGGACGCGAGCGGCAAGCTCGCCGGCATGGATATCGACCTCGCCCGGCTACTCGCCAAGAGCCTTTTCGACGATCCGGACAAGGTCGAATTCGTCATCCAGGGTTCAGATGCCCGCATTCCAAGCCTCGTCACCGACAAGGTTGACATCGTCGTGCAATGGATGACCGTGACCCCCGGTCGAGCCCAGCAGGTCGAGTTCACCATTCCTTATTACCGCGAGGGCAACGGCCTGCTGATGCTCGCCAAGGGGGGCAAGTACAAAAGCTATGCCGAGCTCAAGGCGGCTGGCAAGGCGGTGACCATCGGCGGCATGCAAAACGTCTTTCTGGAGGAGTGGATCCACAAGGCCCTGCCCGAGGCCAAGGTCGATGCCTTCGACAGCCCCGATGCGGCCATGCAAGCGCTGAATGCCCGCCGCATCGACGCCTCGATGCAGGATCAGTCCGCTATCCGTTGGCTGATGCAGCAGGCGCCCGACCGCTTCGTCGATTCAGGGTTCGGCTGGATGCCGAATTCCTATGCATCGGCCGTGAAACCTGGCGATCCGATTTGGCTGAATTGGGTCAACACCGTTTACAAGGAGGCGATGATGGGCGTCGACTTCGACACCTTCGCCGCCTCGTATAAGAAGTGGTTTGGCATCGAACTGCCGCTTCCCAAAGTAGGATTTCCGCAGGAATTCGCCTGATCCATCCGGATCCACTGTCTCCCGGCGGCGAGGCCTGACCGGCTTCGCCACGTCGTCCCCGGATCGCAGGCATGATCGATTATCATTTCGACTGGTCCGTGATCACGCGGAACTGGGACAAGTTTACCGACGCGCTGCTTCTAGGGCTTGGGCTGGCCGTCGTCTCGCTGGCGATCGGATCTGTCATCGGGTTGTTGGCGGCCTATGCCCGGCTGTCGCCCCGCAAGTGGCTGTCCTACCCTGTCTGGGCCTATGTCGAGTTTATCCGCTGCACCCCATTGCTGCTGCTTATCTTTTTCCTTTATTTCGGCCTGCCCGAATTCGACATCACCGTGCTCGGCAAGAGCCAGAGCTTCGTTCTGTCGCTGTCGCTCTATGCCGGGGCTTATATGTGCGAGGTCTTCCGCTCCGGCCTGGCCTCGATCCCGAAGCAATATGTCGAGGCGGCGAAGGCCATCGGGCTAAGGCCGCTGCAGCGTCAGCTCTACGTCGTCCTGCCGGTGATGTTCAGGATCACGCTGCCGGCCGTCAGCAATAATCTGATTTCGCTGTTCAAGGACACCTCGCTTGCCGCCGCCATCGCCGTGCCGGAGCTGACCTTCACCGCCCGCCAGATCAATGCCAACACCTTTCGCGTCATGGAGGTTTGGTTGACGGCAAGCGGGCTCTATCTTGTCACGGCCTATGTCATCGCCACCTTGCTGCGCCTGGTCGAGCGCCGTTACGCAGCCATTCGCTGAGGAGCCGGCGGTCATGACCTTCACCCCCGGCACCTTCTGGTTCGAGGCCTGGGCGGCGCGCGAGGCGCTGCTGGTCGGCCTTGGCGTCACGCTCGCCAGTTCGATGTTGAGCATCGTGATGGCCACGGTCTGCGGCATCGCCGTAGGGGTCGCGCTGTCCTATGGCTGGTGGTGGCTCAGCGGCCTGGCACGTCTTTACGTCGACGTGATGCGCGGCATCCCGCTGCTGGTGCTGATCCTATTCACCTATTACGGCCTGGCGCTGTTCGGCATCAATGTGCCGGCATTCTGGGCAGGAGTCGTTGCGCTCGGCGCTTTCGCCACCGCCCATGTTGCCGAGAACTTCCGCGGTGCCGTGCAATCGGTGCCGGCTGGGCAGATGGAGGCGGCCAAGGCGATCGGCCTCACATTCCGCCAGCGACTCGCGTACGTCATCCTGCCCCAGGCCTTTCGCAGGATACTGCCGCCTTGGGTGAACACCGCACTGGAGATCGTCAAGGGCACAACGCTCCTCTCTATCATCGGCGTGATCGAGCTGCTTCTCGCCGCCCAGCAACAGATGGCGCGCAACTATATGATCGTCGATTTCTATCTACTCACGCTGGCGCTCTATCTCGTCATCAATTTCACGCTCGCCCAGCTGGGCGGGGTGCTTGAGCGCCGCTTCTCCTATCTACGCTATTGAAGGCCGCCATGAGCGAACCGCCTCTTCTTCAAGCCACAAATGTCCGCAAGCACTTCGGCAAGGTCGAGGTGCTGAAAGGCATTGATCTCACCATGCGGCAGGGCCAGGTCGTCTCGCTGATAGGGGCTTCTGGGTCCGGCAAGACGACCTTCCTGCGATGCATCAACCTGCTGGAAGAGCACGATGGCGGCGAAATCCTGCTCGATGGCGATCCGATCGGCTACAAGCTGGCCGGAGAGACGCGCAAGCGCCTGAGCGAAACGAAGATCTCCGCCCAAAGAGCCCGAATGGGGATGGTCTTCCAGCAGTTCAACCTGTTCCCCCATCTGACGGCGGCCGAGAACGTGATGCTGGGCCTCGTCAAGGTGCAGGGCAAGCCAAAAGCGGAGGCGACGGACATCGCCAGCCACTGGCTCGGCCGCGTCGGCCTAGGCGAGCGCAAGGACCACTATCCCTATCAGCTCTCGGGAGGGCAGCAGCAGCGCGTCGCTATTGCGCGGGCGGTCGCGATGCAGCCCCGCCTTCTGCTCTTCGACGAAGTGACCTCGGCGCTGGACCCCGAACTCGTCGCCGAAGTTCTCGGTGTCATGCAGGCACTGGCGGAGGCAGGCATGACCATGTTGCTGGTCAGTCACGAAATGCTGTTCGTGCGTGAGGTCTCGCATCACGTGGTCTTTCTTGACCAAGGCCGCGTCGCGCAGGAAGGGCGGCCTGAAGATGTGTTCGATCATCCGGAAAACGAGCGCCTGCGCAGCTTCCTCGGGCGCTTTCACGGGTTATTCGGCCGCTGACATCACGAATAGTCGATGGCCGGATTAAAGATTTTCTGGTGCTGTCAAAAAAGGCGTCATGGACCGTACGGTTTATTGGGAACAACCGGCGCGCATTTCATCATGGCCTGGCCAGCCTGGACCGGAGGCCGTTGGCACAGCAGGTGCGGCGAACTGGCGGGCTCGAAGGTGCGAGCGCGGCGGCCGCCCGAAGGTGGCGTGATGGACGTCGTCCCCTATCACAACCCGGCCTGCGGGACTTCCCGCAACGCGCTGGACCTTATTCGCAATGCGAGCGTCGAGCCGCACGTCATCGAGTGCCCGAAGACGCCGCCTACGCAGGCGCTGGTGAAGCTGCTGGAATAGTTTCTTGACCGGGCCGGGCGAACCGTCCGGGAAATCCTGCGCGAGGAGGGGACGCTTCTCGCAAACTCGGCCTCAGCGATCCGAACCTTTCCGACGATGCTCTGCTCGATGCGATCGAGGCACATCTCATCTTGATCTACCGCCCGCCGATCGTCGGCGGATTACCAACTGCATGAAGCGCCAACGCCTTCAATGGTATGTGCCGGCGATATGCTCAACGACTATCGCGCCGCGAGCCCCGGAATGTTCGCGAACCAGGCCGGCTATCCCAACATGCAGATATCGCGAGAAGCGACGCTTGAGCCGCGATCTGTGATTGAGCTTTAGAGAGCTCTGCCGGCCATTCCGCTTTCAGCGCAAAAATAGGGCCGGCGAGATCATCGCCGCGCCCAATACGATGACGACAAGCGTCCTCAGCCAGACGGCTCGGGTATGGGGCGAAAAGATCCAGGAACTCTTCATGCAAACTGAGCCACGGAACGAACTGAAGGCGTGCAATTTAGCAACGAAACCTCGCCTAAGGTCAATACTTGCCTGCTCAGTGGAGCGGGATCAACCCGGGACTCCGGATTGATCAGACCGTCTCCATCGCGAGGCCGCTTACCAGCCCGGTGGATGGAAGAGATGGCAGATCATGCTGCCGGCAATGGAGAGGAGCACTGAAGCGCGTGCGGAAAGCCCCGGCATCCTCCGCATCGGTAAAGCTTATGCGGATCCGCCTGTGGTCGGGCTCCCAAAGAATGCGAGCCTGATGCGGGATATGACGATCAATGAGCCACAGGCCAATCTCGTAGAGGCGCTCGTTTAGCATTGTCACGTCGAGCGGTAGATCGACAGTGAAAGCGCCTTTCAGTTCAATCCGCGTGGTCACGGCGACGGCAGATTGCTGCACGTCGCCCTCCTGCTTGTCAGGTTCCGATGGTTTCACGGTACGCATGCCTTTCCGGCGTCTTCAATTGCAAAGCCCACCCGCATAGGGCGTGTTTCCTCACGTGATAGCGATTGAAGTCTGGGGAGCAGTCCTCCCACCAGACCGGCCCACGCTCGCCAATGGCAACCTTGGCAGAATCGGCGAGTGCGCGAGGGGCGTTCAGATTGCCACGCTCGCGCTTGACCTCTGTGATAGGCCCGGTGAGCATCCATCCGTTCGGCGACAAGTTGATGACGGCGTTCTTCCGGGGTGCCGGATTGGTCGAGCGCCAGCGCCTGCCGGCGAAAATACCGGGGTATGCGAACCTACCATCCATGGCGGGCGTCGAGGACGACCTCGAAGTGCGTTACAAACTCCGGCTTGACCAGCAGAAAGCGATCGTCTTCGGGATAATAGCGGGCGCGGTTATGATCTGCGCCGGCGAAGGCCACTATCGCGTCGATCGAATCCCACCAGCTGAGCGTCTCGATCTCTGTCGTGCCATCAGGGAGATCTCGTAGAAGCATTTGGAATCCCAGATTGCCCGGCGTACTGCTGTAGTCGTCTCCGCCAGTCGAGCGGACATAGTCGACATAGCCTGCGCGATCCCCGGTGCGGATTTTAGATGCCCAGCGTCGCAAGATCGATGCCGTAGTCATTCTACGCCTCCTACCTACTGACGGACGATCGACTAACGAATTGGTCGCGCCAAAGTTCATGCAGATGCGATGCGCGAAACGCGGAGGGCACTTTCTCTGGATGTCCCATGCATCGTTCAGAAAAAAGGCCGGCGTCCCAAAGGGAGCCGGCCAAGGAGAAGCCATGGCGCTGAGCCGAAAGCTTCGAGGGGAACGGCGGGACAGGCTCCAGCGGGAGGGGGGCTGGAGGGGTCAACTAACCGCTCGCCCAATATGGGTCATGCGTCTGGAAGCGCAATCCGCCATTCAGATAACTATGCCATGCGGCAGGCGCGCGTCGACCCACTAGGCCGTGAACCTATAAATCTGGCGGCCTGACGCCACGCCAGAGTCCGCTGTACCCGATAGCCGGCATCTTGCTGCTTAGCAGCGAAACGACGCTATGTGCCAAACCGGAAGTGGCCGCCGCGGCGAAGTGAGCGTTGGGCAAATTTTTGACCTCAGGCTCTGAGCCGGGTCCGGGCTCTTCGCTCCGACTATCTTGGTTTAGGATCGTCTGAAGGGCGGCCCAGTAAAATCATCCGGTCATCATGCATGGCGGCGCTGACGCTCTGTCTGGCTGGTGTGGCGTTTTCGGACGATGTGCAGACCGTCGGCGCTTCGGCAGTCTCGGCTTTTCGGCGCGGCGGCTGGAACACATTACCTCCTGGTTTGAGGCGCAGTAGCTCCCGTCCGGTTCGTGGCCGCTTTCGAAATCATCCGCCGACTCGACATCGGCTGCGTCAAGGGCGTATGGGCGAACCTACGCGGCTTTGGCGCCAACAACGGCATTCGGAGTGTTTCCGGTCGTGGACACCAGCGGCTTGATGTCGATCGATCTGGGGTTACGGGGCGCCATCGTCGCATTGTGCTTGCTGATCGCAGCCATGGCGCTGCGCGATCGCCGCGACAGCACGGCCGCGCTACTGGGCGCCGCGCTCGCGATAGGCGCCGCTGCTTCCATGATCTGCTCGGCGCCGACCTTCCCGCGGCCATTTGCGTGGTGGGGCCTGTTGCTGCTGGCGTTGTCCAGCGCGAACTGTGTCGTGTTCTGGCTATGGGCGCGGGCCGCCTTCGATGACGATTTCGTGCCGAGGCCCTGGCATGGCGTCTTGTGGGCGGCCGTCGCCGTCGCGCAATGGCTGGACGCCAGCGGCACCACTCGATCGGCCGCGTTGGAGCGTGCGATTGAACGCACGCTGTCATCGGCCTTTCTCGGCCTGGCGTTGTTGGCGGTGGCGCAGACGCTTCTCACGTGGCGGGCGGATCTGGTGGAGGGCCGACGTCGGCTTCGGCTGGTCGTCCTGATCGGGGCGTCGGCCCAAATCGTTCTCAACTCTTACTTGAGCTTCGTGCAGCAGCCCTCGATCCGCACTTTTTCCATGGCCAGCGTTGCCAACGCCTTCGCTCTGTTCGTGTTAGTTGGCTTGAGCGCATGGAATCTGCTGGAGGCGGGAACGCGGCAAGGTTCGATCCTGATGCCCGCGACAAGTGTCCCCTTAGGCGCGCCAGCCAAGGCGTCTGGCGATGAGGGCAAGCCTGCCGCGATCCAACCGGCTCTCTTGCGCCGGTTGGAACAGCTGATGACCGTTGAGCGCATCTACCGGCGTGAGAGGTTAACCATTGGATCGCTTTCCGCCGAGCTTGGCGTGCCGGAATACCGGCTGCGGCAGCTCATCAATGAGGGCCTCGGTTACCGTAATTTCAATGCGTTCCTCAATCATTACCGGATCGGGGAAGCCAAGGCCGCACTGGTCGACCCCGAACAAGTGGAAGTCCCGGTGCTGACAATTGCGATGGACACAGGTTTCCAGTCGATCGGGCCGTTTAACCGCGCCTTCAAGGCCGCGACAGATCTGACTCCAACCGAATTCCGCCGTCTTGCAATGGCGGGAAATGCAGCCCCGAAGAACGACCGATTGAAAATCGGCCAGTCGAGTTGAGGAATCGGCCAGCCGGATTGCGGGAATCGGCGAGAAGGAAGTGAAAACATCCGACAGGCTGATGGCGATCTTTCCTCGCACTAGCTGCGACAACGGGGTTGGCCATGCGATATCAGCGATTTGCCGTTTCATTGACCGCGCTGGCGGCGCTCACGCTCTGTCTGGCGGGTGCGGTGCTTGCCGACAATTTGCAGACCGTCGGCGATCCCGACAGTCTCGGCTTTTCGGCGAAACGGCTGGCGCACATCACCTCCTGGTTTGAGGCGCAGACCAAAAAGGGCGATCCCTCCGGTTTTGTCGTTGGGATCGCCCGAGGCGGCAAGCTCGCTTATTTGCAGCCCATCGGTTTTGAGGATCACGACAAGACAATTCCGATGCGGCCGGATTCGATCTTTCGCATCGGATCGATGTCCAAGCAGATCACCAGCGTCGCCACCATGATGCTGGTCGATGAAGGCAAGCTCGAGCTTGATGCTCCCGTGGCGCAGTATCTGCCGGAGCTCAGGGATATGCAGGTCGTCAAGACCAATCCGGCTACAGGAGATGCGATCCTGCTGGAGCTTGAACCTGCCAGGCGGGCGATGACAATCCGGGACCTTCTGCGCAATACGTCCGGCCTCGTTTATGCTTCGCCGGACTACGCCGATCCCGGATTTGGCAATGCCGCGATTCACGCACTGTACGGAGCCAAGGCCCCATTCCGACGCGACAAGCCCATCGCGTCCTTCATCGCAAGCCTCGGAACACTTCCGCTTCTGCATCAGCCGGGCGAAGTCTGGGAATATTCCATAGGCTACGACGTCCTCGGACGGGTCATCGAAGTCGTATCGGGCCAGACTCTCGATCAGTTTCTGCAAAGCCGTCTGTTTGGGCCGCTGCATATGGTCGATAGCGGCTTCTCGGTGCCGGAGGACAAGCTTGCCCGTCTCGTCGCCGTGCCCGGCGCCCAGCCCAAACCCCTTTCGGATGGCGATGTCGGCAAGCCGCAGACGTTCTTTTCCGGCGGGGGAGGAATCGTCTCGACGGTCCCCGACTTCCTGCGCTTCTGCCAGATGCTGCTCAACGGCGGCGAGCTCGACGGCGTGCGTATCTTGAAGCCCGAAACGGTCAGGCTGATGACGACGAATTCGCTGCCGCCCAAAATGCACATTGCGGGGCATGACGTCGGTCCGGCCTTCGGTACGGGCTGGGGGCTCGGTTTCGCAGTCCGCACCAGCCCTGATTTCAGCTTGATTCCGGGCGCAGTCGGAAGCTTCAACTGGCAGGGAAGCTGGGGCACGTTCTTCTCGATCGATCCGGCACAGAAGCTGATCCTGATCATGATGATGCAGCGAAGCCAGTACAGTGAGAACGGCTTCTATTTCAACGCCATCCGTCGCCTACCCTATGCGGCGCTGAATGTGCCTGAAGCGTCGGCGCCGGTCGCAGTCGGGCAACGAAATGCCGGTGCCCTCACCGAATACGTTGGACGTTACGTTTTCGGCGGGTCTGCAGGTTCGCTGGACAGGCAGACCTCGGTCGCCGACGGCAATGGTTGGGCCGGTCTTGAGTCCGTTATCGCGGGCACCGATGGCCTCAGGGTGATCAAATTGTCCGACACCGGCCCTGCCGCGAAAGCAGGCGTCATGGCGGGAGATCTCATCACAGCGATCGACGACAAGTCGATCAAGGGCCTGACCTTGGAGGTGGCCTTTCGTCGGATTTCAGGTCCGGTCAACGCCACCATCAAGCTCAAGATCATCCGCGAGCGGCAGAACGATCCGATCGTGATCGCCTTTGCCAGGGAGGCGGTCCCCTCGCACAGTTTCGCGCTTCAAGTTCGTGTCGCGGACGGCAAGCTTGTCGTTAAAGCCACGGGAGCCTGGTCGATCCTTGATTTCGACAAGGGCGAGCCGATGCCCGTAGCGTTCCTTTCGAAGGATGAATTCCATGTCGAGAGCGGCGATCATACGCGGATCGCCTTCATTCGCGACGCCGCCGGCAAGGTCAACGGCGCGGTTCTCAATCCCGGACCATGGGAGCAACGCGGCGCAATCACCCAATAGGGCACACTGACAAATAGCGGAAGCTTGCGCGGCCCGAACATTAAGGTGTCCGACGATCGCCCCAATGTTAGCGGTTCCAGGAGCGCTACGGCATCGAGAAGGACAAGGTGACGACTGACGTCGACACCTGGTACATTCGTCAGACCTGGTGATCACCGACGGCTGAGCCCGTCGCTGCCCAGCGTGTGCTCGCCGCATGAAAGCCCGGCCCTCCGCGGGCCGGGCTTTCATGCGTTGACCCTTCACCGACAAGAGTAGCTTCGCGCGCCCGCCAGCGAGCATGCTTCAAGCGCCCGGCCATCGTCTTGAAAGCTAGAACCGGTTAAGCGTTGGGAACGCTGGCCATAGTCAGGCTAGGGCGGCAGAAGCTCGATCATAACCGGCGCGTGGTCGCTGGTGTGGTCCCAGCCTCGCGGAGCGCGTCGAACTCCCGCGGATTTCAATCGGAGTGCAAGGGTGGGGCTGAGCAGAATATGGTCGAGGCGAAGTCCCGCGTCGCGTTCGAATGAGTTTCGCCAGTACTTCCAGAACGTATAAATTCGCTCTCTCGGATGAAGGTGTCTAACGGTGTCCGTCCAACCCTGATGAATCAGGTCGGCATAGGCCTTCCTAACCTCTGGACGAAAGAGAGCATCATCTCGCCATCGCTCGGGTGCATAAACGTCGAGCTCCGTCGGCATGACATTAAAATCGCCGAGGAGTGCGACCGGCACGTCGTGCGAGAGCAGTTCGTCTGCATAGCTCAGCAACCGGTCAAACCAGCGAAGCTTGTATTCGAACTTGGGTCCAGGGACCGGATTCCCGTTGGGGAGATAGAGACATCCGATCAGTACCCCGTTGACCGCCGCCTCGATATATCGGCTATGGCTGTCATCAGGATCTCCCGGCAATCCCCGGCGGGTGAGGACTGGCGGTCGGCCCCGTGCGAGGATAGCGACACCATTCCAACTCTTTTGACCGTGCCAAACCGCCGCATAGCCGGCTTGCTGCAATTCGCGCTCCGGAAAACGATCAGCTGCACATTTCAGCTCTTGTAGACACACAACGTCGGGGCAGTCTTGCTTGAGCCACCGGAGAAGAACGGACAACCGGCCATTTATGCCGTTCACATTGTAGGTCGCGATCTTCAATGACGGCTCTCCTCAAACGCGATACCGCCAACCGTCAAAAGTCCTCGAGCAGGCCAACGCGCCGCCAAGCGAGAAGCCGACAACGGCGAACCGGGCCTGCTGATCGCCAGTAGTCACCTCGATCGCTTCCAACCAAACCGGAAACTTGCCCTCGATTTCGCCGTAGCGGGCCGCGCGATCACCGATAGGATCACTCACTCTGCCTCCAGAGGCGCTCGGACTGAGCCGCGATTCTCGCCTGGGTGGGTCCAGCGACGATGGTCGCGCTGGCGTCCGTCCATTTACTCGGTCGCCTCCGACCATCTCTCCTTAGCCTCAGCCGCTGGGATGATCAGCTTGATCGTATCGTCCTGGAGGTCAACGACGAGCGCGAGGTCAAGGTAATGATGGGCTCCGCCCGACTCTGGATCATTCTTCTTGAGCTTGATGAGCTGGCCACTCAGAGCGTCGACGGTCCCGATATGCCCTCCATCGGATCCGATCACGCGCTGGCCTTCCTTGATTTGCTCCACGAACATCATCGCTAGCTCTCCTTCCGAATGCCACGGTCGGCAACGGGCAATCTGGCACCGAGGTTCCAATTGGCTGATGTCGCCATGATTCAGATGGCCAGCAGGCCACGGCACCGCGCATCGATTTCGCGCGCCTTGCAGGCGCCAGCCGCAGGCACAAGTCCGATATTGCGAGCCTCAAGGAACGCTGGCGTTCGCCCAGAAGCGGAGCATCGGTCCCTCATCACCCAAAACTGGATCCTTGGGTGGAAAGCTCAATAGGGCGATCCTCTGTTTCATTGCAGGCGATGGTTCCTCGCGAACGATGTCTCCAGCCTGGCCGGGCGGATACGCACCGACAACGAGGAAATCATCGGACTGCCTGAGGCGCCGATGCCCAGTCCCTGCGGGCAGCAGCAAGACGTCGCCAGCTTCCACCCTGATCTCGCGGCCGCCCTCTCCCCCGAGCACGAGCTCGGCCGACCCGGCTGCTATGCCAAGAACCTCATGGCCCTGGGCGTGGTAGTGGTCGAACTCGTAAATCCCATCTCGCCACTGAGGCGGCCATCCGTTTTCTTGGAAAAGCTTCTCCATGAACGTGGTGAGATCAATGGTCGCCTCAGGATCGAACGCCCTTTCATAGATCAAGGCAGGCAACCTGGGATTGTTGGGAACGAAGCCCCGCGGCTCGAAATACAAGGCGGTTACTGTCACCCGGGTCATGGTAGCCTCTCCAGAGAAGCTTCCTGAACTCCGGCGCACCATTGGACGTTCCCGCGTCGCGAGCCCGAATGGGGGAAGGCCGCGGTTACCAGGATCACGCCCCACCGTCTGTCGACCGTGAGGAAACGCGTTTGGGGCGGTTGGCTTTGGAAAGAGCCAGAAGGGTATCGCGCCAATATGGCCCTAACGGCGAAATGTCTCCCCGTGCGAATGTCGGCGCTTGTTGCCGAGCTCTTACTGGAACGAGCGCGGGACCACAGCGTTCAGTCTCCACTCAGTCAAAGAGTCAAGGAGACATCCGTGGAGAACGAGCATAACCCCGCAGTCGAGAGCCTTCGCCGGGAACAAAAGACGCAACGTAGGGAAGAGCGAGAACTGACACCCGATCAGAAGCTGGACAGGGCGCTCAAGGATACTTTTCCGGCGAGTGACCCTGTTGCCGAGCAGGTTCCGATCACGCCGGGTGCGGCGGAGGAAACGAAATGATCCGGGCTGCATTTTCCAGTCTGGCTGGAGCCTGGATTGCTCGGAACGTCGAGCGAGGCGAAATCCCCGAGAGATTTGCTGTTCCCTTGACACTGCTGGCAACCAGGTTGCCCACGCCGGTCATGCTTGCCGGGGCGGTGGGCTATGGCTTGTATCGGCTTAATCTGGAAGCCTGGGCTTTGCGCGCGAGGGATATCTCACCGAAGCCTGGCACAGAGAGTGCGGCGCGCGGCGCGACGTCTCGGTCCCGCCGAAATGGCAGAACGTCACGCAAGCCTATCGGAAAACAGGCTGCGGATGTTTAAGCCGCAGATGTCGATGCTTGCATTCGAGGCGCAGCAGGTCGTGTGGCTGCGCGGGATCGAACTCGCAAGGGGTGGTCCAGCCGCGAAACGAGAGGCTGCTCGGATGGTCAACGAAAAAACCGCGGCAAGCCGGCAGGCCGTGTTGAAAGGCCGCATCAGGTACGGCACCGAAGGCATTGTTCGTGGGTATCAGCGCAAGGTCCGGGCAAATGCTCGTCGCCTGTCTCGATAGGCGACTGTGATGAAGTGGATCGCGGTTGCTGGCACATTCGCGGCGGTGTGCTCGACGATCAGTTTCGTGCCTCAGGCCTGGCGGATCGTCAGAACACGCGATACGCAGGCGATCTCTCCGGTGACCTACAGTTTCACCGTCACGGGCTTCGCTCTCTGGACCGTATATGGACTTGGTCTGGGTGAGTGGCCTCTCATTGTCACGAATAGCATCTGTTTTGTTCTTTCCGCTTTCATCTTGGTGATGACGCTTCTACCACGGGGAAAGAAGGATGCCGTGGCGGATCGAATCGATCCATCCTCCTAGGGTCAGGCATGCTACGCTATCTCCGCCGTCGGCTCCCTCGGACATCACCCACTCGATACCGACCGGACCCTGCTCGCGGGCGACATGCCAGCCAAGGAACTCGTTGATAGGGTGCGGGATGATGAACGCTCATTCCCGGTCGTGAATAATGGACCTTGGTGGCGCGAATTCCATCGAAGGCTCAGGCGGGTCCATGTACCTGCGGTCGAGAGGCTTCCGTGGTTTCGTGGCGATTGCCAGGTGCTTCTTCAAATAGAATCTCGAGTTCCAGCGTCTTGAAAAAACCCATCGAGCGCCCGGGCCAGTTCGACGGGGGCCTCCTCCGCCATATGATGCCCGCTGGGAATGGAGGCTCCGCGAACGTCATTGGCCCATCTGCGCCATACCGCGACCACATCGCCATAGAGATGCACCAAGTCATCTCTCTCCGACCAGAGCGCCAGGACGGGGCAATCGAGCTTGCGGGCGTTGGCACGGTCGTCGCGATCATGGTCTGCGTCGATAGTCAAACCTGCCCGATAATCCTCGATCATCGTGTGCACCGTGATCGGATCAGAAATGGCTTCGCGGAAGTCTGCAAAATTTTCCTTGCCCATTTCTGCCGGCGAGCCGCCATACCAGGCTAGGGGATCGGTCCCGATCGCGCGTTCCGGTTTCTCCGGCTGGGCATAAAAAAACCAGTGCCACCAGCGCTGGGCGAACTCCAAACGGCAGCGCTCCAGGGCCTCCAGGATCGGAACACTGTCCAAAACCGCCAGTCTACGAACCCGTGTGGGATGGTCCATCGCCATCCGAAACGCGACATACGAACCTCTGTCGTGTCCCGCGACACCGAAGGAGTCGTGCCCAAGCTGGTTCATCAGCTCGACCAGAGCTTGTGCCTTCGCCCTCTTGGATGAGTTTACATAGTCGGACCGGTCGGCAGGCTTATATGAGCCGCCGAACCCGGGGAGGTCTGGGCAGATCACCGTATGGCGTTCCCGCAGGAGCGTGGCGACTCTGTGCCAAGTCGTATGCGTGCGGGGATGACCGTGGAGAAGCAGAAGCGGTGGGCCGCTTCCGCCAACGCGAAACCGGATCGCTCCTCTCGTCAGCTCGATTGCCGCGAGCTTGAATCCTTCGAACATTCGCTGACCCTCCGCGTGAGGTAACAACGATTATTCCAGAGCGTTGTTCGGTCGCAGCTCCTTCGGGAAGAGAACCCGTTCTTCCACCGTTCGAATGGTAGTCCGCGGCGTTGGAAGCCTCCTCGAGGACCATTCCCTTCAGAAAAACCCATTGTCCTTACATTCGTCGCGAAGGCGACTACGTTAGGCGTCCAGGCCCAGCCATCCACGACGTCGCCGATCCCGGCGCCGAAGGCGAAGGCCGGCAGATGCGCTCCCTCATCACGGCAAGGCAAACCAGATCGCTTCGCTGGAAGGTCGCAACGCTGAAAGCGGATCTTCGAGCGCGGCGGATCTCCCAGAACACCGACGAAATACAGCAGCCTCAGTTCGCGGGTTGCCGGTGTGCCACCCGCTACCGCCACTGTACCAGGACCTCGCTGGTGGAAGCGGCCTCGATTTGCTGGCTGAAGCGGGAAAGGTACAGTTCCATCAGTGCGTCGTGCGTTGCGTCAGATGAGCTGCACAAGGCGTCGATGACCAGTACGACCCGCAGGCCTCGATCGACGGCTCCAAGCACGGTCGCGAGAACACAGACATCGGTCTCGCCGCCGGTGATGATGACCGTATCGATTTCACGCTCGGCGATGAAGTGATCGAGGCGGCCTTCGCTCCAGGGTGAGTAAACCCTCTTGTCCAGCACATGGGCGGGCGGAACGAACCGCTCAAGAGAGGGCAGGAGGCGGACGGCTTCAACGCCGGCCCTTTCCAAGGTGACCTCCGGCCATCTCCGATAATAGCGCTGCCATGTGCCGCGCCCGTCCCCCTCGCGCTCGGCCGGGATGAAGCGGGTGAAGAGAGTCCGTTCCGGGTGAGATCGGCATAATTCCTCGACCGCCGGCAGAACCTTCTGGAGCCAAGGGAAGGCCCAAGGGTAACCCGGCCCGAAAAGTCGCTGCATGTCGACGCAAAGGTGAATGCAGTTCAGGCCGAGCTCGCCATGCACCAGCCCATGGGCCGCCATTATTCATCCCTTCAAGAAAATCTCTCCGGCGATCAGGTCTTGCGGATCGAACGGATCATTGCGCTGCGTCGACCGGCGGGCTGACCATCTCCGGATGATTCTGCTGGGTCCGCTTCATGCTTCGCCGCCGCGAAACTCTCGGTATCGCCGCGTTCGAACGGGGGATGCGCTCCCGTCGGGTGACGAGACATCGGGTTTGGACCTGCCCGAGTTTCGTCTGCGGCGCCGGGCTGACCTGGCCGTTGCGCAGTTTGGGTATATCCAGGCGCTGATGCATCCCCCTGACCCAGGGAGGATTTGCGAGCGTCCCACTGCCTCACCGCTGCAATGAGTTCTGCCAATTCCTCTGCCTGCGGACTGCCCTCCTTGGCGTCGGACAGACTCCGAATCCGCGCGGCCGCTTCGGTATAGGCTTCCGCTGTCGTTATGCGCATGGGGTTTCCTTCCGCACTCTGCCACTTGGTAACGGCGTCTTCGACCAGCCCGCTCGCCGGTTTGCGAAGGTGGGTCACCGCCGCGCCGCTCGTCAGAATCCAATCGCTGCCGGAGCGGCGGATTTCGAATGTCGCCGTCATCTCGTTCGCAAGCTCCCGGAGATTGCGGGATCGCTAAGGTCCGCATGCTCCGGGAGCGGGCGCCCTTCGGTTGCGATGCACCAAAGGGGCATCAGGCTGCCTTCTTGTTCGCCGAGGAGATGCCGATCTTAGACAGAAGCTGATCAGTCTTGGTTTCCTCGCTCAGCGTCTGGTCGAGGAGGGTTACGGCCTGCTTCAGGCCCAACTCATTAGCCCAGGTCTTGAGAGTGCCGTAGCGGGCGATTTCGTAGTGCTCGACGGCCTGAGCGGCGGCGACCAGACCCGCGTCGATCGCGGGACTGCCCTCGAACTCTTCGATGATGCTCTTTCCCTCGTCGATGATGCCGAGGATAGCGTCGCAAGTCTTGCCGCGAGGCGCCTTCCCGAGAAGCTCGAACACCTCGGCGAGCCGCTCGACATGGGTTTCGGTTTCGTCCCGATGGGTCTCGAACGCCTTTTTGACCTCCGGCGAAGTGGCTGCGCGCGCCATCTTCGGCAAAGCCTTCAGGATCTGCTTCTCGGCATAATAGATGTCCTTGAGCGTATCGAGAAAGAGGTCGTCGAGCTTCTTGGGTTCAGCGGCCATTGGAGCCTCCTGGCTGGATGTGAAAACCCCTTAACCGCACTGGCCGACTTGGGTTCCAGTCTTCAGCGGGGCGATATTTGCGACCGAAAGATGGAGGCCGGCGTTGCTGGCCAGAGGAGCTCTCGCCCTATGAGCGAACGAACATTCCGGGTCATTGCTAGTCCCAGGCGATTGCGATGCGCGGATGGCGATTTGGGGGGCGGCGGGCCCAGCTCGCCGCCGCACGGAACCGTGACTCGTCGACAACGATTACTGGCTGTGGCGCTAGGAAAAGGCTCCAGCGGAACACCGTTTCGCTCCGGCCTTGCTGAGCGTGGGCACTTGCGAAGCGAGGAGCGAATGTCGCATCGGGCAAGCCTCGATTGGCTGAACTTCCTGCTGGCGGATCTGCGCGGCGGGCTGGGGCCCTACGTCAATGTCTTCCTGCTCACGGAGGTCGGCTGGGACCAAGCGAAGATCGGAGCCTTGCTAACCGCCAGCGGTCTTATCGGTATTACTTTTCATGCGCCGATCGGCGCCTTGATCGACGCCACGCGCGCCAAGCGCGGTCTCATGATTGGTGGGGCCTGGCTCCTTGCGCTTCTGGGAACCGCCATTGCGACCTATCCGACGATAGCGGTCGTGTTCGTCGCGGATGTCAGTATGGCGCTTTTGGGGGCCGTCTTCGTACCCACGACCGCGGCGATCACGCTCGGGCTTTATGGCGCCCGCGACCTCGCCGCGCAGCTCGGCCGCAACGCCGCGTTCGACCGGTTTGGCAACCTGTTCATTGCCGCTTTGGCCGCGGTAGTCGGCACGCATTTCGGGCAACGTGGTGTCTTCTACATGCTTCCGCTGTTCGCCGGCCTCTCGATGATCGCCGTTCTTTCAATCCCAGCCGGCGCCCTCGATCATCAGCGCGCTCGCGGCCTCGATGAAGTCATCCCGGAAAATAATAGCCGGCCGTATCCATGGCGGCAATTGTTCGCCGAACGCCCCTTTACCGTGCTGGCGATCGGTACGGCGCTGTTTCATTTCGCCAATGCGCCGATGCTGGCTCTCGCTAGCCAGAAGCTGGCGCTCGAAGCAAAGGGCTTCGAGTCCGCCGTGACGTCTGCGGCGATCATCGTTGCCCAGCTTGCGACTATCCCGATGGCCTTCCTCGTTATGCGCGCCAACCGGATCGGCGCCAAGCCGCTGCTTATTCTGGCGTTCGCGGCTCTGCCGTTGCGAGGCATTCTGTTCTTCGCGGTCGACGATCCCTCCTGGATGATCGCCTTTCAGCTACTCGACGGGGTCGGAGCCGGGCTGTTCGATGTACTCCTGCCGCTCGTTCTGTACGGCGCCGTCCTGGGCAGCGGTCGCTACAACATGGCGCGCGGGATGCTCGGCGCCATTCAAGGCGTAGGAGGAGCGTCGAGCTATGCATTCGCTGGCAGCCTAGTCGTTTGGGGTGGTTACAGCATCGCCTTTGCCGTGCTCGCCGGGGTGGGCGTGATCGCTCTCCTCCTCATCCTGATGGCCATGCCAGAGACTGTCTCGAGTATACGTGCGGAAGCCCACGTCGAAGAGCTCTGATCGCGAACTTCTGGCCCGGACCGGCGTTGAAAATACGCTCGCATTCGCGGGCTAGATTGACCGGAGAACAAGGGATGCGGATCGCGCAAGTTGCGCCACTGGCGGAGTCGGTTCCTCCCCGATTGTATGGCGGCACGGAGCGAGTGGCGTCGTGGCTTACCGAGGAACTTGTGCGGCAGGGACATCGGGTCACCTTGTTCGCGTCCGGCGATTCCGAGACCTCTGCCGAACTGGTCGCCTGCGCACCGCAGGGCTTGCGGCTGGCAGGCATCCGAGATCACACGGCCAGCCACCTCGCCATGCTCGCGAAGGTCCGGGAACGGCAGGAGTCATTCGACATCATCCATTTCCATCTCGATCTGCTCCAGCACGCGATGTTCTCGGACCTGACCCATAAATGCGTGACGACGCTGCATGGTCGCCTGGACCTGCCTGATTTCCTCCCGGTCTATGAGGCCTTCCCGCGGATGCCGCTGATCTCGATTTCGGACGGACAGCGAAAACCCATGCCATCCACCGCGAACTGGCTGGCGACGGTCCACCACGGCCTGGGGCCGGGCCTGTGTCCGTTCGATCCGCGGGGAGGGGACTACCTTGCCTTTCTCGGACGGATCACGCCCGAGAAGCGACCTGACCGCGCGATCGAGATCGCCAAGCGTGCCGGCATGCGTCTGCGGGTCGCGGCGAAGGTCGATGCGGTCGACGAGGAATATTTTAGGTCTCAAATCGAGCCGCTGCTTGATCATCCGTTGATCGAGTTCATTGGAGAAATCGACGAGGCGCAGAAGGGGCCTTTTCTCGGCGGCGCCCGGGCGTTACTGTTTCCGATCGACTGGCCGGAGCCATTCGGCCTTGTCATGATCGAAGCGATGTCGGCAGGAACGCCCGTGATCGCTTGGCGCAACGGCTCCGTGCCGGAGATCCTCGGCGACGGCGTGTCCGGAATCATCGTTGACTCGATCGCTGAGGCCATTTCGGCCTGTGAACGCAGCGCCGCCATCGATCGTTTCCGAGTGCGGGCCCATTTTGAACAGCACTTCACTGCAGAGCGGATGGCAGGCGATTATCTCGTGGCATTCGACCGTCTTCTGTCCTCGCCACAAGGTTACACCAAGGCCGCAGAATAGACGCAGAGCCATGAGCCAATCGGGTGAACGAACCGCCGGGCCTCCGACGAGGAGTAACTTGGAATGCATGAGCAGATCGCTGCCTCAAGACAGCCGGAAATTGCCGGACGATCTGAGCCTTCGTCCGATCATGCCCTTGATGCGCATCCCTCGCTCGTCGAGCGTCCGCTGCGGACCTTGAAATCCGGCGACACTTTTGCCGTCCTCGATAGCCACGGCGACATCGGGATCACGCCGGACACCTCCGAGGGCTTGTTCTGCAACGACACCCGGCATCTCTCTCGGCTGGAACTGTTCTTCGAGGACAAGCGCCCCTTGCTCCTCGGCTCGGTAATCCAGGACGACAACACCGCCTTGACGGTGGATCTCGCCAATCCTGAGATTATCCGGAGTGACGGATCAACCGCCATTCCCCGGGACGCCATCGCGATCGAGCGGACGAAGTTCCTTTGGAACGCGGTCTGTTACGAACGGGTCGGGTTGCGCAACTTTGACCGGGTCCCGCATGAGTTCACGCTGTCCTTGTCCTTCGGCGCGGATTTTCGGGATCTTTTTGAAGTTCGCGGTATGAAGCGCGCCCGGCGCGGCGAGACGGAGACGCAGATCGCGTCGGAGGGGGTCCGCTTCGCGTATCGCGGCCTCGACGACAGGGTTAGAAGAACGGTTCTGCGCTTCAAGCCCAACCCATACGAATTGAGGAATGGCCTGGCCTCGTTCCGTTTCCGCCTCGAACCAGGCGAGCGGACCTCGCTTCTCCTGACTGCCGCTTGCGATTTGGTTGAGGCTTCGAGGGGCGATATCCTGCCCATCGGTACCGCGCCCGGCGCGCCGCCGCTGGAGTTCGCCAGGGCCTACCAGAATGCCCGCCGGGGCCTTCGTGCGCTGACGGCTAACGTATCTAAGGTCAAGTCGTCGAACGCCCTCTTCACCGACCTGATGAGCCGGTCGACCTCGGATCTCTATACACTCGTGACCCGCGGAGCCGACGGGCTCTACCCCTATGCCGGGATTCCCTGGTTCTCCACCATGTTCGGACGGGACGGGATCATTACGGCGATGATGCTCTTGTGGGCCGATCCGGCGGTGGCACGTGGGGTCTTGCTGCATCTGGCGCGGGCGCAGGCCGTAAGCAGCGACCCGGTTGCGGATGCGCAGCCCGGCAAGATCCTTCATGAACGGCGAAGCGGCGAGATGGCCAATCTGGGGGAAGTGCCGTTCGGATTCTACTACGGCTCCGTCGACGCCACGCCACTCTTCGTCATGCTCGCGGGCCAGTATTTCGACCGTACCGGCGATCTCGCGACGATCCAGCGGCTCTGGAAGAACATCGAGGCTGCGCTCCTATGGTGCGACACATACGGAGATCGCGACGGAGACGGTTTCATTGAATACTTTCGCGAGACCGAAAACGGACTCGCCAACCAGGGCTGGAAGGACAGCCATGATTCGATTTCCCATGCGGATGGATCGTTGGCGCGGGGCCCGATCGCGCTCGTCGAGGTTCAGGCCTATGCCTATGCCGCCAAACGGGCGGGGGCCGTCATGGCCCGCGCCCAAGGCTTCGACTTGCGCGCCGACGAGCTGACGCAGCAGGCACTGGTGTTACGCGAGCGCTTCGACCGGGCCTTTTGGTGCGAGGAGATCGGCTCCTATGCGCTGGCGCTCGATGGCGACAAGCGTCCCTGCCGAGTTCGTTCTTCGAATGCGGGACACGCTCTGTTCGGAGGCATCGCGTACCCGGAGCGCGCCGAGCGGATTGCTCGAACTCTCATGAACGAAGGCAGCTTCAGCGGCTGGGGTATCCGGACACTGAATACTGGGGAAGTGCGCTACAATCCGATGTCCTATCACAATGGCTCGGTCTGGCCGCACGACAATGCCTTGATCGCCATCGGCTTGGGTGCCTACGGCTTCAAATTGGAGGCCTCGCGCCTATTCGAAGCCATCTTCAACGTCGCGACCCATCAGGAACAGCAGCGCTTGCCGGAGCTGTTCTGCGGCTTTTTGCGAAAGTCGCGCCGCGGGCCGACGGCCTATCCGGTGGCCTGCTCGCCTCAAGCCTGGGCCGCGGCAGCTCCCTTCGCGATGCTGTCCGCCTGCCTCGGCTTAGAGCTTCCCGCGGCGGCAAACGAGGTCAAGCTCGTCGACCCTGTCCTACCGTCTTTCCTCGACGATGTGATTATTCACGAGCTGACCTTGGGCGATTCCCAGTTCGACCTTCGCGTACACCGCCACCAAAGCGATATCACGCTCAACGTCCTGAAGCGCTGGGACGAAAGCAACGCGCGGGTCACGATGATCAAAACGAGGTAGCCGCAGCCAGTTCCGGACATCACGCCAGATAGATTTCAAAGCGCCCGATCTCCTCAGAGGTGATCGGGCGCTTCGGCAGGCTCACTCGATCACTTGGATGATCTTGCGCGAGGTCGGCTCCACCAGGACCGTCTTGTCGTTGACGATGGCATAGCGGTACTGGACGCCGACATCTGCCGGGAGCGTATGCAACGTCACCGATGACGGCAGAGCCGCGCCGACGGACAGTTTCAGTCACTTTCACTGAAGCCGGCTTTTCCTTCATCACGTAGGTCTTCACTTTGCTCTGCTGGTCCGTCGTGATGGTGGTGGTCGACGTCTGCGCAATTGCCGTTGAGCAGACGAGGCATGCAGCGAGCGATGTTGCGATAAGAGTGCGCATTGAGGTTCTCCCCTTTGGTCCCCCCGCTGGTCCGCTAACCTCGCTGCGTCTCACTTGTTCCGGCTCGCTGTGACGGGCTTGGCCAGGTCGGGAATTCACCCGTACCGATCGCCGCGCTACGCGTTGGGAAGGTCGCGATTGAATCGGCGAACCTGATGTGCCGCGGCATGGCCCCCTCCGAGGAACCGCCAGCTCGGCAATATCGTTGATCAGGTTGCCAGGGCATATTCCGTCCAACTGCGGAGCCGACCTTCGCCTGGCGGGAGCTGCCGCCGGGAACGCAGAACTTGGTTGCCGACTCCTCCCCTCGGTCCGAGCCCGGGTCCGCTTGCGATCCGGTCGTCGAACCTAGTAAGCGGCTGCCCACGTTGCTGGGTCCTGGGCTGGTCACGGGCGCGTCCGACGACGATCCCAGCGGTATCGCCACCTATTCGCAGGCAGGGGCTCAGTTCGGCCATGGCGCAAGCTGGTCGCTCGTCCTGACATACCCCTTGATGGTGGCGATCCAGATCATCAGCGCCCGGGTGGGCCGGACGACGGGACGCGGCCTCGCCGGGAATATTGCGCGTTGCTACCCAAGATGGGTGGCCTATGCCGTGACCATCCCTCTGCTGGTGGCCAACATCATCAATATTGGAGCCGACCTCGGCGCGATGGGCGACGCCCTGAAGATGTTGGCCGGAGGTCCCGCCCACATCTACGTCGCGTTCTTCGGTGCAATCTGCATCGGCTTGCAGGTTCTGATGGAATACAAGCGCTACGTCGCGGTGCTGAAATGGCTGTCGCTGGTTCTCTTGGCCTATGTCGCAGCGCTGTTCGTCGTGAAGGTCGACTGGCTGACCGTTGCGACGAGCATTGTGCTGCCCAGGCTTTCGTTCGACGCGGACTATCTGTCGATCGTCGTCGCCATTTTCGGGACCACCATCAGCCCGTATTTGTTTTTCTGGCAAGCTTCGCAGGAGGCGGAGGACCTCAAGGAGAAGCCTCGGGAAGAGCCTCTCGTCGAACATCCCGAACAGGCAACGCCTGCGCGCGAACGGATTCAGCTCGACACGGCGGTCGGCATGGCGATCTCCAACCTAATTGCGCTGGCGATCGTGACGACAACGGCCTCGACCTTGAACCCGGCTGGACTGACGGACATTCAGAGTTCGGTCGATGCGGCCAAAGCCCTGGAGCCGATCGCCGGCTCCTTCGCGAAGGCGATCTTCGCGATCGGCATTCTCGGAACGGGCATCCTGGCGGTGCCGGTTCTGGCGGGTTCGGCAGCCTATGCGATCGGAGAAGCCGCCAAATGGCCCGTCGGCCTGTCCCGGGAGCCGCGAGAGGCGAAGGCTTTCTATCTGGCTGTCTCGGTCGCCACGGCCATCGGCGTCGCCTTGAACTTCACGTCAGTCGACCCGATCAAGGCGCTGGTCTGGAGCGCCATGATCAACGGCGTGGTCGCCGTGCCAATCATGGTGATCCTGATGCTTCTGGCGGCCGATCCGAAGATCATGAAGCAGTTCGTGATCGGGCGGGCTTTGAAAGTGCTCGGGTGGATCGCCACAGCGGCGATGGCCGCGGCGGTCATCGGGATGGCGATCACTGCGATCTGAGCGCCGAGACCAACTTCGTGCACCGCCATTCGCTACCCGCTCACAGGCGAGCGCTGGCTCTCAAATGTAACCACGCCGCCAGGCTCATATGTTCCAAAGCCTGACGAGCAGGACAGCGACCGCAATTGCATTCGAAGGGGCCATCCGGGCATCGCCGACGATCTTCGAGAGAGCGACATGGTATCGGTCGCCAGCCCAAGCGTGAGAAGCCGTCTGGCACGGAGACGCGGCGGAAGGTCTTAGATACGCCGAGGCGTATCTGACATTTATTTGCTTTGCCGTATACGGCGTACCTAAGGGGCGCGCCGTGGACCAGATAGCCTGAACGCCTAAGCAAATCGGAGACGCCATCCGCCGGCAGCGCCGCAAGATCGGCTTGAACCAAACGAGCGTCGGGGATCGAACGAAGCTGCGTCAAGCGACCATCTCGGCTGTAGAGAGTGGCGCGCCAGGGAGGCAGTTCGGAACGCGTTGCGACATTCTTCCCGCGCTTGACCTCGAGTTCATTATCCGCGCCAGGACGAGGGCAAAGCCGGCAGAGATCGAGGACATCTTTTGATCGCCCGCTCGGCTGTATCCCGCTCAATGTCTTCCTGAACGGCCGTCTCGTCGGCGGCTGAACAGGCAATCCAGCGGCGCGATCGATGGCCGTAAAGGCGCGACCTGTTTAGGGCCGCTGCGGATTTCGTGGGGCCTGCAAATCCGTCGGACTTTTGGGGGCGTCTCGCTGATCGATTTGGCCGGCCTTTTCCTCGCGAAGCGTCTTGGCGTGGTAGATGTTAAAGCCGATGAAGATCGTAACGATGATCGCGGCGATGGTCACGACAATCAGAAGCGCGCCTTTGGCAGCTTGGCGAGGCGGCGGTGGTGGATGTTCCGGCACGGATCTTCCCCAAATTGTATCGCCGGTAAACGCGGAGCGTCGGAAGCCGTTCCTCTGCAGCAAATGAATCGTCGGCAGCGCCGGAGTTTTTCCATCTGGCTCGCGCGATCTTCGATTTGGATGCAGATCCGGTTGGACCGCGCGTTTTAGCGATTGGTTGTCGAATTTCTGCGTCTGAACGTTGAGAATTAATGAAAGTTCTTCTAGATTTGTTGCCAAATAAAAACTCTGTAATAAAAGGGTTGAATCGTAAGCTCTCGTTAGAGGCCGAGGAGATTGAAATTGTCAGAAAACAACGGAGCGCTCGGCGACCTGGTCGCGCATATCGTTTCGGCATTTGTCGCGCACAATAGCGTGCCAACGGCTGAGCTTCCGGCGTTGATTGCTAGCACGCACGCTGCGCTGGCCGGACTTGGCCAAGCTCCCGCGCCGGTGCTCGAGGAAAAAGCCACCCCGGCAGTGTCGATCAAGAAGTCGATCACCCCCGACTTCTTGATATGCTTGGAGGACGGCAAGCGTTTCAAATCTTTAAAACGGCACCTGCGCACCGCCTTCGACATGTCGCCCGATCAATATCGTGCGAAATGGAACCTTCCGCCCGACTATCCTATGGTCGCGCCGAACTATGCCGAGGCTCGCTCGCAGCTTGCGAAGAAAATGGGCCTCGGCAATGAGCGTCGGAAGACAGCGCCGGAGCCTGCGACTCCGAAGCGCGGTCGGGTCAAGGCGTCAGCTTGAGGCATTTCAGCCGGCGCGACGGTCGAGTTCGCGCCGGATTTGGTATGCGCGCTAAGTCCACCGGTATCAGTACCCGAAACGCTATCAGATCGAAGCGACGTCGCCGACGTCGACTGATCGCCAGCAATTTTTCGTCGCGGCTGCTTCGGCAGAAGAGGCAATGACCAGACATGGCGATAGCAGTCTGCCATGACCAGCCGGGTCTGAACCTGCAGTCCAGGCTGAGGTATCGAGATCGACATGGATCAGATCAGGCCGAATAGGTCATGTAGTGGCTCTAGCCCGAGGGCGCTTACCCGTTCGACAAGATGGTCGCGGCATCAGCTCACCCTTGCAATAACAGTCAAGGAACAAACCCCAACCCAATGGCTTCCTCCAATGAAGGAGAATGCCATGCAAAAGCCACGTGAGAATCCAACATTGCTCGAAGATGAGCGGCGCTTGGTCACACCAGCGGAAAGCCCGCTCGCTTCCGATTCGGTGCAAACCGGCAGGCGAACGAGCGACCGTACCAATGTGCACGACGAAGGCAGCGATGCGAACGATACCCCAGGCGGCCTGAGCGAGGCCGAGGAGGCCGTGCGGAAGGCAGCAGAGGATATTCCCGTGGGCAACAGCCCCGAGGGACCGACCGAATCCGTACCGGTTTTTGATCGCGGAAGCTTGCCACCCAAAGTTTAGCAGACGAGTCACCACCGACCGGCCAGCCAACTGTAGATTAGGAGAAAGCCGAGAGCGAAGAGAGCGGCTGCCAGGGTGAGCGACGAGTGGAAGCGCATGCGCAGCCGCCGGTCCTCATTGATGTTTTCCATGAGATCGGCTTGCTTCACCCCAGTGCCGGAGGTGTTTAGAACCGCCCGGCGGGTAAATCTGAGCTTGTGCTGAGCAGCAAAGCGCAAGGACGGAGACACTGGCGCGAAAGGACATGTCGCTCTCCTTCAAGTGAGTCGCCAAGGTCCCGATCGGTTGGAATCGGGCTTGCCGTTGACGGGCGTCTCCAAGCTGAAGAGGACGGTGGACACGCCATAATCCGCGGAGTCCTGCGACGCCTTGAGTAGGCCCAGTCCGAGTACCCCGAGCACGGCGTCATAAAACTTCCTGCTCCGGGCGACGTCATTGGTGCCGAGCGAGACATGATGGATCATGACGATGCCTCGACGTCCGCGAGAGGTCCGATCGCCGGGGCGTTCAGGACGCTGCCGTCCGGCGCGAAATGCGATCCGTGACAGGGGCAGTCCCAGCATTCCTCGAACGAGTTCCAGTGAAGGTGGCAGCCGAGATGCGTGCATGCCGCCGACTTCTCGATGACCTCGCCCTTCTCGGTCCGGTAGGCCGCGATCTTGCTGATTCCGGGCCTGACGATCGCGCCTTGTCCGGGCTTAAGCTCATCGATGGAGGACAGCTCCCCAGGTGCGAGATATTCGGCGAAGTTCTTCACCGCTGTGATGTTCTCGCTCACATAGGTCGACGCGGCCTTGATGGGCTTGCGGTCGGGATCGTAGACCGCGGCGAACTCATTCTCCCGACCCAGGATCAGGTCGGGAATGAGCAGGCTGGCAACGACGCCGTGAGTGATGCCTTGCCCGGAATCGCCCGTGGAAACGAGCACGCGTTTGCTTCCCGCCTCCCGTCCGATGAAGCCGCAATAATCGAGCGTGTCCATGACCTGGCCAGACCAGCGATAGCGCTCGGGACCGAGATCCGGGATGAGGGTCTTGGCCCAGGAGGTGAGAGCGGCGAAACGTGCATCGGCGTCATCCGCCTCGCCCGTCTTGTGATCCTCGCCACCAACGATCACGATGTCCTTGCCATCCTCGCCGGACGTGAGGCGGACGTAGTGATAGGGATCCTGGGTGTCCCAGTAGAGGGCGTCGTCGAGCTTCCCGGTCTCGATCTCGAAGCCCATGGCATAGGTCCGGTAGGGCGCCTGCTTCGTGTGCAGGGCGACGAGGTCATGGATCGGTGAGTTGGTCGCGATCACGGCATGACCAGCCGTGACGGTGTGGCCCGACTCCAGCTTCAGCTCGACCCGGCCGTCCTTCTCGTTCACCTCGACGACCGGAGTGTCGGGATGGAGACACGCGCCGTTCTCCGATCGTCCCGGCATGCCGCCCGGCCCGCTCGCATTGCCGGAGCCGGCATCGCTCGGCCAGCCTGGCGTTCAGCGCCTCGAAGCTCGCGTCCACCGGGATCGGCGTCATGAAGTTCGAGCGGGCGTATTTGACCAGCCCCTCGACCTTGCCCTTGTCGTTGCCCTTGCCGGGACGGCCGAACCGGTCCTGGAACAGATAATGACTGACCAACTCGGTGAAGGCGCGGGTTCGCTCGCGCTTGCCGTCGCCGCAGATCTTCGCCACCGCGATGCGCGTGTTGTCATAGAGGATCGACAGCGGCGTCCCTTCGAAGAAGCCGAAGGCACAGACATGACCGTCCAGAAAAGCTCCCGTCGTCTCTCGCGGATAGGCCTTCACGAAGCAGGCGTCGGACTGCGGCAGGTCCATGCAGAAGAAATGGATCTTCTGACGGACCCCGCCGATCACAGCGATCGCCTCGCCAAAGTCGACCTGAGCGTGCCCAGGCGGATGCGCCAGAGGCACAAATCTCGCGCCCACGCGTCCGGCCGATCCGCACGTAATCCTTCACCACCGTGTAGCCGCCGGCAAAACCGTGCTCGTCGCGAAGACGCTCGAAGATCCGCTTGGCCGTATGACGCTGCTTCACCGGCGCGCCCTTGTCCGCATCCAGGATCGCGTCGATCACCGGCAGCAGCGGGCCCAGCTTCGGCTTCTCGGCAGGCTTCGTTCGCGTGTACCCCGGCGGCAGCGAGAACCGGCACATCTTCGCAATCGTCTCGCGGCTGAGACCAAAGACTCGCGCCGCCTCGCGACGGCTCTTCCCCTGATTGAAAACAAAATCCCGAACCGCCGCGTAGACCTCCACAGCGAACATCCCCGGCAACCCCAAAAGGGACCAGCCTATCCACTGGCCGACTTTTACGCCGCCCGCGACACCACAAACGGCGGCGCTCCACATGGTTTTGTCACCGCCCTACACAGCCGGTTCGGCCCATGGCCGCTGATCCTCCCTTGGCTATCCGCCGCCCTGCCGCTGGCTCCGGATCTTCGTTCTCCATTGCGCGCTGGCACGCGAGTCAATGGCACGCGGAACGGTTATTGGGGTTGTGCGTTCTCAGCTGCAGTTGATGCTCTGATATGTGGGGGCGCATTTGGCTGGCGGCAGGAAACAGGCAGCCGTGAGTACGGGCATTGCCGGACTCGACGATATTCTGAGGGGCGGTTTACCAGCCTCCAACCTCTATATTCTTCAGGGCGAACCGGGCTCCGGCAAGACCACTGCTGCACTCCAGTTCCTGAAGGCGGGTGCGGCCGCTGGGGAACGCTGCATCTATGTCAGCTTATCGCAGACGAGGGCGGAGCTCGAAGCGATCGCCGCGTCTCACGGCTGGACATTGGACGGCATCCGCGTCGAGGAGCTGTCGGCGTCGGATGCGGTCAACGGCGCCGCCGACCAGACAATCTTTCAGACGGCCGAACTGCGGCTCGACGAAACCAGAAAAGCGATCGAAGAAGCGATCGAGCAGCATAAGCCCAGCCGCCTGGTCTATGATTCTCTCCTCGAAATCAGACTGATCACCGGCGACACGCCGCGCTTTCGCCGTGAGCTCATAGCCTTCAAGGCGTTTCTCGCGAAGCGAGATGTCGTGGCATTGCTCCTCGACACGAAAGTACGACATGCCCAGAACACCGGCGAGGAGGTCGAAGGGATCGCCCATGGCGTGATCTGCCTTGATAAGTCGCTGGAGGAATATGGCTCCGTCCGCCGTCGCGTCGAGGTCAGCAAAATGCGCGGCGTACCCATAGCCGACGGCTATCACGACATGGCGATCCGTGAAGGCGAAGGTGTGATCGTGTTTCCACGGCTTGTGCCGGGTGCCGCAGCAGAGACCGTCAAGCCGCAATTGATCAAATCCGGCGTCGACGAGCTCGACAAGATGTTCGGCGGCGGACAGGAGGCTGGAACCACCACGCTCGTGATCGGCCAGGCAGGCACCGGCAAGTCCACCATGGCATCCCTTTACGCGACTGCGGCGCTGAAGCGCGGCGAAAGCGTCGCCCTGTTCTTGTTCGAGGAGCGCATCGAGACTTTCTTCCGGCGTTCCGAGGGGTTGGGCATGGATCTGAGGCAGTTCCATGACGACGGCCAACTCATCATCCGTGATTTCAATCCCAACGAAATTTCGCCAGGCGAGTTCGGCCAAATCGTGCAGCAGGCCGTTAGCAGCGACAAAGTGCGGGTCGTGGTGATCGACAGCTTCACCGGTTATCTCAACTCGCTGCCGAATCGCGAGAAAGCGGTGCGGGATATCCAATCGCTCCTCAAATACCTCGCCCGCGCCGGCGTTCTGACGATGCTGATCGTCGCACAGCACGGGCTGCTCGGCGAGGATGTCGGCATCGACGTCGATGTGAGTTTCCTAGGGGACACAGTGCTCCTGCTGCGCATCATCGAGCATGGCGAGCGTCTCAGGCGCAGCATCACGGTGGTGAAGAAGCGGCACGGCCCGCATGATCTCGACGTACGCGAGCTCTTCATCCAGAGTTCCGGCGTCACGGTCGTCGCTTACAATCCACTCCCAGAATCGTGAGCGAATGGTGTCCAGTGTCGATCGCTCATTGGACTGGGTATTGATCCTTGCCCCCTACCGCAGGGACGCGGAATATTTGGGCGCACTCCTCGACGAACACGAAGTGGCCGTAAGGCAGGCTACCGGCCCAGACGAACTCGCCTCGCGGCTGACCGAGGCGCCGGGCATGCTGGTTGTGACCCATGAGGCGCTCAATCCGTCGGTGTTGAGCATCATCGCGGAACATCTTGTCGATCAACCGGATTGGTCTGAGATGCCAATCATCGTCCTCCTCGATGGGGCGGCGCCCCATGCGAAAATCCGTGCGGAACTCAGCAAGACGTGGCCGCGCTCACGCCAGATATTCTTTCAGCGGCCGGTGGGGTCATTGGAGTTGCTCAGCGGTCTTCAGTCCGCACTGCTCGCGAGGCTGCGGCAGCGGGACGTGAGGGACCACATCGAGCGCGAAATTGAACTGCGACGGGAGCTCAATCACCGCGTCAAGAACATCCTTGCGAGTGTGACTGCGATATTTGGAATGACCCGACGAAGCGCGACGTCGATCGACGGGCTCGCCGACGATTTCTCGGGCCGGCTCACGGCCCTATCGGTCGTGCACTCGGCGATCTTCGAGGCAGGCGGAGAAACAGTCGATCTGGCCGACATCATCGGGCGGACCTGTTCGCCATATCGCGCAAACGGGGAAAATCTCATCATAGCCGAAGGACCGCGGATCCAACTGGGCCGGGACGCTGGTACGACGCTTGGCCTGTGCCTCCACGAGCTTGCCACGAACGCTCTGAAATATGGCGCGCTGTCACGTCCGGAGGGGCGGGTGCATCTCACCTGGAGCCTCAAGTCGACAAGCGAACCGACCCTGACGATAAGCTGGATCGAAAGCGGCGGTCCTCCGGTCGCCGAGCCACCCAAGGCCGGCTACGGGACGCGGTATATCCGGTCCGCCCTGCAGGGGCTGTTCGGTGTCCCTCCCGAAATCGTCTTCCATCCGGAAGGCCTGCGCTGCATCGCGGCGGGGCCATTTTCGCGATTTCGGTGAAATCCGGCTTGAGGCTTGTACCATGAGAGCTCCGCTCGCACCGCTCCGCATCTTCTACCTTGAGGATAACCCTCTCATCGTGTTCCACATCGAGGCGATGATCGAGGATCTTGGGCACATCTTCGCAGGCTCCGCCAGCAGCTTTGCCGAGCTGAAAATGAGGTTCGACACATTCCAGATCGACGGTGCGCTGGTGGACATCGACCTTGCCGATGGTCGAACAGGACCACTCGCCGCAGCGTGGTTGCAAGAACGCGGCGTCGCAAGCATCTTCGTCACTGGCCAGACGGAGGTCGCCGCCGAGCATGCGGCGGCGGCGCTTGGAACAATTGCCAAGCCCGTACCTGTGGAGGTTCTGGGTGAAAAGCTCGAATTGCTCAGGAAACATGTGAAGTCGTTTGGCTGACCGAGAGCATCCATTTTGCGCGCATCGGCGAAGGCGACGTCACGGCTTCGTCGGTGCGCGGAACCGTTGCGCTTCCACCTAGAAGCCACTCGATCGGAAGAAACAAAGCTTCGCAGCACGGATGTATTCGTGAGACTTGTGCACGGGTGGGCGAGAGGTAACCCAGGCCGAGTGGTGGCCTCCGCCATGGCACGGCTACGCGCTTACTCGTTGCGGCGAGACCCTGGCCAGCGACATCATTCCGATCACTCATCACGATCTCGCCCATACGCTGGGCGTGCGCCGGTCCGGCGTGACGGTCGCGCTCCATGTCATCGAGGGTGAGCGCCTGATCCGCTTGTCGCGAGCGCGCGTCCAGATCATCGACAGCAAGGGGCTTACCGCCTTTTCACAGTCACGCTCTCCTGACCGGCACCATTCGGCAAATGGCGGATTTCAAGCGGATGCGAGTTTTCGGATCTGACGGAGATCAGCGACAAATGCGTCGTAAGCCTGTGTTCGATCCTTTTCCTGCGGCAGTCGCAACAGGAAGGAGGGGTGAACCGTGATGAAGCCCAGCCGCTCCCCGAAATGGGTCGCGCCGCGATTGCGCGAGATCGGCAAGGCCTTCCCGGCCAAGGCCAGGACGGCGGTCGCACCCAAGGCGACGACGAGATGCGGGTTCACGAAATCCAGCTCCCGCTCGAGCCACCAGCGATAGTGCCTGACCTCCCCGGTTGTCGGCCGCTGGTGTATCCGCCGCTTGCCGCGCTGCTCGAACTTGAAGTGCTTGACGGCATTGGTCAGGTAGCTGGAGCGCCGGTCGATACCGGCTTCGTTGAGGGCCCGGTCGAGCAGTTGGCCCGCAGGGCCGACGAAAGGGCGGCCCTGCCGGTCCTCCTGATCGCCGGGCTGCTCGCCGACGAAGGCGATGGCCGCGCCCTCGGGGCCTTCTCCGAGGACGGCCCGGGTTGCGCCGGGAACGAGCGGGCCGGACGCCGTGATGGCAGCGTTGAGTTCTTCCAGACTCGTGACGTTCCGGATGGTTTCGGAGATTGCTTCATCGGTGGGGGGCATGGGCGATCTCCTGCATCGTGAGGGAAACGCGCCGGGAGCGAAAAGGATCGTCGTCCTCGATCACTCGGGGCTGAGCCGCGATGGACGGGTCGCGATTCCACCAAGGAGATCGTCATGATGTTCATCGAACAAATTCGGGAGGGTCTTGAGACCGTGGGGCCGTCCGGAGCAACGCTGATGCTGCGATCGGTTCAGGGTGAGGTGAAAAAGCTTCGGCCCGCCGAGGCGGGCCGAACAAGAGAGCTTCCATGATCCAGGGACCGATCACGGCGTCGGCTCGATCCGTAGGTTCTCGTCCCGATGTTCCCCGCCCAATGTGGCGGCCCACGAGGCGGCTGCAGCTCCGACGAGCAATGCGGCGGCCGTCAGGAACGCCGTCAGAACCGCGATCTTGCGTGCGCGCTCGGCCGCTTGCTTGGCGGTTTCCTTGGCTTGCGACAGCCGGGCATAGGCGTCATCGATGCGCTTCTGCGCATCCTGTTCGCTGATGCCGGAACGCGCGGCCAGCCGCGCGGCGAGATAATCCCGATCGCCCTGTTCGATCTTGCCGTTCGCGAGGGCGCTGACGAAGATCCGGGACGCCTCGTCGCGTTCCTGGGCGGTTGGCGGCTGCTGGCCGTTGGCGCGCATGACGTTGTCGAGCGCCATCGCGAGCGGGTCGGCATTCTGCGACACCAGCGACGCCACGCCCGAGCCGGCGTTCGCGACACCGTGGGCCGCCGTCTTCGCGGCGCCGAACAGCGATGACGTCGCGACGATGGTGATCAGGAGCGCTCCGGTCGCCCAGACGAGGAGGCCATGGATTGCATCGCGCACCCTGCGCTCCTCGCCATTGGCATCGAAGCTCGGCTGGCGCATGCGGCCTGCAAGATAGCCGCCGGCCATCGTGGCGGAGGCCATGACCCAGAGCGCCCAGAGGGCGCCGGCGATTGCCAGCGCCGTGGCGCTGGAGCTCCTTTCGAAATCGGCTGAGACCATCGACAGGCCGATCGCCGAGCCGAAGACCGTCATGATGGTTGAGATGGCGGTCGCGATCACCGCGCCGCCGATGATCGGTCCCCATTGCACATAGGAGCGGTTCTCCTTGTTGACGGTCACGGGAGCGACGACGACGTCCGTTCCAGACATGGACATGGCGAACTCCTATCGAAGACCGAGGAACGACAGGATGGCCATGATGACCACCACGAGACCGACGAGATAAATGATACTGTCCATGAGCCCCTCCTGCTGATGAGCGAAAGTGACAGGCAAACAGCCGTCGCAGCGGATTGGTTCCTGACGGGCGTACCCGGCCATCCCGCGTCGAGTCGTGAGCGGGCTGGAACTCCCGTGATGGAGGCCCGTTCTCCTTTGGGGGGCATTCCAGACAGGAGGCACCCATGCGAGACGGCCAAGGCAACAAGCTCAGCCCTGAAGAACAGCAGCGCGTGAAATCGATCCAGGGCGATCCGGGGACGGAGGCGACCACGAGGGTCTCGATCAATCCCGATCCCGAAAAGGATACTGGCGATGCCGACAAACCGCGTGTGAAGCCGGACGACAAGCCGGCGGCGGGCGCCGGCGAATAGCTGCCGGTCTTACCGAGCGTCTCGCTTGCATGCTTGCCGAAATCGATTTCGGGCAGGCGACCATCGGATCGAGGGAGAGACGAGACCTTACGGTCCATCAGGCTGGCGCGAACTCGACGAGGCGTTTCATCGCACAGTCTTGCCATGGCGGACACGATGCTTGTCCGCCCGGCTGCGTTCCGAACACGATGCTCACTATTCGCGGCGTGTTCGATCTGGACGGCAACAAGATCGAGGCCGTCACTCGTTCGTCCGAGGGAAGGCGGCGGCCAAGCGGCAGCAGCCGCCTATTCGTACTCCAACCAATTGGCAATGCCCTGTCGTGGGCTCGTAGAGCGCTGCGCCAAATGATTGAGCCCCTTCTCGGTCGTCGTCCACAGCGTGTCTGTGAACGCTTTCGGAAACGGCAAAGGGGTCTGGTTCAGGCGGCCGCTGACGGGTTTACGAGTCAAGCCCAAAGGACCAACGCCAGAGGCCCAATGACTTCGGCTTAGCCACTTGGCACTACCCCGGCATATGAAGAAAACGCCCCGCGGTTTGGCCACTGCGGATGCAAAATTCTGGCGGAACAGAAACGGCGCCTAGCTCGTTCGAAATCAGTGGACCATTCCACGAGTTTCGAGGAGCTTAAACATGAAGAAGCTTTTGCTCGCGTTTCTCATCGCGGCAACGACCTCCTTTGGTGCGCTCGCTCAGCCCGCGACCACGTCACCCGTACCATCGCCCAAGGGCGAAGCGGACAAGAATGCTCCGCTTCCAGGCGCGAATAGCTTCACCGAAGGACAGGCGAAGAGCCGTCTTGAGGCCAACGGCTATTCTCAGGTTGGTCCGCTGACCAAGGACGCCAATGGCGTCTGGAAGGGCAGCGCCACGCATGGCGGCGCCAAAGTGAACGTCACCGTCGACTATCGCGGCAACATCACCCGCCAGTAATCGGAGACTCCCATGACTCAGACACTGACGCGTTCCTATGAAAACTACGAGACCGCCCGCTCGGTGGTCGAAGCCCTCGAAGCCGAGGGCGTCAGCGCCGCTGACATCAGCGTGGTCGGTCGGCACGCCAAGGCCGATGACAGCAATGCCGGTGAAGGCGCCGGAATCGGCGCGGCGCTCGGCGGAGCAGCCGGTCTGCTCGCAGGTGTCGGACTGCTCGCCATTCCCGGGATCGGCCCGGTGGTGGCCGCAGGTTGGCTCGCGTCGACGGCAGCGGGCGCCGCGGCCGGTGGCGTCGCCGGCGGGATCGTCGGGGCACTGACCAGCGCCGGTCACAGCGAAGAGGATGCCAACTACTACGCAGAGACGATCCGGCGCGGGGGTAGTGTGGTTTCCGTTCGCGTAGCCGATGAGCACGTTCCGGCGGTTGAGGCCATCCTCGACGGGGCATCTCCCATCGACCGAGATGCCCGCCTCGCGGAATACCGTGCAGCAGGGTGGAACCGGTTCGACGAGACGGCGGAACCCTATCGTTCCACGGTGATCTGAACAAACCGTCCGGCTTTCGGAAGAGGGCAGACCAGCCCTCGGGAACGACCAAGCGCTGGGGGGATTTTTCTGCCAAAATGGAGAGCGGCATGGGTTGGTTTTCTAAAGACATCGCCACGATGGACGACCTCTTCGTCCATACGCTTCAGGACATTTATTACGCCGAGAACCAGATCAAGAAGGCGCTTCCGGACATGGTCGAAAAGGCGACCAGCCCGGATCTCAAGCGCGGCTTCGAAACGCATCTGCGCGAGACCGAGGGCCAGATCACGCGCCTGAAGGAGGTCTTCCGCCTGCATGGCGTTGAGGAAAAGGGCGTCACCTGCCCTGCGATCGACGGCATCCTCGAAGAGGCCAATGACGTCGCCGGCGAAGTCGAAGACAAGCAGGTGCTCGACGCAGCGCTGATTGCCGCGGCCCAGGCGGTGGAGCACTACGAGATCACGCGTTACGGCACGTTGGTCGCCTGGGCGAAGCAGCTCGGTCGCAATGACTGCGCGTCGCTCCTGAAGCAGAATCTCGACGAGGAAGCCGCGACCGACGAGAAACTCACCAAGTTCGCGCTGGACGGTATCAATCGCAAAGCTGCTTGAGCGCGCGGCCCCGCCGGACATCCGGCGGGTCTTTTTCTTTTCGGAGTGTACAGGAGGGCCCGATGCTCTCGTCCGAACCGTTTACTTCCGGCCGGGATGTCGCGCTGCGGATGAATGCAGCTTACCCGCACCGCGATTGGGTGGCGCTTCTGGCGGAGAGAGCCGGGAAGAGCCGGGACTTCGTGGAATGGCATCTTCAGGAAGATATGGCGCCACCGGAGGCTTTGTCGCGAGCCGCCTCCGAACTCCTCGACGAGATTGCTGCCAGCAACCAATCCGAATTGGACTCCAGCCATGACTTTCAAAAATCATGAGGAATATGAGGCTGCCGTACAGCGCGCCGCCGCGCTGAGCGACGCGCCGGCAGGTTCTCCGCAGGCAGCCGAGTTTCTACGGCTTACAGACAAGATCCGGCACTGGAATGAGGCGCACAGGGGCGAAAAGAGCCATGGTCCTGAACCGTCCGACAGCTTGCTCAAGCCGGACGATCTTCCTTTCTCGGGCCTGCCCGGCAATCTCGGAAAGCTCAACAAAGATTGACCCGCCTGCCATCACAGGATCGGATGACCGCCAGTTACCGCGATGGTGGAGCCTGAGACATAGCTCGAGAGTGGATCGGCGAGCATCACATAGGCCGTCGCGAGCTCCGCCGGTTGTCCCGGCCGCTTCATTGGGACCTGCTTGCCGAACTGCGTGACGCTCTCGCCCGTCATCGTCGAGGGGATCAGCGGTGTCCAGATCGGCCCGGGGGCTACGGCATTGGCCCGGATCCCTTTCTCCGCCAGCAACTGCGCCAGCCCGCCGGTGAAGTTCTGGATGGCTCCCTTGGTCGTGGCATAGGCGAGCAGGGTCGGATTGGGCTTGTCGGCGTTCACCGAGGCCGTGTTGATGATGCAGGAACCAGGCTTCATGTGCGGGACGGCAGCCTTGGTCAGGTAGAACATCGCGTGGATGTTCACCGCGAAGGTCAGTTGCCATTCTTCGTCCGAAATGTCGCCGATATCCTTGAAACTCGCCTGATGGGCAGCATTGTTGACGAGGATGTCGACGCCGCCGAATTCGGCCACGGCCCGGTCGACGATCTGGCGGCAATGGTCAGCTTCCTGGATGTCTCCGGACACCAGCACGGCTTTTCGTCCGGCCTTCTCGACCCAGCCGCGGGTTTCTTCGGCATCCTCGTCCTCGTTCAGATAGGATATCAGGACGTCCGCGCCCTCCCGCGCGAAAGCGATGGCAACAGCCCGCCCGATGCCGCTGTCGCCACCGGTTATGATGGCGCGCTTGCCCTTGAGACGACCCGAGCCGACATAGCTGTCCTCGCCATGGTCCGGTCGGGGCGTCATGGCATCGGTGCGCCCCGGCATCGGTTGCTGCTGCTCAGGGAAGGGCGGTTCGAAGTGTGATGTCATCGTTTTTTCCTCGAAACGCGAGTCAGTGCTTGCTCTTGTGCTCGGGTTTTCCCCTGCGCTTGGTCGAAGCCATCTTCTCGAGTTCGCTCTCGCTCATCGACTTTTCCATCGATTTTGATGTGCCCTTGAGCTTGCTTTCCTTGATGTCTCCCCGCTTGGCGGCGAGCGCGGCGCCCGCGGCCTTCTGTTGAGCGGCTGATTTTGCAGGCATGTCGTCCTCCTTCACTTGGATGAACGGGTGACGGCCTCGATCTTGTTGCCGTCGGGATCGAAGACGAAGGCGCCATAGTAGTGAGCGTCGTAATTCGGGCGTACACCCGGGGCGCCAGCGTCGGTGCCACCGTTGGCGAGCGCGGCATGGTAAAAGGCGTTCACGATCTCTCGGCTGCCGGCAGCAAAAGCGATATGGGTCCCGTTGCCGCTGGAAGCCCTCTTGCCGTTGACGGGTGTCTCGATGCTGAAGAGAACACTGCTCACGCCGTAGTCGGCCGATCGAGTGCTGCTGCTGAGAAGCCGGATCCCGAGTTCCGCAAGGACCGCGTCGTAGAACGTACGCGCCTTCCCGAGATCATTGGTGCCGACGGAAATATGGTCGATCATTGCGCCCGCTCCGTCCGCTGGGCGAGAACGTCTTGGTATTCAGGATGCCGCCTGGCCCAGTCCGCAATGAATGAGCAGGCGGGGACGATACGCTCTCCGCGGCCGCGTGCGCGCTCGAACAGGGCTTCAGCAAGCTGCGAACCGAGACCTCGACCGCGCAAACTCGACGGCACCTCGGTGTGCGAAACAATAAGGTAGTCATCAAGGCGCCGATACGTTGCAAAGGCCTCGCCGCCCGGAACCGCCATCACGAACCTGTTGTGTTCAGCGTCGTCTCGGATGCTTGGCGGTTTCGTCTGCATGGGGCGCTCCTGAAAGAGGCGGTGTCCGGGTTGAACCCCGGCAGCCGATCGGAGTTCCCTCTCGCAGCGATGCTTCTCGAAGCCCTGCGGGACTGGGAGCGGTGAATGAAACACTCGATCTGGACGCGATACGGATTTGCCTGGGTGACCGGCGGCTTCTTCCTGATCAGCTTGGTAGGCCACTGGGTCTTCGGCTGGTTCGCCTATGCCAACGAACAGGCGAGCCATGGTCAGGCCGCCAGCTTCGAGGGGTACTTCATCGAGATGATGCGCGACACGCTCGAGAACTGGCAGTCGGAATTCCTGCAATTGCTGTGGCAGGTCGCGGGGCTCGCGATCCTGCTTCATGTCGGCTCACCGCAATCGAAGGAGGGCGATGACCGCATGGAGGCCAAGCTCGATGCCATCCTGCGCAAGGTCGATCGCGACGATGGCGACCGTCTGATCGAGGAGATTGACCGAGACTACGCAGGCCGCCACACGGATCACCGCTACGTCAGGGAACGCCAGTAATAAGGTACTCGACGGTTCGGCGCTGCCCGGGATCGAAGTCTTTGCGGGGAGGATTGCGCGATTGCCATACTCGGCGTGACTGGCGCGGAACCCGACGAGGACGGAAACGCGGTCGGGCGGGACTCAACCCGCCGGATCGTCGGAACCGCCGCGACGACTTCGAGTTTCCCGAGCGCGCTCCAATGACCTCGCCGCGCGGCGCGCGATGCGCAGTTCCTCGAGCGTAGGTTGCCACCATCCTCGGAGGAGGGCGCTCACCGCGGCGGGATGTCGGGCAGGCCAGGTTTTTACAAGTTCGCCGTGCGTCGGGCGACGCCACAATGCCCAGACCAGATCGTCGGGCTGTCCGGAACTCCAAGGGTAATGCCGGGCGGCTGTCTCTGCGGGAACGACCTCGCCGGTCACCTCAAGGATGACGAGCGGTCCTTCATGGGACATGAGCACTCTGTCGAGCGGCGGCTGCTCGCTCGCCGGGACAGGATAGCGCCGGCGGCGGCGCTCAGTCATCGCTGCTTTGGCGTCTTCGTATTCGGGCGCGGATTTCGCCGCTTGGCGCAGTTGCTTTCGAGCCTCCGGCTCGCTGCGTTCCGCGGCGGCTTCGATCGCCGGCCATCTCTTGCGAAGTTCATCGATTGATCGGAATGGTACGTGCCAAGCCTTGTTATCTCCGTTCCACCAGGCCCATGGAACCGCGCGCAATTCCTCGACGACGGTTCGTGAATAAGGGGTGCGCACGACGATCTCATCGGCGACCTTCAGATAGAGGCTGACGATCGGCTCGAACGAAAAGGAATCGCGGCCGCGCTGATCGGCGAGGCTGAAGGCGCTCGGCAGCTCACGATCAAGCCATCGCGCCGCGCGAAGCATCGCCGTCTTGCCCGGTATCCGCCAAGCAGCCAGGTCGTCGTCCCAGCGCGCTCTCGGAAAAGCGTCCCGAAAGCGTTCGACCGCAGCGGCGTCGAACGGGAAGGAGACGATCGCTCCCGGGCCCTCTCCATCTTCGCGGATTTCGACGTCGTTGTGCTCGCGCGCAGCCATCGCCCTACCGTCCCGCAGTCCAGACCGATGCCGACGGCCGGTCAAAGTTGCAAGCCAGAATGCGGGTGACATCGGCTAGTCGACGAAGCGGACGGTCGTACCTGGCTTGACGATCTGGGCCAGTTCCTCGGCATCCCAATTCGTGAGCCGCACACAGCCATGCGATGACGCCTTGCTGATCTTCGAAGGCTCTGGCGTACCATGAATGCCGAAGGTCGGCTTGGACAGCTCGATCCAGACCGTGCCGACCGGGTTGTTGGGACCCCTGGGGAGCACCAGTTTGCGCTTGTTCTTCCCCTGCTGGAAATTCTTGACCGGATCGTAGTGATAGGTCGGGTTCTTCACGACCCTCACCACCTGATACTCGCCCTCGGGCGATGGGGTATCCTCGCTGCCGATCGTGGCCGGATACATCGCGATCACCGTTCCCGTCGCATCGAGCGCACGAACCATGCCATTGGTCTTGTCGGCCTCGACGGTTCGCGCCTCGTCCGAAGGAGCGGTTCGTCCGACCGAGACGACGTGCAGCGTTTCTTCACGCTTCCGATAATGCGTTCGCGGGTTGAGCACCCTGAGTAGGCCTTCGCTCATATGAAAACGTTCGGCGAACATCTCCTGCGCGTTCCTGTAGCCGAGCCGCTTCATCCGGGCCTGGCGAGCGTAATCGTGAGGGATGCGCCGGACGAACCGGGTTTTGATATCGTCCTTCGTCACGACGTAGTCCGAGACGATGTCCGAGCTGACGTCCCCTTTAAGGGCCTGCCATGTCGCGGCGTCGATGATCTCGCCGGTTCCGAGATTTTCGCGGCGGCGGAACTGGTTGATGGCCTTCCGATAGTTGTCGCCATCCAGGCCGTCGATCTCCCCGGGAGAGACCCCCTGACGCGCCAGCAAGACCTGAGCCTTGACGATCGACGCATTGGGCCGCGTCACCTTGCTTTTCGTGGTGGCCGGACGGCCTGCTTGGTTCACTTCGTCGGCGGTGAGGGCTTGCGCGGTGAATGGCACCAGCACGACGCATCCACCTAGCAAGGCTGCCCGGAAGAACTTCAGCAGCTCGAAAGCGGGTCGCGGCACGGCCATCACCATCGTTCGATTCATGCAGCGGCAACGCGATGTGTTATTCCGGGGTTCCGAAGCGCGTTACAGAGGCGGTAAGAAGCCGATCGCGCTGCGGGTCGGCGCGCGGCGCACAAATAATCACCTGCCACGCGAACTGCGACCAACCCTTAGTAGGAACGAACCGTGGGCTATTGTGGATGCGACGTCTGGAGCCACCTTATTGACCGCTGCAAAACTGGGCTGATGGAAATCGCATGGAAGCTATATAGGCCGCGTGGAAGGCTCATCGCTGAGCTCCTTGCCCTCGACCGCGAATGGCGAGCGCCCACGACGACGAGGGCCGCAAAATGAAGATTGCCTCTATCCAGTTTGACTTGTTCGATGATGCTCCGGGCTACCGGCAGACGGCGAGATCCGTGCCCCGGAAACGCAAGTCAGAAACTCTACCTACTCTGCCCGGCTGGAATGACGAGGAGGCCGCACAACGGCTGGAGCAGGGTGGGCGCTTCTGGATTTTACGGAAGCTCGTGCCGCGGCCCATCATCCCGCGAGCCGAAAGCGCCTTTCCGAACCTCGCGGTTCTGGTGGACACGGAGACGACCGGCCTGAATTCCGCAAAGGACGAGATCATCGAAATTGGCGCTGTCGCTTTCACCTATGACGACGCAGGTGTGATCGGTGACGTCGTGGGCATCTATAGCGGCCTGCGTCAGCCCTCGGAGCCGATACCGACGGAAATCACACGGCTGACCGGCATTACCGACGATATGGTCGCTGGTCACGAGATTGATATTGCAGCGCTCGACGCGCTGATCGAGCCCGCGGATCTCGTCATCGCCCATAACGCCGCATTCGATCGCCCGTTCTGCGAAAAGCTCTCGCCGGCCTTCGTCTCGAAAGCCTGGGCCTGTTCCGTCAGAGAAGTCCCTTGGGCGGATCTTGGCTTCGAGGGAAACAAGCTCGGATACCTCGTGGGCCAATCCGGGCTGTTCCATGAGGGCCACCGCGCGACGGATGATTGCAACGCGCTTTTGGAGGTACTGGCGAGGCCGGCCGGGGAGGGTGGCGCGCTACCATTCTGTCAGCTCTTACGTTCAAGTGAGCGTAGCCGTGTGCGCGTCTATGCGGAAAACGCGCCATTCGACATGAAGGACCATCTCAAAGGCAGAGGCTATCGCTGGTCGGATGGAAGTGACGGCAGGCCGAGAGCCTGGTGGATTGAGATCGATGACGAGCTCGAAGAGGAGGAGTTCCGTTATCTCCGCACAGAGATTTATGGCTGGGAGGACGCGGAACCATTGACCCTGCGGCTGACGGCGTTCGATCGGTATCGTGCCTAGCCGGCCCCATTCGAGCAGGCGCCCCGGTGTAGATTTGCGCCTCGGAGCTTGACTCCTCGAAGGTGATTGTTCTCATAATGTTCTCTCCATCGAGGACGCATCAAATGCCGCTAATCGTGCTGAAACAGGCATCTGTTCCGAAGCTTATGGAGCAACAGATCGATTCGGTTTTGGTGGAGTTCGAGGGTGACGCCCGGGCCGCGATCGGGGCATTGCTTCATAACCGTGAAGAGCTCTTGCGAGATGCTGATCGCGCAGCCTCGCTCGGCTTTCTGCGCGGCCGGTTCTCGGAAGGAGCGCGGCCGGTTCGGAAATTGAAGGCATGAACGCCATCGCCCCAATCAGCTTTCTCGACGCGCTCAACCCGGCACAGCGACGCGCGGTGATCCATGGCGTGGGCGCGGTGGCTTCCGCGCCCCTGCTTGTCATCGCGGGTGCCGGCTCAGGCAAGACCAACACGCTTGCGCACCGCGTGGCTCACCTCATGGTCAGCGGCGCCGATCCGCGGCGCATCCTGCTGATGACGTTTTCGCGCCGCGCGGCGTCCGAGATGGCGAAGCGCGTCGAGCGGATTGCACGGAAGGTGCTTGGCGACGGTGCTGGCGTCCTGGCCGACGCCTTGACCTGGGCAGGCACCTTCCACGGCATCGGCGCCCGCCTGCTGCGCGACTATGCCGAACAGCTCGGTCTCGATCCCGCTTTCACGATCCATGATCGGGAGGACTCGGCCGACCAGATGAACCTGGTTAGGCACGAGCTTGGCTTCTCCAAGACGGAGTCGCGGTTCCCGACGAAAGGCACTTGCCTGGCGGTCTATTCGCGCTGCGTGAACGCCGAGCTGCCGATCGAAGAGGTTCTGCGCTTGTCTTACCCTTGGTGCGCCACTTGGGCCGCGGAGCTGAAAGAGCTGTTCGCTGCCTATGTCGAAGCCAAGCAGAGCCAGAACGTCCTCGATTACGACGACCTGCTGCTCTACTGGGCGCAAGCCGTGACCGATCCCGATATCGCCGCGGACATAGGCGGTCGCTTCGATCACGTGATGGTCGATGAGTATCAGGACACGAACCGTCTCCAGTCCTCGATCCTGCTCGCGCTGAAGCCGGACGGCCGCGGCCTGACTGTCGTCGGCGACGATGCCCAGTCGATTTATTCGTTCCGGGCGGCCACGGTCCGCAACATCCTCGATTTCCCGGCAGCCTTCGTTCCGCCGGCCGAGGTCATCACGCTCGATCAGAATTACCGCTCGACCAGCGCCATTCTGTCGGCTGCAAATGCCGTCATCGATCTGGCGGCCGAGCGTTTCACCAAGAACCTTTGGACCGATCGTGCGACCGGGTCGCCGCCCCAGCTGGTGCATGTCCGAGATGAGGCCGATCAGGCTCGTTTCATTGCCGAGAAGGTGCTGGAGAACCGAGAAGGCGGATCGACGCTGAAACAGCAGGCCGTGCTGTTCCGGGCATCGCACCATAGCGGTCCACTGGAGATCGAACTCACGCGCCGGAACATTCCATTCGTCAAATTTGGTGGGCTGAAGTTCCTGGATAGCGCCCATATCAAGGATCTGCTGGCGCTGCTGCGCTTCGTCGAGAACCCGCGCGACAGGGTCTCTGGTTTCAGGTTGCTGCAGCTGTTGCCCGGCGTTGGCCCGACCTCGGCGCAGCGCGTCCTGGAACATGTCGCGCGGGCCTCAGTGCCTCTCGAGGCTCTTGAGAACGCTCCGGCTCCGCCGCGGGCCGGTGACGATTGGGCGTCATTCGTCGCCGCCGTCCGCGAGCTGCGCGCCGGCACCGCAGGGTGGCCGGCCGAGATTGAGCGCGCCCGCCGCTGGTATGAGCCTCACTTGGAGCGTATCCACGAAGATGCCAGCACGCGGCAGGCTGATCTCGTGCAGCTCGAACAGATCGCCGGGGGCTATCCGTCGCGTGAGCGCTTCCTGACCGAATTGACGCTCGATCCGCCGGACGCGACCAGCGACCAATCCGGCGTGCCACATCTCGACGAAGACTACCTGATCCTGTCGACGATCCATTCCGCCAAGGGGCAGGAGTGGAAGTCGGTCTTCGTGATGAACACCGTCGATGGCTGCATTCCGATCGATCTTGGCGCCGGCGCACGTGACGAGATCGAGGAGGAGCGTCGCTTGCTCTATGTCGCGATGACGCGGGCGAAGGACGATCTGCATCTTGTCGTCCCGCAACGCTTCTTCACGCACGGCCAATCCGCCACTAGCGACCGTCATGTCTACGCTAATCGGACCCGCTTCATTCCGAACGCGGTGCTTGGTCAGTTCGAGCGGACTGCCTGGCCGATCGCGGCCGCAGACGCCAAGCGGGCACCATCAGGCGGGCCTAAGGTCGATGTCAGGGCCAAGATGCGAGGCATGTGGCGATGACCAGGAATTGGCTGCAACAAGGTCGAGATCAAGCTGGATAGGGTGTCCGCGGCCGGACGCCTGCGCCGGATCGATCGTGGTTCACCGATTGGCAAATCGGGCTCCGCGTCATCGGCACGATGATGCGTCAGGAGCGTGATGGCCAGCTGATCGATCAGGAGCTGATTTGAGTTCGGCGCTGCGGCGGCCTGGATAAGGGCGCTGGATCGGCCGGTCCGCAGGGTAAGCGTTGTGGAGTCTGCGACGTTTGATCGGCTTAACAACGCCTCATTGCATTGCAGATGAACGAAGTGGCGGTCGCTTTGGCGTCATAGCGCCGCGGACAGGAGGCGTGGGCCCCCGTGGAGTGGGCGGGGAGATTTCGCGACGCGATTAAGAGGGAGGATTTCGATCCAAGTGATCGAGTCGGCGCGAAATGGCATCGCAGCCTCGACAAGAGACGAGACGCCGGTCGCGCTCGTATGGGAGATTGGTAGCTAGGTCACTGCTTAGGCTTCAGGGCTTCTTGGCCGCTAACGCGACCTGCGGGTGAAATGCCCAGACCGTGCCGCTGACGCGGTGGTTCGGCGTAGTTTCCACTACGTCCCCGTTAGGCAGGGTCTTCTTTATCTTCGGACCCAGAAACGAGACGACGTGCAGGCGTGCGCGATGGATGGGATCGCCTCCAGGGACGTTCTGCTCTAGCACGTCGACAATGCCTTGGCCGACGACAGCCTCGACGATGGCGGTATGATGAGGGCGCTTCTCAACTGCTGACCCGCCCGTCTCCCAATCACCGTTTGGATGCGTCGTTTTTACCTCCGTTCTGTCCTCCCAGACGAAGTTCCGGAACTGCAGAATGTCGCCAACGACAATATCGCGGCGCAGATCCTTCACCAGTGTGCCCCAGATATAATCGCCGTCAGGCCCTACCTTGCCGCCCATGAGTTGGGTTGAGGTCTTGCCGCCGCAGTCAGTCAAGGCGGTTTCGAGCATGCTCCAGCATTCGCCATCACCGATTTTCTGCCCAATGCGCTTGACGCTCCAAGTCACGAGGTCGTCGGGAAGAGCCATGTCCACCTCCGGTGAGGAGCTGCTTTTAAGATGCTACGCGGCGCGCATTCAGGAGGCAATATCAACCAAGCGCCCGGATTTGCAGGGCATGAAGACTACAATCCCATTTGAGCCGTAGACCTGATGAACCCCAGTGGGCTGGCTTTCGCCAAGCTCGGTTATTGGCCAGGACGTGGATGGTCCGGTCGTCCCCGGGAAACTGGCTTTGCCCTCCTGTCGGGTGCGGCCGGTACATCCGCGGCGACGCATCCAACTGGAGAGCATGCAGGCATCCGGGGATGCCACGCTGACAACCACATAGCTCGCGCTAAGGTTCCTTCAAGAGACGGTGGACTTGCCCCGCCGCCCCTGGACGCTTTCAAAGCCGATCGGAATATCTGATCGGCCCAAATGAACCTCAGCCAACCGATGCGGCGCGCGCGCAGGCCGCGACGGAAAGAGCCACATTGAAGGCGACCGCAAGCCAGAGCCAGAAATCCAGAGGGAGATGGTACCGCATCGGATTGCTCTCCTGTGACAGCGAGACAATCCGAGCCTGCCGGGTCCGTTCCGCAGAAATGCGGCATTTGAGCCAAATGCCGGGTATCGTGGTGAATGAAGGGTTACCGATACCCGGCTGACTTTGCTTTCGCGGGACTAACGCGAGCCCCTGTGTTGAGGCAGCCGGCCGCGGTTGCCGAATAGCAGACCTTGCGGATTCTGATTCACTTCGTGCAACGAGCGCATAAATCGGGCAAGCCAATGTTGACTATCTGTCGTGACCTTGCCTAGACTTTGCAATCCGGAGGCCGTAGAACGAGCGATTTGAACCGTTAGCGCTGCTGAGCGCGTGTCCAAAGTCCTCGCTAGTTCACGCAGGTATTTGGCGTAGTCGGTCACCTCCTCGAGGAGCTTGCGCCCATTCTCGCCATTGGCGGCGTCGAGATAAGCCTGGGCGCCCTTGAGAACGCTGTCGAACTGGTCTGCCGCCGTGTTGAGCTTCTGCGTTGTCGATGCGGCGCTCGTTATTGCCGTGCTGACCTCTGGGGCTGCGGCGCCGAGCCCGGCGGAAAACTTGTCGATATCATCAATCACGCGAGCAACACGACCCGGGTCGATAGGGCGAATATTGTCCAGCACTCCATCGCTGAAAGCCTGGAGCTTACGGGGAAGCGGACCAATGAATTCGGCGGTCGTTTCGATGCCTTTCATCAGCTTGTCGAGGCCGCCGATATACTCGGCTTGTGCGCGAGTGGACCGTTCCGCCTCTGCTATGGAGGCAGATATAGGCCCCGCATTGCTGTTGATAGCGCCCTCGATCCCGACAAGCGCGCCATCAATGTTCCTGGCGATTGATCCCACTCTCTTGATGATATCCTCGGAGGGTTCGGCGGCGATATCCGGCAGCGATCGACCTGCTGCCGGGAGCAATGCGGCCGCGCTGGGGTCACCCCCACGAAGCTGGACCGCGACCACCCCCGCCAAGCCCTGACCTTCGAGGCGGGCGCTCGTGTCAGCTCGTAACGGTGTCGAACGAGAAACCTTTATGGTGGCGTTGATCTGACGCGGATTGGTGGGCTCGATCTCGATCTGTGTGACCTCGCCGACCTTAAGACCATTGAAGAGCACGCTGGAACCCCGGCCGAGCCCTGAGATATCGCTATTGAAGACCAGGCGAACGTTGACGGTCTCTGTTGTGCCGCTGCCAAACCAAAAGGTGAAGCCGAGAAGTCCCGCGACGATGGCAAGCGTGAGCAACCCGATCAGCGCGTGACTCGCTCGCGATTCCATGACGCGAATTGCCTCTCGTTGCCGGTCGAAGCGCCCGACGGTCTACGACTGGCGATTCCGGAGCGTAGGCTATCGCCGCAAACTCGACGAGAGAATAATCGATGCAGCCGAGGATGACGGTTCCCGTCATTTGAATCCGGTTCGGCGCCGTGACTTCAAATTGACTGGTGCTGCGAGCGCCGCCCGTCTATCGGAGGCCTCTTTTGCCAGGCGCAGCCCGCGCAGCTTGATCATGTTGTCAGATCGCTGCTGAGTCAGCCTCTCCGTTTCGGAGACAATCCTTGCGTGAGACAGGGATCGTGTCTGGATCTTCAAGAACTGATTGTCGGCTGTTAGGCGCTGCTTTGATAGTTCGATCACAATGATTTCCATTTGCGGTTAGATTAAAAACAATAAAGGCCGAGCAAATGCCCGGCCTTTCGAGTGGCTATCGTCGCTGGTGCCAGTACATCCGTGGTCAACAGCAGCAATTGCCAGGTCACGCAGTCTGGAGCTGTTCCGCAGCCATCTTGCCGGAACGATTGTCGCGCGCGACTTCGTATCCAAGCTTCTGGCCTTCTTGCAGGTCCCGCATTCCAGCGCGTTCGACGGCGGAGATGTGCACGAACACATCCTGGCTGCCGTCGTCGGGCTGAATGAAGCCGAAACCCTTGGTGGAATTGAACCATTTCACTGTGCCGGTGGTCATAAGAAACCCTCCTTTTGGCAAGACCTGTCGCTCGCCGACAAAATGTCTGGCGAGTTCAGAACGATTTCGAAAGGGGGAGTTCATCAGAGTCGCGCCAAAGCGCGAAAATAACAACGGCCGTCCAAGCAATCTCGATGAAGACATACCTAGCCCAACTCGCCCGAAGATCCAAATTATATTTTCTCAGATACGCATTTTCTTTTTTGGCGGCGATTTTAGCTATGCTGCCGACAGTGGTCTCAGACGAGCAATTATTCCGTTTCTCAACCACTCTCCGTTCGTTTGGACGCAGCGGTTGATGATCGAACTGATCTCGCGCCTCCGATCGAGGGCAAAAAGAAGCGAGCCGGCTGGGGTGAAACGCCGGCTCGCTTCTGGTGGTCACCCTGGCAAGGATTGCACCGCGACCGTCGAAGGGGTGCTGCGACGGCCGCAGACCATGAACTGGCACGAGGGTGCCGGGTTCCGAAGCGGTCAGATCATTCTCGGCGGTCGACGGACCTTATCGGTCTAAATCTACCGGCGGTCGCTGCGGCTTCATCTCGTAGACCGTCGCCTCGTCTGCTTCTTCGCGCAGGCCCTTGTAGGAGGCGTGACGCAGCTTGCCGTCATCGGTCCAGCCCCGAAACTGGATCTCGGCGACAAGCGCGGGCGTGAGCCAGCGATAGGAGCGCCTGCGGCCGGTCATGTCGATCACCGGCTTCCCTATAATGAGCCTGTCCATCGCCTTGCGCAGCGCTGCGCCAGTTTCAACGGTGAAGCCGGTGCCGACGCCGCCGACATAGACCAGGTGGTCGCCCTGCCTCGCGGCGAGCAGCAGCTGGCCGATCCCGCCCAGGGCGATCGTCGACGGTTCATAGCCGACGATGACGAAGCTCTCCGACCGGCTGCATTTGATCTTCAGCCAATCGCCGCCGCGTCCCGATCGATAGGGCGCATCGCGGCGCTTGGCGATGATGCCTTCAAGCTTCATCTCGCAGGCGAGCTTCATGAATGGACCGCCATCGGCGTCGATCTCTTCGCTCAACCGGATCGAGCCATGAGGCTCGGCCAGGAGGAGATCCTCCAGCATCTCGCGCCGATCGCTCAGCGGCATCGGGCGCAGGTCATGGCCGTTCAGATAAAGCAGGTCGAAGGCATAAAGGACGGCCTCCGAGGCCAACCGCTTGCCGCCGCGGCCACCGAGAGCCTTTTGCAGAGCGCCGAAATCGGAAGTACCGTGCTTGTCGAGCACCACGGCCTCACCGTCGAGGATGGCGCTGTCCACGCCAAGGCTCAGCGCATCACGCGCGATCGTCGGAAAGCGCGGCGTCCAGTCATGGCCGCCGCGCGTGATGATCCGGACCCGCTTGCCGACGATGTGGATCGCCAGGCGATAGCCGTCCCATTTCACCTCGAAGGCCCAATCCGGACCGGCCGGCACCTCGTCCGTCAGCAGCGCCAAACAGGGTTCGACGCGCTCGGGCATCGGATCGGAAAACAGATCGCGTTCGGGCTTCCGGCGCCGGGTGAGCGGCCCCCTCACGGTATCGACACCCGGCCCGGCCCTGAGAACGCGACGCGTACCCATCCATGCGACTCCGCAACGAAACGAGTCGCCAACCGACGACAGGGCGAATCGTTCCCAGCGGAACCCGCCAGCGTGTAGAATGGTTGAATCGCCATCAGTGGTTCGCGTGAGGTGTCCGCATGGCTACCCCTCCAAGTCACGCCGTGCCGTCTCGGCGCCAGCCAACCACCCGCCGCGAGCTCTATCGTGAACAGTGCCAGGATATTGAGGGAGCCCGCTCTACGATCATCGTCTGGCAAAACAAGCCCGGCCTATCCACGGTCTCCTACTCGCTGGAGGATGGCACTCCCCTCCACTACGAGGACGCATGCTATTTCACGACGCCGGACGGCAAGGTGCTGACGCGGTGCGAGGACTCACCCTGAAGCATCGGGGAGAGTCCGGTGCGGCGACGATCCTGCAGGATGTCAGCCTGGATCTTCATCGTGGCGAGGTTCTTGGCCTGATCGGCGAGTCCGGAGCCGGCAAGTCGACGCTCGGCAACGCCATCCTCGGCCTGCTCCCGGCCGAGTTCGATAGGATGGGCGGCACGATCCTGTTCGACAGCGAGGCGCTCGACGCCGCGGACAGCCGGTCGTGGGGACGGATCAGAGGACGCAGGATATCCGCGATCTTCCAGGACCATACCGCATCGCTCGATCCGCTGATGGCAGTCGGCCCTCAGCTCGAAGAGACGATCCGGGCCACGAACGACGGCATCTCGCGCCAGGACGCGCGCATCCGCGCCATCGACCTTTTGATCCGTGTCGGCATCCCCGACGCTGGCGAGCGCTATCACAGCTATCCTCACCAGTTCTCCGGCGGACAACGCCAGCGCGTCGTGATCGCAATCGCGTTGGCCGGATCTCCCGACATCATCATCGCGGACGAGCCGACCTCCGCCCTCGACGCGACGGTGCAGAAGCAGATCCTCAACCTCCTGCGCGAGCTCGTCGATGAAACCCGGGTGTCGATTGTTCTCGTGACGCATGACATGGGGGTCGTCTCCGACATCACCGACCGGGTCGTCGTGATGCGGCACGGGCGGGTCGTGGAGCACGGGGTGACGTCCTCACTCCTGGATGCGCCCCGGGAGCCGTACACACGCAGCCTGCTCGCGGCCGTACCGCGGTTACGGCTGTCCGATCCCGAAACGCGGCAGGAAGCCGGCGAGAACCCGAAAAGCCCGCAGCCGCAGGCGCGGCATGAGCTTGCGGGGACGCCGCCGATCCTCCTCGCAAGCGGCATCAAGAAAACCTTTCACAGGCGTTCGCTAGCCTGGTTCCGCAAGGGACACGGGAAACCTGCGCTGCAGGATGTCACCGTCGCGCTGGAGCACGGCGCGATCACCGGGATCGTCGGGGAGAGCGGCAGCGGCAAGAGCACGATGGGCCGGATCATCGCAGGCCTGGAAACCGCCGGCGACGGCACGCTCGAAATCGACGGCACCGCCTTCGATATCGCGCGCTCCGGGGCGCGCAACGGATTGCTGGGCAAGGTCCAGATGATCTTCCAGGATCCAGCGGTATCGCTGAACCCGCGCATGTCGGTGGGCGCGACACTGCAGGAAAGCGTCCGCTTCGGCACCGTCAGGCCAGGGAGCGAACGGCCGGACGTAGCCACGATGATGGACAGACTCGGGCTCGCGCGCAGCCTGCTCGCCCGATATCCGCATCAGTTGTCGGGCGGGCAGAAGCAGCGCATCTGCATCGCGCGCGCGCTCCTCGCCAGCCCACGGATCATCGTCGCCGACGAGCCGACCTCGGCGCTGGACGTCTCCGTTCAGGCGGAGATCGTCGCCCTCCTGCGGGAGAATGTTACCGAGCGGGGCATCGCGATGCTCTTCATCTCACATGATCTCGCGCTTGTGCAGCAGCTCTGCAGCGCGATCTACATCTTCAAGGACGGCAAGATCGAAGACAAAGGCCCAGCGGACTTCATCTTCGTCCATTCACGAAACCCTTACACCCGAACTCTGATCGACGCGCGTCCCCGGCGTTTCACGCACTGACGCGGCAACAAGTCCGAAGCGCCGCTCGCAACGGTTCCCAGCATCCCATCCACCAACTTCGTTTCACGCTGCGGCATTTCGCGGCGCAGGAGAAGCTTTGTCATGACGAACATGTTCACGATCGCCGTCACCGGGCAGTCGCTCATCAAGCACGATATCCGCGGCGTGGATAAGCCGGGCTTCCGAGGCGTCCGGGAGGTGCTCGGCCGCGCCGACCTGCCGTTCACCAATTTCGAAAGCACGATCCTCGGGAGCCATGGCGGATGGCCGCTGAAGGGAGGAGTTTTCGGTTGCAGCCAGCCGGTCGTACTCGACACGCTGCAGGAGCTTGGCTTCCAGGCGCTGTCTCTGTCGAACAATCATGCCTTCGATCTGGGTCCGTCCGGTATTCTGTCGACTCTGGAGGAGGTCGACAGGCGCGGCTTCCTGCATGCCGGCATCGGGCGCAATCACACGGCGGCGGGCCGGGCAGCCAAGGGAGCATTCGCCGGCCGCAAGGTGGCGCTCGTGGCCATGGATGGCGGTCCGGGGCCCGATTTCATGTATGCGAGCGATTCCGTCGACGGGCGTCCCGAGCGTCCGGGTGTCAACCGCCTGAAACTCAGCAAGGTCGTCGATGTCGATGCTGATGCGTTCGACCAGTTGCGCAGGGTCCGCGACAAGGTCGGCTACACGATCATGGATCTCCGCAACGACAGCCAGCCCGACGATGCGCCAGACCTCGATCCCGAAACCGAGATCAGCATCGCCCGCGCGATCTTCAGGCGTTCCGACAGGTTCGGCCGGCATGTGAAGATCGATGCCGGCGACATCGCCCGGCACACCGCCGCCATCGCGGCGGCGGCCGAGCAAGGCCACCTCGTCATCGCCTATCTGCATCATCATCACTGGGCGCCGGACTGGTACCAGGTTCCCGATTGGGTCGGGGCCGTTGCGAAGACCTGCATCGATGCCGGTGCGGCCATGTTCGTCAGCCACGGCGCGCCCGTTCTTCAGCCCGTCGAGATCTATCGCGGTCGGCCGATCTTCTACGGCCTCGGCAATTTCATCTTCCACGTCAGATCCGAGAAATCGCCATGGCTGGCCCGGGAAGTATGGGAGAGCGTGATCGGCCTCTGCTCCTTCGGCGAAAGCGGCGAGCTCTCCGGCATCTGCTTCCATCCAGTCGTCATCGGCGGCAGCGAGTCCGCCACGAATGATATCCTGGAACAACGCCTGGCACCGGAACTCGCTTCCGAAGCCGATGCGGACCGGATTCTTAGTCGCTTCAGGGATTATTCCGCGAAATTCGGGACGCGGATCGATATCGGGAACGGCGTCGGCCTTCTTCGTCTCTGAGCGATGGAGCATTTGGACGATGACCTGTTTGCTCCTGCGCCCCACCTGGTGCGAAATCGATCTCGATGCCGTCACGCATACGGCAGCCACAATCTCCGTGCCGTCGTGCCATTTGCCAAACGATGGGTCGCTCGTGACGGCTTTCTGCAGTGGGCGGGCCGTGTCTGGCTTCGGACGTCTCCCGATCGGCCCCTGAAGCGATTGATCGGCGCAACGGTAAAGATCGAGGTAGAGCTTCGCTTGGCGAACCAACTGGCGGGAGATGGGGCCGCTGTCTCACACCCGAGCTTGCTTCGGTCAAAACGGATAAGCTGATGGGAAGGGTAGACCACGACGGTCTTCCCTCCCGATACCGCATCTATTTGCAGGATCGTAGCGTGTGGGCTGCTGCCTTCAGGGCGCAGATCGTCGTTTGAACTGTATTCATATCGGATTTCCGGCATCTGAAATGCGAGAACGTCCGTGCCCATAGCCCGAGTTGGCGTAACGATCGAACGACGGTGCGCAGCTCGATGCGATGGAGGCCGGTTTCTATGCGAAGCTAGAAGCCGAGGCCTGAGCGGCGCTTGGGATTGCTCCGCGCCGGAACAAGCCGTTGGTCGCACGCTTCATCGCGCAGAGCCTGATCAAGAAGGGCGTAATCCCGTCCTTCGTGCGTCCGATCGTCGAGAAGCTGAGCGCCCAGGCTGCAGCAACCTGACGCGCTTGCCATCCGCGGCCTGATCTCCGGCGTGTATCCCGCCGCGGCGAAGAAGTTCGAGCTGCGCTTCGACGAGCCGCCCAACATCGATAGACGGCCGCGCCTCCTGGCCTGCTGCCTTTTCCGTGGCTCGTCGGCTAGGCTAATCCGATCATTTTTTCGAACTCAAGGCGGCTGAAGGTCTGCTTTCGAGCGGAGCGCGAATGTTAGCAACTGGGGCCTCTCCGCCACCTTGTTCCTCAGCCTTCCGGTGAGAAGCTCGGGCTGCCATAGGGATAATAATCCTTCAGCGTGAGATTCTCGTAGGACAGAGCATCGAGATGAACGGTACCCACGAAGGGCTCGGGCGGCTCGACGAGGATGATGGTCGGCGTGAAACCGCTATCGTCGAAGCCGCGACGGAAATGGACGCGCGACTTGATCGCGATCACGTCGAACTCATTCGGCGCGAGCCCGAGCTGCCAAAGCTCCGAAGGCTCGATGATCTGGACGAGATAGGGGCTGAGCACCAGCAGGTTGCCCTTGCCGAATTCGACGCAGACCCAGTCCCTGCCATGGCCGCGCGCGGTCGTCGCCGGCCCGACCGAGCGCAGCGTGCCGGAGATGCGGACTGGTGCCCCGGCCGATTCATCGAAGAGGCCGCCGATCTCCGCATCGAACGCATCGCCCGGCTTCGCGCCGGACCCGATCACCGATCGGATCGTCTCGGGGGAGGCGATCGTCGCGATCAGCGTGCGTTCGAGCTTCTGTGCGACGATCTCCTGGAGAAGCCATGTCGCATAGCCGGAGCGGTCGCTGTAATCGGCGAGCAGGACGGGGCCTTTGTCTTCGGCAACCGCCGCGCGGGCGAGCGCGACCGCCTCTTTCGCCTTGTAGATCCTGACGGTGTCCAGCAGCGCGTGGCGGCGGCGCCAGGTCCATTCCGCCATGTCGCGGATGATGCGCTCGGCGAGATCGGGATCGTCGTTGGTCAGCACCTGGAGCGACATGCCGGCATCGGGAACGTCGGACCACGGAAAGCCGAAGAAGACGTTGACGAAGACGTCGGGCTCGCGCGCCTCCCAGATCAGCGCGCGCTGGATCAGGTCGGACCAGGGCGAGGCGCCGGTCCACATCACCACGGTCGGCGCGATGATCGGGATGCGCAGGGTGCGATGCACCGGCTTGAAGCTGCCGCGGATCGCCCGGACCAGCATGCGCGCCGCGCGCTCGCCCTGCAGATGCATGTCGTAATGCGGGAAATACTTCACGCAGAACGCCATGTCGGCCTGTTCGAGGAAGGCTTCGTCCTCGTTGCCATGCGGATCGAAAGTCGCGGTGATAAAGGCCTTGTTGCCGACGACCTCGCGGACACGCCTGGCGATGTCGGCCTCCGGCCGTGGCACGCCGCGCACCGCGAGCGCGCCATGGAGCGCGAGATAGACGCCGTCGAACTGCGGCTGCGCCTTCAGCTCCGCGATCATGATGCCCATGAAATGCTCATAGGCGTCCTCGGTCACCCAGCCCGAGCCGGTTCCGGTGCGGGGCCAGAGCGGCGAGGTGATGCCGACGAGCTCGACATTTGCAAACTCACGGGCGACCTGCACGAAGCCACCCATGTAGCCCTTGGGGTCGGTGGCGAGCAGCGCTTCGCCGGAGGCCGGGGAGCCTGGATAGATGAAATCCTCCAGCGTCGTGTCGTTGGGGAGGAACGTCACCGTCTCATGCGCGAACTGGAGAACGGCGATCCGGATCTTGGACTGAGTCACAGCGGCCTGACGTCGTAGAATTGAGCGAAACCGATCCGCATGCCCGCGATCCCGCGATAGGCCGTCTTCTCATAGTAGGCGCCGAGCGGGATATAGGGCACGTCGATGAAGAACTGCTTCTGAATCTCGGCGCAGATCGCCTTCTGGGACGCGAGATCCTTGGAGGCGAACCAGTCGAGCCTGAGTTCTTCGAGGCGCGGTGATTTCGGCCAGCCGAACCAGGCCTGGTCGCCATTGCCGCGGATGCCGAGCTGGCTCGCCGGGTCGAAATTATTGGTGCCGTTCAGATAAGTGAAGAAGATACTCCAGCCACCCTTGTCGACCGGTTGGCGGCTGGCGCGGCGCTGGACGACCGTGCCCCAGTCGGTCGAGACCAGCTCGACATTCACGCCGGATTTCTGCAGGGCATCGGCCGCCACCGCGGCGAGCGCATGGGTCGAGGGATAGTCGGTCGGGTCGAGCAGCACGACACGCTCGCCCTTGTAGCCGGCCGCTTCCAGTGCGCGCTTGACGGCGGCGAAATCGCGCTTGCCGACAAGGATCTCCGTCCCCGCCGTCGTCGCCATCGGCGTGTCCGGGCTGAAAACGCCGACATGATCCTTCCAGAGCGAGCGCTCGTCGCCGGCGACCGCCGTCATGCACTCAGCCTGGTCGATGGCGCCGAGCAGCGCCCGCCGGATCGCCGGATTGTCGAAGGGCGGATGCAGCGCGTTGAAGCGCAGGCAGCCGATGCCGCCGGCCGGGTCCAGCCCCTCTAGCTTGAGGCCTGAGCGGCCTTTGAGGGTGCCTTGCAGATCCGGCGTCGGGTTCTGCCACCAGTCGACCTCGCCATTGGAGAGCGCATTGGCCGCCGTCTGCGGGTCGGGAATGATGCGCCATTCGATGCGGTCGAAATGAACCTGCTTCGGGCCCGCGGTGAAGGTGGCCGAGCCATCCGCACGCGGAACATAGTCGGCAAACCGTTCATAGACGGTCAGTGCGCCCGGGATGCGTTCGTCGGCCTTGAAGCGGAACGGCCCACTGCCGATCATCTCGGTGACCTGCTTGTTCGGGTCGGTGACGGCGAAGCGCTCCGGCATGATGCAGGGCATCGAGGTGCCGGTCTTGCCGAGCGCCGCCGGCAGCAGCGGGAAGGGGCGTTTCAGCCGGAACTTCACGACGCGGTCGGATTGGACCGAGAGCTCGTCCGTCGCGTCCATCAGGGCGCGGCCGAAAGCATCGCGGGCGGCGAAGCGGCGCACGCTCGGCACCACATCCTGCGCCCGGACCGGTTCGCCGTCATGGAAGCGCAGGCCTTCCCGCAGCGTCAATCGCCAGGTCTTGCCGTCGTCCTCAACGGTATGGCCGGCGACCATCTGGGGCTCGAAATCGTAATTGGCGTTCTGGCCGTAGAGCGTGTCGAAAACGAGATAGCCGTGATTGCGCGTGACCGTCGCCGTCGTCCAGACCGGGTCGACGATCGCGACATCGGATTCCGGGATGAATTTCAGCACTCTGGCGCGCTGCGCGAGTGCCGGCCTGGCCATAGCGGAGACCGCGGCGCCGGCAGCAACAGCCAGAAACGTCCGACGCTTCATGCCGTGATTCCTCGTTCGAGGCGATGGAAAAGCTGCACAGGCAGCGCCACTGCAATTCCAATGCCGCGATCCTAGGATGGCGCAAACGACCGATGCAAGCGATCTGGTCCCGCTTGGGGCGTAGGAGGGCACTTTCACCGACGCGAAGCCGCCCACGCGAGACCCGGAATGAACGGCATTGTAGAATGTAATGGAACGCGTAGGTACGAGCATCGTCGCGTGTTCGGTACGGACCAATCGCGTGGGCCGAGATGGGTCCTCATCTGACACGGCCGAACTGATCCGGAGCGTCCGCTTCGCGGCGATGCCCAATGTCTGGAACTGGCGCAGCTGTTGCGTTCTCGGCGTCCTGGCTCCGGTCGCTATAAAGAGGCTACTGACGCCTCGGCAACATGCTTCCGCTCGCTGTAGCGGGTCGTCAGGTAATCCGAACGGTCGCGGGTCAGCAGCGTGAAGCGGACGAGCTCCTCCATCACGTCGACGACTCGATCGTAGTAGGCGGACGGCTTCATCCGGCCCGTCTCCTCGAACTCCTGATAAGCCTTGGCGACCGAGGATTGGTTGGGGATGGTCAACATCCGCATCCAGCGCCCAAGGACGCGCAGCGCGTTGACCGCATTGAACGACTGCGAGCCGCCCGAGACCTGCATCACCGCCAGCGTTCGCCCCTGCGTCGGACGGACGGAGCCGAGCTCCAGCGGTATCCAGTCGATTTGGCTCTTGAATACGCCCGATATCGTGCCGTGCCGCTCAGGGCTGCACCAGACCTGGCCTTCCGACCATAACGCCAGCTCGCGCAGCTCCTTCACCTTGGGATGGTCCGCCGGCACGCTGTCCGGCATCGGCAGGCCAGCGGGATCGAACACTCGTGTCTCGGCGCCGAGGTGGCGGAGGATGCGCTCGGCCTCCAAGATTAGCAGGCGGCTGTAGGAGCGCGTCCGAAGCGACCCGTAGAGCAGTAGGATGCGAGGGGGATGCGACGCCCTTTCCGCCGGCTCCAGCCGGGCGAGATCGGGCGCGGCGAGGCTATCTAGGTCGACGTTCGGAAGATCGGTCATGTGGTGGGGGCCTTCCCTCTCAAGGTGGTCGCGGACTAGGGCCGCCCCTCATGGCAACCCCACCGCTCGAACATGAAGCCGCCGTCCTCTGGAGCATCGCGAGCGCCTTGCGAGACGTACCGCAGGCGGGTTGTGATAGATGGTGACGTCCAGGATCCGCGCTTTCAGGGGCAGGAGGGAACGAGTTCGTCTATGAGCGGCTGGCAGAGATCCGCGCGGCCGCCGCAGCAATCCTTCAGCAGGAAGGCGATCACGCCCCGGAAGCCTTCCAGGTCGGCGCGGTAGATGATCGAGCGGCTTTGCCGCTCTCCCACGATCAGGCCCGCTCGCGCCAGGATGGCAAGATGTGCTGACATCGTATTCTGGGGGACGTCGATCAGCCGTGCGAGTTCGCCCGCGGGTACTCCTTCGGGTTCGCGGTTGACCAGCAGCTTGAACGTGTCCAGCCGGGTCGGCTGCGCCAAGGCGGCCATAGCAGATATGGCTTGAGAGTTATCCATATATCCAAGATGCCGGATATATTGATGGATAGCAAGCGAAGAAGTGTTTGTCTGAATGATTATCGGCAGCCCAGCCCGAAAGGTCCGCTTGTTGGCGATGCCAATGTCAGGGCGCTACTGCACGGTTGCCGATAGCTTGGCCCGCTCCGCCGCTGTCATAGCGAGACAGTCGCCATATGAGAAACGTGAAATCAAGGACGTAGCACCTCGGCGGAGAAAGGCCGCGTAGCGCCGGTCGCGGAATCTCACTTGCAATCTCGACAAGTCTCCATCATTTGATGTATGGAAGTACCATTAAATGATGGAGAAAGCCATGCTAGCAGCTGCGATCCCCATTCCCGCCCTGCCGGAGCGACAGGACTTCTCTGTTGAGTCCGATCGTACCAGGCTCTCGAAGGTAGCGCTCAAGGCCTACAAGCGTCTCGTCGAGCACTGGGGGCTCACGGGTCAGCAAGCGGCAGCGCTGCTCGACGTATCGACGAGCACTTGGGAACGTCTGAAGCAGGAGGGAAAGGACAAGTCCCTCAGCCAGGACCAACTCACGCGCATTTCTGCGATGGTCGGCATCTATAAGGGGCTTCACCTCCTGTTTGCCGACGACATGGCCGATCTCTGGCCCAAGCTCGAAAACAAAGGACCTCTTTTTGGTCGATTGAGTCCGATCGACTCGATGCTGAAAGGCGGAATTCCGCAGATGCTGGAAGTGCGGCGATATGTCGATGCGGTTCGCGGAGGCTTGTGATTGTCGATCGATGGCGTGCCGATCGTCACCGAGGCGTTCTCCAAGACGATCCGGCTGGTGACGACGGCTCGTTTGCGAGCGGCGGTACTCATCCCGCTGGTCGACAATGAGGACGAACTCCAAGCTCTCGCCGAGATCGAAGGAGCGACGAGTACCCGACTGACTGCACAGGATCGCGGTATTTCTGGATTGGCCGCCAACGAGCTTGTCTATGACGTTCCCCACGCTCACTTCATCAACGCATCTTTCGCCTACGCCAAGCCGCAGCAGCCCAACCGTTTCAATGGAGCCGAGCGCGGCGCTTGGTATGCAGCCCTCGACGTGGCCACATGCCTCCGGGAAGTCGGGTATCACCTGACGAACGCGCTCGCTGACGCGGGTGACTACAATGCCACCGTCGATTATGCGGAAATGTTTTGTAGCCTTGCCGGCGAGTTCCTCGATCTTCGGCAGATGCCTGACCATCCCTCACTCAACCCCGAAAAGGCCAAGGCCTATCCGATCGGAAACGCGCTCGCCGACAGCGCTCGCGCGGCGGGCCTCAACGGGATTATCTATCCTTCAGTGCGGCACACTGGCGGCACATGCCTCGTTGCCCTCCGGCCCGCAGCTGTGCAGTCAGTGAGGCAGGGAGCCGTATACCGCGTGACTTGGAGAGGGGCTCCCACACCAGCCATCGAGGGCCCCTTGTAGGCGGGTGCCCACCTTTCCAGCATACGGCGATCGCTGGCAGCTTTTCATCAGGCTTGATCGGTCACCAATATCAGGATGCCAGTTTTCCCGGCATCGGGACTGCTGAGTTGTTTCGAGCGCACCCGTTTCTCAAGCCTGTGGTTTCGCCGCCTTCGCGCCGGCGCGCTGATGATCCCATACCCGATGGCGCCGACCACAACATCCGGACCATCCCCTGACGTCCATCGCTCCATTCCGCATCCCGCGACGAGCGCCATTTCCGCAATCATCGCCTCGCCTTCGGGGCCGATGGGGCGCTGATCACTAAGAGCCTCGTAGACCTATCTCGCCGTGGTGCCGATCTGATCCGCGCCGCGATCTTCTGCGCATAGGCGACGAAATAATCGACGACCGTTCCTTGCCGGAGAAGTCGTCCTAGGCCGACATTGGCGAAGTCATGCCGGGAAGCGATCGTGCCAGGCCGGTCCGCTGGTGACGATGAAAAAGCGATCAAACGCAACCAGACACAAAAATGACCCCGCCAGCCGGAGCTGACGGGGCCAAGTTGGTTTCACCTGCTGAACTGAATTGGCTTTAGTGCTTGGGGCCAAGCCCGAGCTCGCCAAAGCAGATCAGCATGTGCAGCTGAGTTAATGCTGGCCGCCCTTACGCCCGGCTTCAGAGGCGCGCTCGCGGTCCTTGGCGAAGTTCCCTGAGCCCCCGCGCTGACCACCACTGCCCTGCTGGTTTCGGTCGTCATCGCGAGCCTGCTGCTGGCGATTGCCTCCTCCGCTATGCTCGCCGCCCTTGCGGCCGGCCTCGGAGGCCAGTTTGTGATCCTGAGAGAAGCTGCGCTTTTCGGCCGGCACACTCTGGCCACCCTTAGAGGCGATATCCCGCTGCTTGTCGTCATCCATGGACGCGAAGCCACGTTCTGACTGATTAGCCATTTGCTCACTCCATTGGTTTCTGGTGGTAGCGGATGCGTCGCATCCACTTCCCGACCAACGATGCCGATGGCCGACTGTTCCTTGGCAAAGAAGACCCAGACGCTGCGCGAAAAAGACAATTAACCATTTGATATCGCTTGTTTTTTATGCTCTGCCTTATTGCCAAGCTTCATAGGTGGATTGCGTGTGCCGCAATTCAAAGCGGCGCCAACCAGCCAGCCGTTCTTTCGTTCGCAGGACACAAGGATTGGTGCGCTGGCGCCAAAGAATCGTAAAGTTCAGGAAGGAAACACTCGTGCAGCGCCCCTTACGAGGGGCTGGCGATCGGTTGGAGCCGCGGTCGGGATTACCGCTACGGGGCAGCAGGAAAGCGAGTACGGTCCAGACGCCGATCTATGCCGTATTCATATCGGGGCCGGCGCCCAGAAACTTCGAGACATCAACATGGGGCTACAAGACATACGACATCGGGAACATGAATGCGGGGGCACTGGCCTTCGATGGCTCGACCGCCACGAACAGCGGACCGAGAGAGCGGACTTCTTAGGCATGCCCTTGGCGAACCGAGAATTCGGACGTTATCCGGCACATGCCCGGTAATATGGCAGCTCATTCAATTGGTGCTGGAACACGTCTCCTTGCCTCTCCGGACATCGAAAAAATCTTCAGGGCAGCCTGGTGGCAGTTCAACCATAGACCTTCGCCAGGCTTGGCATCCGTCCCGCCGCGCTGCTCGATCGTCACAAGCTCGCCGTTAGCAAGCCTGCAATGTACGTATTGCGTGCTGCCGAGATATTCCGCGAACTCGACCTGTGCCGGCAGCGCGTCAGCTTGCTTGTCCGTAATCAGCCAGTGCTCGGGGCGGATGCCGAGCTTGATCGCTTCCTGCGGAGCGGCAGGCAGGGGTCGATCAAGTTCGATCTCCGTTCCCGCAATGCTGAGGCGGTTCGCCGCCAGGCAGATTCCGTCAATAATGTTCATGCGCGGCGATCCGATGAAGCCGGCGACGAAGAGGTTGGCAGGGTTCTCGTAAACCTCCCGCGGCGAACCGACTTGCTCGATCCTGCCGTCACGGAGCACCACGATGCGATCGGCGAGCGTCATCGCCTCGGTCTGATCGTGTGTGACATAGATCATCGTATTGCCGAGCTCGCGATGCAGCCGCGCAATCTCGACGCGCATGCTGACGCGCAGCTCGGCGTCGAGATTGCTCAGCGGCTCGTCGAACAGGAAGACCAGCGGCTTGCGCACGATCGCGCGCCCGATCGCGACGCGCTGCCTCTGACCACCCGAGAGCTGGCCCGGCCGGCGGTCCAGCAATGGCCCGATCTTGAGGATCTCGGCCGCCGCCTCGACTTGCCGCTTGATTTCCGCGGCCGACGTTCGGGCGATCTCAAGTCCAAAGGCAAGGTTCTCGCGGACGCTCATATGCGGGTAGAGCGCATAGGATTGGAAGACCATGGCGATGCCGCGCTTGGCCGGGTCGAGATCGGTGACGTCGCGGCCTGCGATTAGGATGTCGCCGTCCGTGACCTCCTCAAGCCCTGCGATCATGCGCAGCAGGGTCGACTTGCCGCAGCCGGACGGGCCGACGAAAACGATAAACTCGCCGCCTGCGATCTTTAAGTCGAGGTCATGAATGACGTCGACCGAGCCGAAGCTCTTGCGAACGCCCTTGAGTTCGATGGTGGCCTTGTCTGGTGCCTGGCTGTGTTGCGCGCTCACCGGCCGCTCCTGATCCAGACCAGCATCTCGCCGGGATCGCGATTGTCCCAGAGGTGATAGGGCACGAGGCGCGCCGTCGTGGCGGCATAATCCGGCGGATGCGCATCGTAGAGCCGTCCTTCCCGTCGCGGCCACTGCTCGCGCAGCACCTGCAGATCGATGGCCATCGCCCCGCCGAGATCGGGAACCGGAACCGTCTTTGCAGCCGAAAGGTCTGCCGGCACGACGAGAGCGTTGAGGTCGGCGACATTGTCGACCTCCTCGGCGCAATAGATCAGCGGGCCGCGCGCGATTGCGACCCGGCCCAGATCGGCCTTGACCGCCGGGTGGGCATGGAGCGCGCGCACCGGCATCGGCAGGTCGAGCGAGAGCCGATCGCCATCCTTCCATTCGCGCGACAGATGCACATAGCCGTCATCCTTTCCCGTTATCGCGAGGGCCTCGCCGTTCAGCGTGACGGCGGCCTGGTCACACCAACTGGGCACTCTCAGGAACAAGGTAAACTGCGCGGGCCGCTCCAGCCCGATGGTGACCGCCACTTTTCCGTCAGCCGGATAGTTCGTGACCTGCGTGAGTATCACGCGCGTCGCGCCGACGCTGAGGCGCGCCGTGCTGGCACCGTAGAGATGTACGGCGATGCCGTCCGCCGAAACGCCATACATATAACTGCCTATGGCCGTAACCGTGCGGGCGATGTTGGGCGGGCAGCAGGGGCAGCGATGCCAGGTCCAGCGGTGGTGGCCGCCGCGGCTCTCCAGCGGATTATCGTAGAAGAAGCGCGAGCCGTCGATGGAGAGACCCGAAAGGGCGCCGTTATAGAGCGCCTGTTCCATGATGTCGGCATAGCGCCGGTCGGGTCCGCGTCCGAGCATACGGCTCGCCCACATCACCAGCGCCACCGCCGCGCAAGTCTCGGCATAGGCGCTCTCGTTGGGCAGGTCGTAATAGTCGGTAAAGCCTTCGTTGCTGGCCGCCGGGCCGATGCCGCCCGTGACATACATCTGCTTCGACGTCAGATCCTCCCAGAGCCGGTTGAGTGCATCCGTCAGGCTATCGTCACCGAACTCGGTCGCGACATCGGCCATCCCCGAATAGAGATACATAGCCCGGACCGCATGGCCGACGACCTTGCCCTGCTCGCGCACCGGCAGATGTGACTGGTTGTAAAGATAGGTCTTGTGGCGCCATTGCGCCGGATCGACGCCGCGAGCCGCTGCCTCGACATCGAAATAGTGCGGCTGCTGGCCACGCTGCTCGACGAAATAGCGGGCCAAGTCGAGATAGCGCTGCTCGCCGGTGGCGCGGCCGAGCCGGACCAGCGCAAGCTCGATCTCCTCATGTCCGCAATAGCCGGGCCTCTTGTCGGGTGTGGCCCCGAAGGTCGCGTCGATATGATCGGCATAGCGGCACATCACGTCCAGCAGCCTGCGTTTGCCGGTGGCATGGCAATAGGCCACCGCCGCCTCCATCAGATGGCCGGCGCAATAGAGTTCGTGACAATCGCGCAGATTGGTCCAGCGCTGGCCCGGCTGCATCCGGACGAACCAGGAGTTCATGTAGCCGTCGGGCTGCTGGAGGCCCGCGAACATCTCGATGATTGCATCCATCTTCGCCTCCAGATCGGCATTGGGCTTGCGATAGAGCGCATAGGCTGCGGTCTCGATCACCTTGGCGACATCGGAGTCCCAGAACATCTGGACGTTGACCGTGTCAGGCGTGCCGTCCGAGCGAAGGTGCCAGGGCATCTTCACCTCCGGCACCGGCCGCGTCGGGTCGATCTGGTCGAACATGCCGGCGGCGACGCAGCGGTCGTAGAGGATCATCGCCGTGCGATCGGCGACCGCATCGATGCGTGCTCCCCAGAAGCCGTGCACGTCGACATCGGGAACGGCAGGGGGCCTGAAGCCGCTGGCCTTGGGCTGGTCGTGAGAAGTCATGGCGTCACCGCTTCTGTTGATGTCGTGGCGTTCACTTGACGGCGCCCGCGGTGAGCCCGCGGATATAATAGCGCTGCAGCAGCAGGAAGAGGGCGAGGCAGGGCGCCATCATCAGCATCACGCCGGACTGCACCGCGCCCCAGTCGATGCTACCGAACTGCCCGGAACGGACCGCCGCCATCATCACCGGCAGGGTGTATTTCTTCTGATCGGTCAGCAGGATCAGCGCCGCCAGGAACTCGTTCCACGAGGCGAGGAAGGCGAAGATCGCGACCGTCGCCACGCCCGGCAGCACCAACGGGAGCATCACCCGGCGCAGCATCAGCAGGACCGAGGCGCCATCGACGCGGGCGGCATCCTCGATCTCCTTCGGCACGGCGTCGAAGGCGTTGCGCATCATGAAAATCGAGAACGGCAGATGCAGCGTCACATAGATCAGGACGATGCCGGGCAGCGTGTTTTGCAGGCCGAGCTTGGTCAGGATCAGGAAGAGCGGCGTCAGGATCGACTGGAACGGGATCATCACCGTCGAGATGATCAGCACGAATAGGAGGTTCTTCAGCGGGAAGTTGAAGCGCGAAAAGCCGTAGCCCGCGAGCAGGCTGATGATGACCGTGACGACAACGGTCGCCGCGGCAACGGTCAGGCTGTTGCCGGCATAGGTCCAGATGCCGACGCCGTATTTCGCCAGGTTCTCGTAGCTTTGCGTGCTGAAGCCTTCGACCGGCCAGGGCGGAAGCGGCGGACGCGCGGCTTCCGAGGAGGGCTTGAACGAGACCAGCGCGCTCCAGGCGATCGGTGCGATGAAGAGCAGCGAGATGAAGAGCCCGATCGCGTGGTAGCGCGTCACGGCGAAGAGGCGGCGGCGTGCGGTGGCTGCCTTGCGATTTGACATCACGCGCCCTCCGGCGTGCGCAGCAGGCGCAATTGCACGACGCTGATCGTGACCAGGATCACCAGCAGCACCATCGACATCGCCGCGCCGTAGCCCAGGCGGAAGGAGACGAAGGACTGGCTGAAAATCCAGTAGACGGCCGTGACTGTGCTGTTTTGCGGCCCGCCATCGGCGATGATGTAGAACTGGTCGAATGCCAGCACCGAGCCCGCCACCGAGAGGATCAAGGCCAGCGCGATGGTCCGCCGCATCAGCGGCAGGGTGATGCGGCGGAAGCGCTGCCAGGACGAGGCTCCGTCCATGCGCGCGGCCTCCTGCACTTCCGCGGAAATACCCTGCAGGCCGGTCAGCAGGATGATCATGTTGAAGCCGGCCGTCTTCCAGACGACCATGACGATGATCGACCAGAAGGTGCTGTCGAAGGAGGCCAGGAGGTTCACGGGCCTGTCCGTCAGCCCGAGCTTAAGCGCAAGAGGCGAGAACAGCCCGACATCGACGTTCATCAGCCAGGCCCAGAGCAGGCTCGCCGAACCGAACCCGACCACAACGGGCAGGAAGATCGCCGTGCGATAGACCTTGATCATGGGCCGCGCCTTCTCGGCGAAGAGCGCGAGCGGGAAGGCGACGGCGAAGATCGCGATGGTGACGACCACCGTGTAGTAGCCGGTGAAACGCATCGCGTTCCAGAAACGCTGGTCGCCCATCAAGTTGACGTAGTTGGCGAGGCCGATGAAACGCGGCCGGCCGAGCAGCGGCCAGTTGTGCAGCGACATCCAGAAGGCCATCCCGAGCGGGACGAGAAAGAACACGATTACGAGCAGCACTGCGGGGGCCACGAACAACAGCCCTGCCATCTGCCGACGGCGGAGGCGCGCACCACGCCGCGTGGCGGATCGCTGCAGGGTAGGAACAGGCTGGGTCATCTCGAATGATCCGGCGAGGTCTGGTGGGCGGGCTCCGGCAGGCGCTGCGTCATGCCAGGACGACCCGCAGGGCCGGCCCGGAACCCCGAGCGGTTATCATCGGAATTGAAGTCGAGCGTCATCCGTAGCCTTCCGATCGGGCGCATCGGTTCTGGGCTCCGGCTCGCTGCTGCGTAGCGCCCGGAGCGACGAGGACAGCGAGCTATCGCGCGCTCACTTCCCGGACTGGTCGATGATCGACTGCATCGTCTTCTCGGCCTTAATCAGCGAGCCTTCGACGTCGTTGCCGAAGAAGACCTCGTTCAGCATCTGCTTCCACGGGCCTGTGCTGCTGTTGACGATGTCGTTGTAGACCGGGGAAGACGGCGTTCTGCCGATCTTCATGGCTTCCGTCGCGGTCAGATAGCGCTGGTCGAGATCCTTCACCGCCTCGGCTGCGACATCGGCCCGCGTCGGCAGGCTACCAAGTTTGGCGAGCAGGGTCTGGCCTTCCAGCGAGTAGACGAAGGTCAGGAATTCCTTGACCGCCGGCAGGTTCTTGCGCCCAGCCGTGACGACGAAATTGTCGCCGCCGGCGAAGGAGGCCTTGCCGCCGGTCTTGCCGGGAAGGAAGGTCACGCCGAACTCGACCTTGGGGTAGTTCTTGACGAGATTGCCGATCGCGAAGGCGCCGATCGGCGACATCCCGATCCGATCGGTCGCGAAGCCGCCGAAGAAGTTTGCGCCGGTATCGGTCTTGGCACTCTCCGGCACATAGCCCTTCGCGACGAGGCTGCGATAGAGCCCCACCGCATCACGCATCTGCGGCGTATTCAGCGTCGCCTTCTTGGCGCCGTCAGTCAGGATCTCGCCGCCCGAGGCCCAGACCAGCGGCATGAAGGTAAAGGCGTTGCAGCCGCCGCACGCACCGGAGAAATAGAAGCCGCGGACGTCGCCTCCGATAGCGTTGACCTTGCCGGCATAGTCCTCGATCTCGGCCCAGGTCGTCGGGCCCTTCTGGGGGTCCAAACCCGCCTGCTTGAACAGCTTTTTGTTCCACAGCATCACCGAAGCGTCGGCCGACATCGGGACGCCGTAGATACGTCCTTCGTACGTACCTGCTCCGAGATGCGCTTTGGAAAGTTGGTCGAAGAAGGGGAACCCCTTGACCAAATCGGTGAGATCTTCGAGTTGGCCCGATGCCGCGAACGCCGGCGTATAGACCAGATCGAGAGAGAGCAGGTCGGGTGCCGAGCCGCCAGCGGCAGAGATCGCGTATTTCTGGACCATCTCGGTATTCGGCACGATCTGCAGTTCGATCTGTGTCTTGTGCGCGGCGTTGAACGCCTTCACCAATGACGGCATGAAGGCTTCGCTGCTGGAGCGCGACCACATCGTCAGCTTCTGCTGCGCCAGGGCTGCGCCGGCCGATGCCTGTATGGCAACGAGGGCGAGCAAGGCTGCCTTGGATCCCTTCATCTGCATCTCCTCCGATTGCGGCCTTGGTTTTTGGCGGCCGTTTTTGGTTGCTCATGCTCTCGCTAAGACGAGCGTACGATCAGGCTGCAAGGCAGCTTCCAGACTCCCGTTTCGACCGCCTCGCCATTGACCAGGCGCAAAAGCGCCAGCCCGGCCTGCCGGCCGAGTTCCTTCAGATTCATGTCGACTGTCGTCAGCGGCGGGCGCGTTTCCTTGGCGACGATCTCCCAGTTGTCGAAGCCGACCACGGACACGTCATCGGGCACACTCACGCCGCGTTCGCGCAGCGCGTCCACCACGCCCCGCGCAATCTGGTCGTTGCCGCAGAAAATGCCGTCCGGCTTATCGGCGCCGGACCAAAGAGCCTCGATGGCCTGGTGACCCCAATGTTCCGACCAGGAGCCGAAAAGGATCCTCGCATTGCTCGTCGCGCCGACTTCGGCAAGCGCCTGTGCGAAGGCCGAGGCTCGTTCGTGCACCACCTGAAAATCCGATGGGCCGGTGACGTGAGCGATACGTCGGCGCCCTTGCGCCAAAAGATGGTTCACGGCTGCCGTCGCACCTTGGCGGTCATCCGACACCAAGGTGACAGCATTGCTCGGGCCGGCGGTCAGGGCATAGACGACCGGCACCGAAAGACGAGTGAGGTCCACTGGCAACGGTTTGTCGATGCGCTTGCCGGTCGCGATGATGCCGTCGACCTGCTTGTCGAGCATCGCATTGACATGAATCCTCGCCAGGTCCGGGTTATCTCCGATAGCGCAGAGAAACACCGAAACACCGTGGTCAATCAGCCCTTCCGAGATCCCGGCCATCAACGGCAGCGTGAAGCGGCCATAGGTATCGTTGGTCAGCAAGCCAACGCTGAAGCTGCGCTTGCGTGTCAGGCTGCGGGCCAACGCGTTCGGCCGAAAGCCGAGCTCCCGTGCAACACGCTTGATGCGATCGCGCGTTTCGAGCGAGACGCGCCCCGTGTCGTTGAGAGCTTTTGAAGCCGTGGCGGTGCTGACGCGCGCGGCGTGCGCCACGTCGTAAATCGTTACCCGCTCGCTGGGCCCCGTGTTTGTCACTTGTCCTCCGATCTGAGAAATCGGTTTCTCAGAGGATATAGCAGAAATTTATGTGTTGAGAAACCGATTTCTCAGGCTGTCTTTCACATTTGGCTCTACGCTTTGCCTGAACGACAGTCCGGTCGAGGCATCCGGGGAGACGGTCGGCGACCTTGGGAGGCTCTCTCATCAGGCAACTTCGCGACGCGATCTACAGGCATACCGCAGCCTTAGGAGCAGCAGAGCCAGGGATGGGTCCTGCCTCCAAGAGCTAACGCGACGGCTGAGGCCGCTTAAACTGTCGGCACCGTCCCGCCGTCGATCACATATTCGCTGCCGGTGATGCTTCCTGCTCGCTCTGACGCGAGAAAGGCGATCAAGCTTGCGACTTCGTCGGGCTCGGCCGGACGACCGACCGGTATTCCACCGAGCGAATCCATGATCATCTTCTTGCCAGCCTCAACGTCGACGCTGTGATGTGCGGCGAGGCGCTCCGCCAGAGCCAGGGACGCCTCCGTGGCGATCCAGCCGGGCGAGGCACGGACCACCCGCACCCCTTTTGGCGAAACCAGCTTCGAAAGGCTCTTGCTGTAGGAAGAGAGCGCGGCCTTCGCTGCGGCATAACCGATGGTCGCTTCCGGCAGCGGCATGACTCGCTGAATGGATGTGACATGGATGACGACACCGCTGCCTTGCGCCGTCATCGCCGGAACCAACTCGCGATCGAGACGAATTGCCGGCATGAGGTTGAGGTTGAGCTCTTTCTGCCATTCCTTGTCGGTAAGGGCCTCATATCCTCCGGCCGGGGCTGAGGAGCCGCCCAGCATGTGCACGATGATGTCGACTCCGCCCAAACGCACGCGGACGGTATTCGCCAGCTCTACACAGCCTTCCGGCGTTGTAAGGTCGGCCGACACGAACATCTCGGCCGGCAGGTCCTCTGGCTTCGACCGGGCGCTGGTCAGGACCTGGGCTCCCAGCTCTCGAAAGAGCTTGACCGTCGTGGCGCCTGCGCCACGTGTACCGGACGTCACGAGCGCCCGCTTGCCCTTGAGGCTGATGAATGGGCTCATAGGGTGATCTCCAGCTCGGCAATCTTGTCGTTCTCCAACCGGAAAGAGTAACGCAGATCGACTGGACTGCCTGGGAAGTCGCCCGCGACATGACTGGTGACAACAGTGCGGCCACGCTCCTGCACAATCAAAAATGGCGTGGCCGTGTAGCTGTATTTCTTCGATGATTCATTTTTCCACTGACGGATTTCATCCAGGCCGCTGTAGACACGACCTTCGTCGTGAACAGTTGCGTCGGGTGAAAAGCACAGCACTATTAATCTAGTATCTCGGGTTCGGTCGGCTTCAAAATATCGAGAGATTGCGAGCGGAAGTTCAATCGACATTCGTAATCTCCTGCTAGGTGAATTCATATTATAGTGACCTTGCTTTGACCTACCTCGGACGCTGTGCATTTGAGGACTTCTACTGACATCAATTTAGCGCTGGACACGGAGATTGATAATCGGGATAAATTGGTATGAAGCATCACGAAAATCGGGATAATGATCGGCCACACCGTCATTGAGCTGGACGCCGTCATGGCCATCGCGCGCCGGAAGTCGTTCCGCGCGGCAGCGGTCGAACTGCAGGTTTCCACCACTGCGCTGAGCAACATCATTGCGAAGTTCGAGCGGCAGCTCGGGGTTAGGCTGTTCAACCGAACAACCCGCAGCGTTTCGCTCACAGATGCAGGGCGGAATTTCGTCGAGCAGGTCGGTCCTGCCCTTGTCGACATTCACAGCGCCATGGATAGCGCCAAGTCGCAGCAGGAAACCCCTTCGGGTACGATCCGGATAAACGCCTTTCCCACCGCCGCGCGCGAGATCCTCGCACCTGTCATTCTGGAGTATCTGCGACGCTACCCGCAGGTCCATATCGACCTGGTCACTGAGGGGCGCTTGGTCGATGTGGTCGCAGGCGGCTTCGATCTTGGTGTGAGAAGCGCGGATTTTGTCCCAAGCGACATGATCGCCATCCCGATCGGACCGTCCAGGTCACATGTCGTGGTCGCCTCGGCGACATACATTGAGAAACACGGCAAACCCCGCGTGCCCCTCGACCTGCTCAACCATGCCTGTATCCGTATCAGGTTGCCCGACGGCGAGATCTATCGATGGCATTTTGAGAAGGACGACCAGCCTGTTCAAATCGACGTCAAGGGGCCCATCACACTAGACGAGGCTAGCCTTTCGCGGATTACTGTCCTCACCGGCATCGGCCTGGGCTTTTTTATGGAGTCGGATGTGCGCGGAGACATCCAAGACGGTCGTCTTGTCCAGGTCTTAGAGGACTGGATGAAGCCCGTGGCGCCACTTTGTCTCTATTACCCTGGCCGAAAGAACCCTTCTGCTGCGTTCAGAGAATTCATCGCTCTTGCGCGCGACTTCACCTCAGGCTTGGGAATGGCAGACGGTCGGTGAGTGTCGGGCCGACAGGGCCGCTAGCGATGAAACTTGCGGCCGAATTCGCGCGTTGCGTCCACGTGAGCGCGAGCCTGCGCTCGTTCCAGCGGCAATTCTTCTAACTCGCGGGTCAAATGAACTCCCGACTCCGTCAGATGGTCATTGGCATCGCATCTGCCGCACTTGGCGTGGCGGGGAGCGTTCTTATCGGGAACCTGTTGCCCGCCCCGCAGGAACTGCGTCAGCCGCTGCCACACAGCTTCGCTTCAGAGGATCGCCAGCTCAAGACCTCCATGGGAGCACTTTTCGGATCGAACTATATTCCCGGAAATTCCGTGGACACGCTCGTCAACGGCAATCAGATTTTTCCGTCGATGCTGCGGGCCATCCGCGAGGCGCGAGAAACGATCAGCTTTGAAACGTACATTTATTGGCGCGGCAACATTGCAAATGAGTTTGCCGATGCTCTGTCGGCCAAGGCTCGCGAGGGGTTGAGCGTGAAGGTCCTCCTCGATTGGGTCGGAAGCATTCCCATGGATCAGGCGCTCATCACGCGGATGCATGAAGCAGGCGTGCAAGTCGTCCGCTTCCGGCCCGTCAGTTGGTACTCGCTCGATCGTCTCAACAACCGCACTCATCGCAAACTTCTGATCACGGATGGCCGGCTTGGTTTCACCGGAGGGGTCGGAATCGGGGACGAATGGAACGGGGATGCTCGCTCGCCAAGCGAGTGGCGAGACAATCACTATCGGATCGAAGGGCCCGCTGCGGCCGAGTTGCAGGCGGCGTTTGCCGAACATTGGATCGAAGCCACAGGCGAGTTGCTGTTGGGGGGGCGCTACTTTCCAGAGATTCCACAACAGGGCGGAAACGCAGCGCAGATTGTGGTAAGTTCACCGCATCAGCGCAACGTGATGCACCTAATGTTGATGACGGCGCTGGCATCTGCAGAGCGCAGTATACGTATAGCCACCCCTTATTTCGTGCCCGACGAGATGACGAGGGCCCAGCTTCTGGAAGCTCGCCACCGCGGAGTGCAGGTCGAAATCCTGATTCCGGGCAATCAGACCGACGCTCGGATCGTCAGGAAGGCGTCACGGCACTTTTGGGGGGAGCTTTTGGAAGCGGGAGTTAAAATCAGCGAATATCAACCGACCTTCTATCACTGCAAGCTCGTGATCGTGGACGATATCTGGACGTCGATCGGATCGACGAACATCGATGATCGCGCGCTTCGCCTCAACGACGAAGCCAATATCAATTTCTTTGACAGAGGGGTCGCTGCATCCCAGGTCGAAATCTTCAACAAGGATCTCGCAGCCTCCAGACCCTACACCCTGGCCGACTGGCAACGTCGAACTGCGAATGAAAAGTTCTCTGACTGGCTTGCAACCCTAACGCGCTCGCAAATATAGCGGAAGGAGCTTCAACTAACCGCTGTCCCCGATGCCGCATCGTCGGGCGCGCCGAGCGAGCGGCTGGAGATCGCGTGTCGGCCCAAACCAAGTCGAGCCGCCGAACCTGATCCGGGAGTGGCCCGCCATCGCGAGTACGACGGGGTAGAGGACTCCGATGCGTCGCGAGGTCGCCAACCCGCCGACAACAAGACGGCTCTCAAATGATGGCCAGGACCGGCTCGAAGAATGCCATAGCGCAGGATCGTGCGGCGGTGTCGCAGTCCTGGAAAACGGGCCACACCGATACACACCGCTCGACCCGGCACGACAGTCTAGGTGCGCCGGTCTGGATGAAACTGTGATCGCGCCACACGATATCGATCGTGGCGCCCAACTGGTCTGACGTCTAGGTCGCGTCGCCACGCTCCTTCAGAAGTTCGTTCAAGCGTTCCTGTTTCGCGTTGATCTGCTCCTGCAAATTTTCTTCCTGAGCCGAGCCTGAGGCGGCTGCCGCCAACTCGGTCAGATCCGAGACTTGCCGGCGCAGGAGAGCGATCTGGTCGTTGAGTGCATCACGATTGCCATTGGCCATGCTCGACGTCTCCGGTTCGAATGCTGTCAGACCTCTAGGATCCCAGAATCAGGACGCTCCAGAGGCTCTGCTGTTCCGTCGGCAACGGAGATTTGCACGAGAGCCGGAGGTCGCCTTGCAATGCTGCTTCATATCCCGACTTGAGATGTTTGGTCGGTCGATGGACGCCTGGGCTGGCACAAGATCTCGGGCGAGATTATAAGGCTTGTTCCTTTTTCGTTCCCCGGTCTCATGACACGTCGATCAGGCAGCGCCGATCTCCCTTTGCATTACGGACGGGTTCCGCTCTGGCTCGGCGAACGCATGGCTAGGTTGGGCAGCGTCATTTGCGAAGCGATCATCCAGCACTATGGCAGGGACGAGCTGCTACGGCGCTTAGCACACCCTTTCTGGTTCCAATCCTTCGGCGCGATCATGGGTATGGACTGGCATTCTTCCGGAATCACGACCAGCGTCATCGGGGCGTTGAAACGCGGCCTGACGCCTCTTGCCGGCGAGCTGGGGCTTCATGTCTGCGGCGGACGGGGCAACCAATCCCGCCGCACACCTGCGGAGCTCGAACAGATCGGCGCCAAGGTCGGCTTCGACGGAACGGCCCTGGCGCAGGCAAGCCGGCTCGTCGCCAAGGTCGACAGCGCGGCAGTGCAGGATGGCTTCGACCTTTATCTGCACGGCTTCTTCGTAACCGATGACGGCCACTGGACGGTCGTGCAGCAGGGCATGAACGGGGATAACGGCCTGGCGCGGCGCTATCACTGGCATTCCGAGGAGCTCGGCAGCTTTGTCGAGGCGCCCCACGCTGCGATCGAAGGGCGAAGTGCAGGCAATATCATCAACCTCACCGATGCATGCGCAGATCACGCGCGCGAGGCCCAGGTCGCGCTGCTGCGCGAGCACGGGCCCGACGGGATCGTTCGGGAATTGGCGGCGTTGCAGCCGGCTCACCCCAGCACTGATCGGAGCGCTCCGCAATTGACCCTCCCACATCTCGTGATGCCGGCGCATCACGATGTCAGGCCCCAAGACGTGATGGTGCGACGCCTCCATGGCGCTTTGGCCGCTGCGGCCGACCGCGGCCCGGCCGATTTTTCCGAGCTCCTGCTCGTGCCCGGGATCGGCGCCCGCACGGTACGCTCCTTGGCGATGGTCGCCGAAGTGCTGCACGGTGCGCCCTGCCGTTTCAGCGATCCGGCGCGTTTTTCGCTCGCCCATGGCGGCAAGGACCGGCAGCCTTTCGCTGTGCCGATCAAAGTCTATGATCAGACGATCGCCGTCCTGCGCTCGGCCGTCAATCAAGCGAAGCTCGGTCAGGATGACCGTCTTGCCGCGATCGCGCGGCTGGACAGCGAGAGCCGCCGGCTGGAGCGGAGCGCGACAGGCCCGACGCTCGGCGAATATGTCGCCGAAGAACGGCGCCGTTCGCCTGCTTATGGCGGGCGAAGCGTTTTTGGCTGGGAGCGGTCCGAGGCAGGCGGGATCGACGCCGAAACGAGATCGCGACGCCGATAGAGTGCGGGCGGCCTTCTACTTCGCCATGATTCCCGCGAGGCGTATGCAGGTGGGTGCATGGTCGCTAGCCTCGTTCCAGCCGCGGACAGGGCGGTCAACCTCGGCCGCCATCAGCTGCTCCGCCAGATTTGTACCGAGGAGCACGTGGTCGAGGCGCAGGCCGCCATCGCGCCCGCATGCGTTCCTGAAACAATCTAGAACGTGTAGATGCGCTCCTCGGGGGCGCATGTTGCGCAGCGCGTCCGTTCAGCCTTGCGCGACGATCACCCGGAAGGCCCGCCGAACCTCGGGGCGAAACAGCGCATCGTCTACTTTTGCAGGATCGCGCAGGCCGTCACTGGCCGTTTGACGAGATGGTTTCATCATGGCTGTTGGCGCGCAGGCCTTGCGATACGTTTGGATTGCTCGGATCTGAAATGCGCCGAGAAACGAGGTCGTCACACGGACGCTTCCAGGGAACCGTTTATAAGACTTCTAAGTTGAGGCCTCCATCTGGGGGTAACGAGGAGGTGGACTGATGAAGAAGATCATTCTCGCTGCCGCGGTCGCGATGGTTCCGGTGCTGGCGTTCGCTCAGAACCCCGAAGCCGCGCGTGGTGGCGCTGCCGCTGGTGCGGCGACCGGCGCCGTCGGTGGCGCGATCGTCGGCGGGCCTGTCGGGGCGGTCGTGGGCGGCGTCGGCGGCGCCGTCGTCGGTGGTATTGCGGGCGACGCCACGCCACGCTTCAAGACCTATGTCAGGGCTCACGAAGTTCCGTCGTACACTTACCAAGAGGACGTGCGTGTCGGCGCGGTGCTCCCGGAGACGGGCGTGACCTATCGTGAAGTCCCGGCCGAGTTCGGCGCCAAGGGCTATCGCTACACCGTTGTCAATGATCGAACGGTGATCGTCGAGCCGAAGACACGCAAGATCATCCAGGTCATCGAATAAGACCCTTCGACCCCGCGCTGTCGGCGCGGGGTCAATCCCGCCTTGGGACGGCCTGCCCTCGCGCCGGGATATACGGGATAGAAGAGCTTTTCATTCGTCAGGTTAGCGGCCGGCCGAAAACGAGTAAGAGCGTTTTCTGTCGAACAATCCGCGCCGCTGGCGGTCGAGCGTTACGAGATGCCGCCTGGCGGTCGAGCGTTACGAGATCATGCGTTACGCACATTGGTCGCCTGGGCAAAGCAGCGGTCGCAATGACTGCGCATCGCTCCTCAAGCAGAACCTCGAAGAGGAAGCTGCGACCGACGAGCGGCTCGCGAAGCTGGCTACCGACGGCATCTATCGCACGGCTGCTTGAGCCCACAGCCCCGCCGGACATCCGGTGGGGTCTTTTTCTCTTTGGATAGTATAGGGGGCCGCGATGCTTTCGTCAGAGCCGGTTGTTCCGGCCGGGATCCCGCGCTGCGGATCAATGGCGTGACCATTCGGGGGCCGATCAGTTTCCGGGTGCACAGGGGCTCAGGACAATCTCGCTCGAGTGTTCCGTGATGGGCGTCCCGCCATCGCCGAGCTAATCCTCGGCCGTCGCCACGCCTCATAAGGGCGGCCCTCCTTGGACGTTCCTTCCAAAACTTCGGCGGTCGCTCCTTCGGCAGCGGCGGCCGTATTTGTTTTGAGCCGGTGCTGCGAGGAACGCGATCGCTTTCCGTCCGTTTGGTCTGTAACAACCCTCGGAGGAAACAATGGATCATTCTCAGCATATCCGCCTTTCAACGACCGATCTGACGCCGGACATTCTCGATGGCGCTACCATCTATGGGCCGGGCGACGAGGAAATCGGCTCGGTCTCGCATCTCCATGGCTCCGGCCCGATGGCGCAGGCCATTATCGATGTTGGCGGCTTCCTCGGGATCGGAGCCAAGCCGGTCGCCGTGCCGGTCAACCAGCTCGAATTCATGCGTGATGAAGACGGAAATGTGCACGCCGTGACGAACTGGACCAAGGACGAGTTGAAGGCGATGCCGGAGCACGTTGACCCCTGACGACGGCTTTCGATGAATGGCCCCGCTGGCTCCGGCCGGCGCGGCCATTTTTTGTCTAGCACCCACTTGCGAGCGGCGACGCCGGACCTAGATTTTTCATCGCAGATCCATTTTTTGGGGAAGGAGCCATGCCTTTTTCATCGTTGACGGACCCGGCTGATCTGGCCCGGGCCTATGCTGCGTTGGAAGCTGTATGGAACGAGGTGAAGCTGACTATTCCGGAGCAGGAGCACGATGAGCAGCGGCGGAGGATTGCTTATCTCGTCGCCGGATTTGCGCCGATGGCGCTCGACGAGGATGACCTCAAGCAAAATATCCTGCTCCACATTCGACAGGATGCCTTGGCCTGAAAGCGCTAGGGCTCCTTCATGACGCGCGGTGAGGCAAAGAAGAAGTAACGATGTCAAGGGGGCGGCGTGGAACCAACACAAACGTGCGCGGTTGTCCCGGCGCGCTCCGCTTAGCCCCCAGGCCGCGAGCGCTAGGAGGGAGCCGGCGGTCCAAGCGTTGGCTCCCTACTATACCGTCGTTCCGGACGCGAGCCGCGAATCTACTCACGGGACCGATCGGCAGGTAGATCACCGATTTCAGTAGCGACCGTTCGCCTGCGCGCGACGACGGTCATCAGGCCCGGCACTCCGAAAGGAAGCCGGGCCATTTTCGTTTCCCGGTCATCACGGGCTGCCGAACCGTAATTGAACCTGACGTGTTTGGGCTCAGCGCGCAGCTGGCGGTCTTGCAGTTGTCCCCCACCGCTTTTGGAAATGAGTGTTCGCGGCACGTCACGGCCCGTTTCTCTATTATCCCGGCTGCGGGCGGGTGCCGGGCTCGCTATGTGCGTTTATCGATCACATTCGGAAAATGTCGCCGGTGACTTGAAGTCGAGTCTGCTGCCGGACGGTCCTCCGTCAGCTTGTGGCACTTTACTTCGCCAGCCAGATCACACCAAAATGGTCGTGGAATTGCTCGTGAAGCGCCGTGTGCGACAGACTTCCGTTGCCCAGCATCCAAATGTTCGGTTAGGGCAAAGCGCCAAGCTCAGTTTATGGCGCATATCCAGCATACTCTCGCGAACGCGCCGGGCCAGCCAAGCTGGCTGTCCCGGCGCTGTGGATCGCTCATGCGACTAAGAAGCCGGCATCAACTGGATCGTCGCGGTTGATGGTCCAGCGTGCCGTGCCAAGTAGGCCAGCTGTGCCCTTCACAGTGGGGCGCACGGCGCGCGTGCCGTTCAGACTGGCTTCGCCAACCAGGCAACCCTCGAAGGTGCCGGAGCCGAGCAGGCCTTCTGAGCGGATCGACTGCTGCAGCTTCATCAGGCCGCGCGCCTCGAACATCGCCATCATCGCGCTGGTGCCCGTGCCGCCGGGCGAGCGGTCGAGCTGGCCGGCCGAGAAGACATGGACGTTCTTGTAGAAGGCGCCCTCGATCGTCGGCTCGTGCCAGAAGGTGACGAAGTTGAAGTTGTTGATATGGGCCGAGGCCGGGTGCTGGATCGCAACCTTCTGGCGGAGCTGCTCGCGGGCGATGATGCCGAGGCGCGAAAGCTCGGAACCGTTCTCCGGCGAGATCCGGAGCGAGGTGCCGCGCAGGTCGATGATGCCGAAATAATTGCCGCCCCAGACGATGTCGGCCTTGAGCGAGCCGACGCCCGGCAGGTCGAACGGCACGTCCTGCGCCGCGACATAGGCCGGCACGTTCTCGAAGCGGGTCCAGAGCACCTCCGGGCCGTCATTGGCGACCTCGGCCGTCACCAACCCGGCGGTGGTCTCGAAGCGGATGGTGGTGCGGCCGTTCTCGCCGCGCCGGACAAGGCCGAGTGCGACCATCGCCATGCCGACCGCGATCGTGCCATGGCCGCACATATGCGAGTACTGGGTGCCGTCGATATAGATCAGGCCGGCATCGTAGTCCGGGCTCGACGGCGGCGTCAGGAACACGCCGAACATGTCCTTGTGCCCGCGCGGCTCGCGCATCAGGGCGCAGCGCAGCCAGTCGTAATTCTCCTCTAGGAAGCGGCGCTTCTCCAGGATGTTCGATCCGGCCGGATAGGGAATCCCGCTATGGATGATGCAGAGGGGCTCACCCTCGGTATGCGTGTAGACGACGTCGAAGACATTCTGCTGGCGCATGTGCGGCTCCTTGGGAAAACAGCTGGTCGAGGGGTTAGCGGCGTCGCTCCGAGAGCACGTCGAGGCCGATGGCGAGGTCGAGCAGCACGATCACGAGGGCGGCGACGATGATCGTCAGGCCGGAGACCGCGGCGATGGTCGGGTCGATCGTGTACTGGACGTAATTGAACAGCTTGACCGGGATCGTGGTCAGCTCAGCCGTGGTGTTGAAGATGCTGAGCTCGACATTGATCCAGGAGGCGATGAAGGCGAAGATCGCGCCGCTGACGAGCCCACTGCGGATCTGGGGCAGGGTCACCAGGAAGAAGGTGGTCAGCGGCCGGGCGCCGAGATCGGCCGAGGCTTCCTCCAGGCTTTTTTGCTCGTCGGTCAATTGCGGCAGCACGGCACGCAGAACGAAGGGCATGATGATCACGACATGCCCGACGAGCAATGCCGGGAAGCTGCGCACCAGCCCGATCACGCTACCATATTGCAGCAGCGCCGCGCCGAGCACGACATGCGGCAGGATCAGCGGCGACATCAGCGTTTCCGCGAGGAGACCGCGGCCCGTGAAGCGATAGCGGGCGATGGCGATCGCAGCCGGAACCGCCAGCAGTACCGCAACGATGGTCGCGGCGACGGCGAGCAGCGTGCTGACCAGGAAGGCCGAGACGTAGGATGGGTCGCCCAGCATCTTGCCGTACCAGGCGAGCGTGACGCCCTGCGGCGGGAAGGCGAGGAAGCTGGTTGTGGTCAGTGACGCCCCGACGAGGACGACGAGCGGCAGCGCGAGATAGGCCAGCGCGGCGAAGGAGACGATCCGGATGAGAGCCGACACCATCTCAGGCCCTCCTCGGCTCACTGAGCCGTCCGGCGATGGCGACGAGCGCCAGCGTCAGCACCAGCATGGTGATGCTGAGCGCACCGCCATAGTTGAAGTCGAAGACCGAGTTGTATTGCTGGAAGATCAGCATCGAAAAGACGGTGATCCGTCCGCCGCTGAGCAGCGCCGGCGTGACATAGGCACTGACCGCCAGCATGAAGACCATGACGGCGCCGGCCATCAGGCCGGGCAGGCTGAGCGGGAAGATGATGGTGCGGAAGGTGGCGGCCGGCGTCGCGCCGAGATCGGCAGAGGCATGTTCCAGAGCTGGATCGACCTTGGCGAGCGCATTGCCCACGGCGAGCACGATGAAGGGCAGCAGGATGTAGACGAGGCCGATCAGGATGCCGAGCTCGGTGCCGAGGAAGCGCATCGGCCGCTCGATCAGGCCGAGCCCGATCAGCCCGTCATTGACCAGGCCATTGCGGCCGAGCAGCACCATCCAGCCGAAGGAACGCACGATGTTGCTGGTGAAGAGTGGCACGACCAGCAGGATCGCGCAGAACCGGCGCCAGGGCCGCCATTGCACGATGCGGACGAGATACCAGGCGAGCGGATAGCCGATCAGGACGCAGAAGAGCGTGGTCAGTGCGCCGATCCGGAACGTCACCCAGAGCACGTCCCAGTGATAGGCATCGGCGAGGATGCGAACGTAATGCGCGAAGGTCGGCCGGCCCGCCGGCGTCGTCAGGCTCGCGATCAGGACGACGACCATCGGCGCCAGGAAGAAAGCGACGAAGAAGGCCCCCGGCAGGGCGCAGAGCAGCAGGACCGGGCGCAGCGTTCGGCTCATCACGCATCTCCCGGCACGAGGCGGAGGTCGGCGAGGCGGATATTGGCGAAGACGGGCTGGCCCACGCTCAGGCCACCAAGTGCCGACGGCGCGAGTCGGGCGGCCAGCGTGGTGCCGCTGACGGCAAGGGCGACCGAGGCGTGGCTGCCGACATGGACGATCTCGGACACGACGGCCGGCAGAGCGAGGCGCCCGGCAACGGGCTCGGCCGTGACAAGGATATCCTCCGGCCGCAGCACGCCGGTGAGTTGGCCCTGCGGCGCATTGGCCGCGCGAAGCGTGATCGCACGATCGAGCAGCGAGAAGCTGCCGTTGCCGCGTCGTTCGACCGCCAGAAGGTTGGCGTCGCCGATGAAGTCGGCGGCGAAGCGGGTCGCCGGCTGCGCATAGATATCCTGCCCCCGGCCGATCTGCTCGATCCGGCCGCGATTCATCAGCACGATCCGGTCGGCCATGGTCAGCGCCTCCTCCTGGTCGTGCGTCACGAATAGGAAGGCGATGCCGAGCCGGTGCTGGATCTGTTTGAGCTCGCCCTGGACCTTCTTGCGCAGCTTCAGGTCGAGTGCGCTCAAGGGCTCGTCCAGCAGCAGCAATTTCGGCCGGTTGACGATGGCGCGCGCCAGAGCGACGCGCTGCTGCTGGCCGCCGGAAAGCTGCGCCGGCAGGCGCGCACCGAAGCCAGCGAGGCCGACAAGCTCCAGTGCTTCCACCGTACGCTTGACCGTCTCGTCCTTGGCGACGCCCTGCCGGCGCGGGCCATAGCCCACGTTCTCAGCGACGCTCATATGCGGGAAGAGCGCATAGTTCTGGAACACCGTGTTGAGCGGGCGCCGATAGGGCGGCAGCCGCGTCACATCCTCGCCCGCCAGCCGGATCGCGCCGGCTTCCGGTGTCAGGAAGCCGGCGATGCAGCGCAGCAGCGTGGTCTTGCCACAGCCCGAGGGGCCCAGCAGCGCGATGAATTCGCCCTGCTCGACAGCGAGTTCGATCGCCGTCAGCGCCGGCTGTCCGCCGAAATGCTTGGACAGGCCGTCTATGGCGAGGATGGGGCTCATGCTGCGGCTCGCGATGCTCGTTGCCATCAGCTCACTTGCGGGCGATCTGACGGTTCCATTCGTCGACGACGCGCGCGCGCAGGCCGTTGATCTCAGCCCAATCGAAGAGCTTTAGGTTCTTGACCGAGCCGGTCTCGCCCCAGGGCAGCTTCCGGGCGGTCTCGGGCTTCACCACGACGTTCTTCACGGACGGGCCGAGATAGAGCTTCTCGGCCAGACAGCCAGACGCTTCGGGCGTCAACGCCTGGTTGATGAACTCGGCAGCGGCCTCCTTCTTCGGCGTGCCCTTGACCAGATGCAGGCGGGCATCGGTAGCCCAGGCGCCTTCCTTGGGCACGACGAAGCCAATCGGCAGGCCCTTGTCGGCGAGATCCCAGGCGCCGACGTTGAAATGCGCGCCGATGATCGCCTCGCCGCTCTGATATGCGTTGGTCGCGGCGCCCGAGGAATCGAAGAACAGCGCGGCCTTGAGGTCCTTGATCTTCTTGAAGGTCGGGGAAAGATCGCCGGACGGATGGCCCCAGATCTTCGAGAGGAACATCACGAAGGGCACGCCGGATGAATTCGCCGGGGAGGGGATGGTAACGGCGTCCTCGAACTCCGGTTTCCAGAGATCGTTCCAGGAGGTCGGCGCGGCCTTGACCTTCTGGGTGTTGTAGGTGAGCCCAAGAGAATAATAGCCGGTGCCGACCGCATAGGTGGCCGCGCCGCTCTTGTAGATCGCTTCCGGCAGGGTGTTCGCGAGATTGGGGATCGCCGCCGGATCGAGATTGTCGGTCACCGCGGCGGCGAGCGCGAGTTCGCTGATGCCGCCATCCATCCAGGCGACGTCGATCGTGGGGGCGGACTTCTGCTGCTGCAATTTCGCCAGGGTGACGGTCGAGGTGCCGATCTCGACATTGACGGCGATGCCGGTCGCCTTGGTGAAGGGTTCGGCAACACAAGCCTTGAAGGCGTCGCCCCAATTGCCGCCATACCAGGCGACGGTGATCGACGAGGGCTGCTGTGCCAGCGCTGGAGCGGTGAGCAGGGTGGTGGCGAGCATAGCCGCGGCCAGCCGGATGGGTCGAGTCATCGTCGTTCTCCTCTGCCGAGCGTCTTTGCGCCTCTGTAGGAACATGTTGGCGCGGAGGCAGCAAAAGGCACTAGAATGCGCCGGCCCAAAATTTGAATAATCACGACATGAGCAACCTCCAGCTCCATCACCCCGTCAGCGACCGGTCGCAGCCCGGGGCTACGCCCGTCTCGCGGCTGCGGATCGGCTTCCTGCTGCTCGACCAGTTCACGCTCGCCGCCTTCTCCGGGCTCATCGATGTCTTGCGGCTGGCAGCAGACCATGGCGGACGCAGCCGCCAACTTCATGCCAGCTGGACGGTGATGAGCCTCGATGGGGAGCCGCGCCGCTCGAGCTGCGGCGTCTCGGTCACTCCGAACGCGGGCCTGCTCGAGCCCGCCGGTTTCGACTACATCGCCGTCTGCGGCGGCAACGACTATCTCAACGACGCCCTGCCCGACAGCTTGCTCGGCTATCTGCGCCGCGCAGCGACATCGGGTGTCCGGCTGCTCGGCATCTGCACTGGCACCTTCGCCATCGCCCGGGCCGGCCTCGCCGGCCCGCGCCGGGTCTGCGTGCACTGGAACGTGCTCGACGCGTTCAAGGAGCGTTTTCCCAAGGTCTCGGCCGGGGTCGAGCGACTCTTCATCGACGAGGGCGACCTGATTACCTGCGCGGGCTCGACCGCAGCAATCGATCTCGGCCTTTATCTCGTTGCCCGCCACTGCGGCCGCGACAAGGCCCAGCAGGCGATGCGGCACATGATGCTGCAGGACATGCGCCCGGCCGAGATGCCGCAGGCGCATTTCTATGCCGAGCTGGCGCCCAATCTCGACGTCAGGGTGCAGCAGGCGGCGCAGTTTATTGAGCAGCGGCTCGACAATCCCCCGCCGATCGCCGCCGTCGCGCGCTATGTCGGCGTCAGCTCTCGCCAGCTCGAACGTCTGTTCGGTGCCTCATTGGGGCAGAGCCCGGCGGCCTTCCAGCGCAAGCTTAGGCTCGACTATGCGAAATGGCTGATCCTGAACAGCAAGCGCTCGCTCACCGACATCGCCATGGGCACGGGCTTTGCCGACAGCGCCCATCTCTCGCGGGACTTCAAGGCGTCATTCGGAGAAACGCCGCGCGCCCTGCGCCAAAATAGGTAGGGCAGCGTGCATTGGGTGCTCCATTGCCTTTTAAGTAGCGAGTGTCCTCTTTCCGGTAGGAAGCTTGATGTCCGCACGAATCATAAATGCGGAGGTGCGCCGCGTCCGAAAATCCACTTTCGGCGTTGCTCCCCTCTAGCGAAGCCGATCTAGTTTGCGTTGCCGTGGCTCCTATCAAAAGTCTCGTCGAACGGAGGATCCGTTCGGCTGCGCGGCCCCTCCGACATTGTCAGATCACGGCTGGGCGATAGGGCGCGGCCGCCCGCAGCGACGACCGGACCGATGCCGGGGACCGCACTCAAGCCGATGCCGGCAAGCCACGCACTTGAGGACGGCCTTTACTAGCCGGAAATTTCCCGCCCCTTGATTGTGACTGCCTCCAAAATCCCGCCATCATGGCATACGCCTGTCAAACGCCTTGCCGGCGCAGGAGCCAGAGAAAATAGGGGCTTCCCAGCAGCGTCACTACGATGCCGGCCGGCAGCTCGTTGGGAAAAAGTGCGACACGCCCCAGCCAGTCCGCCGCCATCAGCAGCCCTGCGCCCATCAGCATAGCGCCTGCTAAATGCTGCACGGGGCGCGTCAGCCCGAGCATGCTCGCCATATGCGGTGCCATCAGCCCGACGAAGCTCATCGGACCCGCGATCAGCGTACCGCAGGCCGTCAGCAGGGCAGCCGCGCACAGCACCAGCAGGCGGCTTGCCGGCGATACACCCACGGCTTTGGCCGTAGGCATGCCGAGCGGCAGCAGCGCAAGCCAGCGAGCCAGTGCCAGCAACGAAACGAAGAGGACCGGTGTCGCGACGAGCATTGCGGCAGCGATCGTCTCGCGTACCAACGACATCGAGCCCGAGATGAGCCGAAGCAGCACGAGTCCGCGCGGGTCGCCGCTGCCGACGAAGAGAGCGACGACGACCGCGAAGGCGGTGTTGATCGCAATCCCTGCCAGCAGCATCCGGGCAGCGGACATAGAGGACCGGTTGGAAAGCAGCAGGAGTAACAAGAAGGTTGCCACTGCGCCCGCGAACAAGGCACCCGTCTGAAAGAGCGGATCCAGCGGGAGGTCGAGCAGCAGCGCGCCGATCATTGCCAGCATGCCGCCGGCACCGATGCCGAGGACCTCGGGGCTGGCGAGTGGGTTGCCGGTCAGGCGCTGGATTAGACAACCTGCGCCGGCCAGCATCGCGCCGGCCGAGAGCGCGCCCGCCACGCGAGGCCACCGCCAGGGCAGGAGCGCGTGGAGTTGCGCACCGCTCGCCCACTGCCAGCCCCGAACTCCCGGCGCGAAGCTGATTGCGACGCAGAAGACAAGCAGGCACAGGCAAAGGAGCGTCGCGAGAATAACCAGAGGACGGGAGGCTCGCGCATTTCGCCCGGCGCCGTCGCGGGGCAACTCACCAGAGTGGCTCAGCCGCGGCAAAAGTAGCAGGAGCAGCGGCACGCCGATGAGGGCCGTCGCCGTGCCCGCCGGGAGTTGCTGCGCGCCGATCCCGATTCGGGATGCGAGCTCGTCCGCCAGCCAGAGCAGCGCCGCCCCGACAGGCGGTGCCCAGACGAACTGGTCGTGCAGGCGCCGCGCGCCGGCCAGCCTGGTGACGGCCGGCGCTGCGAGACCGACGAAGCCGATATTGCCGACCGCGCTGACGACGAAGGCCGTTAATGCGATGGCGACGACGAGCCCGGCCAACCGGGCCAGCCCCGGAGAGAGGCCGAGAGCAGCTGTAATACCCTCATCGAGCCCCAGCAGCGTCAGTGGCCTCAGCAGCAGGGCCGTGGCAAAAATCGCGGCGAAGAAACGCGGCAGCAGATAGGCCGTCCCATCCCAGCCGCTCTGGGACAGGTTCCCACTGGCCCATAGATAAAGGCCCGCCACAGATTGATCGTTGAACAGGGCGAGCGCCGTAGCCACCGCTCCGCAGGTGATGTTGACGACGAGCCCGGCCAGAACAAGCCGAACTGGTGAGAGCGTGCGGCTCCAGCCGAGCAGGAAGACGAGCGTCCCCGCTGTAGCGGCGCCGGCGAAGGCAACGGCCTCGCGAGACGTCGCAAGCAGGGTCGGGGCATAGAAGGTCGCGCTTGCGATCGCCAAATAGGCTCCACTAGAAACGCCCAGCGTTGCCGGCTCCGCCAGGGGATTGCGCAGGATCTGCTGGAAAAGGACGCCGGCCAGCGACAGGGCCGCGCCGCACAGCATGGCGATGAGGGCGCGCGGAAGCAGCGCGTCTCGCAACAACAGCTCCGCCATCGCATTCCGATCCGGTGCGCGAATGATCCGCAGCCAGGCTTCCGGCGGCGCCAGCCGCGTAAGATCGAGCCAGAACAGGAACAGGGCTGGCGCTGCCAGTAGCAGGAGCAAGATGGCGCGGCAGGGCAGGGCACGCACGGGGTTCGCCGTCATAAAGCACCGTCCGGCGCTGTCAGCGCGTCGGCGAGCAGGGTTGCAAAGCGGGTGGCGGACGGCAGGCCGCCGTTATTTAGCACCTGTTCGACAACGCGGATGCGCCCCTCCCGCACGAAACGCAGTGCTTGCCAGAAGACGCTTCTGGCCAGTCGCACGCCGGGATCTGCCAAGAGCGGTGTACGAAGCAGGAGAAGACGAGCCCCTGCTTCGGTCAGCTGCGCTAGTGGAACCGGCGCGAACCCAATGGGTGAGGCCGTCTTCCAGGCGTTGACGAGCCCGAGCGCTGTCAGGATCGCGTCGAACAGGCCGTTCGCGGTATGGATCGTCACATAGCGCTCGTCGATCGGGCTCGCGAGGTAGATCGGCCTGCCGTCATACGACGCGAGCCTGGCGCGTGCCCGGAGCATGGCTTCATCATGGGCAAGTGATAGCTGGGCCGCGGCAGCCGGGACGCCCAGAAAATCCGCCAGACGAGCCGTCTCGCGCTGCGAGCGGGCAAGCAGCTCGCGGCTGGGCTGGAACACCGCGAAAGGCTCCGTAGGCGCAATGCGGCTCAGCAATGGCAGGGCCGGTGCCAGCGCCGGCGTTGCCAGGATCGCATCCGGGGCCAGCTCCTGGATGAGTTCAAAATTGGGGGCGAACAATAGGCCGACATCGGTCACACCGGCTTGCAGCCGCGGCGTGACGGCGTAGCGATCGTACCAGCCCGGCGCGGGCACGCCGACCGGAAGCCGGCCAAGCGCAAGCACGGTCTGGACGAGCCCCCAATCGAGCACGACGAGGCGCGACGGCGCCGCCCAGGCGCGAGGCTCTCTGGTCTCCGCTGCAAACGCCACCGCTGGCGGCGTCAGAGCGGCCGCCGCCGCCACCACCCGAAAGCTGTCGCGGCGCGTCAGGCCCTGCGGAGCTGATCTCTCGCTCAAGCCCTCACCACCGGTAGGACAGGGTCGCGTAAACGGTGCGCCCGACGCCCCAGCGGCAGCCGACAGCGGCGCAAGTGGAGACATATTTCCGGTCGAACAGATTGGTCGCGCTGACCGAGAGCTTAGTCCCCTTGAGTATCGGGCTCGCGGCGCCGAGATCGTAGTGCACGCCGGCATCGAACAAGGTCACGTTCGGGATCTTGATCGTGTTGGCATTGGTGGCGAAGAACGAGTCGACATAGCGAGCGCCCGCCGTCAAGCCGAAGCCGTTGAGCGGCCCGCTGCGGAAGGTGTAGTCGCCCCACAGGCTGGCGAAATTGCGTGGGGCGCCGGCCAGCCTCTTACCGACGGTGCCGTCATTGGCTTTCTCCACCTCGGCGTCGAGATAGGTATAGGAAGCGCGGACGCTCAAATTTTCGGCGACGGTGGCCACAGCCGAGAACTCGATGCCGCGCGAGCGGACCTCGCCCGTCTGCACTTGGCTGCCGATAGGGTGTGTCGGATCGAGATCCGCAGTCAGGACATTCTTCTGGCGAAGATTGAACACCGATGCCGTTAGTAGGGCATTCCACCCGACCGGCTGGTACTTGATGCCCGCCTCGTACTGCTCTCCCTTCGTCGGATCGAAGGCGGTGCCGGTTGCAGCCGTGCCCGCCGTCGGCTGGAACGAGGTGGCATAGCTGACATAGGGCGCCAGGCCGTTGTCGAACTTGTAGAGCAGCCCGGTATGCCAAGTGAAGGCGTGGCTGGCCTGCTGCGTCGTGACGCCGTTGACATGATTGCTGTTACTGCTGCTGACCCAGTCCTGCCGCCCGCCGAGCGAGAGGACGAAGCCGCCGAATTTGATCTGATCCTGTACGTAGACGCCGAGCTGGCGCTGGACTTGGTCGGCATTCTGGAAGACGCCCGGAAGCGGGATCAGCTGGCCATAGACAGGGTTCAGCAGATCGAGCGCCGGTGCCGCACCAAAGCGGGTGAAGTTGTCCCATTTCTTGTACTGATAATCGAGGCCGAGAATGGCCGTGTGCTGCAGCGGGCCGGTCACGAAATCGGCCTGCAGTTGGTTGTCGAGCGTGACCGTGTTGAGGTTTTCCTTGGCCATGTAAGCTTGGCGCTGGAGTGTGCGGTCGTCGGCGGCTACGCCGATAACCTGAGCCTCCCGATAGTTTAGGTCGATATGGCTGAAGCGCAGGTTCTGGCGGAACTTGAGAGTGTCGTTGAACCGATGCTCGAGTTCGTAGCCGACGGCCGCCTGGTTAAAGTCGAAACTCTCGAAATTGGGCTCGCCAGCGAAGAACGAGCGCGGGATCGAGCCATATCGATTGGGATAGAGCGTGCCGCGCAGCGGCAGGATGTTCCAGAAGCCTGCCTTGGGATCATGGAGATAGCTGGCGAGAAGCGTGAAGGACGTGTCCGCCGTCGGCCTCCAGGTCAGCGCCGGCGCAATGGCGACACGCTGCTGGTCGAGATGGTCCACCTGCGTGCCTGTGTCGCGGGCGATGCCGGTGAGGCGGTAGAGCAGCTTGCCTTCCGGGTCGATCGGCCCGCTGAAGTCGAAGGCCCCCTGGATGCGGTTAAAGCTGCCGGTCTGGATCTGGACCTCGTGAAGTGGAGTCGCGGTCGGCCGCTTGCTGATCATGTTGAGGAGGCCGCCGGGCGATGCCTGGCCGTACAGTGTCGAGGATGGGCCTTCCAGAACCTCGGCCCGCTCCAGAAAATACGGGTCGACGCGTGGCGTCGACCAGGTACCGGGCATGAGGCGCAGGCCGTCGACATAGGGATCGAGCGCAAATCCGCGGGCATTCACCGGCTCGAACCGAAAGTCGGCATCGTCGCTGAAATAGACGCCCGGCGCGTAGCGGACGGTGTCGCGGACGCTCTGCGCCTGCTGTGCGGTCATCTGCTCGCGCGTGATAACCGAGATGGTCTGCGGCGTCTCGAGGAGCGGCGTGCCGGTCTTAGTCGCGGTGGCGCTCTGCTGAGCGACATAGCCATTGACGGGGCCGCCGGCGACCTCGCCCTGGACGTCAATGGTGTCGAGCGCGATCGCGCCGCCGACATCGGCCGCCCCGCCGGCCACGGGGCCCGTGATCGTGACGGTGCTGGCGTTGGTGAAGCGGTAGTTGAGGCCCGACCCGCTAAGGATGCGCGCCAGCGCCTGGCCGCTGCTCATCGCGCCCTCGGCACCGGGCGATTGCTTGCCGCGGACCAGATTGGCGTCGAAGAAGAGCTGCACACCGGTCGTGCTCGAGAACGAGATCAGCGCCTGTGCAAGCGGCTGCGGGCGGATGTTGAAGCTCGCCCGCGCCGAAGCGGACTGCTGTGCCGATGCCGTCATCACGGACAGCGTTGCAAGCGAAGCGCCGAAGGCGAGCGCGAAGGCGAGCGACCGCGAATTGCCGGAGCGGGAAGGATCGATGGAGTAATCGCGACGCATGAACTGGCTGCCTCTTGGCCGCCCCTGCCGGGACGGTTTCATAAGGCGCGCCTGGACGCGCCCCCGATGATGGAGACACCCGGCCGGAGCGAATCAATGAACCTCGGCCCGAAAAAATTCGATTTTAGGAAGCCGGATATACGAAGGCGACGTAGCCGGTGGCATGGAAGATCCGGATCGGCAGCGTCTCCGCGATGGTCTGGAGGGCGGCCTCGGTCTGGCGTGTATCGAAAACCGCGGTGACGGGGATCGAACCAATCCTGTCGCTGGTCAGGATGATGCGCCCGCGCCGGTAGCGCTCCAGCTCGGCGAGCACGCGGCGCAGCGGCGTGTCCTCGAAGACGATGCGGTCACGGCGCCACGCCGCCACCGACGCGAGGTCCGCCTTGCGCGGCTGCTGCAGTCCCGCCCGATCGTAGCTGACCTGCCAGCCCTCCTCTATGCGCAACGCATCGGGCGCGCCGCTGCGGACTGCGACCGCGTTCCGGGCCACTGTCACGGTGGCCTGGCCCTCCACGAACTTCACGTCGAAGGCCGTGCCGAGTGCTCTTGCCGAGCCGGGCCCGGCGTCGACCACGAAGGGCCTACCGCCGTCGGTTGCGACGTCGAAGAAGGCCTCGCCCTGGTGGAGGCCAACCCGGCGTTCGCTGCCGGTGAAGCGTGTCGACAGGGCGGAATAGGTGCCGAGCTCGACCGTACTTCCATCCGACAGCCTGAGGCTCTTGCGTTCGCCTGCTCCCGTCTTGAACTCGGCCAATAGCCCAGATTTCTGGGCGATATAAACGGCAGCGAGGCCGCTTGCCAGGACGAGCGAGCCAGCGACGATATTCCGGCGAGAGAGGCGCGTGGGCGACTGCCGCACACGATCGAATTCGGGCTGCACCACGTCCAGCCGCCTCCAGATCTCGGCCGCCCGCGTCCAGGCCTCAGCATGGTCGGCGCTCTGGGCGTGCCAGATTTCGAATGCCCGCCGATCGCCAGTCGTCGACTTCTCGTCGCGCAGGCGCACGAACCATTCGAGCGCTTCCATCAAGATCGGGTCTGTCGCCTCTCCCTTCATGCGCCTTCCAAGATTGCCTCGCGAGCCCTGGCGATTCAGAAAGCCGGAGCCCATACGTCTATAATACCCGAGGGCTCGAAAGAACGAACGATGCTCCGCTCTACCGTACGAAATGCCGGTCGAGGTCCGCCAAGGCGAGGACGATGTGGGAAATCACCGTATTGCGCGAAATGCCCTTCCGGTCCGCGATCTCGTCGTAGTTCAGGCCCTCGAACTTATGGAGAACGAAAACCTCGCGCCGGCGTGGCGGCAGAGCCGCGATAGCCTCCATGACGCGCCGCAACTCCGAACGATGCAGCACGACGAGTTCGGGCGAGGGCCGGCTGTCGGGAACGGCGTGGAACTGCTCGTCCCCCAGCTCGACCTCACCGCGTCGGCCGATATCCCTAAGGTGATTGAGCGCTAGATTTCGTGCGGTGCTGGTGAGATAGGCAGGACGGTTCTCGATATCCTTCGCGTCGAGCGCGGCCAGCAGCTTCTCGAACGACTGATGCACGAGGTCTTCCGCCGCCTCGCCATTTCCGACGAGCCGTCTGATGATGCGCTGCAGCCGCAATCTCTGGGAGAGATAGAGAGCAGAGATATCGAGCGCTTGGGTTTGCATCCAGGGAGAAGGTCCTAGAACTTCGACTGGCTCGGTTGGCCGCCCGTTTCCGCTACGCCAGTACGATGAATCAAATTATCGTGCAATAACAATAGTTTATATTGCTTCTAAGCTGATTGGCCCGCCCGCTGAAGCCTTGGGGGATGTCGCTATAGCGCGCAAGAAGCATAAGCCTGAAGAGATCGTCGCGAAGCTGCGAAGGTGGACGTGTTGTCGTCGCAAGGTCGGCCGGTTGCCGAGGCGATCCGCACGATCGGAGTGATGGCCTTCATCTGTTATGGTTGGCGCAAGGGGTTCAGCGGCCTGAAGAGCGATCAGGTGAAGCGCTTGAAGGATCCCGAGAGCCTTCGCGTCTTGCTGGTGCGCGGGCTCAATGGGAAATGCATTGCGTCGTCATTCCACGGGTCGAACACGCTTGCTCCGGAGGGCTTCGCGTCCCTCACATTACGCGTGACCAGATAGAGATCATGGTCGATGGCGCATGCGGCGAGCAGCGTGTCGATCACCGGCGGCGCATGTCCGCTGGCCCGTTTCACCTCACCGGAGATTCGCCCCCAGCGCCGCACAACGTCGTCACCAAGCGCAAGCACACGCGGCCCGAACCGTTCGGCGAGCGCATCGCGCGCCGCGATGTAACGCGGCCGCTCGGTGTAGTCCGCGGGTAAGTCGTGGATGCCCTTATCGTACTCGGCCAGGGTCAGCACACTAATATGGAAAGTGTCCTCGTCCTGCCGGGCGGCCCAAGACTTCACCGATGGCGCGCCTTTCGGATTGATCAGAGCGGCGACGACATTGGTATCGAGCAGCCAGCCCTTCAAAGCTCGACATCCCGCCCGCGATCCGCCTCGCGTTCCAGGTCGAGGCCGCCGAGATGCAGGCTTTCCATGAACGCGACGAAAGGCGGGCGAGGTTTCGCTGGCGCGAGACGCTCGAACTCCTCGACGCTCATGACGACGACGGCGTCCTGGCCCCGCACCGTCACGTGCTGCGGGCCGTCCTCCCGGGCATGGCGCACCACCTCGCTGAAGCGGGCCTTCGCATCCTCGAGCTTCCAGCGTCCGGCCGCCGCTCGGCCGCCGGATGCTTTGCCTGTCCTCGCACGCTCTGCCTGTTTGCCCATCGATTCATGCCTAGTCAGCTAGTCAGATAAATAGCACGCGGCTCTGCGAATTTCCAGACCGCGGCGATGGGAGCGCGGCCGGGAATGGCGCGCTGGCGCGGCCCGCCCCGGACGGCGGTCCTGCCGGGTCGGGCGAGGCCGCGCCGTCCTCAACTGCCGTTCCGGCCTGTCTACCCCTACGTGCAGGCACGCCGGTACTCCGGTCGGGTGCGCGGACCGACCTCTGACGCCAGCCGACAATTTCACCACCGAAACGCAGCCGCGAGGCTTAAATATCGGCCTGCGGGGGCGCTCTCTAGTCGCGGCGGGCCAGAAGTCGAATTCTGCGACGCTATACGCCATCGACCCGTAATCCGATGCGATAAAGGAGCTTTAGAGAATCGTGCTCGGCAAGACGAAAACCGGTCGAGATCATCGACTTTCCATGATCGACTACACCGGAATTGAGCGGTAGGTTGCCGGCCAATCCGAACGTCCTGTGTGGATGGCTCCCGCGTTGCAAGGGGGTCTGTGACGGTCTGGCGTGCTGGTCGGGTACAGTCTTGTGTCCGGCCTGTTAGCGCGGTCATCGACCGCTGGCCCTGATGGTTTCCGCGGACGAGGTCCCATTCTGCTTTGCGGGCTTTTACGCCCTCGACCTTTGGCGGGTTGTCCTCATCCCGGTCTGACCGGTGCGCCATCATCTCGCAGGGTCCTCGCAACCTCCTTCGCGCGGGTAGCGCGCTGATTGGACGGCTAATTGTCAGGCTGCGGTCGAGCCGAGCACCGGCATGCGGTAAATCTCGCCTCGAACCATGATGGCCCAGATCGCCCGTGCTGCCCAGTTCGCCAGGGCGACGGTGACGAGCCGGATCGGCTTGCGACCGAGTAGCGCGTTCACGCGAGGATCCGCAGCATCGGGGTGATGCTTGTTGCGTCTGACGAGCGACGTCATGCCGGTGACCAGAAGCCGCCGCAGATATTGATCGCCCATTTTGGAGATGCGACCGAGGCGCTCCTTGCCGCCGCTGGAGTTGTTGAGCGGCGTCAGTCCCAGCCAAGCCGCGAACTAGCGCCCGGAGCGGAACTGGGTTGGATCGGTGACGGTGGCCGCCAACGCGCTCGCTCCGAGCACGCCCACGCCCGGCACGGTGGCGATGCGCCGCGCGAGATCGTTCGATCGGAACCAGGCCAGCAAGTCTCGTTCGAGTTGGCGGATGCGGTCCTGGGCCTCGATCGCTTGCTCGGCCAGGGCGCCGGTCACCTTGGCGGCGAGATCGGGAACCTCAAGTTGGCGGCGAGATCGGGAACCTCAAGCGCGCTGCCGGTCACAGCGCGTCGCACGAAGGCCAGGGCGTGGGTGATGCCCTTCGGGATATCGATGCCGAACTCGGCCAGGAGCCCGCGGATCATGTTGATGAGCTGCGTACGCTGACGAACGAGGAGGTCGCGGGTCCGATGAAGCGCCAGCGCGGCCTGCTGCTCGACCGACTTGATCGGGACGAAGCGCATGGTCGGGCGCGTGACCGCCTCGCAGATCGCCTCCGCATCAGCGGCGTCGGTCTTGCCCCGCTTCACATATGGCTTGACGTAGGCCGGCGGCATCAGCCGCACAGTATGACCCAGAGCGGCCAGCTCGCGCGCCCAGTGATGGCTTGTGCCGCAGGCCTCCATCCCGACCAGGCAGGGCGCAAGCTTGCGGAAGAAGGGCATGACCTGAGCTCGCCTCAGCGCTCGTCGGGCGAGAACCTCTCCTGTTCCGCTGATGGCGTGCACCTGGAAGACATTCTTGGCCAAGTCGATGCCGACAGTCGTGATCTCCGTCGTGGTCGCTCCAAGCTCGTGCTGCGTGACAGCACCACTGTGGCGCTGCAACTCCGGGAGCGGGAGCCATCCACCCCAGCTGCTTCCGGGCGGCGGGCCAGCATCCGCAACTTGCGCGGGTGAGCTCAGGTCCGCACGACATCTGTCAGGTTAGCGAGAGTGGACGTCGAGCTTGGCCGCCCTCAAAACAGCATCTCGACGCGTCCCTTGAGGGCGTGATCGCGGGAGCGTTCACCGATGGCGGCGGAGTAGGTCAAGCCGAGCACGGCGGCCTGCGATATCCGCCAGTCGAGCCCGGCCTCGGTGACGAGCGCCTCGCGGTCGATCCTGGCGGCGAAGACCGTGGCCGGGGTGGTGCCGGCGACGAAGGCGGTGCGTGCCTGCGGGATGAGCTCGCCAAAGCCGTGGCGCCAGCCGAGCATGGCGCGGGCGAACAGCGGCACCGCCCCAAGCTGCGCCTCGCCGCGCAGGCCCAGCGTGGTGAAGCCCAGCGTCTGGTCGCTGGAGAGCAGGCGCAGGGCCGCTGCCCCGCCGCGCTCGCTGCCGGCATCCGTGCTGACCCGGATCAGCGCCAGCTGCGCGAAGGGTTCGAGCGCGAAGCCGCTGAAGGCGAGGCCATAGCCGAGCTCGGCGAAGCCTTGCGCGACCTGGCCCGGACGCTGCAGGCGCAGGAGGTCGCCGAAGCCGCTGATTGAGACCTGACGGCGGATGTCGCTCTCGCTCCACGAATAGGCCGCGCCGGCATCGAAGCGCAGGCTGCCGAAGCGGGCCCCGGCATAGAGCGCGGCATGGCCGCTCTCGAGCCTGCCGCTGGAGAGACGTGCATTGAGGTCGAAGCGCGACTGGCTGTAGCCGCCGGCTACGCCGATCTTCAGCGAAGAGCCCGGCGCGTCATGAAGCATGAGATCCGCCCCGAGCAGCGCCCCGCCGCTGCGGTGGTTGAGGCTCGCGGCATTGCCGTCGCCATCGCTGTCGCCGGTGCTGCCGAAGGCCGTCCCCCAGAGCGCATAACGCGGCGGCGGCACCGGGGCCAGCATCGTGATCACACCCTTCCTGCCCGGCAGGTCGGCGCTGAAGGCGCCTGCGACCTGGCCTGGCGCCTGCGTCAGCAGTGGGCTGCGCAGATGGCCAAGGATGGTGTCGCGCACCAGCCGGCTCTCGTCGATCATCACCGAGACGCCCTGAGCATGTGCCTCGCCCGAAATGAGGTCGAAGCCGGCGCGGGCCTCGGCCGCCGTCGCCGAGATCAGTGTGTCGTAGACCGGATTGCCGCCTCCCAGACGCTCCGCCGCGGTCGCGATGAAGCTCTGGTTGCGCGTCTGAGCGATGTAAGGGCGCTGCCCGCCGGACCCACCGCCCGTGCTGCCGCCGCCATCGGGGCCGAAGCCGGTGTCGTTGCGGGTCATGGTCAGCGTGACGTTCTGGCTGTCATAGGCCAGTGACGGCGTGAGGAAGGCGAGGTTCGAGCTGACGCCGCTGAAGCTACCGCCGACCCCGCCCGAGGCGGTCAGGATGGTGTAGTTGGTCGCCGCCGCGTAATTGCCGGTCTGCGCCAGTACCTGCACCGTGCCGCCCGAGATCGTCGCCGAGCCCGAGGCCGCGATCCTGTCGCTGCTGCCGGAGGCGTTGACCTCGACCTGATAGGTCGAGCCCGAGGCGAACGCGACATTGCCCGAGACGGTCAACGTTCCGATCGAGTTGCCCGGCGCCACCGTGCCGCCGGCATCGGCGGCGACACCGCCGACCGCGCCGGAGCCACCGAGCGTCGCACCGCTCAGCACCGTCACCGCCGAGGAGCCGAGCGAACCGTTGACCGAGAGCTTGCCGGCTTCGATCGTGGTTGCGCCGGCCAGCGCGCTCGTGCCGGTCAGGTCGAGATTGCCCGCGCCGCGCTTGGCGAAGGAACCGGAGCCATTGATCGCGTTGGCGAAATTGGCGTCCACCGGCTGGTCGATGACGAGTGCGCCATTGTTCACGATCTGGCTGACGCCGAGGCTGCTGGCCGAGCCGATCAGCGTGCCCTGCGCGATCAATGTGCCGCCGGAATAGCTGTTGGCGCCGGTCAAGGTGAGCGAGCCGGCACCGCGCTTCTGCACGTCGCCCGTGCCCGAGATCGCACCGGCGAAGGCAAAGTCGTCCGAGCGATTGAAGGCGAGCGTCCGATTGTCGACGACAGGGCCGGTGATCGAGCCCGAGGTGCGGCCATCGCCGATCTGCAGGACGCCGTCGGCGATCATGGTCCCGCCGGCATAGCTGTTCGTTCCGGTCAGCACCAGCGTGCCGCTGCCGGTCTTCGTCAGGGCGCCGCTGCCGCCGATGCCACCCGACCAGGACAGGTCAGCATCGGTCTGGACTATGCCGCCTGCGGCATCGAGCACGGCATTGCGGGCCGAGGTGAAGCTCGCCGTCGTCCTCAGCGTGCCGCCATCGAGGCTCAGGCCGCTGGCGGCCGCGCCAAGATTGGCATCGGCCGAAACCTGGAGCACGCCGCCGGCAATTGTCGTCCCGCCTGTGTAGCTGTTGGTACCCGAGAGGATGAGCCTACCACCGCCCACCTTGACGATCGCCCTGCCGTTGCCATCGACGATGGTCGAGCCGATGCTGGCGACGACCCCATTGTCGACATTGAAGGTGCCGGCTCCTCCGCTCGCCGGCGCGATCGAGAGCGTGCCGCCGCTCAGCGCATAGCCGTCTGTCGAGAATTGCAGCGTGTCGAAGCCCACAGGGCCGACAACGCTCACTGGCCCGCCCGCGCTGCCGGCGAAGATGCCGACCGAGCCGCCCCAGCCAGCATTTGCGCTGCCAGTGCTGCTGGTCCAATTGCTGCCGAAGCCGGACCAGGTGCCGGCGCCACCGTCGACGGTGCCGTTGCCGGCGGTATTGGATCCGTCCCAGAACTGCATGCTCTGTCCGGCTCCGAGCACGGCGAAGTTGACTTGTCCCGCCACAGCCGTCTCCACTTGCGCGCTGGCGATGGTGAAGCCGTCCTGGGTCGAGGTCACGCTCTGGCTGTCGAAGCTGCCGGTGAGCGTGCCGCCATAGTCGAACAGGCGGTAATAGCCGGCCGCCGCAGCGCTCGCGTCGAGCGCGCCGCCGAGCGTCAGGTTGCCGGCAACTTCGACGAGGTCGTTGCCGGTGACGGGATCGCTGCCGCCGACCACTCCCGGCGTGTTCAGCTCGAAGACCGAGGTCGAGCCGCTGTTGAGCGTCAGCGATCCAACCGTCAGCGTGCCGGGGCTGTGGTCCGCCGACATGGTGCCGTCCACCGTCACGGCCCCGGCGATGCTGCCGGTCCCGGACAAGGTCGCGCCGGCTGCGACCGTCACCGCCCCGAGCCCCGTCAGGGCGCCGTCGACGCGGAGCTCGCCGGCGGAAACCGTCGTGGTGCCGCCATAGATGTTGGTTCCGCTCAGCGTCTGCCGGCCCGCGCCCTCCTTGACGATGCCTCCCGCACCGCCAATCGAACCGGCAAAGACCTGGTTGGTCGCATTGCCGAAAGTCAGCGTGTTGCTGCCCAGCGAAACGGTGCTGCCGCCAACGCCGGAGAACGCGCCGATAGTTCGGTTGCCGAATGCTCCATTGATGTCGAACTCGGCGCCCGCGGCGGCAAGGCGGAGGCTGCCGCTCGTGGCAAGGCTGCCCGAGCCGGCCAACGCCAGCGTGCCAGCCGCAATCGTGGTCCCGCCGGTATAGATGGTGGTGTCCATCAGCGTCTGCCTGCCGGAGCCCTGTTTGACGATGCCCCCGGTGCCGCCGATCGCGCCGGCGAAGGTCTGGTCTGTTGCATTGCCGAAGGTCAGCGTATTGGCGCCGAGCGTGATGGCGGTGCCGGTCACACCCGACAAGGCGCCGATGGTCCGGTTGCCGGATGTCCCGCTGATGTCGAACCCGGCGCCTGCGGCGGCAAGGCGGAGGCTGCCGCTCGCGGCAAGGCTGCCGGCGCCGTCCAGCGCGAGCGTGCCGCCCGCAATCGTCGTGCCCCCTGTATAAGTGCTGGTGCCCGTCAGCGTCTGCCTGCCCGTGCCTTCCTTGGTGAGCGCGCCGTCGCTGCCCGAGACCGCGCCGCTGAAGGAGGAGTTCGCATTTTGCGAGCCTACGGTCAGACCCGCGCCGGTACCGAGTGCGATCAGCCCGCTGCCGCTGAGGCCGTTCACTGCCAGCGAAGAGTTCAGTTGGTGCGTCCCGTCGATCTGGAGATTGGTGGAGCTTTCCACTGCCGCGGGGTTGCTGGTCGCCAACGTTGCACCGGGGCGAACCTCGAGAGTACCGATGCTGGCGCCGGTGCCGGTCCAGGTGCTGTCGCCAGTGAAAATGAGACGCGACGCTCCCGTTATGCTGGTTGAAAATGTTCCTCCGCCGATCGTAAGTGATTGTCCGGCAATGCCGATCTGGCCGTTGCCCTCAAGACGGGAAATCCTGGCGGCCTCGTCCGATAGATAAAGCGTCGCGTCATTGTTGATCGTAAGGGATTTGGCCAAGCTCAGCGCCGCATTGAGCGACAGAACGCTCGCACTTCCAGGCTTAACGGTCAGAGCCGTCAATGTCCCGCCATCCAGGACAAGATTGAGATTGATTCCACCTGTCCCGTACCAACCATTGAAGTTGATATTGCCAGTATCCGAGGCCGATCCGAAATACACGGTCGATCCGGTCAGGAAACTGTGAAAATAGACATTCATTGAGCGTCCAGAGACGGCAGACAGACGACCGATGGAACCTGTATCCGTGATAACAAGGCTACCAAGACTGAGATTGTCTAGGGCGCGGATATGACCGTCCGTCCCGATGAACATTACTCTGTCGTAAGGGAATGGATTGTCAGTCGAAACGTTAGCGAGTCCGCCGATGTTGCCAGTAGTCTGGGAAAGCGCAGTTTCGCATACGAAATCCTTCAAATGTATAAGCAGCGTCGTCAAAATCAATGCCGCATAGAAAACCGAGCGATCCGATTTAATCAAAACGGTGCTACCGCCGCTATCTCGCCGGCTTCCTCCTAAATCCTTTGAGCGGGTAGCGATCTTTCGCATGGCGGGATATCAATTGGCTCAATCAACTGTCGTCGGGCAAACGCATCAAGGCCATGCCGACCTCACGTCGCAAAGTCCAAAATCTGCAAGCATCCGGCCATGCATGATGTTCCGGAACCGGCCACCCGTGCCGGCATGCTCCACCGCTCAATCGCGCTCCATATCGACAGAGGTCCGTGGCCTTATGCCGCCAGTCTAATCGGCCGCGGCGGGTTTCGCGATGCTTTGCGCTTGTACTGCGCCGCAATGAGCCAGCCGCTGGCAACGTCCTGGCCGGCGGACAAATTCTTCGGCCAAAAGCTGCGCTATCTCGTCTCCTTTGTTCTGATCGGTCTCGATGCGCGCTGGCGCCGGGGAGACGGCGAGGCGCCGACGCTGGCCGCACTCCAGCGTATCGCGCCAGCCAGTGCCCGGCAGATCGCGGAGCTGGTCGGCACGCTCAAGCTGGGCGGTTACCTCGTCGCGAGCCGGCTCCCGACTGACCGTCGAGCTTTGCGGTTGAGCCCCTCGATGACGCTGCTTCAGGAAATCGGCCGATCACCCCTGGCCTTTCTCGGCGCCTCCGAGCACCTCGATCCGGCTGCGTCGCCGATAGCTGCGAGGCTTCGATTGGATTCTGCGGGGCTGGCGGATTGGCTTGGAGCCTCCTACGAGATGTTTCTGCAGGAGGATCTCTACTTCGCGCCCTTTTGCAATGTGGTCGAGTTCACCGGGCAGGACTGCGGTTATCCGGTTCTGTCTGCCGTTCTTGCCGCACACTATGCCGCGTTGGCGGGCGCCGCTGCGCCGGCGCCTCTCTCCTATGGCGGGCTGGCCGAGCGATTTCGCGTCTCAAGGCAGCACGTCGGCAATATCTTTGCCAATGCAGAACGACGCGGCTGTTTCAGCGTCGACCGCGGGGGGCGCAGCGTTGCCGTTTCAGCAGGCTTTTTGTCGGAATTCGAGACCTGGGCGGCAGGCCAGATGGCACACTACCGCCTCCTCGCTGAGCGTGAATTCGATACTCCCAGCCGGATGGCTCGTTCCTCGAATGATGAGCCAAGAGCCGAATGACGTCGCTATGGGCCGAGAGCCGGCATCTCGCTTCAAAGCTGCTAGAGCATCGGATTGAAAATTGGGGATCGCGGGATTCCCTTGAGCGGGCCTTTGTGATCCACCGTTTTTTGGAGGTGGATCATGGGTCGCAGTTATTCGCATCTCAGGTCGCGGGTTGTCCGCTTCGTCGCGGGGCATTCGCGCCGGGCGGCCGCGCTGCATTTCGGGGTGAGTGAAAGCTTCGCGGTGAAGCTGCTTCGGCGTGTGTCGCGTCTGAAGACGGCGCACCCGCGCGTCAGGGGTATCCGCCCGGCAACCGGCTCGACGGGCACAAGGCCTTCCTGGTGGCGCAGGTCGAGGCCGCGCCGGACATCATCACGATGCCGGAGCTCGCCGCCCGCCTGGAGAGCGCAAGCGGGGCGGTTCTGTCGCGCATTCTGTGCCGGCTGGGCTTCACATATAAAAAAGTGCTGATGGCGTCGGAAGGCGTACGCGGACATCCGTGAGCAGCGTCACCTTTGGATCACGCGCCGCCAGCCGCAGGTGCGGCTCGAGGCGCACCGGCTCGTCTTCCTCGACGAGACCGCGATCGCCACCAGGATGGTCAGGCTGCGTGGCCGCAGCTTGCGCGGCGAGAGGCTGCGCGAATCGGCTCCCTCCGGGCACCGGCGGACGCAGAGCTTCATCGCAGGCCTGCGCTGCCATGGCCTGACCGCGCCCTGGATCGTCGACAAGGCGATGGATCGCGTCGCCTTCGACCTCTACATCGAGACCCAGCTCGCCCCGACCCTCGCCAGGGGCGACGTCGTCATTCTCGACAATCCCGCCATCTACAAGGGCAACCGCGCCGCGCCGCGCAGTGCCTCGCCGGCAGGGGCGCCTGGTTCCTCTTCCTGCCGCCCCTACAGCCCCGACCTCAACCCGATCGAAATGGCCTTCGCCAAGCTCAAAGCCCATCTGAGAGCCGCCGCAGCCACGACCTTCGACGCCCTCTGGCGTACCGTCGGCACATCTGCGATCTCATCACCCCGGCAGAGTGCCGAAATCTCTTCAGACACGCCGGATACGCGTCCGATTAAGCGTCCGAGACTCTAGCGGAAGCTGCTTGTCGGGGTGCGCAGGCCGTTGTGCGGTGCGCGCGGCGGAACCAGACACGGCAACTGTGGCTGGTGCTCCCTGCTCGACGAACCACGAAGATCGCGACCGGCGCGCTCGCCAATGAGACCACCGGGCGATATGGGTGAACAAGCTGGATGCAGGCTCGCATCGGGGCGACCTTCGGAGCGCGGCTCTTCAGCAGCCGGCAAGCTGATGAGCCGACTCCAAAGCGGCCTTGACGAAGCCCAGCAGCTCCATTCTACCGCTAAATCGCCCTGTTTCCGAACTCGTGCTCTCCACTATGTACGGCAGCCTTTTGGCAGGAGCTATCCTCTGGAGCGCGATCGAGCTCGACCAGCGCATCCATCACCTCATCGAAGCTGACGGCCCGAGCGGCGAATGGCGGATGGCGCAGTGACGGGCAAGAGGCGATCGCGCAGGCGTCCGACGCCCAGGACGAAAGGACGGCGCGCTTCTCCGCGAGCGAGAGCGTAGCATCAGCGAGCACGTCCCGGGGATGCCCGTAGTGGCAAGCTGGGTGGAAGAGCCGGTCAATGACGTCGTCCTTATTGCCGGCGCGGACCGGCGCGGTCGAAAGCATGGTTTGGCTCATCGGGGCCTCCTGTCTATCTCCTTCTGGCGAGCACGAAGCGTCGTGCGTCTGTCAATCTGGTCATCGGATGGCGGCCTTCAAGATACATTGGCTATCGAAACTCCGTCTCCTGAACGACCATCACCGCAATAAGTGGTCGCACTTTTACGGGTTGCTTTAGCGCCTCTCCTGCTGCGCTCTGTGATCGCGGCGATGGCCTTGCGATCGATCGATGGGCTCAAGATCTCAAGCTCTTGACACGGTGATGCTCTTTCCTAAATCGCTCCTTACCGGCTGCCAGTTGGGGCCGGTTATAGACCAACTCTTGTATCCATGTTGCTCAAAGGAGGATGTGGCTATGGGAACCACTTTCGACTTTACTCCCCTGTTCCGGTCGAGCATCGGCTTCGACCGAATGCTGAACGCTCTCGACGCCGCGAGCCGCGTTGAGCCGATCAACAACTGGCCGCCTTACGACATCGCCAAAATGGGCGAGGACGATTATCGCATCACGATGGCGGTGGCCGGCTTCTCGCAGGACGAGCTGACCGTCACCCAGGAGCAGAACATGCTCATGGTGTCGGGCCAGAAGGTGGGTGAGAATGATGACCGGTATCTGCATCGCGGCATTCCAGGCCAGGCGTTCCAGCGCCGTTTCGAGCTCGCCGACCATGTGAAGGTCGTCGACGCCAGCCTTCTGAACGGCCTGCTGACCATCGACCTCAAGCGCGAGCTTCCCGAGGAGATGAAGCCGCGCCGGATCGAGATCGCGACCGGAAAGGCGCTGCCCAAGATCGAAACGAAGGCGATGGAGCCCGCGAAGCAGGCGGCCTGAGGCCACTTCAAACGACGCAACCCGAATGCGGTGCCGGGGACGAGCCCGGCGCCGACGGGACAATATTGCCCATCACACGAACGGAAAGGCGTGATTCAATGAGTGTCCGTGATCTGATCCCCTGGAGCCGTGGCAACGGCAACCAGGTTCCAAGTGTCTTCCGCGACGGCGATCGCGACCCGGTTCTGTCGCTGCACCGCGAGATGAACCGGCTGTTCGAGGACGTCTTCCGCGGCTTCGGTTCGGGCCTGCCGTCCTTGGGCGGCGCCTCTGCTTTCGGCGGGGGCTGGCCGAGCGTCGAGATCTCCGACGGCGAGAAGGAGATCAAGGTGACGGCCGAGGTACCGGGGCTCGAGGAAAAGGACATCGAGGTCCTGCTCGACGACGGCGTGCTGACCCTAAAGGGCGAGAAGCGCTCCGAGACGGAGGACAAGGACAGGCAGTTCTCCGAGCGCTTCTATGGCCGCTTCGAGCGCCGCATCCCGCTTGGCACCGAGGTCAAGGAAGACAAGGTCGATGCGCGCTTCAGGAACGGCGTGCTGACCGTGACCTTGCCCAAAAGCGAGAAGGCGCAGTCTCAGGTCAAGCGCATCGCGATCAGGAATTGATGCATGGCAGGCGCCGGCGGCGGGCCCGATCGCCGCCGCCGGCAGCATCCTTCGCCAGACAAGGGAGGGATGAGATGGAGACAACTGGACAGATTAAGGAAACGACGAAACTGCATGTCCCGCCGGGCTGGCCGTCGAACGACAACCGGCACAAGCCGCTTGCGATGGGGCGCTCAACCTTTCCCGATGACGCCGTCGCCTGGATCTACAAGCCATCACGGTCCGTGATGACCTCGGGCAAATCGCCGACGAAGGGCTGGCGTCTGCGCTTCGTGCCGCGCCGCGCGCCCTTCTTCGAACCGTTGATGGGCTGGACAGGCGGCGAGGATACGCTGTCCCAGGTCGAGCTCGATTTTCCGACGCGGGAGTCGGCCGTCCGCTACGCCGAACGGCAGGGGCTTGCCTATGTCGTTCAATCGACGAATGGATCGGCGCGGGACCGGCGGCGGAGGCGGGGGGCGGCCCATACCTTCTCCGACGCGACGCTACAGAAACTCGGGCTGAAGAACCTTCAGGACAGCTATGGACGCGCCATCGACGGAGCGGCAAACCGCAACGACCCGCCCGGTCCGCAGAACTGGAAATCGCCGATCGACGTGGTCCGCGACCCGATGCTGTCGCTCGATGCCAAGCGCTCGGTTCTGATCAACTGGGCGTTCACTGAGTATCTGATCGACCAGGCGACGAACGAAGGCATGCCGGAGAACCACCGGCCCTCGCGCCTCGATGAGGTAGAGCAGGCCTTGCTCGCGCTGGAGCGGGGGTTGACGAGCGTCCATCGGCCCCGGCGCGGCAGGCGGCATGAGGCATGAGGTGCGGCGATGGACCCGCTCGTCGTCTTCGATTGTGAGAAGGTTCTGCCGAACCGCTTTGCCGTGGCGCTGACGGCAGCCGCGCGCAGCCGGGCGCTCCGCAGGGGGGCCTTGCCGCGGTCGCAGGCAATGGCCGTCGGCGCGGACGAGCTGGCGCTGCGCGAGATCGCCGAGGGCGCGTTCACCCCGGTCGAACTCGCTCAGTTCCTGGGCGGGCCGGGCCGAGCTGATCTGCTTCCCGCTCCCACCCGGCAGCAAGAGCATTGCCCCGGCGCTCCCGACGAGGGCGTCGAGGCACCCGTCCCCAGCTCGCGGGGACGGTTCATTGATGACGCAACCAACCAACAAGGAGGATGAATGATGCTGAAATCGCTGTCTTTCAACCGGACGACGCTCGATGTTGTCGCCATCGTCGCCGGTTTCGGTCTGTTCCTGTCGCCCTGGTATCTCGGCTACGCAGCCGAAGCTTATGCGGCCCGCAACGCCTGGATCGTCGGCGCCGCCGTCGTGGCCTTCGCCGCCCTGGCGCTATTCGCCTTTCATCAGGTCGAGGAGTGGGCCAACCTCGCGCTTGGCCTGTGGACAGTCATCGCCCCTGGGCGGTAGGCTTTAGCGCGGTCTCTAGCGCTGTCATGGCCGATGTCGTCGCCGGCTTGGTCATCGCGATCCTGGCGGCGGCGAGCCTGTGGCACGACAACGACCGACCCTGCTCGAACCGGCCCGGCCTCGTGCCGGGCCATTTCTTTAACCCACCGTCTGACGTCAGACGGAAAGGGATGATGCCGATCGTCTGATCAACGGGAGATTGCTCGTGTTCAAGATCGTCGGAGGGCTTCACCCGACCTCATCGCTTTCTGTGCCGCTCTGGTTCTTGCAGGAGGCCTGCCATCGTCGACTGGGGGACAACCGGTTTCCGGAAAGGCAATTGAACGTCCCACGGTTGCGCCGGTACTTGCGCGGGTGACACCAGCGGTGGTCAATATCGCGGTCGTCGCGGAAACGCCGGCCGCATCGAATCAGCTCTACAGCGACCCCTATTTCCGACGCTTCTTCGATCTTCCGGAGGCACTGCCTCCGCGACAGCGCATGAGCGCCGGCTCCGGCGTCATCGTCGATGCAGCCAGGGGCCATGTGCTAACCAACCATCACGTCGTCGCCAATGCGCGGGAGATCACGGTCACGCTGAAGGATGGGCGGCGGATGCGTGCCGAGCTCGTCGGCTCGGATCAGGCGACCGACATCGCCCTGCTCAAGGTCGGGGCGAGCAACCTCGTCGCGCTCGAGGCCGGCGATTCGGATAGCCTCCAGGTCGGCGACTACGTTGTCGCGATCGGCAATCCCTTTGGCCTCGGGCAGACGGTGACCTCCGGCATCATAAGCGCTCTCGGTCGCAGCGGCATCAACAACGAAGGCTACGAGGACTTCATCCAGACCGACGCTTCGATCAATCCTGGCAATTCGGGCGGTGCGCTCGTCACGCTCGACGGCAAGCTCGCTGGCATCAACACCGCGATCCTGAGGCCGGCCGGCGGCAATATCGGGATCGGCTTCGCCGTGCCGAGCAACATGGCGGTTTCGGTCATGCGGCAGCCGATCGCGCATGGCGAGGTGCGTCGCGGCAGGCTCGGCGCTGGCATACAGGATCTCACGCCCGATCTGGCACAGGCGCTCGATCTCGGCGATCAGCGCGGCGCCGTCATCGCCAATGTCGAGTCCGGCTCGGCGGCCGAGAAGGCCGGGTTGCGGGCCGGCGACGTCGTCACTGCGGTCGGCGGACGTCCCGTGCACGGCGCGACGGATCTCAGGAACAGGATCGGCCTCACCCCCGTCGGGACCCGGATTGACCTGACGGTCAAAGCCAGCGAGGGGGAGACGCTGATCAGCGTGACGATCGCGCAGGAGGCAACGGAGTCGGGCAATCATTCGGGAACCGCGTTCGACGGCGCCCGCCTGCGGGAAGCTTCGAGCGAAGAGGCTCGCCGGCTTGGGGCCGCCAGTATCTTAGTCGAGAGCATCCTTCCCGGCAGCCCTGCCGCGCACGCCGGTTTGCGGCCAGGCGACGCGATCGTGGCGGTCAAACGGGCCCCGGTCTCTTCAATCCAGGACCTGTCTCGCCGTATGGCCGGGACCCGTGCGACATTGGCCATAGAACTGGTCCGCAACGGCGGCCGCCTGCTGCTGATCGTTAGGTAAGTCGACGAGAACCCATGGATATCGACAAGAAAACGCAGATCGCCGAAGTCGCCGCGATGCCCGTGTCCGGTCCGGATGGCGCCATCGATCGCTGAGCGGTGATATCATTTGTCGGCGGGAGGGTTCACCTGCCGCGCCTCCCGCCCTATCTCCTCAACAGGATCAAGCGAGGAGGACCGGCATGACGGCCGAAGACATCGTCGCGATTCTCGGCCCGGTCGACGCGACACTGGTCGCGGACATCGGTCAGATTGGCGCGACGCGTGAAGAACTCGCCCAGGCCTGGGCCTGGTTTAATGCGGACGAGCCGCTGATCAATGATGGCCGCCCCTTGCCCTCCGGTCGGGTCGCCGAGCTGGTCGGCCTGTTCGAAACACTGGAACTCGACCCCGAGGATTGAAACCCGGCGGCGCCCGGTCGCCGCCGGTACGCTCAGCTCGTCGTCAGGACCCGCAGGGCCCCGCGCCGCTCAAGCACGTCGACGACAACCTTGGCCCCGGAGCGGCGCAGCGTCACGTCGGCGCCGCCGCCGTCAAGCACGAGGTTGCGCAGCGTGACCTCGTCGAGGAACTCCGGCAGCGTCGGCTCATCGAAGGTGACGTGCCGCCGCCCCGGGTCAAAGCCAAGACCGAGGCAGCTTTGCAGCATGAAGAGCGGCGCTACTGCTGCCCAGGCCTGCGGCATGCAGGCCACCGGATAGAAGGTCGGCCCGCGCGTATGCTGGCGGGGAAAACCGCAGAACAGTTCCGGCAGGCGGCGTAGATCGATATAGGTTGAAGCGGCGAAGAGCCCTTCGAAGATTCGCGCCGCCTCGCGCTTGAAGCCGTAGCGGGCGAGGCCTGCGGCGATCAGGGCATTGTCGTGCGGCCAGACCGAGCCGTTGTGATAGCTCATCGGATTGTAGCGCGCTTCCGTGCTCGACAGCGTGCGCACGCCCCAGCCGCAAAACAGACCCGGCCCCATCAGCGTGCGTGTGAGCGCGGCAGCACGCTCTGGCAGCGCGATGCCGGTGAGCAGTGCGTGGCCGGCATTCGACGTCCGCACCCGGCAAGGCCGCTTCTCCCCGTCCAGCGCGAGCACATAGGTACCGAGCGCTTCATCGAAGAAGGCCGCGTCGAAACTCTGCCGGAGGCGCTCCGCCCGGCGCTCGAAGTGCGTCGCCTCCGCCACATGGCCGAGTCCGCAGGCAATCTCGGCAGCGGCGCGCCAGGCGCCGTAGACATAGGCTTGCACCTCGGCAAGTGCGATCGGCCCCTTTGCCAGAGCACCGTCATCATGGAAGACGGAATCGTAACTGTCCTTCCAGCCTTGATTGATCAGCCCCTCTTCGGTCCGCCGTCCGTATTCGACGAAGCCGTCGCCATCGCGATCGCCATGCTTTTCGATCCAGCCGAGCGCCGCCTGCACATGAGGCCAGAGCCGGCGCGCCGTCGCGAAATCGCCGGTCCGCTCAAAATGGGCGCCCGCCAGCATGACGAAGAGCGGGGTGGAATCGACGCTGCCGTAGTAGCGTCGGAACGGCACCTCCCTCAATTCCGCCATCTCGCCATGACGCACCTCGTGCAGGATCTTGCCGGGCTCGGCATCGGCCTCGGGGTCGAACTCCCTCGCTTGGTTGACGGCGAGATGCTGGAGCACGCCGCGGGCGATGGCGGGATCCAGCCACAGCGTCTCCAGCGCGGTGATCAGCGCGTCGCGCCCGAACACCGTGCTGAACCACGGGATGCCGGCATAAGGATAAGGGCCCTCGGGCGTGTCGGTGACGAGCATGTAGAGGTCGGAGACCGAGCGGCGCACCGCCTCGTTGAAAATGTCGTTCGAGGTGACGACCGCCACGGCCCGTGAGGCTGAGGAACGCAGCGCCCGGCGCGCATCCCTCAACGCGCGAAGGAACGCGGGACGCGCCGGTTCATCGTCAACCTTGTCGCAGGCGATCTCCAGCACGAGCGTACTGGCTTCGCGCGGAGCAAGATCAACGACGAACGTCGCGCGATCCGCCGCGAGTTCTTGCGGCATCGGATCGAAGCGCAGCGTCGTCTCCCTTCGGCGTCCGTCGAGCCCCAGATAGGCGAGCGTGACGCGATCCGATGCCATCTTCGGTTCTTGCAGCGCACCCCGGCGTACCCGCACGGTGCCGCGTACCTCGAATAGATCGGAGAAGTCGGCGGCGAAGGCGATGTCGATCCGCACCCGCCGCAGCCGGTTGTCGAAATTGCGGATGGCGATACGCTCATGGCAGGCGCCGTTCCACAGGAAGCGGGACCGACGCAGATGCAAAAGGTCATGTTCCAGGACCAGGCGGCCCTTGGCATCGAATAGGTCCGGGTTGGTGAGGTCGCATGTCGCCGTCGCGTTATCGTCGCGTAGCGTCGAGGACAGCAGCATTGGCCGCCGCCCGTCAATAGTCAGGTAGAGGTGCGAGAGATAACGGGTGTCGCGATGATAGACGCCCTCAGGGCTACCCGGCCCAGCGAGCGCATCACCATTGTGGTCGAACACGGCGAAGGTATCGCCGTGCTTGAGGGTGCGCGGCCGCCGCTCCTGAAGCGAGGCGGCGGCCGGGATGAAGAACTGCGCCAGCGGTGCACCGGGGCCGGCTGGGGCCGGCGCATGGGCGACCGCTTCCGCGCTGGTGCTGCCGTGCATCAGCTTCCTCCCATTCGTCAGGCGACCGCCCGCAGATCAATGTCGCTGACGATCTCAGCCGGACGCCTTGTGGCGGCGCGGCGCAGGCCCGGCAGGTCGCGATAGATGGCGAGGTAGTCCTGCGCCATCCGCTCGGCGGTGAAGCGCTCCTCGAAGGTTGCGCGCACCTTGGCGCGGTCGAGCCGGTGAATGCGCCGGGCTGCGGCGACGGCTTCGTCGAGGTCGCGCACGATGAAACCGGTGACGCCGTCCTCGATCACCTCGGGCACCGATCCGTTGCGGAAGGCGATGACCGGTGTGCCACAGGCTATCGCTTCGATCATGACGAGGCCGAACGGCTCCGGCCAGTCGATCGGGAACAACAGGGCGCAGGCATTGCCGAGGAATTCGGCCTTGTCATGCTCGCTGATTTCCCCGACGAACTCGACATTGGGATGCGAAGCCACCATCGGCCCGATCGTTCCGTCCCAATAGGCTTGGTCGGCCTTGTCGACCTTGGCGGCGATCTTCAGCTTCATGCCGGCGCGCGCGGCTATCTCAATGGCGCGGTCCGGTCGCTTCTCGGGCGAGATCCGACCCAGGAAGGCGAGGTAGCCGTCCTTCGGATCTGGGCTGAAAGGTAGAATGTCCTTCGGCAGCCCATGGTGCACCGTGCCGGCCCAGTTCGCCATAGGCAAGGGTCGGCGCTGGTCGTCGGAGATCGAGACCAGCGGATAATGCGGTAAGAGCGAGTAGAACGGCGGCAGATCCGGCAGGTCGAGCCGTCCGTGCAGCGTCGTGACCATCCGGTCGACGAAGGCGGCGGCGAGCGGGTAGTGCAGGAAGTCGATGTGGAAATGCAGGACATCGAACTCCTCGGCGCGGCGGCGGACCTGTTCGAGCATGAGCATGTGGTACGGTAGAGGGTCACGGACGGCCGGATTCAGGCGCAGGGCCATGTCGCAGCACGGGACGAGCTCGGCCCTTGTCTTCGAGTCGGCGCTCGCAAAGAGCGTGACCTCATGTCCCTGACGGACGAGTTCATCGGTCAGATAGGACACAATGCGTTCGGTGCCTCCGTAGAGGCGTGGCGGGCAGGACTCCGCGAGCGGAGCGATCTGGGCAATCTTCATCGACAAAACCTCCTCATTCGAGCAAAGCGTTGACAATGAGCACCTACCGGAGAGGTCCTCCGGCCACCCGCATGGGCGTGGCCGTCGTTCCGGACCTCCTAACTGGAGCCGCAGCTTCCTGATCGAGGTGCGGCCGATCCGCATCCTCGAATCCCGTTCGCCCGGCATAAGGCCGCGACGAACCAAACAACAGCGGCCATGCGGGACAGGACCTCCTCCGTTGGCGGTGTCATGGAGATGCGAGCGGGCGGAACACCCGTGCATCGCGGTCGAGTTAGGGAGCGCCGCCCGAGCCTTCAAGATCCGCAGAGCATGGCTTTGCGAGGGCCGGAGTCGGTTTAAGGGCTCAGATCACGTTGCCCTGGCTACCGGTTATTCGGATAGGCACGTCAACTTCATGAACCCGGTGGTCCAGAATTAACACTGCGGCAGGAACCCTGCGCTAGATGGACGACATGGAAAACCCCTTCTTGATCGCAGCCGGTATGATAGCCGTGGTGGCGCTTGCCTGGCTCGTGTCCAATAGGTGGGGCTGATCCGGAGAAGACGCAGCCCAGCTCAGCCACGCGGCAGGCACGCCGTCGCTGCGCATCATCGCTCCCGTTCTGCCCGGCCCAATCGCTCGGTGCTAGGCCTTTTTCGTTTTAGGCGGTGTCGTGGCAACGCCGTGCTGGCGCTGTGACGGACTGGCGGTGCGTTCCATTGCCTTGCAGACGTGAGACAATGTGTGAATTGCCTTCAAAACTTGACGGCGAGCACGCCTTTGAAGGAATGGTCCTGGGCCTCCTCCGCGAGCTGGCCGGTATTGATCCACCCCCGTTGAATTGGTCCACCCTGAGTATGTCTTTTTTGGCAGACAGGAGGACCGCAATGCCGAAGAAGCGCCACAAGCCCGAAGAGATTGTCGTGAAGCTACGCCAGGTCGATGTGTTGGTCTCGCAGGGGCAATCCGTTGCCGATGCGATCCGCTCGATCGGCGTGACGGAGGTTAGCTATTACCGGCGGCGCCGAGAGTTCGGCGGCCTGAAAACGGATCAGGTGAAGCGGATGAAGGATCTCGAGGCCGAGAACGCCCGCCTTCGCCGTGCCGTCGCGGATCTGACGCTCGACAAGTTGATCCCGAAGGAGGCGGCTTCGGGAAACTGGTAAGCCCCGAGCGTCGCCCTGTCTGCATCGAGCATGTTCGGCTCGCCCTCAAGGTTTCGGAACGGCGGGTCTGCCGTGTGCTCGGGCAGCACCGCTCGACCCAGCGCCGGATCCCGCACGGACGCGACGATGAGGAGCAACTTATCGCCGACATCGTCGAACTGGTCCGCCGCTATGGCCGCTACGGCTATCGCGAGATCGCCGCGCTGCTGCGCTCGACGGCAGGCTGGGTGGTCAACGACAAGCGGGTCGAGCGGATCTGGCGACGCGAGGGGCTGAAGGTTCCGGCCCGACAACCCAAACGAGGTCGGCTCTGGCTGGGAGACGGATCCTGCATCCGTCTTCGCGCCGAGCGGCCCAACCATGTCTGGTCCTACGACCTTGTCGCGGACCGCACCCATGATGGGAGAAATTATCGCATGGTCAACATCCTCGACGAGTTCACCCATGAATGCCTGGCGATCCGCATCGATCGCAGGCTGAAGGCGATCGACGTCATCGACGTGCTCTCGGATCTGTTCATCCTGCGCGGCGTGCCGGAGCATGTTCGGTCAGACAACGGGGCCGGCGGATGAGGATAATCGGCCGAGGTCGTCACGAGCCATGCGCCATGATCACCTGATGGACCGCATCGCCCATGATCTGGCCATTTTAGCCCTGGATGAAGCCGTCCCGCGTTAGTAAGTCGCGCCGTCGGGGGCGGTCCCGGTGACAAACTGTGACCCCGGTTTCAGGAGCTGATCCAGAGTGTGCGCCCCGGCCCGCAAACGTCATCGGGTTCGCGATCGCCAGTGATGAATTGCTGCGGCGTAATGGCAGGCATTGCTAGGCTCCGGAAAATTCTACGATGATATCGAAGGCGGCTGGCGGCATGATTGTCTGGAAGTAGAAATCTTCCGCTTCGTGCCATTGCCGTTCCCAACGGCCAATAACGCCCTCGCGCGCCAGGAGGCGGACCGTTCGTGCCTCGTCCGCCACGACCAGCACGACCCGCAGGTCGACCCGATCAGCCAGTTCCGGTCGGCCGGCATAAACGCCTTCGACGATCACGACCGGCTTTGGCACGAGCCTGGTCGGCTGATCGCAAAGCCGGCCATCGAAGGTTTCCCAGTCAAACGCCTGCCAGACGGCCTCACGACCGGTACGCAGGACTTCCAGCACGTGACGTTGCCGCGTCCAGTCGATGCAGGCGGATGCGCGAGCCCGAGGGCTATCGTCGCGAAGCGCGATGCCGCCCACATAGAAATCGTCCCCCTCGATGATGGCGGCGTCGAGCCTGTCCGCCAGCGTCCGCGCCAGCGTGGACTTGCCTGCGCCGCTCCGCCCGTCCAGGGCAACAACAAAGGGCCTGGTCATTCCCTCTGCCCGCGCGGCGATCATGGCCGCAAGCGCGGCCGGTTCGTTCAGCACCCGCGGCATGCCTTTATCCCCGGTCCGGTCGAGCATCTCAGAGCCCTCTCGCCAGTGCCTCCAATTGGTTCAGGCATGTTCCCCAGCCCTCAAGGAAACCCATCTCCTCGTGCTTGACGCGGTCCGCATCATTCTTATGCAGCACCAAGGCGCGGTAGAGCGTGCCGCCCTGCACAGCCTGCATCGTGAAGTCGGCGGTCATGAATGTCTCCGCATTTGGCCGGAATCCGGGGCCCAGTGCATCGGTCCAGACAAGACGCCGCTCCGGCTCGGCCAGCAGGATGCATCCGGGGGTTTCGTCCATCTCCGCTCCCTCGGGCGAAGCCATGACGACTGAGAATATTCCTCCAGGGCGGGCGTCTATGACGGCGCGCGCCACCGTCCAGGGCTGAGGAGCGAACCATTGCTTGAGCAACTCGGGCTCTGTCCAGGCGCGCCAAAGCTGGGCGGGAGTGGCGCTGACCGTCCGCTCCAGCACAAGATCGAGATTGGAATCACGCGTCATCAATTTTCCCTTCATCGTCGAGGTTGGTGAGAACTGCATCGAGGCGGTCGAGCCGCGCCTCCCAAAGGGATCGCTGTTGGCCGAGCCAGCCTTCGGCGGCTTTCGCCGTTTCAGGTTTGAGCCGACAGGTGCGGATGCGGCCGGCTTTGTCGGATTCGATCCAGCCGCCGGCCTCAAGCACCTTCAGGTGCTTGAGGAAACTCGGCAGCGCCATGTCGTGCGGCGCGGCCAGCTCTGAGACCGGCGCCGGGCCCGCCGCCAGACGGGCAATCACCGCACGCCGGGTGGGATCGGCAAGGCCGTGGAAGATCGAATCAAAGTTAGCCATATGGATATCTATATTGCAGAGCGTTTTTCGGTCAATACAGTTAGCTGATCGGCTATCTCTTTTTCGCGATTCAAGATTGGTTCGGATGCAGGTGACGCCAGTTCAGTCTGACAGCCGGTGCGGAGATCACTGCGGCAAGGCGTCAGTGCTGTACTGCGCAGTAAATGCTCCCTGCGGCGGAATCGGTTTGATGATATCGATCAGCACACCGTTGGGATCTTGCATGATGAAATGCCGCTGGCCGAAGTCTTCATCGCGAAGAGTGAGCAGGATCGGGAGCCCGGCAGCGATTACCTGGGCGTATATCCCATCGACGTCGTCAACCTCGAAGTTCAACAGAACGCCCGACGCGCGTCCCCGGGCCGCTTCCGGAATTGTCGCATGATCGCCCTGGAGGATCGCCAGGTTCACGGCCTCGTCGTTGACGGATTGCAGATGAACATACCAGTCGGCTTCGAACATCGGTCGAAACGAGAAATGCTCGATATAGAAGGCTGCGGTCGTTGAAACGTCGTCGACCATGAGGACAGGGTAGTAGCTGGTGATTTTCATGCTTCCCTTCCCTTTCTGATAAACATACAGTCTGCATGTATGTCAAAATAACAAACAGGCAGGCTGTATGCAAACGGAGTCTCAGCGGCGCAGCAACCCCAAGCGGAGCGCCGAGATGCGCGCGCGGCTGACGGCGACGGCACGGCGGCTGTTCGTGGCGGCAGGCTATGCAGCCACCAGCACGCCTGCCATCGTGGCGGAGGCCGGGGTGACCCGGGGCGCGCTCTATCACCACTTCCCCGACAAGCAGGCAATATTCAGGGCTGTCGTCGAGGCTGAATCCAAAGCTGTATCGGACGCTATCAATGCGTCGGATGCGCCGGACATGTCGGCGTTGAAGCGGCTCCTTGCCGGTGCCGAAGCCTATGTTCTCGCGATGCGAGAAGACGGCCGGGTGCGGCTGTTGCTGATCGAGGGACCCGCCGTGCTCGGACGCAATGTGATGCGTGAGATCGAGGCTCGGCATGGCGACGCAAGTCTGAAGGTGGGTCTTCAGGAGGCAATGACGGAGGGCGCCTTGCGCCGCTTGCCGATCGACGCGCTCGCGTCGCAGCTCTCGGCCATGTTCGAGCGTGCCGCTATGGATGTCGCCGAAGGCATGGCTTCAGAGGACGTTGTTGTGGTGATCGAGCAGATCCTGCGGGGCCTGGCGAACCCGGAAAAAGGCGCTCGGCCTTAGGACAACACAGGAAAGGAGAAGGAAGGCGATGTCCTATTTTGATTGTTATCTCATTCCTGTCCCTACGGATAAGCTGAACGCATACAGGTCCTTTTCCGAGCGGATAGCCAAGGTATATCGCGAATATGGCGCCGCCAGCGTGATCGACTGTATCCTTGATGCACGGACGGCGGACGGCACGCAATTCCACGCGGAGGGCGCCCGAAGCCAGGTCGAGGACGCCCAGCTTCGCGATTTCAACGCAGCCGCGGCCGCCAAAGAGGGAGAAACCGTCATTCTGTCCTGGACGGAGTGGCCGAGCAAAAGCAGCCGCGACGAGCTGTTGCCGCGTGTCCTGGCGGACCCGCGCGTTCAGCCACAGGACGATGAGGACATGATCTTCGAGGGCTCCCGGCTGGTTGCGGGTGGATTCTTCAAGCTTCTTGAAACCTGACGCCGTCGGCCTCCCAGAAGAGAGCGGGTAAAGCAACTTTGCCGTTTGGCTCGCGGAATCTCGCCCAATAGCGGCCACGCACCTTGCCCAGTGCGAGCTTGCACTCAACCGTTCGCGCCGTTGAGTGGTCGTCGCTAAGATTCTTTCAAGTAACCGTTGAGCCCGCCGTTTTCCTGTTTTTGTACGCCACAGTACGACGACCACATTTCGGTTGTTGTCATGCCCTGAATTCTGGCTCTTCTACTGATTCCTAATCCAGGGCGCACTTCGCGTGTCCGCACGAGAACGGGGACGACATGGCGGCCACTCATCAGAAATCGGAGGCGATCCTTCGCAGCGCGCGATGCTGCGCACCGCTGTCGGGTCGGCGATCGCCCAATTTCTGGAAGACCCCACGATCGTCGAGGTGATGCTCAAACCCCGATGGGCGGCTCTGGATCCACGGCCTCTCCGACACGGGTGAACGGCCGTCGACCGCTGATGGAGAACGAATCGTCGGCCTCGTCGCGCACCATGTTGGCGCCGAGGTTCATCCTGGCAGCCCCCCGTGTCTCTGTCGAGTTGCCGGCAACAGGGGAGCGGTTCGAAGGCCTTCTGCCTCCCGTCGTCGCCGCACCGGCCTTCGCGATCCGCAAGCCTGCAGTCGCCGTCTTCACGCTCGACGACTATGTCGTGGTCGTCATCATGGCGGCCGACCAGGCTGAAGCGCTGCGGATTGCCGTCGCCAAGCGCCGCAATACCCTCGTTGCCGGCGGCACCTCGACCGGCAAGACGACGCTCACCAACGCGCTTCTTGCCGAGGTGTCGAAGACCTCCGACCGCATGGTGCTGATCGAAGACACCCGCGAGCTGCGATGCGACGCACCGAATCTCGTCGCCGTGCGGACGAAGGACGGCGTCGTCTCGCGCGGCGGAGCCGGGCGTTCTCGGCCTCAAGCTCCTTCATCCGTCTCACCTGATCCGTCTTCAGGCCGCCGAACTCACGGCGCCAACGGTAGTAGCTCACCTCCGTCACGCCGATCGAGCGGATCGCATCGGCAACGGATTGCCCCTGCGAGACCAACACATCGACCTGGCGCAGCTTCGCGACGATCTCTTCGGGCTTGTGACGCTTCTTCGGCATTGCGGTCCTCCTGTCTGCCAAAAGACATGCTTCAGGGTGGACCAATTCAACGGGGGTGGATCACGCTCAGTGGTCGCAGGTGAACGAGGCCATGGACTCTGATTGCCCGCTTCCGGGCCTTGAGGTTATGTGTCCGCTGGTGCCACATGCCGACCGCGAGAAAACGATGCTTAACGATGAAGCCGGGCAAGCACCACTGGCGGTAGTTGATTAACACGCGGCCGGCCGCGCGCTGACAGAGACCAAAAAGTCCATCGCCAAGTCCACGATCGCACTCAACAGTGTCGCGCCACTCGAATGCTCCACCGCAGCTGGAGAACCTCGGTCATTAGCGCGTTGACGTGCGGGTCATGTTCGTCGACCAGGATTGCCTCGACATGCGGCTCGTCGGCATTGACCGGCACATGTATTCGGCGAGGTCGCCGTTCATGATCCGGCCCGAGCGCCTGAACATCACTGGCTCCTAGGCTGGCGACAAGATCGACCTCCCGGAAGCCGATGCGAGCCAGCTCCTCGTCCAGGGCCAACCGATGGCTGATGACGTGATGAGCGCCCAATTTCGTAACCCCATGTGACTGTCTCGGGGCGTGAAGCTGTGGCGATGACTATGAGATTGGTCAGCCGCCGGGCCAACTGGATTAGCATCGAGCCGATTCCGCCGGCCCGTTGATGATTAGGAATGATTGGGCCCTCCTATCATCGCCGCGAGGGACCCGCAGACGATCAAACAATAGCTCCCAGGCGGCCTGTGTGGTCAGCGGAACCGCTGCTGCCTCAGCAGAACTTTGGGCTTATGACCGATGATCCGCCCATCCGCGACGTGCAACTCGGCATTGGCGCCCGGCCGATTGACCGCGCCTGCGTAAAAGACGGAGTCTCCTACCGCGAAGAGCGACACGTCGGCGCCAACCGCCTCGACAACGCCTGCAGCATCGAAGCCCAGGACGCTCGAATTCGAGCTTCGTGCGCGGGTTCTACCGCTGCGTGAGGTTGTGGAGACAGCAACGACGACGGCGGCGAAGCTTTGTCGCATGAAAGGCGAGATCGGGGTGCTGGCGCCCGGTTCGTATGCCGATCTGCTGGTCGTCGATGGCGACCCGACTCAAGACCCGACCCTGTTCCAGAACGATGGCCAGGCACTGCGCGCCATCATGAGGAGCGGGCGCTTCTTCAAGAACGAACTGAACTAGGCGAGAGACCCGTCATGCGCGGAATGATCTTCGCGGCCCAGCCCGAAGCGGCGGAACGGGCGCCGAAATGCTGAGGCGCGGCGGCAACGCCGTCGACACCGCTATTGCCTGCGCCTTCAGCCAGGGTGTCGTCGATCCTCAGATGTGCGGGATCGGCGGGTTTGGCGCGATGCAGATCAGCATGCCGAAGCGCGGCGTGCACACGGTTCTGGAGTTCCTGGCCAGGGCTCCGTTCTCGGCCACGGCCGAGATGTGGGCGGACCGTTTCGTCGGTCAGACCCGCGACGGTTTCGTATTCCTGCTCGACGGCCACGCCAACGAATGCGGTCATCTCGCCGCCGGCACGCCCGGCAACGTCAAGGGCTACTGCGAGGCCCTGGCACGCTTTGGCACGATGAGCTGAAGGATGTCATGGCTTCGGCGATCCGCAGGCCCGTCAGGGCTTCATGGTCCGCCCCTACGTCCATCATTATTGGGCGATCGACCAGCGCGCGATGGGCCAGGTCAACACGGAGGACAAGCTGCGCCTGAGCGAGACCGGTCGTGCGATCTATTTCCACCCTGACGGATCGCTGAAGCGGCCGGGCGACATCGTCTCGAACCCCGACCTCGCGCAGACGCTCGAGCGCATCGCGGCGGCCGGCCCGGCTATTTTCTACACCGGAGAGATTGCCGAGCAGGTCGCCGCCGACATGGCGGCCCCTGGCGGTCTGATTTCGCAAGCCGATCTGGCCGCCTACCAGGTGCGTGAGAAGGCCCCCGTTTGGGGGGAGTATCGCGGCCTGCGCATTGCCGGCAACCCGCCGGCCGCGGGCGGTGTCTCGTTGATCGGTTTGATGCAGATCCTGCAAGAGGAACTTGCCTCGCTCACCCATAATTCGGCCGAGCATCTGCGGATCCTGGCGGAGGCGATGAAGTGGATGACCCGCGCCGCATGGGATCAAGGTCGAACCGTCGGGCTGGGCCGGTGGTGCCGATCCTCAGCGCGACGGCATGGCCATTCGCGTGTGAGAGGTGCTCCGGCTGGACTGCAGCCGCCCCGGCTTCGGCTCATGGAAATGGTCATTATCCCGCATTTCAGATGCGTGATAATTCTTGACATAGTAATGGTTATTGAGGAATGATCGCGCATCTGAAATGCGGGATCATTCCGTGCTCCATCTGGTCGGCGAGACGATCGACGCCAAGCGCGCCCATTTGCGGGCGCAGGCAGGCGAGCTCACTCAGTTGGTCCGCGGCATCTATGTCGACGCGACGGATGACATCGAGGCCACCGTGCTTGGCCATGCGGTGCGGATCGCCCGCTATCTCTATCCAGCTGCCTATCTGGCGTCGGCCAGTGCGAGCCTGCTGGGGCCGACGCCGGATGGGCGGTTGTTCATCAGTGGGCGGCGCAACCAGCGCACGCGTCTGCGCATGCTTGAGATCGTCCAGAACGAGGCGCCCACGCAGCCGTCGACCGTCGTCGTCGTCGTCGGTGACGACATGGGCGAATTACGCGTCGAGGCGTCGTCCCCGCGTCAGCGCTTTCTGGAAGCCTTCCGGCTGCGCAGCGAGCACGCAACCGCGATCACCGAGCCGATGCGGGCGCAGATGGCGGCGCGCCTCGTCGAGGAATACGGGACGCCCCGAGGTGCTGCAGACGCGGTCTGGGGGCTTGCTCGTGAGAATGGCTGGTATCGCGAAGGCGAGGGGGCAGAGCGCTACCTGCTGGCGCGATTAGGCGCGGACAAGATCGTCGGCAACAAGGCGGCACTGGAATTCCGCGTTGCCTGGCACGGAACGCTGCTCGGGCATCTGAGCCATGACGGCTTCGAATGGCGATGGAAGGCTTCCGGGCGAGGCGGCGGTCCACCGCTCATCCGCGAGACGATGCCGGGCAGGCTGCCGCCATTCATCGAGTCCCTCTTGCCGGAGGGGTGGCTCGCTCAGGTCCTGCATCAGCGTGACGAGCGTGGCGTGCTGCGCTCGGGCCGGCGCTATATATCCAACATTGCGATCGTCCGAAACCCTGAGGAACTTACAACGATCGCCGCGGACGTTCTGCAGGGTGAACTCGCGGCCTTCTCGACGGGTGGTTGCTTCACCGGACACTATCAGGGCCCGGGGCGGGGCGAGATCGAGGAGACCTTCGAGCAGAATCTGGCGCGGCTCTATGCTCAGACCCAAACCCCACGCCTGTCGGGCGTCCAAATCAAGGCGCCGATGTGCCTGACCACCGACGGCCTGCTGGTGCCGGCCATCGAGCGGCCGTTTACTCATATCTTCAAGCCGGCCGGCACCGCCGGCTTCGAGACGCTGCCCGTCGTCGAGTGGCTTTGTCTCGAACTCGGCAGGGCGGTGGGCTTCGAAGTGCCCGAAGCCGCTTTGGTCGAGATGCCCGACGGCATGCCGCCGGCGCTTCTTGTCGAGCGCTTCGACATCCGTCGGAGCGCCGATGACCATCGCATGCTGGCGATGGAGGACTTCTGCTCGATCTTGGAGCTCCCGGCCTCGGCGAAATATGACGGCACGATCGAGCGCATGGCACGGGGATTGCGCTCGTTATCGACCGATCCGGCCCCCGATCTCGAAATCTTGTTCCGGCGCGCCCTGTTCGCTTGGTTCATCGCCGACGGCGACATGCATTTGAAGAACCTGGCGCTGTTGAAGTGTGCCGAGCCAGGATCACGTCGGTTCGCGACCGTGAGGTTCGCGCCGCTTTATGATGCGGTCACGACCCGTGTGTTCCCGGGCCTTGCCGGCGATCGGATGGCGTTGAAACTCAATGGCAAGGACGATCGCCTGACGCGTCAGGATTTCCTGACGCTGGCTCGAACCATCGATCTGCCGGCGGCCAGGGCTGAGGCGGCGATAGGGGAACTGGCTACGCGCTTGCGTGACGCAGCACTTCGCATGGCGCTGCCGGAGCGAGTGGCGGAAGGAGCAACTAAAACTGCGGAGGATGCGATGCGTGGCATCATTATCGAACGTATCGGAGTCTTCCTATGACAGATTGTGAATCGGCGCGCCGGCAGGGGCAGAAGCTCGCCGGAGCAAGCTTGTGAGATAGGCATAGCATCACTTCCGGGGCAGAAAGAGGTTCACACTCGTGCCCCGTCCGACTTCGCTATCAATTCGGACATGTCCGCCCGATTGCGTCACGAAACCGTAGACCTGGCTCAAGCCCAGACCGGTTCCGTTGCCACTGGGTTTGGTCGTAAAAAATGGCTCGAACACCTGGGCAAGGGTTTCCTTGCTCATTCCGCAACCTGTATCTGTTACGGTCACGCGGATGAAGGGAGCCGGATTGGCGATCCCCTCCGCTCCATCGGGCGCATTGCTCGTTTCGATGGTAAGCTTGCCTTTTCCCGCCATGGCATCGCGCGCGTTTACAGCCAGATTGAGGATGGCGACTTCTAGTTGATTTGCGTCGATATGGACGTGCTCAAGAGCCGGGTCGAGATTTTTGCAAACGAAGATTCCGCTCCCGAGCGTCTGATCAAGCAGGGTGCTTAGGCCTTCGAGCCGCTCGTTCAGATCGACGGTCTCGGGCGACAACTCCTGGCGTCGCGAAAACGCCAGAAGCTGCTGGGTTAGCGCACTGCCATTCTGCGTGCGTTTCAGTAATTCGCTCAACAACAACTCCACCTTCGGACCCGAGGGGTTGTCGGCGATCTGCTTTTGAAGCAGGCGTACCCCAGCCTGGACGACAGCGAGGATGTTGTTGAAATCGTGCACGATGCCCGCCGCCAACCTGCCGATCGCCTCCATCTTTTGGGATTGACGTTGAATCTCTTGAGCGGCGCGCTGAGCCGAAACGTCGCGCAAGCTGGCAAGAAGCGCGTCGTCGCCGTCCCAGCCAATCTCAACGACCCGCATTTCAACTTCAGCGGGTGATTTACCCGGACGTCTTACCTGGATTTCTGCAATATCTCCAGAGACGACCGGCCGACCCAGCGGTACGTGTAGCAGGCTCTCCACCGGCTTTCCAAAAATGGCGGCTGCGGCAGGATTGGCGTAGAGCACGGATCCATCCAGATCGACGACGAGTATGCCATCGGCCATGTTTTCCACGAGCCTCTGAAAGGACCCCTGGCTGAATCCTGCCAACGGGGCATCCCCACCAGTCGTAGCTTTGACCCCCTGGTCGGATTGCGAAGGAGCAAAGTTCATCGCGTCTGGTCCGCTGCTGCGGCATCGCCGAATACATCCGGCGCAGTGGTAAAGTGCTCGCCCAAATGCATGCCCTTGCCGTCAATGGTGAAGCGTCGAATGTGCTTATCATGCTCGCTTCCGCGCATTTTAAGCACCATCAGACCACGGTGCATCATGTCATGCTCCTGAATATAGCGGAGCAGGATGATTGCATCGGTCAACGTAGAAATGTGCTGCTCGCTGGCACTTTGACCGCCGATTAGGGACTTGTTGGTCGCTGTACACAGACCAGCGATCTCACGCTTCTTGATGAACGAGGTCAAGCCGATGAGGAATTCGCGGAAGCCGGTCTCACCCGCAATCCGTTCGAGCGCTGATAGGCTGTCGACAGCAAGCCGATCGGGTTTGAACTCTTCGACGAGCTGCTGGATCGTGAGCAGGTGATCGGGCAGGCTCTGGGCCTCGGGATAAAGACAGATCACCTTTAGCAGGCCCTGGGCCTCCATTGCTTCGAAATCGACACCCCAGCCGCGAGCATTGCGAAAGAGCTGGCCTCGGCTTTCTTCGTAACCGACGAGCAAAGCCTTCTCGCTAGCAGCAACGCCGCCTGCGAGGAAATTTGTCACAAGCAGCGTTTTACCTGTCCCGGTCGCGCCGCTCACGAGCGAGACACTGTCGCGGAAGAAGCCGCCGTTGGTCATGCGGTCGAGCTCGGCATTGCCGCTCGTTACGCGCTTGGTGCTGGATTGCTGCTCGAGGCGTAGGGATGACAACGGAACGGCCACCAGCCCCCTGTTCTCGACGAGAGTAATCGGTACCTCGCCCTCAACATGGCGGCTGCCGCGCATTTTCAGGACTTCAATGGTTCGGCGGCGCCGCTCTTTATCGAGCGCATTGCGCAGGATAACGACATTGTCAGCAACGAACTCTTCGATCCGATGACGAGAAATGTCCCCATACTCGCTGTTCCGTTCTGCCGTCATCAGAACAGTCAAGCCCTCCTTCTTGAGCGCCCCGGCGACCCGTAACAGCTCACGCCTCACCGTCGTCTGATCGGCTACGAAGTGATCGAACAGCTGCGTCAACGAATCGAGCACGACACGCTTGGCATTAGCGCTGCGAGCCGCATGGAGGATGCGCGCCAGCAGACCGGCGAGGTCGAAGTCGCCAACAACGATCTCGTCGCGGTCCTTGGGGCTCGCGTCGACGAACACGAGTTTGTTCTGCTCGCGCCAGCGGCGGATGTTCCAACCGAAGCTCGCCATATTGACTTCGATCTCGCCAGGCGATTCTTCGAAGGTGACAAATACACCAGGCTCATGCAGATCCGTGATGCCGTGAGCCAAGAATTGGGTGGCAAACACGGTTTTGCCGCTTCCGGGCGTTCCCCCGACGATAGTGGTGCGTCCGCGCGGCAGACCACCCATTACCAAGTCGTCGAAGGCCTCGATGCCTGTCTTTACCCGTTCGAGGACGGGATCAATGACTGTTTGACCCGCTGCGATCATGAGTTTACGTCCCTGCGGTAGCCGAAATATTCCAAGACCTGAGTGATGTTGCTGATGTCGCCAACCAGCCGACGCGGCGGCGTCACCGTCTCGTCCGAAAGCGTCGGTGTCGCCAGAATGCCAGCGAGCTCGGCGTCTGCCGGTCGATCGAGAATATCGATGAGTTCGATAAAAATCTGGCCACTTGCCGCATCAATAATGCGACCTCGACTTTCGACCGCGCGTCGCGCTCCGGGGCCATCGCCCGCTATGTAGAGACGTAAATTGAGCTGACCAGGAGTTGTGCCGCCCTCAGTTGTACTCATGTTGCAACCCAGCCTCTGAACCCATTCGGTGAAGGCGTGCATGGGTGCCCCGCCCGGGGTGACATTTCGGCATTGGTCCCTCCCCAGCGGCTGGTCATTCGCTCGGGAGTCGATGCGCTACCGCGTTCGATGAGGCCCGATCGGCGCCCTGTGTTGCCTTGTAGACAGATTCAAAAATACCGTCTGCCCACTAGTGAACATTTCTCCGCTCAGCTCGTTAGAGCAGAGTTTGGATGGAGATTTCGACAAGATGGATGCAAGAGCCCCGAACGGAGATCTTATCGGCAACAACCTCTTGCGTGCTCTTCGGACCGAAGATTGGGCGATCCTTCAGCCGATGATGGAGGAATGGTCGGCTCCAACAGGCACGCTGCTGCACGACCCCGGGGACACCGTACGCTATGCCTACTTCCCCTGCGGTTCGAGCCTGATCTCCTATTTAGTCGTGCTCGGTGATGGGCGCGCGATCGAGACAGCGTTGGTTGGTCGGGAAGGAGCGATTGGAGGCATCGTCAGCCAAGGAAGGCTTCCGGCTTACGCCCGAGCCGAAGTCCAGCTGGGGGGATCGTTCTGGCGAATTGATCTTCATAAACTCGAAGCAGCAAAATCGCGCTCGCTGACGTTGCGCTACCTGTTCGCACGGTACGCCGACTGTCTGATGGCCCAGGTTTTTCAGTCGGTCGCTTGCAATGCCGCGCACTCGATCGAGCAACGGACGGCAAAATGGCTGCTGGCGGCCATCGAAAGAACCGGCGCCCTCGATGTTGCGCTGACACAGGAGCAATTGGCGGCCATGCTTGCCGTAGGGCGGAGCTACCTGAGCCGGGTCATTCAGGACTTCAAGGCAAAAGGCGTCATCCAAACCAAACGAGGCCGCATTGGCATCAACAACCTTGAGGGTTTGAGAGCCCTGGCCTGTGAATGCAACACCTGTGTGAGCCGCCATTTCGACGATGTCTTGAAAGGCGTTTACCCGGCCGAGGAAAACGGAGTCGTTTGCAAAGAGGATGCCGTTGCACCCCACCGAGGTCAGTGAATAGTGGTCGGGTTGAGCGCAGATCGCTTATTCCCTCGCGCTTGCCAGCTGATCGAACCGACGATTTTTCAGGACTCGTGCTGCACCGCCTTTCTGTCCACAAGTGGACAGACGCTGGGGCAAATGTTCACATTGAACATTGAAGCTGCCGCATTTGGGAATCCTCATCATGATTTCGCCGACCACCACCGAGATGCTCGATAATGAGCTTCTCGCGAAACTGAATGAGGATGATCGGCGGCGCTTGGCGGTTCATATGATGATGTTCGAACTCGCCCCCCAACACATCCTTCAGCCCGCCGGAGAAGAGGTTGTCGATACGTGGTTTCCGTGCGGGTCTTCGCTTGCCAGCTTCCAGTTATTGTCCGAAGACGGGTCGGGGGCGGTCGAGGTCGCGCTTGTCGGTCGCGAAGGTGCGATCGGTGGCATCGTCTCAAACGGGAGTTTGCCAGCCTACGCAAATGCGATTGTTCGAATTGGAGGCCCCTTTTTTCGCATTAAGACCGCAGCTCTTGAACAGGCAAAGCTCGAATCTATAACTTTGCGGCACTGGTTCGCTCGGTACTCAGACTGTCTTATTGCGCAGGTTTTTCAAACATCGGCCTGCAACGCAACGCATACGATCATGCAGCGCAGTGCGAAGTGGCTGCTAGCCGCAATGGCAAGAACAAGAAATCCGAGAGTGAATACAACGCAGGAACAGCTCGCGGAAACACTTGGCGTCGGTCGAACGTTCGTCACCCGGATCGTGCATCAACTCCGGAATGAGGGAATCATATTTACTAACCGTGGAGCAATCACGGTGTTAAACAAAAGCGCCCTTAAGGAAAAAGCCTGCCGCTGCACGGATCTGATCGAGAATCATTATGATATTGTGTTGCATGGCATCTACCATGACGGATGATTATCGGGTCGTGCAAACATAGATCCATCTCGACATTTGTTGGAAGCCGATTAGGATGACTGGGCGGATGCCTCTTTCGATAAGATTGCCGCGAGCCACTTCACTGTCATAGGCTTTGTTGGCCAGAAGCCCGCCGACTGGCGGTGCGGCGAGCATGACGGGCAGCATCTCTCGCAGTTGCGCAATGCGCGTGGTTCCCTGACCCGCTGTATTCACCACGAAATTCCGGGAATCGCGCGTAAGTTTCGCAGCTTGACTGCTTCAAGGGCAGCGGTCTACGTGCGCTTGTTGGGGTTTATGCCGCATTCACAACGGCGCGCGGCCGGGCGGGATTATCGGTAAGTGCCTCGCCTTTTCCCTAATGCGCCTCTTTTGAGCTAATGAGCGAGATGCTGGCGATGGTGAATAAGTCTGATACCTCCGGAGTATTAGGCATTTTAGGGGGCGGACAACTAGCTCGAATGATCACCCAGGCGGCGTCCGACTACGGTATCCGATGCCATATTTTGACGCCGGAGAGAGATAGTCCGGCTTCGCATGTCGCGGCACGAACGGTGGTAGGCGCTTACGAGGATGAAACGGCGCTGACCTCCTTCGCAAGTGAAGTCGGTGTTGTGACCTACGAATTTGAGAACGTCCCCGCGCCAACGGCACGCTACTTCGAGAACCGCGGAATCCTGCGCCCCGGCTCGCGCGCTCTTGCGATCACACAGGACCGATTGTTGGAAAAGGACTTCCTGACCTCTATTGGCCTCGCGGTGGCTCCCTACCGGCGAGTTGACACCGTTAGCGACCTGAAAGCGGCCGCGCTGGATTTGGGATTGCCCGCGATCCTGAAGACGCGCCGCTTCGGATACGACGGCAAGGGGCAAATCAGGATCACATCGGTTGAGGAGATAGCTCCGGCGTTTTCGTCCCTAGGAGAGGTGCCAGCCATCCTTGAGGGAATCGTTCCGTTTGCGATGGAGGCCTCTGTAATCGCTGCGCGCGCTTCGGATGGCGAAACTTCAATTTTTGACATCTGCGAGAACGAACATACCAATCACATCCTCGACGTCACGCGAGTTCCAGCCGGCATCTCCGCCAGCGCGTCGCTCGACGCGAAAAATGCTGCTCGCCTCGTGGCGTCCGAATTAGAGTATATCGGCGTTGTTACAGTGGAATTGTTCATCGAAAAGGACGAGGCGGGCGAGCGCGTCCTCGTGAACGAAATTGCGCCGCGGGTTCACAACTCGGGTCATTGGACGATCGAAGGTGCGGCGACCTCTCAGTTCCACCAGCACGTGCGCGCCGTTTGCGGGCTCCCACTAGGCTCCACAACCAGGCGGGGAGTGATCGAGATGAAAAACCTCATAGGCGAGGACGTGCACGACTGGCGCCGCATATTGGCAGAGGCAGGCACTTATCCCCATCTGTACGGGAAAGTGCAGGCTCGGCCGGGGCGTAAAATGGGCCATGTCACGCGAGTTATTCCAGAAGCCTAACAATGACACTTGTTAAGGGTCGTCGAAAGCTCGATCGCTCGCTTGCCGGTCGGCCTCGGCCTGTAGAACGTTTGCAAAAAATTCGGTCAAATTGGGAAATTCCGCCTCGATTTCTTGCGCCTCGATACCTTCGTGGAGTGCCGCCACAATGCACCTTCGCGCCAAATCCGATGCGCTCACAGCCGTCGCTGCGAGTTCCGTTGCCTGTACAGCTTGGTCCGCCCAGGAAACGACAAAAACGGTGGCTCTTCGGCTCATGACGAAATCACATTGGTTCGGGACCAGGGACCAGCCCTAGCGATCGGCCAACTGCCTCGCTCCATTTAGGTTCCTAAGTGTGCGGTCACGGCATTTTTTGCGAACGGCGGAAACTCTTCGCTCCCGAGATCGTTCAGCCGTCGCCTTCGTCCTGGAACGTGACATGCGACGATCTCACGAAATGCCCTTCGGCACTCGCGCTCTGCCACACGGGGTCGAATTCCGCCTTTGGGCGCCATCGACGCCCAGTGTTGGCCTTTGGACGCCGCAGGGCGAATTCGATATGGAATCCCAGGAAGGGTGGCATCGCCGCGTCCTAGAGGGCGCGAGGGCTGGGCAGGCATATCGATTCCGGGTGCGGGACGATCTCCTTGTTCCCGATCCGGCGTCCCGCTTCCAACCCGAAGACGTCGAGGGGCCAAGCCTGGTCGTCGACCCGGAAGGCTACGTTTGGGCGGACGGGGAGTGGAAAGGGCGTTCCTGGGAAGAGGCGGTGATCTACGAGACTCACCTGGGCAGCGCAACGCCCGAAGGTACCTTCGCCGCCTTTGCAGACAAGCTCGAAAGTCTGCGCGATCTCGGCTTTACCGCGATCGAGTTGATGCCGCTCGCCGATTTTCCTGGCAAACACAATTGGGGTTACGACGGGGTGCTCCCCTTCGCACCGGATCACACATACGGAACGCCAGACGATCTCAAAGCGCTGGTGGATCGAGCCCATGGCCTGGGACTCATGACCATACTCGACGTCGTCTACAACCATTTCGGACCGTCCGGAAACTATCTGCCAGCCTATGCCGGTGAATTCTTTACGAGCAGACACCAGACTCTTTGGGGCGCGGGAATCAACTACGATGGGATCGGCGCACGAACCGTCCGTGACTTCTTCATCCACAACGCGCTCTACTGGCTGGAAGAATACCATTTCGATGGACTCCGCTTCGACGCGGTTCATGCCATTGCGGACGACAGCGAGATACATTTCATCGCTGAGCTCGCGGAGAGGATCAGGTCCGCTATTGTTAGGCGGCCGGTCCATCTCATTTTGGAGAATGCCGACAATTCAGCGCGCTGGCTGGAGCGAACCAAAGGGGTTCCAAGCCTACATACAGCACAGTGGTCTGATGACGTCCACCATGCTTGGCATCGCTTGCTGACCGGCGAGGACGATGGCTACTATGCCGACTACGCCGATCCCGTCGCCCATCTGGGACGTTGCCTTGCGGAGGGGTTCGCCTATCAGGGCGAAATGTCGGCTCACGAACAGAAGGCTCGTGGCGAGCCCTCCGCTCACCTCCCGCCATCGGCCTTTGTCGCGTTTCTCCAGAACCACGACCAGATCGGCAACCGGGCGTTCGGAGAACGACTAGGGCATCTCGCCGAGCCGAACAGGCTCGCATTGGCGCGTGCTGGTTTACTGCTCAGCCCGCAAATCCCGCTCGTCTTCATGGGCGAGGAGTGGGGTGCGAGCACTCCCTTCCAGTTCTTCGTGGATTTCCCGGATGCGGAACTTTCCAAGGCCGTTAGAGAGGGGCGCCGGCGGGAATTCGAAAGCTTCGGCCGTTTCAAGGACGAGTTGGTGCAAGAGCGCATTCCCGACCCGACCGCATCCGAGACCTTCTCGATCTCATCGCTCGATTGGAGCGAGCCCGATCGTCCGCCTCACAGCGAAATCCTTGCCGAAACACGGGAGCTTCTGCGCATCCGCCGCGAGAAGGTCGTGCCGCTGACGAAAAGCGGGTTCGGGGGCGCGCGATGGTCAAGGCCCGCACCGGATGTGCTCGACGTGAACTGGCGCTTTGACGCCGGAACCTTACGGTTCGTCGCCAACTTCGGGAACGAAGCCTTCGAATTCGGCGGTGCGGAGGGCGAGGAACCGATCTGGCCGGGCGGAAAGGCGATTCAATCGGGATCTATCCGACTGGCGCCTTGGACCGGCGTGGTGCTGGCGAGGCTGTTATGAACTCCCACGACGCGTTGGTGCGGAAACTGGCCGATCTGGTTGGCGTCGGGGCATTCTACGCTGACGCTGCGGGCGTCCGCGTCGAGCTTTCATTTGAGGCGCGCCGCGCCGTGCTGCGCGGCCTCGGCATCGAGGTCGATACGGAAGCGCGTGCGCGTGAAGCCCTGGCTCTCATCGAGCAACGCCGAGCGTCGCCGGTGTCGCCGTTCTGCTTAGCTCGGGCAGGTCAAGCCGCGCGGGTGCCGTTATCCGGCCCACAGGACAAGGATGTACTCGATTACGTGCTGACCGACGAGACTGGCGCCACGCGCGAGGGTAGGGGACGAATCCAGTCGGATCGTTCCGGCCGGTTCCTCGTCCTGCCGGCGCTCGCGGCCGGTTACTGGCAACTGCGTCTCGCGGCGAAAGGCATCGAATACGAGAGTCTGCTGATCAGTTCACCGCGACGATGTTTCGAGCCCGCATCGGTCGCGCGAGGTGCAAGGCGCTGGGGCGTGACGGCGCAGGTTTATTCGCTGCGCTCGCAGGACAATTTCGGGATCGGCGACTATGGAGACCTGGCCGACCTAGCGGAGGGTGCGGCAAAGCTAGGCGCCGATTTTCTCGGCCTCAATCCCCTGCATGCGTTATTCTGTGCGGACCCAACGAAGAACTCACCGTACTCGCCGTCGTCGCGACGTTTCCTCGACGCACAATTGATCGATCCGACACGACTTGCCGGGTTCACCGAAAGCGGCGCGCGGGCGATGTTTGAAGACGCCGAGATGCAGGCCTTGCTCGCCGCACTCCGCAACACCGCACTCGTCGATCGTGCCGCAAGCTGGCGAGCCAAGCTTCCGATACTGCAGGCAGTCTGGCGAACATCCCGCAGAGACGAAGACCGGGGCTTCAAAGACTTCTGCTCTGCTGCTGGGCAGCCTCTCGTGATGCATGCTGTTTTCGAGGCGCTGTCCGAACATTTCGCCGCGGAAGGCGCGCAGAGGGTCGACGAATGGCCCGACGCCTTCCGCCGGGGGGACGGCCAAGCCGTCAAGCGGTTCATCATTTCTCACCGCGACCGCATCGATTTCCATGCCTGGCTGCAATGGCAGGCGGACCGCCAACTGGGCGAGGCGCACCAAGCCGCCAGGAATGCCGACATGGGCATAGGCCTTTTCCGCGATCTCGCGGTCGGCGTCGATCGCGGCGGCTCGGAACTCTGGTCAACCCCCGAGCATTTTGCGACCGGGCTATCGATCGGCGCGCCACCCGACCTTCTCGGTCCCGGCGGGCAAAACTGGGGCCTGCCGCCGTTCAACCCGTTCGTTATGGAGAAGACTGGTCTTGCGGCCTTCCGGGGAATGGTTTCCGCCAATATTCGCCATGCGGGAGCGATACGCATCGATCATGCATTTCAGCTGCGGCGACTTTATCTCATCCCTGAGGGCGCGCCGGCCGCTGACGGCGCCTACGTCTCGATGCCGTTCGAGGCGTTGCTTGCGGTGTTGAAGCTAGAAAGCCATCGCGCCCGATGCATGGTCGTCGCTGAGGATCTCGGGACGAGCCCCGAGGGGTTTTCGGACGCGATCATGGCAGCGGGTCTCTACAGCTACCGCGTGCTGACTTTCGAGCGCGAGGCGAGCGGGTATTTCAAGGCGCCGGAAGCTTATCCCGAACGCGCGCTCGCCGTGCTGTCCACCCACGATCTCCCCACGTTTAGAGGTTGGTGGCGAGGCCTAGATCTCGACATGCGCCACGCGGCCGGACGGATGTCGGCATCCGAGGCGGAAAGGATGCATGAGGAGAGGGCGCTGGAACGGGCCAGACTGACGGAGGCGTTCGTCTCCCAGTCCCTCCTGCCGGCCGGTGATCCGCCGGTGGATCCTCCGGTCGAAGCTGCGACCGCCTATCTCGGGCGCGCCTGCTCGGCCTTGACCGGGATTCAGCTGGAGGACGCTGTTGGAGAACTCAATCAAGCCAATTTGCCAGGCCCGAGCACGGGGCACCCCAACTGGCAACGCAAGCTCTCGCGCGACGTGCGAGAAGTCGTCGCACCAGGCGACAGCCTAGCTCGGCTGGGCGCATTGCTGGCCGACGAAGGCCGCAGCAGCCGGCAACACGGCGCGATGGCACTGGCTGCTCCGCCGCCGCGAGCCACCTACCGTCTGCAGTTCCATGCCGGTTTCACCTTCGACGACGCGATGCCGATCCTGCCTTACCTGGAGAAGCTGGGCATCAGCCATATCTACGCGTCCCCGCTTCAAAAAGCCCGGTCTGGCTCGACACATGGCTACGACATCATCGATCATGCCGAGATCAACCCTGAACTTGGCGGCATGGAGGGCTTTCTACGCTTCTCCGATGCGCTGAAGAGCCACGGCCTGGGTCTGTTGCTCGACATCGTTCCCAACCACATGGGAGTCGGCGGTGCGGACAACGCCTGGTGGCAGTCGGTGATCGAGTGGGGTCGGCTTTCTCCCCACGCGATCGCCTTCGACATCGACTGGGAGCGGCCAGGTGCCAATGGAAAACTGATCCTGCCATTTCTCGGGAGACGTTATAGCGAAGCGTTGGAGGAAGGAGAGCTCAAGTTGGCCTTCGATGGGAAGGAAGGCGGTTTCAGCATTCACCACTTCGAGCATCGCTTCCCGGTCAATCCTCTGGCATATCCCGTCGTCCTGGACCGGATCCTCATGCTAGTCGATGCATCAGAGCCTTCCTTCCGCGAGGTGCTGACAGTTTCGGTGCGGCTCAGGGCCCTCTCCGAGGTCGTGACAGCGGTGCCGGGCGTAGCGCTCATCGCGGAGTGCGAAGCTCTAAAACGCCGCCTCTCGGCAGCGTTCGCCACATCCGACGCGTTTGGGAAGGCTGCTGTGCGAGCGGTCGAGCTGATCAACGGGACGCGCGGTATCCCGGAAAGCTTCGATACCCTGCACCGATTGCTAGAGATGCAGAGCTATCGGCTGGCCTTTTGGCGGGTCGCGACAAGCGAGATCAACTACCGCCGCTTCTTTGACATCAACACGTTGGCTGGCATTCGCATCGAGGAGCCTTCCGTCTTCGACAAGACGCACGGCCTGATCTTCGATCTCGTCAAGACCGGTCGGGTGCACGGCCTTCGCATCGACCATATTGACGGGCTCGCGGACCCAGAGGCCTACCTACGCGCGTTGCAGGCGCGGGTCGGGCCGGGCTTTTACATCCTGGTAGAGAAGATCCTGGGACATGGCGAAACGCTGCGAGGCTGGCCGATATCAGGTACGACCGGCTACGATGCGCTCAACCTGATCGACGGCGTCTTGCTCGACCGCTCCGCCGCGAAGGCGCTCGAAGAGGCGTATGCGCAAGCCGCCGGCCGGCAGGAGACATACGAAGATGCTTTGCGGCGGGCGAAGCGCGAGGTCCTCGAAAGCAGCTTTGCGAGCGAGCTCGAAGTGGTCGTCTCGGATCTTGCCCGTATCGCCGCGGCCGACAGGCGTACGCGAGACTACACGATCAACGCCATGCGCCGGGCGCTTACGGAGATCGTCGTGGAGTTTCCGGTCTACCGTAGCTATGTTTCGGAAGAAGCAGCACCCGAAGACAGAACTCTGGTCGAGAAGACCGTCGCTACCTCGGCCGCCCGCAGCGCGCTACCCGACAATACCATCCACGCTTTCATTGCCGAGACGCTCCTCGGCGGCCGTCAAGTCGAAGCGGAGAGCCCACTAGCGGCTCATATTGCCAATTTCCGACGCCGATTCCAGCAACTCACCGGGCCGGTAACCGCCAAGAGTGTCGAGGACACGCTCTTCTATCGCCGCGGCCCGCTGCTCGCGCTGAACGAGGTCGGCGGCGAACCAAGCGCCTTTGGCGTCTCGCTTGACACTTTTCATGCCTCAAATATCGAACGTTCGCGGTCCTGGCCCCACGCGATGGTCGCCACCGCGACCCATGACACGAAGCGAGGCGAGGATGCGCGGGCGCGCCTGCTGGCGCTAAGCGAAATGCCATCCGAATGGGCGAACGCAGCCCACGCCTGGCAGAGGCTTTCCCGGGAGATTGCCGCGTCAGACATTCCCGATGCAAATGATCGACACTTGATCCTGCAGCAGATTCTCGCCGCCTGGCCGATGAATCTGCTAGACAGCGGCGGGACGGACGAGCTGGAAGCCTTTCGGGACCGGATGCAGGGATGGGCGGAGAAGGCGCTTCGCGAGGCCAAGCGCCATACGAGCTGGGTCAATCCTCAAGAAGGGTACGAAGCAGCCGCCAAGGACCTGATAGCGAGGGCGTTGGCGCCCGGCAGCGCGTTCTTTGAGTATTTTCGTCCGTTGGCGCAGCAACTGGCGCGCCGCGGTGTGCTGAAAAGCCTCGCCCGTACCGTTCTCAAGCTGACCTTGCCCGGCGTGCCCGATTTCTATCAGGGAACCGAGTTGTGGGACCTGTCGCTCGTCGATCCCGACAATCGCCACCCAGTCGATTACGACGCGGCGCAACGTGCGATCAGCGATCGAACTGACCTTCCGGATCTGATGGCTACCTGGCAAGACGGCCGCGTGAAGCAACGCCTTATTGAGGCGCTGCTGTCAGACCGCCGCGCGGCTCGGCGACTGTACGCCGATGGCGATTACCACCCGCTAGCCGTCGAAGGTCCTCTTGGGCGGGCGGCGCTGGCCTTCGAGCGGCGCCTTCGCTTGGAACGCCTGCTTGTCGTCGTTGCGCGACATGAGGGCAATGGCGCGGATGGAGCGCAAAATATTCTCCGGTCGCGGAACGGGTTGTGGCTGGCGAATCTGGAAGGAACGTGGCGCGACATCCTCGCCGGCGGCGAACGGACCTTCGATCGCGAGCGCACAATAATCGACGACGTTCTCGGCGAGCTACCAGTTATGGTTCTGCGCGGCACAAGACAGGCCGGTCTCGTTTCTTGAGCGAAGCGGTAAGTCACCCGCCCTCATTTTGAACGAGGACGAGTGCGGCCAGCGGCGGTAGGACGAGTTCGACTGACGCCACTTCGCCGCCGAACGGGATGTCCTGCGCATGGGCAGCGCCGCCATTCCCAAGTCCGGACCCGCCGTAGACGCCAGCATCGCTGTTGAGAACCTCCTTCCAACGACCGCCATGCGGTACGCCGATGCGATAATGCGGCCGGGGCAGGGGTGTCATGTTGATCGCGACGACGACCGGACGCCCGCCCGTCGCGTTGCGAACGAAGGCATAAACGCTGTTGTCAGAGTCGTCCTGAATCACCCACCGGAAGCCTGCCGGCTCCGCATCTGTTGCATGCAATGCCGGAAGCTCCTGATAAATGCGGTTGAGGTCCGCGACCAACGCCTGAACGCCGCGGTGGCGCGGATCGTTCAGAAGGTCCCAATCGATCTCGCTGTCGTGGTTCCATTCACGGCGCTGCGCGATCTCACCGCCCATAAACAGAAGCTTCTTGCCAGGGTGGGTCCACATGAACGCCAAATAGGCGCGAAGACCTGCGAATTTCTGCCAGTCGTCACCGGGCATCTTGCCTAGAAGCGAGCCCTTGCCGTGGACGACCTCGTCATGGGAGAGAGGCAGGATAAAGCGTTCGGAAAAGGCGTAAACAAGACCGAAGGTCATCTCGTGATGGTGATGACGCCGATGGATCGGGTCGCGCTCCAGATAGTGGAGCGTGTCGTGCATCCACCCCATATTCCATTTGAATGCGAAGCCAAGGCCGCCTTCGGAAATTGGCCGCGTCACGCCCGGCCAAGCGGTTGATTCCTCGGCAATGACGATCGCGCCGGGCTGGCGCTCCGCGATCACTGCGTTGAGATGGCGGAGGAAGTCGATCGCCTCGAGGTTCTCCCGGCCCCCGTATCTGTTCGGGATCCACTCGCCAGGCTGGCGGCTATAATCGCGATAGAGCATGGAGGCGACCGCATCGACGCGCAGACCGTCCACGTGGAAATGATCCAGCCAGTGCAAGGCGCTGGCGATCAGGAAATTCGCGACCTCGCGACGTCCGACATTGTAGATTAGCGTGTTCCAGTCTTTGTGGAGCCCCTCACGCGGGTCTTCATGTTCGTAGAGCGCGGTGCCGTCGAAGCGAGCAAGGCCGTGGGCGTCCGAAGGGAAGTGCGCCGGGACCCAGTCGACGATCACGCCGATTCCCTCGGCATGGCAGGCTTCGACGAAAATCGCGAAATCCTCCGGTTCGCCGAAGCGCCGTGTTGGTGCGAACTGCCCCAGCGGCTGGTAGCCCCAGGAGCCCGCGAAGGGGTGTTCGGCAACCGGAAGCAGTTCTACATGGGTGAAGCCCATCTCCCTGGCGTAGGGCACCAGCCTATTGGCCAAGCCGCGCCAATCCAACGTCTCGCCGTCGGCATCCCGGACCCAGGAACCGGCGTGGAGCTCGTAAATTGAAACGGGTGCCGACGCGGCCTGTCGCTCGCCGCGTCGCGCAATCCAGTCACCGTCGTTCCAAACATGCGATGGATTGCGCGGGACGACAGACGCCGTGCCGGGCGGCAATTCGGCTGCGCGCGCGACTGGGTCCGCCTTTTGGGGTAGCAAGCGGCCGTTCCGGTCAAGGAGCTCGTACTTGTAAAGCTCCCCGTGAGTGAGACGCGGCACGAACAGCTCCCAAACGCCGCTCGCGCCACGGCGGCGCATCATGTGCCGACGCCCGTCCCAGGCGTTGAAGTTCCCGACCACCGAAACGCGGCTGGCGTTGGGCGCCCAAACAGCAAAGCGGACGCCGGGCACGCCGTCGCGTTCGTCGAGATTCGCACCGAGCACGCGTGCCAGTTCGAAATGACGGCCCTCGCTGATGAGATGGAGATCGAGGTCGCCGAGGATGGGACCAAAACCGTACGAGTCTTCGGTGACCTGCTCGCCGCCCGGCCACGCGATCCTGAGCCGATACGGCCCCGCTTCAATGTCGCCGACAAACAGGCCGGCTGGTTCGACGGCGCGCAGCTGCATCATTCCCGCCCCGCTTTCGATTGCGACCGCGTTCGCACCGGGAACGAAGATCCGCAGGAAACGCCCCCGAGGGCCTTGATGGGGGCCGAGGATCGCGAAAGGATCCTGCAGACGCCCGGCTTCGAGTGCCGCCGCAGTCGCGCCGTCGAGAGGCGGGACGCGATCGACCGATGCATTATTCATCCTGTTTTCCTGTCGTCTTGGCCTGTGGCTTCAAAGTCTGGCGCGCTCGCAGGCGTTCGAGGAGGGCATTCAGCCCCGCAAGCGGAACAGCCAACCAATCAGGCCGGTTTCCGGCCTCGTAATTGATCTCGTAGGCTGCCTTCTCGATCATGAAGAGATCCAGCAGCTGGGACACGCTATCAGCCAGCGGACTGCCAGAAATCGCTTCGCGATAGCTTGCCAGCAGCGCCGCAGGCATTGCGTCGCGAAAGGCGGCCGACATCCTCTCGTACCGCTCTTCGTGCCCCGCAGCAAAGCCATGGCGTCGCGCAGCAGCCAACGCGTAATCGAGCGATCGCAGGATGCCGGCCACGTCTCGCCAGCCGCTATCCTTGGCCCGTCGTTCGGAGAGCGGCTGCGCCGGTTCACCCTCGAAATCGATGATCATCACATCGCCGCTCGCGACCAGAACCTGGCCGAGATGGAAATCACCGTGGACGCGATGGAGCAGCGCATTCTCGCCGGCCTGGCACGACCTCTCGACAAAGCTGATAAGGTCGTCTCGGGCTCCCAGAACGAGCTCCGCTAAAGCGCGATCCGCCTCTGGCAGCGAGTCGCGGCGAACGGCGAGGTTGTCGCAAGCCGCTTCCACGCGGCCGCACACGCGATCCCGCCAGCGCGCGACTTGGCCGGCATCGGCATAAACCGGTCTGAAGGCCTCATCCTCGCTCGGCCGCGACAGGACGACATGCATTTCGCCCAGGCGACGTCCCAACGTTCGCGCGAAGGCCTCGTACGGGGCAAGGAGTTCTCCAAGCTCGGCGTCCTGGCGGGACATTTCGTCCAGGACGCGATGGATCAACGCCGCTGTCCAATCCCAGGCGTCACCCTCGCCAGGGATGTAGGCCTGCACCACGACCATCGATTCCTCTCCGCCCTCCGATGGGCGATGCAAGACTTCGCCGAGCAACGTCGGCGCGTTCGCGAACCCCCGCTCCGTCAACGCGCGCGACATCTCTGCCTCGGGATGTCGGCCCGGCGCCAGTCGGCGAAACAGCTTCAGGATCAGCTTGTGATCGATAATAACCGACGAGTTGGATTGCTCGGCGGAAAGCCAGCGGATCGGATCCTCAGGCGACAGGGTGACCTCGTCGAAGGCGTCCGTTGGGCGAAAGACGATCTCGCCCGCGCTTGTTCTCACCCGCGAGCCCAATTTCAGCAGCGAAAGCAGCTCCTGAATGAAGCTTGGGAGGGTGAACGCGTCCGTGACGAAACCGGTGCGGCGGCCGCGCCGGACGCGCGCTAGGGCTAATTGCTGTGGCAGCGCGCTCGTGACCTCATCGTCCCAGCCGATGCCGATCGGAAGCAGATAGCGCTCGCTGCCGTTCCCGAGCCAGGCTTCTATCGCAACGAGCGCAACCTCGCGCCCCGCACCGATTCGAGCTGTGTAGGCAATGGAAGCGCCTTCTAGCGTTTGGTCCTTGGCCGCAAACCAGCGACGCTTGACCAGATAAGCCGGCAGAATGTTCTTCTCGAACTCCCTCCGGTACTGCGGGGTAACCATCTCGTCTGGCCCCCCGCGCAACACGAACGTCAAATAATCCGGCATAGGTTCCGGAGCCTGGGTGTGCCAGGAGGGAGCCTGCGCGTCCTTAGCCAGCACGAACCAGTAGAAGCCGTAGGGTGGCAGGGTCAGCAGATAGGTCAGCTGGCCGATGGCAGGGAAAACCGAGTTGCCGAGCATCTCGACTGGGTAACGACCGGCGAACTCCGCGAGGTCGAGTTCGAATGCCTGCGCCGAACGCGAAAGATTCGCTACGCACAGAATGGTCTCGCCATCGTATTCGCGCAGATAAGCGAAGGCCTTACGGTTTTTCGGATAGAGAAAGCGTAGCGTTCCGCGCCCGAAGGCCTTGTGCTCTTTGCGGACGGCAAGGATACGCCGAGTCCAGTTGAGGAGGGAATGAACGTCGCGCGTCTGAGCCTCGACGTTGACAGCATCGAAGCCGTATAGTGGATCCATGATGGGAGGCAGGACGAGGCTTGCAGGATCGGCTTTCGAAAAGCCGCCGTTGCGATCGGGCGACCACTGCATTGGCGTGCGGACGCCGTCCCGATCTCCCAGAAAGATGTTGTCGCCCATGCCGAGTTCGTCGCCGTAGTAGATGACTGGCGTGCCGGGCATCGAGAGAAGCAAGCTGTTCATCAGCTCGATACGGCGGCGGTCACGTTCCAGCAACGGCGTTAGCCTGCGGCGGATGCCGAGGTTGATCCGGGCGCGCCGGTCGGTCGCGTAAGTGTTCCAAAGGTAGTCACGCTCCTTGTCCGTGACCATCTCAAGCGTCAGCTCATCATGGTTGCGCAGGAAGATCGCCCACTGACAGCTATCCGGGATGTCCGGCGTTTGGCGCATGATGTCGGTGATGGGGAAACGATCCTCCTGCGCGATAGCCATGTACATCCGCGGCATCAGGGGAAAGTGGAACGCCATATGGCATTCGTCGCCATTGCCGAAGTAGGCCTGGGTGTCCTCGGGCCACATGTTTGCTTCGGCGAGCAGCATCCTGTTGGGATAGGTCCGGTCGAGCTCGGCACGGATTTTCTTCAGGACCTCGTGGGTCTCAGGCAGGTTCTCGTTCGACGTGCCGTCTCGCTCAATCAGGTAGGGTATCGCGTCGAGACGCAACCCGTCGACACCCATGTCAAGCCAGAAGCGCATGACACCCAAAACGGCCTTTAATACCGCTGGATTGTCGAAGTTGAGATCCGGCTGGTGGGAATAGAAGCGATGCCAATAATACGCGCCGGCCGTGGCATCCCAGGTCCAGTTCGAGCGTTCGGTATCGAGGAAAATGATGCGTGTGCCGGAATACAGCTGGTCGCTGTCCGACCAGACGTAGAAATTGCGATGAGCTGATCCGGGCTTGGCCAGTCGTGCCCGCTGGAACCATGGATGTTGGTCGGACGTGTGGTTGATGACGAGTTCCGTGACGACCCTCAGGCCGCGATCATGGGCGGCCTTGATGAAACGTTTAACGTCACCGACCGTGCCGTAGTCGGGGTGCACGGCCTTGTAGGCTGAGATATCGTAGCCGTCGTCAAGACGTGGCGAGGGGTAGAACGGAAGCAGCCACACGACGTTAACCCCGAGGCCGACGATATAGTCCAGCTTCGAGAGCAGGCCCGGGAAGTCTCCGATGCCATCTCCGTTCGCGTCGAAGAACGACTTCACATGGAGCTGGTAGATGATGGCATCCTTATACCAGTGCCGATCCCGATCATGCGCAGAGAATTCGGTCTGCTGTTCCGAAGGCATGGGCGCATTCACTGGCGATCTCCTCCGAACGGCGTGATGCGCCAGATCGCGAACGGCAGAGCATGCGGATCCAGATGAATCTGTTGCGTCTTGCCATGCCAGGCGAAAGAGTGTCCGTGCATCAGATCCTGCACCGATAGCGAGGCGTGATCCGGGAGGCCAAATTCCCAAAGCGGAACCTCGATCTGCGTCGATCGGGCGCTGTGCGGATTGAGGTTAACTGCGACGAGAATGATCTCGTCGGCATCCCCGGCTCGTTTGCCGAAGTACAGGATGTCGTCGCTAAAGGCGTTATAGAAGGTTAGGCCAAGGTGGCTGTGCAGGGCAGGGTGGTTGCGCCTGATCCGGTTAAGGGAAGTAATTTCCAGGACGATGTTGCCAGGGCTTTGCCAGTCGCGCGGCTTAATCTCGTATTTCTCGCTGTCGAGATATTCTTCCTTGCCGGGGATCGCTGCGCTTTCACAAAGTTCGAAGCCCGAATAGACGCCCCAAAGACCGGAAAGGGTCGCCGCCAGCGCGGCGCGGATCAAAAAGCCGGGCCGTCCCGAGCTTTGCAAGAAAACCGGGTTGATGTCGGGCGTGTTGACGAAGAAATGCGGGCGATAAACGTCCCGGGCTGGCGCCTCGTTGAGCTCGGTGAGATACTGCGTAAGCTCGGCCTTCGTGTTGCGCCAGGTGAAGTACGTGTATGACTGGGAAAATCCCACCTTGCCCAAGCGATACATGACTTTGGGTCGGGTAAAGGCCTCAGCAAGGAAGAGGACGCGTGGGTCGCGTGACCGGATGTCGGCGATCAACCACTCCCAAAAGGGGAAGGGCTTGGTATGCGGGTTGTCAACGCGAAAGATGCGTACGCCCCGATTGACCCAGAATTGGACCGAATTGCGCAGGGCCAACCAAAGATCGGGAATTGCACCGGGCGCATAAAAGTCGACGTTGACGATGTCCTGATATTTTTTTGGCGGGTTCTCTGCATACCGCATCGAGCCGTCAGGCCGCCAACTGAACCAATCCGGATGGTCTCGCAGCCATGGATGGTCGGGCGAGCACTGAATGGCGAAATCAAGCGCGATCTCCAGGCCGTGACGACCTGCTTCCCCGACGAGCCGTTCGAAGTCATCGAGAGTACCAAGACGCGGGTGGATGGCATCATGACCCCCTTCCTCCGACCCGATCGCATAAGGGCTGCCGGGATCATCTGGACCTGGCGTCAGCGTATTGTTGCGACCCTTCCGGTTCGTGCGCCCGATCGGGTGGATCGGAGGGAAGTAGAGTACGTCGAAGCCCATGTCCCGGATGGATGACAGCCGGCTGATGACGTCCCGGAACGTTCCGTGGCGGCTGGGGCTGTCTGTTATCGACCGGGGGAACAGTTCATACCAACTCGCGAAGACTGCCGCTTCCCGATCCGCTTCGATCTCGTAGCTGCGATCACGTCCCGTTGCATGGGGCCTCGGATCTGCTGCGGACATCCCCGCGGCCAACTTCAGCGACAACAGGACATCGCAGCATTCATCCTGGTCGGCCGATAGTCGGCCAAGATGCGCTTCGATCACCGGCCGCGCTTCGGCGTCGGCCAACGAGGCGAACTTTTCGAGCAGCAAACGGCCTTCCTGGATCTCCAATGTGAGGTCCAGGCCCGCTTCGCGCTTCTTCGCGAAGTCGCGTCGAAAGGTTCCGAATTCGCTCCACCATGCTTCGATCGCGAACACGTGTCGGCCTGTCTCCAAGATCGGAAAAGTCGCCTGCCACCGATCGTTTGATAGGTGCTGCATGGTCTTACGGCTCCATTCCGAGTCCTGTGAAGGTCGCCAGAGAAGCTCGACCTCGATAACGTCATGCCCGTCGCCGAATATGTCGGCCGACACCGTCACCTGATCGCCGGCGACACGCTTCACTGGAAACCGGCCGTTATCCACGACCGGGCTCACGTTTTCGATCGCAATGCGGCTGGCGGCGAGTTCCTCACGATCCCCGAGGGGCACTTGGCGCTCTCTCGCACCCATTCGATCGGTGCTCAGGATAATGACGCGGCCCGATCCAGGCGGGATCGGCGTCGTTTCCAGACCGCTTGGGAACACGGCCGCGAGCCTGGCAGCGTATTCAGACGATTGGATCGCGGTGTATTCGACAGGATTGCGGTTGATCTCAACAAGATGCGCGGCGTCCCGTCCGAACTGGCGCAGCATTACGGTGGATCTAGCATCCAGCGCGAGCGGGCGCATCGAAGGCCACCCAGCCCGGCGACTGCCCAACGCCTCGGCTTGCTCATTTACGGTGCGAATTGACGATTGCAAATTCCACGGCTGAGCTTGCGCGGCCAAGTAGTCCTCCCGCCTCGCGGAGACGAAGGGAGTATCCATGCCGTATTCGTAGCCCATTGGAAGGAGCCACCCGTCGGCGAGCAAAGCCGCATCTGCGATCCGCACCGTACCGTCTCTAGCGCCGTCCACCGCTGCGCGCGCAGGCAGCCGGTTTGCGAAAGGGTTCGCTGGGAACCCGATCAAACGCCCCTCGGGTGCGATTGCATTGTATTCGTCGACGAGCCAGGTCTCGACCCCTGTCCACCAAGCTACCGAGGAGGGCACGAAACCGAAGACCCGACCCGCTTCGGCTTTTTCCTCCCAAGACGCATTCAGTAACCAGCCGAACGACTGGAACTGAGGGTCGTTGGCGCGCGCCGATTTAATGATCTCGTCCCAGACCTTTAGCGGGACGGCCGAGGCGTTGTGGCAGCGCACTCCCGAAATCCCGAAAGACTGCCAGCGCTGCAGAGCCTCTTGCCAAAAGGGCACAAAACCCGGGTCCTCTGTCGCCGCGAAGAGCGAGCCGGACGCCACGATCTTCCGCGGGTCGAGGAACCGCTGCACGGCCGGACGATACATGGCGGCCGATTGTGAGACGAGTTCCCCCCGAGCAGCGATCCGGTCCACCGACAGGTCGAGCCAGAAATCCATTGATCTCGCGGAGCATGCCTCCGCTAGCGAGAGCAATGCTCCGTTGATCTCCATACCGCCGGCCCGATCGAACCGCCGAGTTCCGAAAAGATCGGTGGCGGAGCCGAATGGCCACCCCAACAGCAAATGCGTAAAACCGAGTGCGGAAGCTCGAATCGCGGCCGCAGGCCATGAGTGGGCCTCCTCCAGCCAAGGATGTAGATAATAAATCCGTGGGGGGAGCGAAGGGTCGAGGGAACGGTGCGGATCCGTATCGATCGATGCACCGATTTCCATGGCAGCTGTCCCTCGAACGTTCAGATGGGTTCGTTGGAACAACGGGCGCCGAACGGTGGGGTTCCTCGATCAAATCGGGCTTCGCCGGCATGGAGGGGGAGAAGCCACGCGGCAGCTCTTGGCAGCTCATTCAATTGGTGCTGGAACACGTCTCCTTGCCTCTCCGGACACCGCGAAGTGGGCGAAATCGGCCAGAAGGTGCTTGCCTCCACTTTGCGCGATCTGGAGGAGAACGGGCTCGTCTCGCGGACGGTGACGCCCGTCAACCCGCCCCAGGTCGAATATGCGCTCACCGATCTCGGCCGCGATTTCCTGCGTCCGATCCGGGGGCTTGCAGAGCGGGTGCTTGATAACGCCGCCCTTATCGAGGCGGCTCGCGCAGAGTATGCCGCCCGCGCATCAACCTGAACGACGCGGGTAGCCTGCGGGCGCCCCGGCAAGGCGGCTGATCGACAATGGCTCGGCCGGGTTCGGCACAGACTAGCTGGCGATCGGCGGGGGATCGGGGCGTGCAAATATCGCCAAGAGCGGCGACCGGCATTCTCCGACCTAGGGGTTGGTGTGATCCGCCCCACCAGCCTCCTTGATGAAGGCGAGCAGGAGCCTGCCAAGCCGGTCCGGCTGCTCCTGTTGGACCCAGTGACCGGCGCCGTCGATGAGCTCGACGCCCGCCACCCGCGTCGCCGCCTTCGTCGTCATGAGCTCGAGCGCGCCCGGTGCCGCATAGGTGCCCCAATCGCTCTTCCCGCCGACAAAGAGCGACGGGACGTCGATCGTCCTGCCCGAAAACAGGCGCAGCTCGGCGTTCAGCTCAGGATCGGAAAAGACGCGATAAGCCTGCAGGGCGCCCTGGAATCCGGTCCGGTCATACTCCTCCACGTACACGCCAAGTTCCGGCTCGGTGAGCCATTTGCAGGCTGCGATCTCGGCGGCGGAAGGATGGAACGGGCCGACGGTCTGCGACATCGTCTTGCCGAGCTCCATGACGTAGTAGGTGGGCATCTGTGCAAATTCTGTAGCGGTTCGCGCCTTCAACGGGTGCGGCTTGTTGCCCGGCCAGTCGCCGCTCTTGACGTAGAAGAAGGCGCGCAGGAACGCGTGCAGACCCTGAGGGGGATGCCACAGGTCATCGTTCGCCTCCCGGGTGCTCAAATATTGCTGATAGTATTCCCTCGGCGGGTCGAGCGCCGCCAGCGCGGCTGCCAACTTCTGGCTGTCGTTGTTCGGCTGAGCCGGCGCTGTTTCGCTGTCCGCGGTGTTGAACGGAAATGCCGGCGGACCGGGGAAGGGTGCGCTCATCAGCACCACCGAGGGGAACACGTCGGGTCGGGCGAGTGCGCAATAGGCCGCTACGGGTGAGCCGAAGTCGTGCCCGACGAGCATCGTCGTGCGCCGATAACCCAGCGCCGAAACCAGTCCGAGGGCGTCGCGCGTCATATTCAACAGGCGGAAGGGCGCGAGCGGGACGTCATAGCCGTTCACCCAACCGGTGGTGCGGCCAAAACCCCGCTGGTCGGGTGCGACGACGTGATATCCGGCGTCCGCCAGGATCGGGATCAGGTGCCGCCAGCCATAGGCCAGATCCGGGAAGCCGTGCAGAAGCAGCGCGAGCGGCCGGCCGGGGCTCTTGTAACCGGCCTCGAGAATGTGGACGTCGAGGCCGTTGACCCCGTGGATCATGCGCGAGCGGACCCCGTTGGGAAGCATTCCTCCGCCATATGGTGTTGTGGTCAAATCAGTTCCTCCCATGGGGTTCGCGCGGGCCGGTCGAAGTGAAGCCGCGATCGCGCCGACTGCGCCCATCGCCAGCACGGCCCGCCGCGACATCGACAGCTTGAAACTAACGGGATCAGTCATGCGCGGACCTCAATCTATGGCGATCACCATAGTATGGCGGTCGCCATAGCGGCGTCAAGCCGGCCGTGTTACATTCACGGCATGCCACGTAAGACCGACGCCCGCTCCAGCGCGATTGCCACGGCCCAACGCCTGTTTCGCATCCAAGGCTACACCGCGACTGGATTGACCCAGATCCTTGAAGAAAGCGGCGCGCCCAAAGGGTCGTTCTACTTCCACTTTCCGCGTGGCAAGGCACAGCTCGCCGAAGAAGCGATCGATCATTACATTGCTGCTAGACTCGCCGTGTTGCGGAATATCTCGGCGGCCACATCGAGTGACGCTCTGACTTTTGTTCGTCAGATTTTCCGTGCATTCGCCGACGAAATGGTCGCTTCCGATTTCCAGTATGGATGTCTCATGCAGAATCTGGCGAATGAGCTGCCCGCGCTCGACGCTGAGCTGACGGAACGGGTCGCACGCGGATTTGCTGCTTCGACCGAGATCATCGTGGAGCATTTCAAGGGGTGCGGTTTCACGTCCGCACGCGCATCCGCTTGCGCAGCCGCGTTGGTAGCGGCCCTCGAAGGCGCGCGAACGATCGCCCGCCTGGAGCGCACGCCGGCTGTATTCGAGGCGCTGGCGGAGGTCAGCATCCAGGGATGGGCGTCATCCGAGGATCGAGCCGTCGCGGGCACATTGGCGCGTTGACGGATAGCTGCAATTTCGGCGGTGGCTCAATCCTTATGCCGCATGTGCCGGTGCTGACGTCGCGTAGGCACTTGAACCGGCTTCTGCGACAAGCCAGTCGACGAAGCCTGTTACTAAGCTTCCGGCATCGGCGTGACGTGGGATGACCGCGACATAGCCGGTTCGCGGAACCCGGATATCCGGCAACGGTGTCATCAGTCTGCCATTGGCGACATCGATCTCCAACATCGGCAGCGGACCGATCCCAATGCCGAGCCCGTCCTCCACCGCCTGGCGCGCCACGTGGAAGTGATCGAAGATCTGGCGAGGGAGGCCGGCCAGGTGGTGGAGCCCTGCCGCTTCGAGCCAGTCCGTCCAATCGCCACCGCGCGTCTCGGCTGCAAACAGCGTATGTCCCTCGATGTCAGCCGGCTTCCGGATCGGGCGTTCGGCAAACAGTGCGGGGCTGATGATCAGCGTGTCGATATCGTCCAGCACGGGGACGACACGATGCTGAGGCCATGCATCCGCCCGGGCGGCGCCGCGCCGGATCGCCACATCGACGCCGCCGCGCAAGTCGTCGAGCACGCACGAAACCGTCGCCACCGCGACTTCGACATGCAGATGATCGGCGTGATAGCGATTGAGCCGCGGGATCAGCCAGCGCATCGCGAAGCTTGTCGGAGCGCTCACGCGCAGGATGCGGCGCGCGCCGGGCCGGCCGCAAGCCTCCGCCGCGAGCGCCAGGCGATCGAATGAAAGACCGACCTCCGCGGCGAAGATCTTCGCCATCGGCGTCGCCACCATGCGGCGGCCTTCTCTCGTAAAGAGCCGCTGCCCGAGCCAGCCTTCGAGCGCCGAAATCTGCCGGCTGACCGCGCCATGGGTGAGGCCGAGCTCGGCTCCGGCGTCGGCATAGCTCCCCGTCCGGGCAGCGACTTCGAAGATGCGCAGGGCGTTCAGAGGAGGAAGGCGTCGCATGTGGACCCGTGAGGAAAACGAACGATATCCGTGACTAGAGATAGTCTAGTCGATGAAAGCTCACATGTATACCTTGCAGTGGCTAATGAGGTCTCCTGAACGATGCGAATTGGGTATTCCGAAGATCCGTCGACAATGAACGAGAAAAGCGCACGGACGGTGCAAAGGCGCGGCCTTGTCGGCGCAAGTCTCACCCACGCGCTTCATGACGGCTATACCGACGCACTCTATGCCTTCCTGCCGATATGGCAGGCGCAGTTCGGTCTTTCCTATGCGGCGCTCGCCGTCGTTCGCGCCCTCTATTACGCCACGATGGGAGGCCTCCAGATCCCGGCCGACCATGCCCTTCGCGCGGTGTCGCCGCGTGCAGCGCTGATCCTGTCGACCATCCTCGCCTCGGCGGGCCTGGCGGTCATGGCGCTGCCGTTCGGCTTTGTGGGTCTTTGCGCGGGCCTCATCGTCGCCGGCATCGGATCGAGCATCCAGCATCCACGCGGCTCGATGCTCGTCACCGACAGCTATGGGAAGGCTGCGCGCGGACCGCTTGGCATCTACAATTTCGCGGGCGACCTCGGAAAAGCGGTATTGCCGGCGCTTGTCGCGGTGCTGCTGCCGATCCTCGCCTGGCGGCCGGTGCTCGGCATGATGGCGGTGCTTGGTGTCGTGATGTCGGTTGCGCTGGTGTCGCTGGCGCCGGCAGCGCGGGTAACCAGCATGGCCAAAGAAGAGACGGCTGCTGGCCGTGGCCGCGGCGGCTTTGGCATCCTGACCGTGATCGGCGCGCTCGATACGGCAACCCGCATGGGTTATCTGCTGTTTCTGCCCTTCCTCATCCACGGACAGGGTGGAGGCTCGCCAACGGTTGGGATCGCGCTCGCCCTGCTGTTCATCGGTGGCGCGCTTGGGAAGGCGACCTGCGGCTGGCTCGGGGAGCGGCTGGGTGTCGTCGGCAGCGTCATCGTGACCGAGGCCGCGACTTCCTTGCTGATCGTGGCGACGCTGTTCACGCCTCTCACATCAACGCTCATCCTGCTGCCGCTGCTTGGCATCGTGCTCAACGGCACGTCCTCCGTGCTCTACGGCACCGTGCCGGAGCTGTCAGACGGCGACACCGGCCGAGCCTTCGCAATCTTCTATACGAGCGTGATCGGCTCCGGTGGGATCGCGCCAATCCTTTACGGCGCGATTGCCGATCACAGCAGCAGAACGATCGGTGTGCTGGCCTCGGCGGCGACCGCCATCCTGATCATTCCGCTCGTCCTGACGCTGAGACCCCATCTGCGCGTCGCAACTGTGGGTTCGGGCGAGAGCTCCGCCTGATCTCACCACCGCAACCGGTGCGTTCGGCAGAGCTGCCCTGAGAGGCAGCATTCCGGCCGTGCCAGCCACAATCAATATCTCACAACACATGAAAGATTGGACAAATGGACACTGTCTCACAAGCGCCGGTCATCCTGATAACGGGGGGAAGTCGTGGCGTAGGCGCAGCGACCGCGCGGCTTGCCGCCGCGCAGGGTTACGATGTCGCGATCAGCTTCGTCTCCAATGAGGGGGCCGCCCTTGCGGTGGCGGCCGATGTGGAAGCGGCGGGGCGGCGGGCTTTGCCGGTGCGCGCCGACAGCGCGGACCCAGATGAGGTCGCCCAGCTATTCGCTGCGATCGATCGGAAATTTGGCCGGATCGATGTGCTGGTGAACAATGCCGCGATCATCGCGCAGCAGTCCCGGATAGAGGATCTCGCATTCGAGCGGATGCAGCGTATCTTCGCGATCAACGCGATCGGTCCCATCCTTTGTGCGCAGCAGGCGGTGAAGCGGATGTCGCATCGTCACAATGGGCGGGGCGGCGTGGTGATCAACATCTCGTCGGCATCGGCTCGCCTCGGCAGCCCCAACGAATATGTCGACTACGCCGCGTCGAAGGGCGCCCTCGAGACGTTCACCACTGGGCTTGCGAAAGAAGTCGCGCGGGATGGCATCCGCGTCTGCTGCATTCGTCCCGGGCACATCTACACCGAGATGCACGCCAGCGGCGGAGAGCCGGGACGGGTGGACCGCGTCAAGGAGTCGATCCCGATGGGACGAGGCGGTCAGCCCGAAGAGGTGGCGCGGGCGATCCTGTGGCTGGCAAGCGCCGAGGCGTCCTTCATCACCGGCACGTTCCTTGATGTCACTGGCGGCAAGTAAGCGACCCGGCGGGCTGGGGGCGCCACCATCGCCTGCCGTTCGCCGTGTTCAGCTCAACAGCGAACCATCGTTCGAGAGGGCGATCACGGACATCGCGTGATCGATGTGTTCAGGTCCGCCCTTCGGCGGCCAGGTGCCGGCGGCGTAGTGCCGCTCGCGCAGCTCGCTTCGCTGCTGGAGGCTCTCAAAACCCCAGATGTGGAGGATACGAGGGCGGCCATCGAGTGCGAACATGTTGATGACGAGGTGATCGGTATAGTCCTTGGCGGGTTCGATCGCCGCTTCCCAGCCCTCAAGCGTTGGCGGAAGACCTCCGACTGTCAGGAAATAGGTTCGAAACTCGTATATGCCGCCTGCCCGACGCGGTGCGGCCGGGGCCAGAAACGGAAAGCCCTCGTAGCTCTCCTGAGCAACGGAGATCGCAAGTCCGCCGACCCTGAAGGGATCGCGATCCAGCAGCGCGCGGCGGCGTTCTTCGCTGAGGTATTTCCAGCTGTCGAACTGCCGCAGAAGCAGCACTTGCCCGAGCTGGCCGATATCGGTTCGCCACCGGCCGAGAACGGTTCCCGCAGCGGCGTCAGCCAGCCACGCCGACGACACGCCACAGGAATAAGAATATTTGTGATTTTTGCTTATTATTGATATGATGATGGTATAGGAGGTGCCCCATGGCGACCATGACGATTTCCCTGCCTGATCCGATGAAGGACTGGATCGAGGCGCAGATCAAGGAAGGCGAGTACGCCAGCACGAGCGACTACGTTCGCGACCTCGTTCGCCGGGATCGTGAGCGCCGCGCCCATCCAGAACTCTCGCTCGACGACCTTCGCCGCATCGTCGATGAATCCCGCGCGAGCGGCATCAGCAAAAATTCCGTGTCCGACATCGTCGCCCGCGCCAAGAAGCAGGCCAAGGCCGACGGGTTCCTGAGTGAGTAGCTATAGCCTCACCGAACGCGCCGACGCCGACCTGTTCGACCTGACCCTCTACGGCATGAAGCAATTCGGAGCGCGGCAAGCTGAGGCCTATGCCGCCGACCTTGAGCGCATATTCCAATTGATCGCCGACACGCCCCGCATGGCCGCAAGGCTGACATCATCCGCCCTGGCGTGAGACGCCACGAGCACGGATCACACGTCATCCTCTATGAAGAAGCACCGAGCGGCATCACCGTTTTGGCTATCGTCCATCAGAGCAGCGTGAAGCGCCTGGCCCTGTAAGAGCGCTGGCATGACCCGCCGTACATCATCCCCGATTTGAGATCCGCAGAGCGATAAGGCAGAAGGCAAGATGTGCGGTGTAGTACCGCAATCTTGGCAGGGGGCCGCTGTGCGCCCCCGTGCACCCCCAAGCCTTTGGCGCATTCCGGCATCGAGCCAGCATCCGCCAAGCGAAACGTCCGCCGTTTCATCGCGCTCAGGGAAAGGCCTCCGTGCCCCTCCCCGAGAACCCACCCAGAACAACGCGCCGCCGTTGAATTCGGATCAGTGAGCGTTCCAGCTCCCCCGACACCCCCATGACCAAGGGCGACTCCGCTCCCCCTTGGAACCCATCGGCGAAGGGGCGTTCCTGCCCCTTCGATCCCTGATAACGGGCTTTCGCGCCCCTTGACCCACAACCGCCGTTCCGCTCCGGCATCCGACACGAGAGAATACGGCTCTACCCGTGGCCCCATGGCCAAGCCTCGCGTTAAGCATCTGCGCGCTTCAAGGCGCGGGCCAGTGTCCATCGGCCCACTTGATATGACGCCCGGATAATGCGGCAGCATGCGCCGTTCTCGTTTTTATTTCATCGAGTGTGCCAGCTTCCCGTCAGACGCCTACGGCGACCTGGTGCATTGCATGCCCTGCGGCAGGTCAACCGCGAGGGTTGACCTTCTTCCGTGAAAGGCCGTCTTCGCTCCGACGGCCGCGATCCAGTCCCGAACCGCTTTGGCGACGCTTGGGGATTCCTATGCAATCCGCCTTCAATGCGATTTCGCCGGCTACCTTCCTCAGATCGCCAACGTATACGGATGCTAAGTTCACATTCAGGTCGCCGTCCGTGAATGCTACTGCGGCAGCCGTTCGTCGCGGTGACGTCGGCAAACGACCGCTAGGCTCTCAGACCATCCCATTCCCGCAGTCGCATATTCGCAGAGGAGCGGATGCGATCAAGCAGCCACCGGGCGGCCGGGCCAGGAAGACTATCGGCCTTATAAATGGCCTGCATCGGCAAGAGCCCGGGTCCAGGCCCTTCCAGCATGATCTGGACAAGCTGTCCCGCCGCTAGATCGTCGGCAACCATCGGCAACGGCATATGTCCCCAGCCAAGGCCAGCGACCAGAAAGGCGTGCTTGGCGCCGAGATCGGAAAGACGCCATGTGTTGCTGCTCTGGACGCCGAGATCGACGCCCTTTGTCAACGCAGAGCGATCCGTAAGAACGAGTTGTGTCTCCGTTTCCGCCTGATCCAGCGGCACTGGTCCACGCCATCTGGCCAAAGCATGGTTCGGCGCCACCACGGTGACCATTTCGACCGACAGCAGGCGTTCTGACGAAAGAGACGGCGGGATCATCGGGTAGGTTCCCATGATGCCGACGCTGCACCGCCCGTCCACGACCAATTCGGCAACGGCGCCGAGTGCCTCGACGTGGAGGCGGAGCGGCGTGCTGGGATAGACCGATGCGAACGCGCTCACGGCTTCGGTTAGCAATCGCTGCGGGAACATGACATCGACCACGATCGACAGGACCGCCTCCAGGCCTGCCGAAAGGCTGCGCGCCTGGGCCTTCAATCTGTCCGCATCACGGACGATCTGCCGAGCTGACGGCAGCAGACTCTTTGCGCCGGCAGTGAGTTGTGGAAAGCGAGCGGTCCGCTCGAACAGCGTCAATCCCAATTGTGCTTCCAGGTTTGCGATCGTCTGGCTGACGACAGACTGCGCACGGCCCAGTTTGCGTCCCGCGGCTGAAAAGCTGCCCTCGTCGGCGGCGGCCACGAAGGTGCGAAGGTGATCCAGCGAAACGCCATCCAGCATGTATCGCCCAAACAGATATCAAACATCGGGTAAGATAGGCTTATCACATGGAGAGACGTCCGTATATTCCCATCCACGATAGGACGGGTCATGAAACAGCACATTTTGATATTCGGAGCAGGTGGGTTCGTAGGTGGCGGGGTATCCCGCCATCTCTCGGCAACAGGGCACGTCGTGCGCGGCGTCACGCGTTCGCCCGAGAGCGCGGAACGGCTTCGGGCCGCATCGATCACGCCGATTGTCGGCGATCTGGAAACCGGCCTGAATGCCTTGGCTGCGGCAACCAGGGATGCGGACGCAATCATATACGCCGCCCAACTCCACCCCGACGCTGAGCAACGCGCCGTCTCAGTACTGCTCGATACTATCGCCGGGACGAACAAGCGCTTCATCTTCACGTCGGGCACCGGCGTCTTCCTTCAGCGGACAGGCGGAGCCTGGAGCCAGGACAGCTTCTCCGAGGAGGATGTTTTTACGCCCGAGCCTTTGGCCGCACGCCGTATCGAGGTCGAAGCCCTCGTGCGTGCCGCCCCAAAGCGCGGCATCCATGGAATGGTCATTCGGCCGCCGCTGATCTGGGGTCCGGCCGATCATGGCCACGTCGCGATGACCTATCGCTCGGTCGCTGCGACGGGCGCCGCCTGCTACGTCGGCGAAGGGCTGGCCAGCTATTCGAACGTCCATATCGACGATATCGCCCGGCTCTATGCGCTGGCGATCGAACGCGGCGAAGCGGGCGCTCTCTATCATGGAGTCGGCGGAGAGATCCCGAACCGATGGATCGCGGAAGCTGTGGCGCGGGATCTCGGCTGTGAGGCGCGCAGCGTTACCCCGGAAGAAGCGAACGATGTTTGGGGCGAGTTCGGCGCCCTGATCATGGCCTCGTCAAGCCGGTCGCGTTCGCCGAGAGCCCGCGACGAACTCGGCTGGACGGCTGAAAGGACGGACATGCTTTCCACGATCGGCGAGCCGCGCCTGAAGGCTTTGGCCGAGAGCGCTTAGCCACTCAACTGACGGCACGTGCCGCCATCGAAACTCCGCCTCCGGCGGCCACTCGGCCACCGGCGAGGGCAGAGCTTTGTCACCAACAACGAAGGAAAACAGCCATGAGTACACATCAGGACAAGGTCGCGATCATCACTGGCGGCAAGCAGGGCATCGGGCGCGGCATCGCCAATCTTTTGGCACAGCGCGGCGCGAAAATCGTCCTCGTCAATCGCCAGGATGCCGCGAAGGAAGCGTCCGAAATCGGCAATGGCGCGGTCGCCATCGCCGCTGACGTGACGAATGAGGCCGACTGGGCGCGGGTTGCCGCCGAGGTGGAGCAGAAGTTAGGCCGTGCCGACATCCTCGTGCATGCGGCCGGCATCTACCCCATCACCGGACTTGATCAGATGACGCAGGACGAGTGGCGCCGCGTCATGGCCGTGAACCTCGATGCGCATGTGATCGGTGCCCGGGCGATCGTGCCGCTGATGCGAAAGGCCGGTGGTGGATCGATCGTCGCCGTGGGCTCCGACGCGGTGGGCATGGTGACACCGCCCGGAATGGGCTTCTCCCATTACATCACCTCGAAGATGGGCGTGGTCGGTCTCGTCCGCGCTCTCGCCAACGAACTCGCCGCTGACAACATCATCGTCAACGCCGTTCACCCCGGCATCACCGACACGGAAGGCGCGAGCGGCATGCCGAACGAGCAGAAGGCGCAGGTCTACATGATGCAGGCGATCAAGCGGCTCGGCACGCCGGCCGACATCGCCGGCCCGGTCGCCTTCCTCACCAGCGAGGACGCGCGTTTCGTCACCGGGCAAACGCTTGTGGTCGATGGCGGCCTGATGCGGCTCTGACCGGAAGTCGAGAACCCGCCAGCACGTCGGGTGAAACGGACGCGCTGGCGACCAGGAGGCGACGATGAAACGCTTCTACCATGCTGGGACCTGTTCGCTCGCGCCCCAAACCTCGTCGCGTTCTCAAATGGCGTTGACGCCGGCCAGCTTCGCCGACAGCTCCCAAAGCCGTTCGGCTTCGTCCGCGTCCGTCGCGTAGGCTTTGACCCCCACAAAGGCATCAGTGGCTGTCTCGGCGCGGATCGCCACGTCGCAATCTTCGCAATAGAGGCCGCCAAGAGCGTCAAGTTGCGGCGAGGTCGCTGCCCATAGCTGCGTCGCCGCGCCCTGCGCCGCGGTTTTGAAGGTCGGATCGGCGGGCGCTCCAGTCTCGTCGAGCCAGCCTTCTGCGGTCATCTCGATCTGTGTCAGATGACGCTGAAGCGGCGTAAAAATCTTGCCGGGATGAAGCGAGAACGCCCGCACGCCCCGATCTCGGCCGAGCCGATCGAGCTGGGCCGCAAACAATGCGTTGGCGGTCTTCGACTGCCCATAGGCAAGCCATTTGTCGTAGCCCTTTGTGAACTGCACGTCGTTCCATCGCATCGGCGAATTATGGTGGCCGGCGGAGGACACCGACACGACGCGCGCACCGCCCTGGAGCAAAGGCCAGAGAAGATTGGTCAGCGCAAAATGGCCAAGGTGATTGGTCGCGAACTGCGCCTCCCAACCGGGTCCCACCCGCGTTTCCGGGCAGGCCATGACGCCGGCGCTGTTGATGAGCATGTCGATGTGCCGACCGGATGCCAGAACGCGCTCGGCGAAGAGACGGACGCTGGCGAGGTCCGACAGATCGAGCGCGCCGATCGCGACACCGGGGATATCCTGTGTCGCTGCCTGCGCGGCTTCGGGATTGCGCGCGCCGACGAGCACGTCGACGCCGGCTGCGGCGAGCGCCTTCGTGGTTTCCAATCCGAGACCGGAATGACCGCCGGTGACGACGGCGTGTCTTCCTTTCAAGGCCAGTCCGAACAGGACGTCCGGAGCGGTGGTGCTGGCGCCAAAGCCCGAGCCGAGAGGGCATTGATGATCGGTCATATCTGTCTCCGAATTTGGCGGCAAAGCCGCTGACGTGTTTCGAAGAAGATCAGCCATCGCGGTCGAACGATCCATATTGTATAGTTCGGCGTTCTTTCGCGATCGTACGGAATTGCCGCCATGGACCCCTTATCCGATGTTCTCTCCCTGCTCAGGCCTCGGACCGCGATCAGCGCGGGCCTCGACGCGGGCGGGGAATGGGCGATCCGCTTCCCGGCGCACGACGGGATCAAGTTCAACGCGGTGATGAAGGGCGCGTGCTGGGTGAGCGTCGATGGCGAAACTGAACCTTTGCGTATCGAGGCCGGCGATAGCTTCCTGTTGACGCGCGGGCGTCCGTTCCACTTCGCGACTGACATGGCGCTTCCGGCGATCGACTCGGCGACAATCTATGACAAGGCGGTGGACGGCGTCGCGACCTGCAACGGCGGAGGGGACTTCTCGCTGATCGGTGGGCGTTTCTCGTTCGAGGGCGACCAAGCTGGATTGCTGTTCCACGCGCTGCCGGCCATCGTCCATGTCCGCGACGCGTCGAACCAGGCGGCGGTGCTCCGCTGGGCGCTGGAGCAACTGGCCGGGGAACTGAAGCAAGGCTCGCCCGGCGGCGCGTTGATGGCCGACCACCTCGCGCAGATCATGCTCCTCCAGGTGCTCAGGTTGTGGCTTGCGTCCGGCAAACCTTCCGGCTGGCTGGGAGCCATGGCCGACCCACGATTGACGCGGGCTATCGGCGCGATGCACGCCGACGCCGCGCGGCGTTGGAAATTGGCGGATCTGGCTGGGCTCGCCGGCATGTCGCGCACCACTTTCGCGGAACGGTTTCGCGAGGTTGTCGGGCAAACCCCGCTCGACTACCTCGCCGGCTGGCGCATGCGGCTCGCCGCCGATCGGCTCCATCGCAGCAGCGACAGTATCGCCAGTATCGGCTTCTCGGTCGGCTATGAGTCCGAGGCTGCGTTCAGCACGGCCTTTCGCCGTTTGATCGGGTGCACGCCAATGCAGCATCGGCGGATGTTGTCAGCCTGATCCTCTCGGGGTGCGGAGCCGGGACCGCTCGTCTCATGTCTGGCGTGCCAACGCTTTGTTCGTTCCAAAGACCACTCCGCCCAGGGAAATGGATAATATCGCGATGATGCTCCACGCAAACGAACCCGGTCCGGCTTGATCGAGCAGAACACCGCCCGAAATCCCGGCGGCGGCAACCGCGGTGTTCCAGGCGGTCGTGTACATGGACAGAGCGACATCGACGGAGTCGTCGGCCAACCGCGACAAGGCCGCTTGCGTCATCGCGGCAAATCCGCCGAAAGCCACCCCCCAGACAGAGACCGCCGCATAAACCATCACCGGCATCGAACCCCAGACCCCGAGCAACAGCGCTGCCACGGCAAAGACGAGGATGCCCGCAACGATGAGGAGCGGTAGGTGACGATCGACGGTGGCTCCCACGAGCCACAAGCCGACGAGGGAGGCCAGGCCGAACACAAGGAGGACGGCGCTCACGTTCGCCGCCATGCCGGCAGGCGCCAGGAACGGCTCAATATAAACATACAGAATGCTGTGAGCGGCGACGAACGTAACAACGACAAGGAGCACGGATCGGATGCCTGGCTTCCACAAGACCTCCGCAAGATTCGGCCGTTGATCCTTCGTCTGACCCGGAAAGTCCGGTAAGTTTGCAAGCGCGCATCCGACAAGCAGGCAGGCCATCGCGGACAGAACGCCGAACGCGCCATGCCAGCCGACTATGCGACCGAGCCACGCGCCGGCCGGAGCGCCCAGCGCCAGCGCCACGGTTGCTCCGGCACCCGAGATCGCAATCGCCCGCCCATGCAGATGCAGTGGCGTCATGCGGACCGCATAGCCTGCAAGCAGCGACCAGACGACGCCACCAAACACGCCGGCGACAAACCGCGCGCCCAACGAGATCCTGTAATCGCCGGAAAGCGCGGTGATAAGATTCACAACGGCGAAGCCGGCAATCGCTGCGACCAGCAGGCGCTGTCGGCGCATACCCTGCGTAAAAGCCGTCACCGGAATGGCGGCGATCAGTGCTCCGCAGGCATAAGCCGTGATGAACTGCCCAGCCGTGCTCTCGGATATGCTCAAGCCTTTCGCCATCGACACGAGCAATCCGGCAGGCATGATCTCGGTCATCAGCATGATGAAGGCTGCCATAGCGAGCGTCAGTAGGCCGGGGAGGGGGAGCACGCCTGCTACGTTGGCGCTGGAAGGCAATGCGACCTCGGCATCCGTGCCAGCCTGATTTCGGGATGTCATTTGGGCGTCTCCTCGATCTGTTCGCGAGACAGCACCAACCTTCCAACCTGCCCTTGCCCGAGAATGATGAAGCGGCTCGCCTGCTCGGCCTTGCAATGTAAGCATTTAACTCGGCAGAAAAATCAGCGATAATTCAACTCACTTGTGAATATTTGTCGTTCATGGAGCGGTGATGGATCGACTGGGTGCACTGAGCGCGTTCATGGAGGCGGCGGACGCCGGAGGGTTTACAGAGGCCAGCCGCCGGCTTGGCATATCGCCTTCCGCCGTCAGCAAGGCGGTGATTCGACTGGAGGAACGACTGCGCACGCGGCTCTTTCACCGGTCGACGCGCAGCATCACGTTGACGCCCGAGGGCCGGCTATTCCTCGAGCGCTGCCGGCGCATTGCAGCGGAAATGGAAGCCGCCGAGCTTGATCTCGCGCAGATTCACGAGGCCCCGCGTGGAAAGCTCAGGTTCAGCCTGCCATCCGCCGGCATGCCGTTCATGCCGATGCTGGCGGAGTTTCAGAAACGCTATCCTGAAATCGAACTCGATATCGACTGCTCCGACCGGCTGGTCGACGTGATCGAGGAAGGGTTCGATGCGGTGCTTCGAACCGGCGATGCCGCGGACTCTCGGCTGATGTCGCGGGTGATCGGTGGCTATCGCCAGGTCGTCGTCGTATCGCCGGATTATCTCAAGCGCAGGGCTATCCCCGAAACGCCCGACGATCTGAAAGAGCACGCCTGCATAATGTATCGGCAAGCCGCAACGGGGAAAGCTCTCCGATGGCCCTTCCGCCTCGGTGGCAAAGCAATCGATTTCGAGCCGCATGCGGCGACGATCACCAATCTACTCGAACCGCAACTGGTCTTCGCACGGCAAGGCGCTGGGCTCGCCTGCCTGCCGGCTTTTGCCGTTCAGGATGATCTGGAATGTGGAAGACTGGAAACGGTGCTCGATCGGTATCTTGAAGGCATTACGACGTTCCGCCTGCTATGGCCGTCGAGCCGGCATTTATCGCCGAAAGTCCGCGTCTTTGTGGACTTCATCGCTGAGCATCTGCCTTCGAAATTGCAGATGTAGGCCAGGGCTTTGCCATATCGACGGAGGCCCGCAGCTTGCGCTGAGTCCCGCTGCGAGCAGGGGAATATAGGGAAAGGTCGTCTGGCGGCGGCGCAAAGGTTTCCGGAACAGGCGCCAGGACTCCCTGCGCAAGCTCCACTTTAGCCGCACGGTCGGATGTGTAGATCAACCCCACACACGACTGGGAATTCGTCCGCGAGGGTCGTCCATCGTCCCATTGGCGCACCCGACCCAACGAAACGCCGACGACACCCCCGATGATTGTCAGATCGTTCGCGATAGATGCTCCCATGCGGGTGCCTGCGTCATAGCCACCAGGACAGTTCGACGTTCATCGCGAGCTCGGACTGAACTCCCCGACCAGTTCGCGGATCAGCGCCTGGATCCGCGCGGTCTTGTAGAGATCGGCATGGGCGACGAGCCAGACGTCAAAATCGGCCGAGCGCTCGGGCATGATCCGCACCAGCTCCGGCTCGGTGTCGGCGCGGTAGCAGGGCAGTTCGGCGATGCCGATGCCGGCTGCTGTCGCCTCGACGAGGGTAACGGATGAAGATGTTCGGAATACCACCTTGCCGCTGCCGGTCGGCTCCCCGCAGAAGGCGGAAGGCGTCGTCGGCGCCACTGACTGCTGATACGCGACGAGATCGTGGCCCGCGAACCCGTCGCCCGGGGGTGGCGTGCCACGCGCGGCGAGATAAGCGCGAGAGGCATAGATCCCAGTTTTGAGCGTAGCGAGGCGACGCACGATCAGGTCGGGCGCGTCCGGCCGGACAGTGCGAATGGCGATATCGGCCTCGCGCCTGGTCAGGTTGGCGACGTCCTGCGAGATCAGGCAGACGACCTCGATGCCGGGATGTTCGGCGCGCATGCGGACGATGGCCGGAATGACGAACCGCTTGCCAAGCGAGTCGGTCGTTGCCACCCGCACCGAGCCGGTTAGCCGCTCGTCAAGTCCCATCACCCGTCGCTCCATCTGCGCGACGGACCGTTCGATCGCTTCGACCGGTTCGATCAGCGCTTCACCGGCCGGCGTCAGCACATAGAGGGACGGCGTGCGAAGGAACAGCCGCGCGCCGAGTTCTTCCTCCAATGCCGCCAGCCTTCGGCCGACCGTCGCCTGATCGACGCGCATCTGCCGGGCGGCGCCACGCAACGTGCCCGCACGCGCAATGGCCAGAAAGAAGCGCGCATTGTCCCAGTTCATCGTGACCTTTCCCCGCGATGCAAAGCAGCTGATGCAATTTTGCGTCATCGAGGAGCAGATATACTGCTTTATCGCATCATGTGCATTCCTAGAATTGGACCTTGCAGGAGGTGTCCGATGACAGGATGCGACATATTGGAAGACAGTCATGCCTGCGCCACCGCTCTCGACGACGGCGCAATTTCGGCGAGGCGGCGCAGGCTTACCCTATGGCTCGTGGCCGGCGGTATGTTCATGGCGGTGCTCGACGCCACGATCGTCAACGTCGCACTACCGGCGATACGCGCCGATCTTGATGCGACGGTCGGCGGCCTCGCCTGGATTGTCGATGCCTACACACTGAGCATGGCGGCGCTCATCCTTGCTGGAGGCGTTCTTGCGGATCGCTGGGGCGCGAAGCGCATCTATCTCGCAGGGCTGGCACTGTTTGTCCTCGCTTCCGCTCTGTGTGGAGCGGCAGGCACCGTCGCGTGGCTTGTCGCGGCCCGACTGGTGCAGGGCGTCGGAGCCGCGCTGTTCCTACCCGCCTCACTGGCCGTCGTGCGGGGCACCTTCGACGATCCTGATGAACGAGCGAGCGCGATCGCGACGTGGGCCGGCATCGCCTCCGTCGCGGCGGCGATCGGACCCGTGGTCGGCGGGTTGCTGGTCAGCGGTCTCGGGTGGCGCAGCGTCTTCTTCGTCAACGTACCGACCGGCCTGCTGGCGTTCTGTCTGTCGGCATGGATCGTGCGGCTCCCCCTGACGCAACAGGTGAAGCGGTTCGACCGGGGCGGCCAACTCACCAGCATCGTCATGCTCGGCGCCCTCTGCTTCGCCGCAATCGAATTGCCGGAACGCGGCGCAGGCTCGCCCCTAGTCTGGCTGGCGGCGACCGTCGCGATCGGCGCCGCGTTGGGCTGGTTTCTGATCGAGCACCGCACGCGCGATCCGATGGTGCCGCTTATGTGGTTCCGCAACCTGACCTTTCTCGCGGCCAACCTCGTGGGTTGTCTCGTCTATATCGGCTATTTCGGAATGCTGTTCATCCTGAGCCTTTATCTGCACGGCGACTATGGGTTCGACGCCCGCGAGACCGGCCTTGCCCTGCTGCCTGTCGCGGCGAGCCTCTCGGTCGGCAATGTGATTGCTGGCAGGCTTCAGGCGCATGTGTCACAGCGCCGCCTTATCGCGGGCAGCCTGATCTTCGCGGCTCTTTCCGCGCCCTTGGCCGCCGGGCTGCTGGTCGCTCATGCATCCTGGCCGGCTATAGTAGGGGCGCTTGCCGTCTTCGGTGTGGGCACGTCCGCTTCTGTCCCGCCGATGATCGCTACCGTGCTCGAACAGGTTCCCGAGGCCGCCTCGGGCGTGGCGTCCGGTCTGCTGAACGCGCTGCGCCAGACCGGGAGCCTGCTCGGCGTTGCTGCTGCGAGCGCCGCCTCGGCGCTGGCGCCGAGCCCACCCGCGGCGTTGTCGATAGTCGCAGGAATGGCTGCCGCCGTTTACGCCATCGCCGCAGGCCTGGCGATTGGCTGGATCCGCGCGCCCGCCTACGCCACATCCAATCTCACCGAACATGGTTAGTTCGTCGAAACCGTCGCCTGGCGTTTCAACGCGGAAGTGGCGAGCAGGCTAACGAGGATGCCGATGGCGGCGAGCCAGAAAGCGAGTTGAGCGCCTTTCGCGACGGCGATGCGCAGGGCATCGCCGGTCAACCCGCTGACGTGCCGGTTAGCGATGGCGATCAGGACCGCCAGACCGATGGCGTTACCAACACTGAGCGCCGTGGATGCCATCCCGGAAGCCACGCCCTGCTCGTCATGATGGACGCCTGATGCGGCCGCAATCCACATACCCGTCCAGACGATGCCCTGTCCGACGCCGGAGACGATCAAGCCCGGCACGATGGCGAGGTAGCTGCTGTCCGCACTCGCGCCGGGCACGAGCAGCGCCGTGCCAACGGCACCAACCACCATGCCGGTGATCAAGGTCGCGCGGGTGGAAAGCTGGGTCGCCAGCCGCTCACCGATCTGCGTACCCGCAGCAATGGCAATAGACGGGATCAGGAAGGCAACGCCGGTCTGGAGCGCCGTGAACCCGTGGACGTTCTGGAACAAAACCGTCTGGAAGTAGGGCAGCGCGCCGAAAGTGCCCATGTAGAGGAAGGTGATCGTCATGGCGGCGACGAGACTCTTATTGCGGAACAGCCGCAACGGCATCAACGGATCGGCAGCGCGCGCCTCGATCGTGGCGAAGGCGACGAGAAAGATCGCCGAGAGCGCGAACGCCCACAAAATCGTCGACGAGGTCCAGCCGAACTCCGGTCCCTGCACCAGGGCGAAGACCAGCAGCGTCGCGCCGGCCGAGACCGTCAGCGCTCCGGCCAAGTCGAAGCTACGATGCACATGCCGCGTTGGGTCGCGCGGGATCACAAAGAAGGCCGCGAGGATGGCGAGGCCGGCCAGCGCAACATTGACATAGAATACGGCCGGCCAGCCCCAGGCGGCAGTCAGGAAGCCGCCCGCCAGAGCGCCGATGGTCAGCCCGCTCGCGCCGGCGCCGCCCCACACAGCAAGCGCACGGTTGCGCTCCGGCCCCTCGGCGAACAGGCGGTTAAGGAGCGAGAGTGTCGCTGGAAACAGGAAGGCGGCGCCGATCCCCTGCACGGCGCGCGCGCCGACGATCACTGCCGGCGACCAGGCCAGACCGCCTGCAAGCGAGGACAGGGCATAGAGCCAGAGCGCGAAGATGAACATGCGCCGCTGGCCGACGAGGTCAGCGGCCCGGCCGCCGAACAGGAGAAAGCCGCCGCAAAGAACCATATAGGCGCTGACCACCCATTGCAGCGTCTGGCCGGAGAAGCCGAGACCCGCGCCGATCTCTGGCAACGCGACGAAAACGATGTTGATATCGAGCGAATAGATCAGTTGGGCGAAGGCGAGCAGCGCCAGTGCCGCCGCTCGCCTCCCTCCGATCCCTCTCGCCTGTCCTGCCTGATCCGATGTGCTCATGCCGATCTCCATTCCAATGATTCTTTGTTGATCATCAAAGAATGAAGGCTTGCGCCGAGCAGTCAAGCGAATTATTTGTTACTCGATCAAGAATGGAGATTCGCATGGCGGGACGCCCGCGGGAGTTCGACCGGGACGAGGCTTTGGCCAAGGCGCGCGATGCCTTCTGGTCGCGCGGCTATGAAGGCGTGTCGATGGCGGATCTGGTTTCGACGCTGGGCCTTGCCTCGGCCCGCATCTATGCAGCCTTCGGCTCGAAAGAGGCGCTCTTCCGGGAAGCTGTGGCGCTCTACGATGCCGACGAGGGGGGCTTTGCGACGCGGGCGCTTGCAGAGGAGCCATCCGCCCTTCAGGCTATCGAGCGGATTCTGCGCGAGGCGGTCAAAACCTACACGGCCAAGGATCGGCCGCAGGGCTGTATGGTGGTGTCAGCGGCGACCAACTGCACCAGCGACAATGAAAGCGTACGCGAGTGGCTGGCGGACTATCGCCGGCGGCGCACGACGTCATTGGTCGAGCGGTTGGAGCGCGCGGTCGCAGAGGGCGAGTTGAAGCCCGGCACCGATCCCCGGATGCTCGGCGACTATTATGCCACCGTCCTGCATGGCCTTTCCGTGCAGGCACGCGACGGCGTTCCGAAGAAGCGCCTATTGGCGATAATCCCGACCGTGATGCAGGCCGTCGATGCAGTTAGCGCACGGGAAAGTTAGCAATCGCCATGCAATTCGCGCCGCCGCCAAACAGAATACTGCGCCTATTCCTGCCGAGCCAAAGCGATAAATTCTGGATCGAGGCGGAGCGACTGTTCGCAACAAGGCTTCAGCCTTTCGCCAACGGCCAAGCCATGATTGCGGCGATCATGGCTGGGACCGCGAACACCGCAGCGAGGATCGGCAGTTCCTGGTAAATCGTATAGCCTGCACGCATCACGCCCACAGTCAGGTTGACGACCGCGATCGCGAGCCAGACGGGAAGGAAAACTTTCGCGGCAATCGCGACTCCGGAGATGTCGCCGCCCCACAGTTTTCCGAATAGCGCGAAGACGGCTAACTGAGCGATTCCGCCGATAATCACAAGCAGCATATGCATGCTCGTCCCCTCATTCGACCCTTAGTCGGGATGTGCTGCCGGCCAACCGGCAGCACAGCATGTTCAGTGCGCACCGGGGAAGCGGCCTTGCAGCCGTTGCGGGGGATTCGGAAAGACCGGAGCGCGAAGCTCCGGTCTTCATCGGGCGCTGCTCAAGCCTTGACGCGTGGGTGGAGCAGGTCTTCCAGGCCGATGTTGCGGTACATCTCACGACGCATGCGGTCGGCGACGCCATTGACGATCTCGGCGCCGTCCTGCGAGGGATCGACATGAACCCGGAACGGGCGCTTGCCGAAGGGGGTGTCGACGACGCGGACGATCTCGCGAGCGACCTCGGCCGGCTCCAGGCCTGCCAGGCCCTTCAGGGCCTTGTCGACGATGCCGGCGTAGGGACCGGCTTCGTACTCGGCGGCGCGGGCGGTGTCCGCCGGAGAGCCGGAGTGGGCGAAATGGTTCCTACCCTTGGTGAAGGCGCCCGGGACCATGATCGTCGTCTCGATGCCCCACAGGGCGAGCTCGGTCGAATAGGAAACTGCCAGGGCGTCCATCGCCGCCTTGGCCGCGAAATAGGGCGCCAGGAAGGGTGGGGTGCCGCCTCGTGTCGAAGACGATCCGACCCAGATCATCAGGGCCTTGCCCTGGCCGCGCAGGTGCGGAAGCGCGGCACGGTTCACCCGCTGGGCGCCCAGGACGTTGACATCGTACTGCTGGATGAACTGGTCCGGGGTGAATGCCTCGGCCGGTCCGAACATCATGTGCCCGGCATTGTGGACGATGACGTCGAGACGGCCGGCGTCCTTCAGGATGTAGGCGACGCCCGCTTCAGCCGAGGCGTCGGACTGGACGTCGAGCTCCGTGGTGCGCAGATCGACGCCTTCGGCCCTGGACCATTCAGCAACCTCGATCACGCGGGGGGCGTTCTTGCCCTCGGTTTCGCGCATGGTGGCGTAGACGGTGTGGCCGGCCTGGGCGAGCGCCTTGGCGGTCATGAGGCCGAAGCCCGAAGAAGCGCCGGTGACGAGGATGACTTGCTTGGACATGACGATATTCCTTGTTCTGGAAGCCCTCCCGCACCGCTCTCGGGCGATGCGGCCCAGGCCGTGGGATTGGTGAGGTTCAGTCGGAAAGGTCGGAGAAGGTTCAGACGATGCCGCCATTGGCGCGCAGGGTCTGGCCGTTGATCCAGGCGCCATCCGGTCCGACCAGGAAGGCGACGGCGGCGGCAATGTCCTCGGGCTGGCCCAGGCGTTCCAGCGGTGCCATCTTCGACAGGCGGTCGATGACCTCCTGCGGCTTGCCGTCGAGGAAAAGCTTGGTGGCGGTCGGTCCAGGGGCAATGGCGTTGACGGTGATGGCCCGGCCCCGCAGTTCCTTGGTCAGGATGCTGGTCATGGCCTCGACCGCGGCCTTGGTGGCCGCATAGACGCCATAGCTCGGCTGAAGCATGGTCGTGACGCTGGACGAGAAGTTGACGATCCGGCCGCCGTCACGCAGGCGCTTGGCCGCTTCGCCCAGGGTGTTGAACGTGCCCTTCAGATTGGTCGCGATCTGGCGATCGAACAGCGCGTCGTCGCTGTCGGTGATCGTCGCCAGCGTCATGATGCCGGCATTGTTGATCAGCACGTCGACGCCGCCAAAGGCGGTCTCGGCGGAGTCGAACATGCGGCGCACGGCTTGCGCATCGGAGATATCGGCCTGTGCGGTGACCGCGCGCCCGCCGGCGGCTTCGATCCGGGCAACCACGGCCTCAGCCGAGGCGGCGTTGCCAGCGTACTTCACGACGACAGTGAAGCCGTCTTTGCCGAGGCGTTCGGCGACGGCCGCGCCGATGCCGCATGTTCTGTCTCCTTTCAATCCGGTCGAACCGAACGGGGCCGCTATTCAGCGGCCTCCCTGATTGTCCCGACGATCCATTCATTCAGGCTCTTGCCCGATGCTGCGGCGGCAATGACTGCTGCGGCATGGTCGTCAGGCGTGAGGCGGACATTGAACTTGCCAGAGAACTTCCGGCGCGGCTCGATGCCCTTCTCCCGGCACATTTCGAGATACACGGCCAGCGACTTACGGCCTTCCTCGATCAGATCGTGGACGCTTTCGGCATAGAAGTCGGCCCCACCATTCAGGCCGACAAACTCGCCGCGCAGCATTTGAATCTCGGGGTCGAAAGCGATGACCGCCTTCTCACCATTGATTTCAACGACATTGTTCATGGCTTTACTCCGTGTTCGTCCAGCCATTTACGGATGCTGGCAACCGCACCTTTGTCCGTATCCGGTGATGGATGCGGGCGATGAAAGACGCGCACTTCACCGAACAGGAATACGCCGACGCGCGAACCTTCGCGCTCGCTGACTTCTGCCCCGAGAGCTGCAAACAGCGCCTCTATGTCGGCCCAGCGGATCGAACCGTTGACCGGGCGGGCGTAGATCAGTTCCAGCGTGGCTCTGTGACGCTTTTTCATGAAGTAGCAGTATCAGTTTTCAGTACTGCTTTCAAGGTCGATTTTGACCCCGGCATCGGTCGATCCGCCGTCAGGGTCAAAGAGTTCATCGAACACGTCGCCGAACGCTCGAATACCTCGATCTCGGCTTCTGTGACCGGCACGGGATCGGGCCAGTCGTCGGTCACGGTCCATGTGCTGAGGTCATGCTTGGGCGCCTGCCGGGGAAAGGCCACGGATAGCCCAGCAATTCCCTCAAGCTGCTCCGACGCCGTAGGCGGTTGTGAACTGATGGGGGTGGATGCCCGCCTCCGCGTGGCGTCGTAAGGTGCCGCCCAGCGCCATGGTGGCGCGTCGCAGGAGGAGTCCATGTCGGACGTTCATATTCTGACGATCGATCTCGCCAAGCGAAGCTTTCAGGTGTGAAGCGGCACGCGCTTTGACCCCACCATCGGCGCGTAGACTGACCACTGCGCTCACCAGATTGTGGCAATCTTCTCAGCGTCTTGCGACGAATTTTGCGGGGGGGCGCCTTGGACGCCTAACGGGGGGTCAAACGGCGCGCCGATTCACACCGATTTCCGGCTGCCGCTCGGCGGTGATCGCGGCGAGATGGCCACGATAGCGCTCGAGGAAGGCACGGGGTACGATCGACGTCGCCCGCCAGAAAAGTCATGGAGATGCGATGCTAACAAGGGCCGCCCGGCATCACGGCCGGCAACGTCTTCCGCCATCGACGATCAGTTCAGATCCCGGGACACTTCTGCCTCGTCCGAGGCGAAATTGGCCGCAGGCCAAGCGATATCCTCCGGCTCGATTTTCCTGACAACTCGTTCGACTGCCATCTCGGCGTCACGTCTCGTCTGGAAGCGTCCCCGTAAAGTCGCACCCTTGTCTGCCGTCCTCGTGGCTCGTGGCAAAGAAGCTAACCCATCGTCCCGCTCGAAAGTTCGTTAGCGTTGGCCGCGACCAGATCGTAGGGCCATCGAACGCCAAAACCTCCATGGTCCGTGGTCAAGAGACCGCGCGAGCCGGCCGAACGACGCGCGCCCGTTCGACTCTGCAGCGCTAGCTTCCCGCTCTGTTGCCGAGGCGCATGACTGGGACCACCGAAAATTGGTTAGGGCCGAGCGACGGACCTAACGCCGCGGCTCACGCGCTTGCTGACGCCGCCCTGCGCGTCTGTGTCGTTTGCGACATCCCCCTCGATCGTGTTTCGGCCTTGCGACGCCTCGAGATCGTCGGCCGTCGCGCCCGCGCGCGTCACACCCTTGCTGCCGCCGATCATCGGGTTGCCCTTCAGATTTGCGTCTGTCGGGTTCGCTGTCTTGTGATGCTTCGTCATGGTTCGCCTACCCCGTCCTGATGCGCCGGCCGCGATCCACCACCCTTTCGCTCCGCCTCATGGTGGTGGTGACGATCCCGTTCGCCGCCGCCACCCGAGATCTTACTGCGGCGGGGACCGTCAGCAGCTGGCGGCGGCTTCCCGACCTCCAGAGGGGCCTTCGCGTTCTCGTGGGACGCGCCGGGACCGCCTTGCCTGATGCTGGCCGGTGTCTTCGTCGATGTGGACATGGTCGACCTCCCTCAGCGATCCTGCTGATAGCCCTGATGCGTCGTGTTCTGCTTGATGTTCGCGTGTCGGCCCTCTTGCTCGGGCTTCCGCGAGCGCTGCTGATCTGCCGCCTCGGTAACCTGCGCGGACCTGTCGCCGCCGGTTCCCTTGTCGCTGCGGTTCGCCGGCGGCACCGGCAATACCTTCTTGCTCATCGAAACCTCCTGATACGACTGTCTACCGCTGCGATTGATCAACTGGCGAGATCGCCTGACGTTCCCAATCTCGAAAGGCAGCGGCTCTGGTTCCCGCCATCGAGACGCCGGTCACTTGGGGTGAACCGGCTTCGATCCGCGGTGCGCATTCCCTGTCGAAACTGCGCTTGCCTGCTGTGAAAATCCGGCGAGATCCTCCTTCAGCAGTTCGTTATTGATGGCAAAGGCCGCCGCCGCGCCTTCACCAGCCGCGACGATCGCGAATTGCACATGGCGAGAGGCATCCCCGGCGACGAACACGCCGGGCACACCAGTCTTGCCGTAACGACCGGTCCTCACCGCTTTGGCTTTGCCTCCGGTCACGCCAAGCTGACGGACGATCTCGACATTGGCCTTGCCATCCGATCGGAAGAAGAGCGCGTCGACAGACAGGGTCTCGCCTGATGTGAAGACGATATGCTCCAAATCTCCAGCTCTACCCTCCAGCCGCGCGATCGGCTCCTCGCGAAGTGCGATATTGCTCCTGGCCAGGCGACGACGCTCGACTGGCCGCAATTCACAAGGACCGTCGCTGACGAGAACTAGTTCCGACGTCCAACCGGTGAGTTCGAGGGCAAGACCCAAGGCAACATTCGAGCGGCCGTAGACCCCCACGCGTCGATCCCTCTGTTCGTAGCCGTCGCAATAGGGGCAGTGCCACACGCTGTGGCCGTAGAATGCGTCGATGCCTGGAATCGGCGGCAACGCATCGGTAACGCCAGTGGCGACCAACAATTTGCGACCGACGAAGGCCTCGCCTTTTGCACTGCCCAGCTGGAAGCCAGATTCGCAGCGCGCAGCATTGACGACTTCCGTATTCCCGCGCAGCTCGACCCTCTCGTAGGACCGCAACTCGTCACGCGCGATCTGCAGGAACTCTGCAGGATTTGCGCCATCGCGCGTGAGATAGCCGCCGATCCTGCTCGACCTTCGATTGCGCTGCTTGCCCGCATCACACACGAGAACTCGGCGGCGCGCCCGTGCCAGAATCAGCGCCGCCGACAGGCCGGCCGGCCCTCCTCCCACGATAAGAACATCATGATGCATCTTCTATGCTCCGCGAGCCTCAGCGACCCATCGTTGCCATCGAGCGCTCGTCACAGTTCGGTCTCGCCGTGCTATGGGCCGCATTGGCCTTTGGCGACGCCGCGGGTACCTGAGTGCGCTTGGTCATTCTTTTGTATCGCGTCGGCCGCCCGCAGAATTTCCGTCGTCGGAATTCGATCTTCCCGAAGATGCAATTCGACAAAGTCACGGCTCGATCGGGACAGATGGGCAAGTTCGGCGATCCAGTCGTGGCCGGCAAAGCGGTCTCCAAAGGAGATCGCCAGCTGCCGGCCAGTCAGCAAAGTGACATCGGCCATGTCGGTGCTCCCTTTCGGCACGCAACGCCGGGAAGCAGATGGCGTTCCAAAGAAAGTCAGACGATCGGAGGCCGCATTCCGCCCATGCGCACTCGTGCTCGATCTCCAACGTCGTCGTCGTCGCGATGGCGTCGCCTAGCTCAGGCGGCGCTCTCGGCCAAGCTGCTGCCCGAGAGCCGGCCGCTAGATTCTCTCCTCCGGAAAAACGGGTTGCGCTGCTGACAGCAACGCCGCGACCCGCCCGCAGCCTTACCTTCTTCCAGCAACCAGGGAGTTGCCGCCTTGGTGCTTTCGCCGCGGCGCGATTCCATGGCTGGCGGAGTTGCATCTCTTTGGAGGTGGTGTTTCGCTTCGCGAGGAGATCAGAGATCAGACTGGCCAAGCGGGCGGTCGAGCGCTCACGCCTCTTTGCAGATCCGTCATGCATCGTTTGGCGTCGCTAGCCGTTCGAAGTCGTAGATCTTTGACGTACGACCTGGGGGCCGACGGTTCTCCGCAACGGAGATTGCCTGATGCAGGAGACCACGCGCGCCCACCCGCAGCCCACGCTCTTTCTGTTCGACGGCATCGTCATCATGGTCGGGATCGTCGTTGGCATCGGCATCTTCAAGACGCCGGCGCTGGTTGCGGCCAATGTCTCCTCGGAATTCGCATTCATCGCGGTCTGGGTCGCGGGCGGTCTCATCACGCTGATCGGCGCCCTGTGCTACGCTGAGCTGGCGTCCGCACATCCCCATGCCGGCGGCGAAGCTTCGGCAGTTCCGCCGGCCCTTCGCGGTGCCGCGCGACGGTATCGATCCTGAAGGCCTCGTGCGCTACCGGGCGATCAAGCGCGACTGCGACGCCTGTTCCCTGAAGCCGCAGTGCTGTCCGAAAGATCCTGCTCGCAAGATTCTCCGCTCCATCCACGAAGGCGCCCGCGACATGGCGCGACATCGCCGCCACCGATGCCTACGTCACCTCACGACGCGAGCGGAAGAAGGTCGAGATGCTGTTCGCGCATCTCAAGCGCATCCTCGGGCTCGACCGCCTGCGCCTGCGGGGACCATGCGGCGCCCGCGACGAGTCCTCCTCGCAGCCACCGCCCAGAACCTCAGGAGAATGGCGAAGCTGACGCCGGTCGGAGCACAGCCCCTGGCGGCATGAGGGCGAACGCCCTCAGCGATCCGTTCAGCCTCAATCGGCAGCAGACCCAGCGCCGACTTCTTCAACACAATCGGCCAATTCGGGAAGCAGGGCGGCCGCTCGCTGACTAGTCGATCTCCATGTCACGTTCGCCTTGCCGATTTCGTCAGTCATGGCATGTTGGCGTCTCTGATGATGGAAAGGTATGAAATGGCGACTGGCACAGTGAAGTGGTTCAATGCGACCAAGGGCTTTGGCTTCATCCAGCCGGACGATGGCGGCCAGGATGTCTTCGTTCACATCAGCGCGGTCGAGCGGGCCGGTCTGCGCGACCTCCGGGACGGCCAGAAGATCTCCTACGAGCTCGTTCAGGATAAGCGGTCGGGCAAGGCGTCGGCGGACAATTTGCGCGCCGAGTGAGGCCTGGCGCCGGGCGGCATGCAGCCGCGGCGCTTGCCGATCAAGGCTCCAGCCCGTCCGTGGCCTCCGATTCGTCGGCGGCGTCCCGGGAACCCTTGTCATCCTCCTCGCCGATGGTGATCTGAGCCCTTAAAACTGGATCGCTTTGAGCCAGAGTTTCCGCGTCGTGTCCCATATGTGTGAATCGGCAGGCGCTTTGACCCCACCATCGGCGCGCAAGCGGGCCACACCACTCACCAGATTACGGCAATCTTCTCAGCGCCTTCCGACGAATTTGGCGGCGTCCGGGCTCGGGCGCCTAACGGGGGTCAAACGGCGCGCCGATTCACATCTATCTCGCGCTGACCGATCCGGCCCTGCTCGAACGCCGCATGAAGGCCGGGCCGGCTGCCGAGATCCGGCCGGCGCAGAAGATCATCATCACGCTGGCCTTCATCGCCCTCGTCCTGATGCCGGTGGTCTCCGCCTTCGATCACCGCTTCGGCTGGTCGCAAGTCCCGGCCTGGCTCTCCGTCCTCGGCAACGCGCTCGTCGCCTTGGGGCTGATGATCGATCGGAGCCTTTCGTTGCCCTCTTATAGCACGAAGCAGGATTGCATCCCTTCTGAGATGGATCGAGAATCTCGCGCTGCTCTGGGGTTATGCCATGGGCCAAAGCCTAATCGGGCTCGCGCTGACGCACGGCTTCCCGCGGCTGGCGGGCACGTCATGACGAGCGTCGCAAAAGTGGCGAGGCGCTCCTTTGGCTGGCTCGCCGGGCCGGCCGCCTGGGCGGCCTTCTTCCTCGTCGCCTATGCTTCGGAATCGCTCATCTGCACGCGCCTGGGCGAGCTCGGCTGGCATGGCGCGATTGTCGTTATGGCTGCGTCCATCACCGTTCTGCTGATTGCAGGCCGGCTCTGCCTAAGCGTGAGCAAGCACGTAGCGCCACGGAGCGTTTTCGGGCGCGCGCCGGCCTCGCGCTCGGCTGGTTGAGCCTGCTCGCGATCGGCTGCACGGTGCTGGATGTACTCATCCTCCCGGCCTTCACCTGACGAAACCGGAAGGAACCACCGCAGAGACGGCATCGTTGACTGAGAATGTTGAGATTTCTCAGAAGGATTGATGCCATGCTGCGGACGATCAGCCGCTCCTACCGGAGCTTCGAAGATGCCCGAAATGTCGTCGTCCGACTGTCGAAGGCCGGCATTCCCGCTGCCCGGATCGGTCTCGTCGGCCGGCAGGAAGGCGGTGACGACAACACGGCGGCGGGCGCCGGCATCGGTGGTGCGGCCGGAGCCGCGACAGGTTTCGCCCTCGGCATTGGCGCCCTCAGCCTGCCGGGCGTCGGTGCCGTGATCGCCGCAGGGTGGTTCCTGACTTCGGCAGCGGCCGGAGCCTTGGCCGGTGGTATTTTGGGGGCCTTGATGGATGCCGGCGTCACCGAGCAACAGGCGAGCCAGCATGGACAGGAACTGGAGCGCGGCTCGGCTCTCGTCGTCGTTCAGGCAGAGCCCGAGGAGGCGGGCCGAGCCGAAGCGATCATGGATGCCGGCATGCCGGCATCGAGCCGCGCGACCTGTCCAGGGTCGTGTCCTCAGCTTCGCCCTGGCAACAAGGTTGTCAACACCGAGCGCGCCGTCTTTGCCAGCACGCTGCGCGCGGCAGGATCGCCGGCAGCAAGCGCGCCGCAAAGCCGCGCGCCTGCTCGAAGGTGATATGGGGCGGCAACGGCGGAATGTCGGGATCGGTCACCATATCGAGCACGAAGGGGCGTTTGGCAGCGAGCGCGCGGTCCCAGGCTGGGCCGACCTCGCTCGGCTCAGTGACGCGCTCGCCATCGATGCCCATGAGCCGGGCGATGTCGGCATAGGGCAGGTCCGGTAAATGCTGGCTGCTCGGCCATTTCGGGTCTCCAGCCTGCACGCGTCCTCCCAGGTCACATAGGCAAGCTCGCGGTTGTTGAGCACCATGACGATGACGCGAGGATCGCTCCAGTCGCGCCAATACTTGGCGATGGTGATGAGCTCGCCAAGACCGTTCATCTGCATGGCCCCGTCGCCGACCAGTGCGATGACGGGGCGCTCTGGATGGGCGAACTTTGCAGCGATCGCATAAGGGACGGCGCAGCCCATAGTCGCGAGCGTGCCGGAGACGGAACCCATCATTCCGGCACGGAAGCGCAGATTGCGCGCGTGCCAGACCGTGGTCGTGCCGCTGTCGGCCGTGACGATGCTCGCTTCCGGCAGCCGCGCGGAGAGCTCCTGCGCGACTTGCTGCGGGTTGATCGGGTGGGCTTCGATCGCAGCCAGCTCGGCAAGCTCAGCCCAGGTTTCGCGGGTATTCTCTTCGATCTCAAAAAATCCATGCGACGCTTAATCGGGCTACATCGCGCGATTATATGGGCTAAACGACGGCCAATCGGGCTACACGACAGAGACCGGTGACCTCTCTAACGGCTGTGAGTTCTCGCTGAAGCGCGACTTGCGGCTGGGCGATCCTATCCGACGGCCCGCATCTGGGCGAGGAGCTTCTGCCGGAAGACTTCCGCCGGCGTCTTGTAGCCAAGGCACTTTCGCGGCGTGGTGTTCAATCGCTCGCAGATGTCCTTCAGCTCCTGGTCGGTGATGGAGAGGGGATCGACGTCTCTCGATAGCCATTTCCTGGCTCGTGCGTTCATGTTCTCGACGGTGCCCTTCTGCCAGGGCGATTGCGGGTCGCAGAACCAGGTCTGGGCCCCGATCCCGGCTTGGAGATAGGGCCAGTCGGTGAACTCCGTGCCGCGGTCGAAGGTGATCGAGCGGCGTGCGCGATGGGGCAGGGCGCGCATCACGCTGATGAGCCGCTCCATGATGGGCCGCGATTGCCGATCGTTGTTGCGTAGCAGAACGGTGAAGCGGCTGACCCGTTCGACCAGCGATGTCACATTCGCCTTGCCGAACTTCTGACGGAACTGGATGAGATCGCACTCCCAGTGCCCAAACTGCTTTCGGTCGGCGACGACGTCCGGGCGGCGCAGGATGTTCAGCTCCGGGCTGAAGCGCTGCCCATGCCGGCGCCTGGCATGCCGCAGGCGGCGGCGCGCGCGGTGTTCCGGCAGATGCCGCCAGAGCTTGATGGCCTGACCGTCCGCCGAATAGGCGAACTTGTAGATCGTCTCGTGGCTGACCGAGATCGGATGACGCTCGAGCCGCATCCGGCCCGCGATCTGCTGCGGCGACCAGCCGTGCTGAATCCGTTCGATGACCGATTGGCGCACATGGGAGAAGCGCGTGAGCTTCCTGAGCCTGGTGCGCCGCTCGCGGGCCATGTCATGCGCCGTTACGCAATGGTAGCCGTTGAGCTCCGGCCATTCCTTGTCAATGAAGGCGTTGCGCCGCAGCTCCCGGAAAATCGTCGAGCGATGCCGGCCGAGCTTCTCCGCAATGACATCGACGCTCAATCCCATGTCGCGCCATCGGGCGAGCTTGCGACGGTCGTTCAGGTCCATCTGGGAGTAGGTGCGTTGCATCGCTGCGTTCCTGCGGCTGATAACCCATTGGGATCATTCGCAAGTCGCACTTCAAACTTGAACCCACCTGCCTACACCCCGTGTCAGAACCCGATAGACAAGTCTCTTCTTGCGCTCATTAGAGATGTCACTGGATGAATACTTCAATGTCATCTGAA
>NZ_JBFUPU010000007.1:0-226971 GCF_041360765.1 Allobosea sp. RCC_152_1
CCCATGCGTCGCGCCGTCTTGATGACGCGGCAGGCGATCTCGCCACGGTTCGCGATCAGGATCTTCGTGAACATGCGTGGCCACTCCCGGCTTCAGACCAGACTGCAATAGCCGGGGTGTATGGGACGCCGCAACCGGCGTCCACCGATGCGAAAGTCGGCTATGGCATTGAACCGATACCATAGCCGGAAAATCGATCGCCCCCGTATCCGGCCGGATGCGGGGGCGATCGATACAAATCCGATGTGCGAAGATGCGCAGTCAGCTCGCCAGCAGGACCCGATGGGCCGCGCCGGTGCTCTTGGCCATGTTCTTGGCGGCCCCCTTGGCGAAGGCGAAGGACAAAAGCAGCTCGTCGCAATGCTCCGCCTCGCGGACGATCTCGAAGGCGATGCGCTGGGCGGTCGCGGTCGGCCCCTCCCCGGCCGAGAGCGTCGTTGCCAGCCAATGTGCCTTGTCGCGGTCGATGACGCCGGTCGGGCGGTTTTCCCAGACGGCGAAGTCGACGGTGAGCGCGACCAGATAATCTGCAAAGGCTGCGCAGCTCTTCGCCACCGCCCGGTCGAGAGCGACCAGGACATCGATGATGTCGCGCGTCAGGACGATGTCGCTCAAGATTTCGCGCTGAAGCATCTTGACGTCTTGATCGTCGATCGCGCGATGATCCATCACGCGATCGACGAATTCACGAAGCTCATGTCCGATCATGTCTGAACCCCTGTCCGGCGTTGTTTTGTGCCGGTACGTTCCTGCTGTGGGAACACCATGCGCCGGGGTCGGGAAGCAGGTGGTTAACGCGAAAATCTGAACGATTATTCAGGTTAAACGAGGCTGAGTCGATGTGGTTGCGAGGATGTTACCAGCGGCCGCTGACATAGCGACCAGCGGACCATCCCGCCGGCCGAAACGCACGTCGTTCGAGCCGGGGCACTTTCAGCCCCGGTGAGGGAGCACCGCTCTCAAGCTCGCCTCTCTTACGCGACGGCGGCCTGCGCCAGGCCCAGCGCAGCGGGCAGTTCGGTGATCTCGCGCAAGGCATGTCTCGCCCCAAGCGCGACGAGGCTCTCGACCGGCTGGAACCCCCAGGAGACGGCGACGGGAACGACGCCAGCCGCCACCGCCATCTCGATATCGAAGGAGCTGTCGCCGACCATCGCGGTGCGCCCGGCCGCGGCGCCCGTCTCAGCCATGGCATTCAGGATCATGCCGGGATGGGGCTTCGAGGGCGCATCGTCGGCCGACTGGACGGTATCGAACAGACCCTGCCAGCCATGACGCTCGACGATGAACTCGGCGCCCTTGCGTGATTTGCCCGTGGCGATGCCGAGCTTGAGGCCCGGCACGGACCTGAGCCGCACCAGTGTTTCCGCGACGCCGGGAAACAGCGGCTCGTCCAGCGACGGATCGGTCTGCGCCTGCAGGCGCATGGCGCCGAAGACCTCGCGATAGGTCAGCGTCAGCACATCGTCCGGCTTGTCGATCCCGGCGAGGCGCGCCAGCGCGATGTCCAGCGTCAATCCGACGATCCCAAGCCCCGCCTCACGGCCGGGATGCGCCCGGCCGCAACGCTCGAAGGTCTCGTATTGCGCACCGAGGATGATCGCCTCGGAATTGATCAGCGTGCCGTCGAGATCGAAGATGATGAGATCCATGCCGGCGCTTTAGCGCGGATCGCGACGCCGAGCTATGGCCTGCGGCTCATGGCGCCATCCCGCCGGAAGTCCCTCAGCCCCTGGCTTCGCGGGCGCAGGCGTCGATCGCCTTGCGCAGATCGGCCCCGTCGAGCCCCTTGGCGCGCGCCTCCTTGCGGCATTCGGCCCGCTGCGCGAGGTCGGGGCGCTTGGCGTTGAAGCAGGCGGTCAGCGCCGCGATCCGCTCCGAACCTGCCAGCTTGCGCGCATCGACCTCGTCCTTGCAGGCGGCTCGGGCCGCGACCGCGGTCGGCTTGCCGTCCCGCGTCACGCCGTCCTGCGCATAGAGCTGCACGCCCGGAAACTTGCCCTGCATGCACAGCCGCATCGCCGCGCGCAGATCATCTCCCGACAGCGCGACGTTCTCGGCAACGCAATCCTGCCGCGCCCTGGCGCGCTCGGCCCGTGGCACGGGCTCGTCCGAAGATGCCGCGACGGCCGGCGCCGCAGGTTTCATCGGCGCGGTCTGGGCCTGCGCGGCAGCCGAAAGGCCCAGAGCGATAGCGGAAACGATCACGATCAAACGCATGGACAAGCCCCCTTCCCCAAAAGAGAACATAATTAGAACAGAAATCGATCCGTTCCGCAACTGTTCTCCTCCCTTTCCGGGAAAGGAGTGCCCTATTCGTCCGGGGCCTCGACGATCGGATCGTAGGGCGCGTCATCGAAGCCGAGCAGGTTCCAGCTCTGGCGCATATGCGGCGGCAGCGGCGCGCTGACGTCGATCGTGCCCTTGCCGCGCGGATGCGGCAACACGATCCGCCGCGCCAGCAGATGCAGCTTGTTCTGGATGCCGCCGGGCAGTTCCCAGTTCTGGATGTTGAAATATTTCGGATCGCCGACGATGGGATGGCCGATATGGGCGGCATGGGCGCGCAGCTGGTGGGTGCGGCCGGTCACCGGTTTCAGCGACAGCCAGCCGAGCTTCTGCGCCGCCGTCTCGACGATGGCGTAATAGGTCACGGCATGCATCGCGCCGTCCTCGCCATGCTTGGCGACAGCCATCCGCTGGTCGCCGTCATAGGCCTCCTCGCGGGCCAGATAGGTCGAGATGCGGCCCTGCTTGACGCGCGGCACGCCCGCCACCAGCGCCCAGTAGACCTTGCGGGCCGAGCGCGACCGGAAGGTCTTGGCGAGCGTCGCGGCGGCGAAGCGCGACTTGGCGATGACGAGGCAGCCGGCCGTGTCCTTGTCGAGCCGGTGCACGAGGCGTGGCTTCTGGCCGTCCTTGTCGGTCAGGGCGGCGAGCATGCCGTCGACATGCCGCGTCGTGCCCGAGCCGCCCTGCACGGCGAGCCCCGCCGGCTTGTTGAGGACCATGACGTCGTCGTCCTCATAGAGCGTGATCGAATGCAGGAAGCCGATCGTGTCGGCATCGGCCTTAGCCGAGCGCGGGCGCTCCGCCTGCTGCTCCAGCTTGAGCGGCGGAATCCGCACGGTCTGGCCTTCGCTGAGCCGGTCCTTGCTGTCGGCACGCTTGCCGTCGACGCGCAGCTCGCCCTTGCGGACGATGCGCTGGATATGGCTGAAGGAGAGTTGCGGGAAGCGCGTCTCGAGGAAGCGGTCGATCCGCATCTCGTTCTCGTCCGGCGTCACCACGAGTTGCTGGACGCCGGTGGAGAGAACCTGGGCCGTCTCGGCCTTCACCTCGGCGCGCGTGCGCTTCGGCGCCTCGGGTTTCGCAGCCGGGCGCGATGCCCGCGCCATGGGCTCGCCGCCCTCCGCCTTCGGTCGGGCAGCGACGCGACGGCGCGCGTCATGACTGGGGCGCTTGCCTTTCGCGGGGCCAGCGCCGGGCCTGCCGCCCCTGGCTCCCTTGCCACCGGATTTCATGAACGGCCTCCGGAGCGGCACCGGCCGCAGCTTTGAAGAATGTGCTGTTGCATGGGTGAGCAATAGCCAGCGCCACGAGCCGGCACAAACAAATTCCGGAGCGGACAGGGGCTCGGCGGTCCCGGCGGCTCACCCCTTCCTGATATTGGTGAAAACCGGCACGCCGTTCAGCATGCCCGTAATGCCCTTTCGATAGGCAACCGGCTGGAAATATTGCCCGGCCGGAACGTAGGGCACGTCCTGCATCGCCTGGAGCTGAATTTTCTCCGCGATCGCCTTCTGCCCGGCGAGATCGGGCGTCTCGAGCCATTGCGCGCGCAAGGCTTCGATCTCGGGGCTGGTGGGCCAGCCGGGGCCTGCCTTGACGCCGTTGCCGCGCAGCGGCGAGTTGGTCGCGGGTGAGCCGAGATCGAGCCCCGACCAATAGGTGACGTAGCAACTCCAGCCGCCCGCCTCGACGGGATCGCGCTTGGTGATGCGCTGCAGGACGGTGCCCCAATCGGCCGCGACGAAATCGACATTGGCGCCGATCCGCCGCAGCATGTCGGCGGCGACCTCCGCCACCTGCGAGATGCGCGGCACGTCCTGCCCGGACAGGAAGACGATGCGCTCGCCCTTGTAGCCCGCTTCGGAAAGCTCGCGCTTCAGCGCCGCATGGTCCTTCGCCGCGCCCAGCGCGCCGATACCGGCGTCGGACGCCATCGGCGAGCCCGAGGGAAAGAAGCCCATCGTCGCGCGCTTCACCGCGGGGTCGCCGCCACAGACGGCATCCATGCAGGCTTCCTGATCCAGCGCCTTCAGGATCACCCGCCGGATCGCAGGGTTGTTGAAAGGCGGCTGGAGATGGTTGAGCCGGATCTGCCCGGCCATGCCCGTCGGGTCCTTGACCTCGACGACGATGTTCGGGTCCTTGCGCAGGATCGGCAACATGTCGATCAAGGGCTGCTCGACCCAGTCGATCTCACCGGCCTGCAGGGCGCTGATCGCCGTCGCCGGGTCGGGCATGACGACGAACTCGACGCGGTCGAGATAGGCGATGCGCGGCCCGGCGGTGAAGCTCGGCTTGCCGTCCGCACGGGGCACATAGCCCTCATGGCGCGCATAGACGTGCCGGGCGCCGGGCACGCGCTCTTCCTTCACATAGCGGAACGGTCCGGAGCCGATCGCCTCGGGGATCTGCTTGAACGGATCGGTTTGCGCCAGATATTCGGGCATGATCGCGGCGACGAGAGCACTCGGCCGCGCCAATGCCGCAGGCAGATTCGGGAATGGCCTGTTCAGCCGAAACACGATGGTGCGGTCGTCGGGCGCCGAGATCTCGTCGGTCGCCGCCATCAGCGACTGGCCGAAGGCGTCGCGTGCGCCCCAGCGCTTGATCGACGCGACCGCGTCGCGCGCCAGGACCTTGCTGCCGTCATGGAAGACGAGGCCGGGCCTCAGCGTCAGCGTCCAGCGTTTGCCGTCTTCCGCAACGACATGTCCCTCGACCATCTGCGGCTGCGGTTGCAGCGTCTCGTCGAGGCCATAGAGCGTGTCCCAGACCAGCAGCGCATGGGTGCGGGTCGAATAACCCGTCGTCCAGATCGGGTCGATGATCGCGACATCCGAATAGGGCACGAAGCGCAGGGTCTTCGCGCCTTGGGCGCGCGCCAGTCGCGGCATCGGCAGCAAGGCCGTCGCAGCAGCCGAACCCTTGAGAAACCGGCGTCTGTCCATCTTGTTCTCCCCCTCGCGATGATCGTGGCGTCACCGCAGATCGCCAGCAAGAGATGCGCCAGAGACGATCGGCGCCTAAACAAATTCCGCCGCAATCGCCCGCTCTGTTCCGCGCCTTGGCGAAGCAGGTCGGCCGACCGACACACGGGAAGACGGATATGGCAACGAACGGGGTTTTGCGGGTGTGGCTCGGCTTCGCCTTCGCATCGGCCGTCACCATGGCCGGCTCTGCCGCAGAGGCCCAGCAAGGCCGGGCGCCGGACTGGCCGACCGAAAAATGCAATCGCTACAGAACGGCTTACGAGCAGGCCTTGAATCGACAAGGCAAGTCCGGGCTGAGCCCGGATTTCCTCGCCAGCCACGATGCTTTCCTCGCAGCAAACTGCCAGGCCCGCGCCGAGGTCTGCGCGCGCAGCAAGGAGGAAGTGGCTCTCGCCAACACGCTGACGCTGATGGCGATGAATCGGGGCATGTCCGGCACGTTCCTGCCGTTCTATTGCCGGAGCTGATTTCTTTGGAGCCTGTTTGGAGATGTGAGCCCTCATCCTGAAGAGCGCCGCAGGCGCGTCTCGAAGGATGCTTCAGATGTCTCCGGAGCCTGCTGGATCATCCTCCGAGACGCCCTTCCCTCCGGAATGGCTCCTCAGGATGAGGGCTTGGGGCGTATCCAAACAGGCCCGCGCGCCTTCAGCGCTTCAGACGCGCCCGCAGCAGCGGCAGGACATAGAGCTCGAAGGCAATGGTGAGGACGATGAAGACCAGCGCGATCGCGAAGGCGACGATCCAGTAGGAGACGTCCTCCCGCGAGACGAACCAGCCCGCGATCACCGAGGGAACGAAAAGCAGCAGGCGTGCCAGCAGAACCATCGTCGAGATCCGTCGGATGCCATCCGCAGAAGCGGCGGATGACCTCATCTGGATCAGGTGGCCGTGAAAGACAAGCGACCGCCGCCTCGATGCCTCGCTCTAACTGCCCCGCTCCTGACGCCGCTTCTCCCAGTATTCCAGCCGCTTGCGGATTTCGCGCTCGAAGCCGCGCTCCGGCGGGTCGTAGAAATGCTGGCGGCCGAGCGCGTCGGGCCAGTAGTTCTGTCCCGAGAAGGCGTCCGGCTGGTCGTGGTCATAGGCGTAATCGGCGCCGTAGCCCTCCTCACGCATCAGCCGGGTCGGCGCGTTGAGGATGGTTTTCGGCGGCATCAGCGATCCCCGCTCCTTCGCCACCCGCACCGCCGCCTTGTAGGCGGTGTAGGCGGCGTTCGATTTCGGCGCCGTGGCGAGATAGATCACGCAATTGGCCAGCGCGAGCTCGCCTTCCGGCGTGCCGAGCTGCTCGTAGGTTTCGGCAGCCGCCCGCGCATGGAGGAGCGCCTGCGGATCGGCAAGCCCGATATCCTCCACCGCCATCCGGACCAGACGACGCGCCAGGAAGCGCGGATCCTCACCGGCATCGAGCATACGGGCGAAATAATACAGCGCCGCATCGGGATCGGAGCCGCGGATCGTCTTGTGCAGGGCCGAGATCAGGTTGTAGTGGCCGTCCTGCGCCTTGTCGTAGATCGGCGCGCGGCGCTGGATCACCTCCGACAGCCCATGCTCGTCGAGGATTTCGCCGGGCTTCGCCGCCCGCCAGATCTCCTCCGCCAGGGTCAGCACGGCGCGCCCGTCGCCATCGGCGAAACGGGCCAGTGCCAGCCGCGCCTCCGGCGTCAGCGGCAGCTCCCGGTTCTCCAGCACCTCGGCGCGGCCGAGCAGGAAGAGCAGCGAACCCTCGTCGAGCGCCTTGAAGGTCAGGACGCGCGCCCGCGACAGCAAGGCCGCGTTGAGCGCGAAGGACGGGTTCTCGGTCGTCGCGCCGATCAGCGTGATCGTTCCGTCCTCCATCACCGGCAGGAAGGCGTCGAGCTGGGCGCGGTTGAAGCGATGAATCTCGTCGACGAAGAGCAGCGTGCCCTTGCCGCCGAGCCGCCGGCCGCGTGCCGCCTCGAACACCCTCTTCAGGTCGGCGACCCCTGAGAAGATCGCGCTGATCTGCTCGAAGCCGAGATCGACGAGGCCGGCGAGCAGCCGCGCCACCGTGGTCTTGCCGGTGCCGGGCGGCCCCCAGAAGATCAGGCTGCCGACCGTGCCGGAGGCGACGAGCCGCGTCAGCGCGCCGTCAGGGCCGGTGAGATGCTCCTGCCCGGCCACCTCGGCGAGCGTGGTCGGCCGCAGGCGGTCGGCGAGCGGGCGCGGCCCCGCCTTGTCGAGGCCGGAGGCCGAGAAGAGGTCGCTCACCCGGGGAAGACCGAGGTGATCGTCTGGCCCTTGCGCGAGATCGTCACCTCCCAGGCGCGCCGGCGATCCTTGAGGATGGTCTCGACGTCGCGCGAGGTCGCCATCCGCTCGCCGTTGAGCGCCATGATGATGTCGCCCTTCTGGAAGCCGATATTGGCGCCCGCGCTGCCCTCCTCGACCTCGCCGACGACGACGCCCTCATTCGCGGTTTCCATCGAGAGCTCTTCTGCGACGGCCGGCGAAAGATTCATCACCGTCAGCCCCGCCAGCGGCGAGCGGCTGGTGAGCTTGACCGCGTCGCGCGGGCGGCTTTCCGGCGCCGCCACGAGCTTGACCGGAATCGAGATCCGGTTGCCGCCGCGCAGCACGGTCAGCATGGTCGTGCCGCCGATCGGCCGTGTCGCGAAGCGGTAGCCGAACGCCTCGGGATCGTCGACCGCGGCCCCGTCGACGGAGAGAATGACGTCGGAGCGGCGCAGGCCCGCCAGGTCCGCCGGCCCCTTCTCCACCACGCTGGCCACGACGGAGCCCGCCGGCCGGTCGAGGCCGAGGCCGTCGGCGACATCGGTCGTCAGCGCCTGCAGGCGCGCGCCGAACCACGGGCGCTTGACCGTGGTGGCACCGGCCTTGGCGCTATCGACGACGAGGCGGACCATCGCGGAAGGAATGGCGAAGCCGATGCCGACGCTGCCGCCCGAGCGCGAATAGATCGCCGTGTTGATGCCGACCACCCGGCCCTTCATGTCGATCAGCGCGCCACCGGAATTGCCCGGATTGATCGCCGCATCGGTCTGGATGAAGGACTGGGCATCGCCGACGCCGATCTGCGTGCGCGCGAGCGCCGAGACGATGCCTTGCGTCACGGTCTGGCCGACGCCGAAGGGATTGCCCATGGCGAGCACGATGTCGCCGACCTGCAGTTCATCGGTATCGGCCAGCTCGATCGCGGCGAGGTTCCTGGTATCCGCGACCTTGAGCACGGCAAGGTCGGTGCGCGCGTCGCGCAGCAGGATCTTGGCCTCGACCTCGCGCTTGTCGGCGAAGGCGACCTTGACCTCGCTCATGTTCTCGATGACGTGGTTGTTCGTCACCACGAGCCCGGCCTGCGCATCGACGATGACACCGGAGCCGAGCGAGCGCTGCACCTGCTCGCGCGGCACGCCGAAGCCGCCATCGCCGAAGAAGCGGCGGAAGAACGGATCGTCCATGAACGGGTTCTGCGGCCGCTTCTCGACGCGGGCGCCATAGACGTTGACCACGGAGGCGGCGGTTCGCTTCACCAGCGGTGCGAAGGAGAGCGTGATCTGCTCGCGCGCCTCGGGCACCTGCCGCGCCTGGCCGAGCGCCGGCCAGGGCGAGACGGCGGCACCCAGCGCACATGCGAACACGGCGGCGGCCAGCCTCCTGCGATGTCCTGAGAAGCGTTCGATCATGCTGTCCTCGTCGTAAAACAAAAGCCGCCTGCCAAAATCGGAGTTGCAGCGGCCAGCCGGGCATCCTTCATTATACCCGTCTCGACGCTCGCAGTTCCTCACCGACATGTCGTGCAACTCATGCGGCTTCGCAAGCCACCAGGGAAAACTCATGAGCCTGATCCGGCTTGTTTATGCCAGCCACAGCCTGCTCGACGATTCAAACCGACGCGAGGAACTGGGCGGAATTCTGTCGAGCGCTCGCCGCTTCAACGAAGCAAACGACATCACCGGCTTCCTGCTCGCCACGCGCGGCGCCTTCGCGCAGGTGCTGGAAGGCGAGGCTGTTCGCCTCAGTGAAACCTATGCCCGGATCGAAGCGGACCCGCGCCATACTGGCCTGCAGGTTCTCTCTCGAGCGCCCGTCGCGGAACGTCTTTTCGCCGGCTGGACGATGGGCGTGGCCGAGCATGACGAGACCACGCAGTTCATCTTCGGGCTCTATGGCGTGACGCCGGAAACCGATCTGCCGACCCAGCCTGTCGACGCGCTGCTCGACCTCGCCGGGGAGCTGGCGCGGCGGCCGGACTGAGAGCCAGCACCCCGGCGGCCGGCTTTCCAAGCCTCTCTGTCTCAGAGACCGCAGCAAGCTCCCACGGCTCGCGCACCAGAACGAAGTCCGGCGAATAAAAAAGGGCGGCCCGAAGACCGCCCCTTTCAAATCGGTGATTCGGCCGATCAGGCCGCTTCGTCTTCAGCCGTGAACACCGGACCGGAGTCCTTGCCCTTGGCCTCGACGTCGCGGTCGACGAACTCGATGATCGCGAGCGGGGCGTTGTCGCCGAAGCGGAAGCCCGCCTTCATGATGCGCAGATAGCCGCCATTGCGCTCCTTGTAGCGCGGGCCGAGTACCGCGAAGAGCTTGCCGACCAGCGCGATGTCCTTGATCTGGGCGATCGCCTGACGACGAGCATGCAGGTCGCCGCGCTTGCCGAGCGTGATCAGCTTCTCGACGACCGGACGCAGATCCTTCGCCTTCGGCAGGGTGGTGGTGATCTGCTCGTGCTTGATCAGGGCCTGGGCCATATTGGCGAACATCGCCTGGCGATGCTCGGCCGTGCGGTTGAAACGGCGACCGCGAAATCCGTGACGCATTGTTTGGCTCCTTCGTTGCTTACGGCCGCCGTGCCACGGTACGGCCGTTCGTTATGCTCCGGCTGGGAATAGCCGGGCGGGGTTGGCGCGGGATGCCTCCCGCGCCGGTTGAAACTCAGTAGTGCTCTTCGAAGCGCTTGGCGAGCTCTTCGATGTTCTCCGGCGGCCAGCCCTGGACGTCCATGCCCAGGTGCAGGCCCATGGTCGCCAGCACTTCCTTGATCTCGTTCAGCGACTTGCGACCGAAGTTCGGGGTGCGCAGCATCTCGCCCTCCGACTTCTGGATGAGATCGCCGATATAGACGATGTTGTCGTTCTTGAGGCAGTTGGCCGAACGCACCGAAAGCTCGAGCTCGTCGACCTTCTTGAGCAGCGCCGGGTTGAAGGGCAGCTGCGGCGCGGTCGAGACGGCCTCTTCCTTGCGCGGCTCCTCGAAGGTGATGAAGACGGCGAGCTGATCCTGCAGGATGCGGGCGGCGAGCGCCAGCGCGTCCTCGGGGCTGACCGAGCCGTTGGTCTCGATCGCCAGCGTCAGCGAATCCTTGTCGAGGTTCTGGCCCTCGCGGGTGTTCTCGACGCGGTAGGAGACCTTCTTGACCGGCGAGTACAGGCTGTCGACCGGGATCAGGCCGATCGGCGCGTCCTCGGGGCGATTCTGCTCGGCCGGGACATAGCCCTTGCCGGTGTTGACCGTGAACTCCATGCGGATCTCGGCGCCCTCGTCGAGGGTGCAGAGCACGAGCTCGGGGTTGAGGATCGAGACGTCGCCGATGGTGTTGATGTCACCGGCGGTGACGGTGCCCGGGCCCGACTTGCGCAGGGTCATGCGCTTGGGACCCTCGCCCTGCATCTTGATGGCGATGGCCTTGATGTTCAGGACGATGTCGGTGACGTCCTCGCGGACGCCCGGAATCGAAGAGAACTCGTGCAGAACGCCGTCGATCTGGACGGCGGTCACCGCCGCGCCCTGGAGCGACGACAGCAGCACGCGACGGAGCGCATTGCCGAGCGTCATGCCGAAGCCGCGCTCGAGCGGACGCGCGATCACGGTGGCCTGACGCTTCGGGTCGTCTCCGACCTTCACTTCGAGCTTGTTCGGCTTGGAAAGATCCTGCCAGTTCTTGCTGATCACGACCGCACTCCTGGTGCTGAATTCATCTGGCGGCCACCGCCGCCCCGGACAGGCGCCCGCCCCTGCGGGCGCCTCTTGCAATGGACTTCGCGTCAGACGCGACGGCGCTTGCGCGGCCGGCAGCCATTGTGCGGGATCGGAGTCACGTCGCGGATCGAGGTCACGGTGAAGCCCGCGGCCTGCAGCGCGCGCAGCGCCGACTCACGGCCCGAACCCGGACCCGTCACCTCGACCTCGAGGGTGCGCATGCCATGCTCGGCAGCCTTGCGGGCGGCGTCCTCGGCCGCGACCTGCGCAGCATAGGGGGTCGACTTCCGCGAACCCTTGAAGCCCATCGTGCCGGCCGACGACCACGAGATCGTGTTGCCCTGCGCGTCGGTGATGGTGATCATGGTGTTGTTGAACGAGGCGTTCACATGCGCGACGCCGGAGACGATGTTCTTGCGTTCGCGACGACGGACGCGGGTGGCTTCCTTGGCCATGGTTCTCTTTCTTTCATCCTTCAGGCGCGCCCGTCATTCCAGGCGCTGGGGAGAGGTCTTCCCGCCGTCATGCCCGGATTTGATCCGGGCATCTCTGGCAGGAGAAGGCGCCAAAGGCGCCCTCGTCACACGATCCTCGGAGCAAGCCCGAGGACGACGTTCGGCTCAGCCGAACATCACTTCTTCTTGCCGGCGATCGGCTTCGCCTTGCCCTTGCGGGTACGGGCGTTGGTATGCGTGCGCTGGCCGCGGACCGGCAGCGAGCGGCGATGGCGCAGGCCGCGGTAGCAGCCGAGGTCCATCAGGCGCTTGATGTTCATCGAGACTTCGCGGCGCAGATCGCCCTCGACGAGGTAGTCGCGATCGATCGCCTCGCGGATCTGAAGCACTTCGGCGTCGGTCAGCTGGTTGACGCGACGCTCGTCGGCGATGCCGACCTTCGCGCAGATTTCCTTGGCCTTGGCGGCGCCGATGCCGTGGATGTACTGCAAGCCGATGACGACGCGCTTGCCGGTGGGAATGTTAACGCCCGCGATACGAGCCATGGTCTCTTCTCCATGTCTGCCGGGAACCCGATGGCCCCGCGGCCTGTGAAAGAAGCCCCGCGTCCGGTGGAGGCCGGCCCATGCAGGACGTTGAACGGTTCCACGCGAGAATGCGACGTCGCCCCTTCTCGCGAAGGTAACGGCATCGCTCTCATGAAACCGGATGGCGGGTCGTTAGCGACTCATGGCGCAAGAGTCAACCTGCGCCACCCAAGATTCATGCCAAGCGCTGGTGATCGCGCCTGGCCTTCAGCTCCGCGCCGTCTCCGAGAGCGCACTCTCGATCGCCGCGGAAACATCGTCGATGGCTTGCATGCCGTCGATCGGCGTGAGCTGGCCGCGCTTCTCGTAATAGGGAGCGACCACGGCGGTATCGCGGTTATAGGCTTCGAGCCGGGTCTTGAAGACCTCCGGATCGTCATCCTTGCGCACCGGCTGCCCGGCCGCCCTCGCCTCCTCGGCGCGGCGGACGATCCGATCGACCAGCTTCGTCTGGTCGACCTTGAGCTCGAGCACGGCGTCGAGCTTCAGCCCCTTGCCCGCGAGCATCTCGTCGAGCGCCTCGGCCTGCGCCAGCGTGCGCGGAAAGCCGTCGAGGATGAAGCCCGTCTTCGCATCCGGCTCTTCGATGCGGTCGGCGACGATGCCGATCACGATCTCGTCCGAAACGAGGCCGCCGGCATCCATCACCGCCTTGGCCTTCTGGCCGACAGGCGTTCCCGCAGCCACCGCGGCGCGCAGCATGTCGCCGGTCGAGAGTTGCGGAATGCCATGCTTCGCGACGATGCGCGCCGCCTGAGTGCCCTTGCCCGCCCCCGGCGGCCCCAGGAAAATCAACCGCATTTAGCGCCTCGCTCCTCGCAACTTGGCCTTCTTGACCAGCCCCTCATACTGATGGGCCAGCAGATGTCCGTGAATCTGCGCCACGGTATCCATCGTCGTCGTCACCACGATGAGCAGCGAGGTGCCGCCCAAAAGGATGATCGGGATCTGAGCATAGGTGATCATGAACTCGGGGATAAGGCAGACGATGGTCAGATAGCCCGCGCCCAGAACCGTGATGCGCGTCAGCACGCGGTCGATATGCTCGGCGGTGCGCTCGCCCGGCCGAATGCCCGGCATGAAGCCGCCATGCTTCTTGAGATTGTCCGCCGTCTCGACCGGATTGAACACGATCGCGGTGTAGAAGAAGCAGAAGAAGATGATCAGCGCGACATAGAGCACCATGAACAGCGGCCGGCCATGGGCGAGATAGGTCGAGATCGTCGAGACGAAGCCGGTACCGCCCTGCGCCTGCGAGAAGCTGGCGATCGTCGTCGGCAGCAGCAGCAGCGACGAGGCGAAGATGGGCGGGATGACGCCCGAGGTGTTGAGCTTCAGCGGCAGGAACGAGGTCTGGCCCTCATACATGCGGTTGCCGACCTGGCGCTTCGGATAATTGATCAGCAGGCGCCGCTGGGCGCGCTCCATGAAGACGCAGAAGGCGATGACGCAGATCGCCATCACCAGGATGCCGAGCAGCAGCCCGGTCGAGATCGCGCCCTGGCGGCCGAGTTCAAGGGTCTGGGCGAGCTGCGCCGGGAATTCGGCGATGATGCCCGAGAAGATGATCATCGACGTGCCGTTGCCGATGCCGCGGCTGGTAATCTGCTCGCCGAGCCAGAGCAGGAACATCGTACCGCCGACCAGGGTGATCGTGGTCGAGAGCAGGAAGAACGGCCCGGGTTCGAGCACGAGATTGCCCGAACCTTGAAGACCCACGCCGATCGCATAGGCCTGGAACACGGCCAGCACCAGCGTGAGATAGCGCGTGTACTGGTTGAGGATCTTGCGGCCCTGCTCGCCTTCCTTCTTCAGCGCCTCGAAGGTCGGGATGACGCTGGAGAGCAGCTGGACGATGATCGAGGCCGAAATGTACGGCATGATCGCCAGCGCGAAGATCGCGAGCCGGCCGACGGCGCCGCCCGAAAACATGTTGAACAGCCCGAGCACGCCGGACTGGGTCTGCTGCCGGAAGAGGTCCGCCACCGCATCCGGGTTCATGCCGGGCAGCGGGACATAGGTGCCGAGCCGGTAGACGATCAGCGCGCCCAGCGTGAACCAGATTCGCTTCTTGAGTTCGTCCGCCTTGGCGAGCGCCCCGAAGTTGAGGTTTGCCGCTAGCTGTTCAGCCGCCGATGCCATGCGCCGGATCCCTGGGTCTCAGTCGATATTGAAGCACGCCGTCGGCTGAAATCGCGGAGCGTTTTCCAGGGGCGCACTGTGCGTCAAACAGTCGAACGGCGGCCAAGGCGCATGGCCCGGCCGCCGTTCGCAAACGTCATGTAGTCGTTCGGATCACGCCTGTGAAGCGGCGGCCAGAATCTTGATCGAACCGCCGGCCTTCTCGATCGCGGCGACGGCCGATTTGGACGCGCCGGCAACCTCGAAAGCGAGCTTGGTCTTGAGCTCGCCGACGCCCAGGATCTTGACGCCGTCCTTGGCCTGGCGGGTGATGACGCCCGCGGCGACGAGCGCCTCGATGGTCACCGCGCCCTTGGCGTCGAGCTTGCCCGCCTCGACAGCCTGCTGGATGCGACCGAGGTTCACCTCGTTCAGATCCTTGGCGAAGAGGTTGGTGAAGCCGCGCTTCGGCAGGCGACGATACAGCGGCATCTGGCCGCCTTCGAAGCCCTTGACCGCCACGCCGGCGCGAGCCTTCTGGCCCTTGACGCCACGCCCGCCGGTCTTGCCCTTGCCGGAGCCGATGCCGCGGCCGACGCGGATGCGCGACTTGGCCGCGCCTTCGTTGTCACGAATCTCGTTGAGTTTCATGTGTCGCCCTCCTCAATTCGCGTCGACGACGCGCACGAGGTGCTTGACCTTCTCGACCATGCCACGCACCGCGGGGGTGTCCTGGAGGGTCGAGCGGCGGCGGATCTTGTTCAGGCCGAGACCGATCAGGGTCTGGCGCTGGGTGGCGTCGCGGCGGATCGGGGAACCGATCTGCTCGACGATGAGAGTCTTCTCAGCCTTTGCCATCGAACCCTCCTCACGCTTCCGCGGCCGCATCCGTGCCGGCATCGCGGCGACGGGTCTGCAGGGCCGAAACCTTGAGCGAGCGACGGGCCGCGACCGAGCGCGGGCTGTCCTCGTTCTTCAGCGCGTCGAAAGTGGCGCGCACGAGGTTGTACGGGTTGGAGGAGCCGAGCGACTTCGACACGACGTCCTGCATGCCGACCGCCTCGAAGACGGCGCGCATCGGGCCGCCGGCGATGATGCCGGTACCGGCCGGAGCCGCGCGCAGCACGACCTTGCCGGCGCCGTGGCGGCCCTGCACGTCGTGATGGAGGGTACGGCCCTCGCGCAGCGGGATGCGGACGAGACCGCGCTTGGCGGCTTCCGTCGCCTTGCGGATCGCCTCGGGAACTTCACGGGCCTTGCCGTGGCCGAAGCCGACGCGGCCCTTCTGGTCGCCGACGACGACGAGTGCGGCGAAGCCGAAGCGACGACCACCCTTCACCACCTTGGCGACGCGGTTGATGTGGACGAGCTTATCCACGAATTCGGAATCTTCGCTATCCCGACGCTCACGCGGCTCTCTAGCCATCTCTACCTCTTACTTGCGCGGTCGAAGCTCGAAGCCTCGCCGCTCGCTCGAGCAAATCCCCGCGAGCCTCATTGCCGCGGGGAAGCCTGAAAACGAGTGCCGCCGGGACGACGCGCGAGCGCCGTCCCGGCGAACCCCGGTATCCTCAGAAGCTGAGGCCGCCCTCGCGGGCCGCCTCGGCCAGGGCCTTGACACGGCCATGGTACATATAGGGACCACGGTCGAAGACCACGTCCGTCACGCCGGCCTTGACCGCACGCTCGGCGACGAGCTTGCCGATCTGGCCGGCCGCCTCGACATTGGCGCCGGACTTGATCTGGGCACGCACGTCCTTGTCCATCGACGAGGCGGAAGCGAGGGTGACCCCCTTCACGTCGTCGATGACCTGGGCGTAGATCTGCTTGCCGGTGCGGTGCACCGAGAGGCGCGGGCGGCCATTGGCGACCGCCTTGATCGCGCGGCGGACGCGGGCCTTGCGGCGCGCAGTCACATCGTTCTGCTTGCTCATGGCTGGCGTCCTTACTTCTTCTTGCCTTCCTTGCGGAAGATGAACTCGCCGGCGTACTTGACGCCCTTGCCCTTATAGGGCTCGGGGCCGCGATAGTCGCGGATTTCCGCGGCGGTCTGGCCGACGACCTGCTTGTCGATACCGACGACGACGATCTCGGTCGGCTTCGGCGTCGTGATCGCGACACCGGCCGGGATTTCATAGTCGATGTCGTGGCTGTAGCCGAGCGACAGCTTCAGCACCTTGCCAGCGACAGCGGCCTTGTAGCCGACGCCGTTGATCTCGAGGCGCTTCTCGAAGCCGGCGGTGGTGCCGATCACGAGGTTGTTGATGCGGGCACGCGAGGTGCCCCAGAGCGCGCGGGCGCGCTTCGACTGCGAGCGCGGCTGAACCGCGATCGAGCCGTTCTCCATGGCAACCGAGACGTCCTCGGGAACCTCGAAGGAGAGCTCGCCCTTCGAGCCCTTGACCTTGACGAGCTGGCCGGTGACCGAGGCGGTGACGCCCGCGGGAACCGAAACCGGCTTCTTTCCGATACGAGACATTGGATCTCTCCTGAAGATGAGCGGCGCCTGTCGGGTCAGAAGACCCGGCAGAGCACTTCGCCGCCCACGTTCTGCTCGCGGGCCACATGATCGGCCATCACACCCTTCGGCGTCGAGACGATCGTCACGCCGAGGCCGTCGGCCACGCGCGGCATGGTCTCGACCGACGAATAGACGCGGCGGCCGGGCTTCGAGACACGCGAGATCGACCGGATGACCGGCTGGCCCTCGTGATACTTCAGCTCGATGTCGAACTCGGTCCGGCCGTTGCCGAACTCGGTCGTCGAGTAGCCGCGGATGTAGCCTTCGGTCTGGAGCACGTCCAGAACGCGGGCCCGCAGCTTCGAGCCGGGGGTGGACACGCGGGTCTTGCGACGCATCTGCGCATTGCGGATGCGGGTCAGCAGATCGCCGAGCGGATCAATGATTGTCATTGTCCTGTCCTCCTCACCAGCTCGACTTCACGAGGCCAGGAACCAGCCCCTTGTTGCCGAGTTCACGCAGCGCGACACGCGACATCTTGACTTTGCGATAGAAGGCGCGCGGACGGCCCGTCACCTCGCAGCGATTGCGGATGCGGTTCTTCGCCGAGTTGCGCGGCAGTTCGGCAAGCTTCAGGCGAGCAAGGAAGCGCTCGTCCATCGGCTGGCTTTCGTCATTGGCGATCGCGAGAAGACGAGCCCGGCGGCCGGCGAATTTCTTCACCAGCTTCCTGCGACGCTCGTTGTTCTCGACGGAGCTTTTCTTAGCCATCGATCTCTCCTGGTTTCCGCGTTTGAACGGTCAGTTCACTGCCGGAACGGGAAGTTGAAGTGCTTGAGCAGAGCGCGTGCCTCGTCGTCCGACTTCGCAGTCGTGCAGACGATCACGTCCATGCCCCAGACCTGGTCGACCTTGTCGTAGTTGATCTCGGGGAACACGATGTGCTCCTTGATCCCGAGCGCGAAATTGCCGCGCCCGTCGAACGACTTCGGGTTCAGGCCCCGGAAGTCGCGCACGCGCGGCAAGGCGATGGTGACGAGCCGGTCGACGAACTCGAACATCTTGGTCTTGCGCAGCGTGACCTTGCAGCCAACCGCCATGTTCTCGCGCAGCTTGAAGCCGGCGATGGCGAGGCGGGACTTGGTAATAACCGGCTTCTGGCCGGCGATGAGGGCGAGATCGCCCGCAGCGTTGTCGACCTTCTTGCGGTCGGCCGTGGCTTCACCAACGCCCATGTTGATGACGACCTTCTCGATGGTCGGCACTTCCATGACGTTCTTGTAGCCGAATTCGGCGATCATCGCGGGACGGACGACGTCCTCGTAATGCTTCTTCATGCGCGGCGAGAGAGCCGCCTGCTGAGCCTCAGCCATCGATCAGATCCCCCGAACGCTTGGCGAAACGAACCTTGCGGCCGTCTTCGAGCACCTTGAAACCAACGCGGGTCGCCTTGCCGTCCTTCGGATCGGCGACAGCGATGTTCGACAGGTCGATGGTGGCCTCTTTCGAGATGATGCCGCCCTCGGACGTCTGCGACTGCTTGGTGTGGCGCTTGACGAGATTGACGCCACGCACGACGGCGCGAGCATCCTTCGGCATGACCTGCAGCACTTCGCCGGTCTTGCCCTTGTCACGACCAGCGAGCACGACGACCTTGTCGCCCTTCTTGATCTTCGCAGCCATCACAGCACCTCCGGCGCCAGCGAGATGATCTTCATGTGGTTCTTGGCGCGCAGCTCGCGCGGAACCGGTCCGAAGATACGCGTGCCGACGGGCTCCTTCTGGTTGTTGATCAGCACGGCCGCATTGCGGTCGAAGCGGATCACCGAACCGTCCTGGCGCTTGACGTCCTTGGCAGTGCGAACGACGACCGCCTTCATGACGTCGCCCTTCTTCACGCGACCGCGCGGAATGGCTTCCTTGATCGAGACGACGATGATGTCGCCGATGCGGGCATAGCGCCGCTTCGACCCGCCGAGAACCTTGATGCACATCACGCGACGGGCGCCCGAATTGTCGGCGACGTCGAGATTCGTCTGCACCTGGATCATGGCCTTGATCCTTCCAATCTGTGTATCAGCGCGGTTTCCCGGCCAGCATCAGCGCTGGCGGGGACTACGACTGACGGGGGTCGATCGCCCCCTGGCCTCAAAACAAACACGGTCCGCAAAAGTGGTTTCCACCTTTGCGGAAAAACATGTCCGGCTTCTTTCCTGCCCCGCCCTGCCCCTGATTCGGGGCTGGGCGAAGCCGGCTCGACTCACGCCTTGGGGGCGCCTTCGAGCACAACCCAGCTTTTCAGCTTGGAAATCGGCTTGGACTCCTCGATCCACACCGTGTCGCCGATCTTGAACGAACCCGCCTCGTTGTGGGCGTGATAGTTCTTGGTGCGGCGAACCGTCTTCTTGAGGAGCGGGTGCGTATAGCGCCGCTCGACCTTCACCACAACAGTTTTGTTCTGCTTGTCGCTGACGACGACGCCCTGCAGTACGCGCTTAGGCATGATTCTCTCCTCACGCGCTCGCTGCGACGGTCTTCGACCGCTGCAGCGTCTTGATGCGGGCGATGTCCTTGCGCAGTTCGGTGACACGCGCGGTGTTCTCGAGCTGCCCGGTCGCCTTCTGGAAGCGCAGGTTGAACTGCTCCTTCTTCAGCTTGAGCAGCTCATCCTGGAGCTGGTCCGCGCTCATGACCGTGAGGTCGGACAGACGCTTGGTGATTTTCATGTCAGCCTCCCTTACTCGGCGATGCGCTGGATGAAGCGGGTCTTGATCGGCAGCTTGGCGGCGCCGAGACGGAGCGCCTCGCGGGCGATCTCCTCGGACACGCCGTCGAGCTCGAACATGATCCGGCCCGGCTTGACCTTGGCCGCCCAGAATTCAGGCGAACCCTTGCCCTTACCCATGCGGACTTCGGTCGGCTTCTTGGAAACCGGCACGTCCGGGAAGATGCGGATCCAGACACGGCCGACGCGTTTCATGGCGCGGGTGATCGCGCGGCGGGCCGCCTCGATCTGCCGGGCGGTGACGCGCTCGGGCTCCTGGGCCTTCAGGCCGAACTGGCCGAAGTTGAGGTCCGTGCCGCCCTTGGCGACGCCGGAGATGCGTCCCTTGAACTGCTTGCGGAACTTGGTGCGTTTTGGTTGCAGCATGGCTCTTCTCGATCAGCCTTACGCAGCCTGCTCGCGACGATCGCGATCGCGGTGATCGCGGTCACGGCCGCCGGAACGGCTGCCCTCGTCGGAAAGGCGCTTGTCCTGGGCCATCGGGTCATGTTCCAGGATCTCGCCCTTGAAGATCCAGACCTTGATGCCGCACGTCCCGTAGGTCGTGAAGGCGGTGGCGACGCCGTAATCGACATCGGCGCGCAGCGTATGCAGCGGCACGCGGCCCTCGCGGTACCATTCGAGACGGGCGATCTCGGCGCCGCCGAGACGGCCCGAGCAGTTGATGCGGATGCCCTCGGCGCCCAGACGCATCGCCGACTGCACGGCGCGCTTCATGGCACGACGGAAGGCGACACGACGCTCGAGCTGCTGGGCGATCGAGTCGGCGACGAGCGTCGCGTCGATCTCGGGCTTGCGCACCTCGACGATGTTGATCGTCACGTCGGCCTTGGTGAGCTTCGAGACCTCCTTGCGGAGCTTCTCGATGTCGGCACCCTTCTTGCCGATCACCACGCCCGGACGCGCCGAGTGGATGGTGACGCGGCACTTCTTGTGCGGACGCTCGATGATGATCTTCGAGACGGCAGCCTGCTTCAGCAGCTTCATGAGCGCGGCGCGGATGGCCATGTCTTCATGCAGCAGCTTGCCGTACTCGCCCTTGTTGGCGAACCAACGCGAGTCCCAGGTACGGTTGATGCCGAGGCGAAGGCCGATCGGATTGATTTTCTGACCCATCGTTCTCTCCTCAGGCCTGCGCAGCAGCCTGCTCGCGCACCACGATCGTGATGTTCGAGAACGGCTTCATGATACGGGCGCCACGGCCGCGGGCGCGGGCATGGAAACGCTTCATGACGAGCGCCTTGCCGACGAACGCCTGGGCGACGACGAGATCGTCGACGTCGAGATCATGGTTGTTCTCGGCGTTGGCGATCGCGCTCTGCAGGCACTTGCGAACGTCGTTCGCGATGCGCTTGCGCGAGAACTCGAGATCGGCGAGCGCCGTCGCGACCTTCTTGCCACGGATGAGCTGAGCGACGAGGTTCAGCTTCTGCGGCGAGACGCGCAGGTTGCGGGCGACCGCAAGCGCTTCGTTCTCGGGCAGCGCACGGGGGGCGGATGCTTTACCCATGGCTTACTTCCTCTTCGCCTTCTTGTCGGCGGCATGGCCGTGGAAGGTGCGCGTCGGCGAGAACTCGCCGAACTTGTGGCCCACCATCTCCTCGGACACGGACACCGGCACATGCTTCTGGCCGTTGTAGACGCCGAACGTCAGACCGACGAACTGCGGCAGGATCGTGGAGCGGCGGCTCCAGATCTTGATGACTTCACTACGAGCCGAGGTCCTGGCGACCTCGGCCTTCTTCAGGAGGTATCCGTCGACAAACGGACCTTTCCAAAGCGAACGCGCCATGACGGACCTCAGTTCTTCTTCTTGCGGGCGTGACGGCTCGACACGATGAACGTATCGGTCCGCTTGTTCGAGCGGGTCTTCTTACCCTTGGTCGGCAGACCCCACGGCGTGACCGGATGACGGCCACCGGAGGTGCGGCCTTCACCACCGCCATGCGGATGGTCGACCGGGTTCATCGAGACGCCGCGGTTATGCGGACGGCGGCCGAGCCAGCGCGAGCGACCCGCCTTGCCGTCGTTGCGGTTCATGTGATCCGGGTTCGAAACCGCGCCGACCGTGGCGTAGCACAGACCCGAGATCAGGCGCTGCTCGCCCGAGTTCAGGCGGACGATGACATAGCCCTGGTCGCGGCCGACGATCTGGGCGTAGTTGCCCGCAGACCGCGCCAGAGCGCCGCCCTTGCCGATCTTCAGCTCGACATTGTGGACGATCGTGCCGATCGGCAGCGAGCCCATCGGGGCCGCGTTACCGGGCTTCACGTCGACATTGTCACCCGCGACGACCGTGTCGCCGACAGCCAGGCGCTGCGGCGCCAGGATGTAGGCCTGCTCGCCGTCCTGATAGGTGATCAGGGCGATGAACGCCGTACGGTTCGGATCGTACTCGATCCGGTCCACGGTCGCCGGGATGCCGGCCTTGCCACGACGCTTGAAGTCGAGCAGGCGCAGCGTGCGCTTGTGGCCACCGCCGCGGAAGCGGACGGTGATGCGGCCGAGGTTGTTGCGGCCGCCCGAGGACGACTTGCCCTCGGTCAGCTTCTTGACCGGCTTGCCCTTGTAGAGCTCGCTGCGGTCGACGATCACGAGCTGGCGAAGGCTCGGCGTGATCGGCTTGAAGTTCTTCAAAGCCATGATGCTTCCCTCACAGGCCCGTGGTCACGTCGATCGAGTGGCCCTCTTCGAGGGTCACGACCGCTTTCTTGACGTCCGAGCGCTGGCCGAGCCGGCCCCGGAAGACCTTGAGCTTGCCTTCGGTGACGATCGTGTTGACGCTCTTCACCTTGACGTCGAACAGCTTCTCGACAGCGGCCTTGATCTGCGGCTTCGTCGCGGTCTTGGCGACCTTGAACACGACCTTGTTGTGCTCCGAGAGCATGGTCGCCTTCTCGGTGATGACCGGCGCCACGATCACATCGTAGTGGCGCGGGTCGAGGTTCTTGCCGGACTGGCTCATTTGAAGCGCGCCTCCAGCGCATCGACAGCCGCGCGCGTCAGGACGAGCTTGTCGCGACGCAGGATGTCATAGACGTTGATGCCCTGGACCGGCAGCACGTCGACATTCGGGATCGAGCGAGCGGCCAGGCCGAAGTTCGTATCGATTTCGGCGCCGCCGATGATCAGCGCGCTCGACAGGTCGAGCTTGCCGAAATGGCCGAGCAGCACCTTGGTCTTCGGCTCGGAGAGCGTGGCATCGTCGATGACGATGATGCCGGCATCCTTCGCCTTGGCCGAGAGCGCATGGCGCAGGGCCAGCGCGCGGACCTTCTTCGGCAGCTCATGGCCATGGTCGCGCACGACCGGACCGAAAGCCTTGCCGCCGCCGCGGAACTGCGGAGCCGAAGCCGCGCCGTGGCGAGCGCCGCCGGTGCCCTTCTGCTTGTAGATCTTCTTGCGGGTGCGATCGACTTCCGAGCGGCCCTTGGACTTGTGCGTGCCGGCGCGGCGCTTGGCGAGCTGGTAGCGCACCATGCGGGCGAGCAGGTCGGCGCGCGGCTCGAGGCCGAACACGGCGTCGGAGAGCTCGACCGAACCGGCCGCCTTGCCCTCAAGAGTGGTGATATCGAGTTTCATCACGCGTTCTCCTCAGCCTGGGCCGCAGGAGCCTCTTCCGCCTTGGCCTCGCCGGAAACCTTGAACTTGCCCGGCAGCGGCGCATCCTTCGGCAGGGCGCGCTTGACGGCGTCACGGACATGGATCCAGCCGCCGGCGACGCCGGGAACGGCGCCCTCGACGAGGATCAGGCCGCGCTCGGCATCCGTCTGGACGACGCGCAGGTTCTGCGTGGTGACACGCTCGGCGCCGAGATGGCCCGGCATCTTCTTGTTCTTGAAGGTCTTGCCCGGATCCTGGCGACCACCGGTCGAACCGATCGAACGATGCGAGACCGAGACGCCGTGCGTGGCGCGCAGGCCGCCGAAGTTCCAGCGCTTCATGCCGCCGGCGAAGCCCTTGCCGGTGGTGGTGCCGGAGACGTCGACGAACTGGCCGACGACGAAGTGGTCGGCGGTCAGCTCGGCGCCGACCGGGATCAGCGCGTCATTGCTGACGCGGAACTCGACGATCTTCTGCTTCGGCTCGACCTTGGCGACGGCGAAGTGGCCGCGCTGCGCCTTCGAGACGTTCTTGACCTTGGCCAAGCCCGACCCGAGCTGCACGGCGACATAGCCGTTCTTCTCGATCGTGCGATGCGCGACGACCTGGCAGTTGTCGAGCTTCAGCACGGTGACCGGAATGTGCTCCCCGGCATCGGTGAAGATGCGGGTCATCCCGACTTTCTGTGCAATCACACCGGAACGCATCGGTGCATACCTTCCCTTGGGGTCATGTCCATCCGGGGATACCGGAAACAGAGGACCCGTTTAATCGGATCAGAGCTTGATTTCGACGTCGACGCCGGCGGCGAGATCGAGCTTCATGAGGGCGTCGACCGTCTGGGGGGTCGGATCGACGATATCGAGAACCCGCTTGTGGGTCCGCATCTCGAACTGCTCGCGCGACTTCTTGTCGATGTGCGGCGAGCGGTTGACCGTGAACTTCTCGATGAGCGTGGGCAGCGGGATCGGCCCGCGAACCTGGGCGCCCGTCCGCTTTGCAGTCGACACGATCTCGCGCGTCGAAGCATCGAGGACACGGTGATCGAACGCCTTGAGGCGGATCCGAATGTTCTGACCGTTCATGGTCTTTGTTCTCCGTGACGTGAAAAGGCGAAGGCCCGAAGGGCCCTCGCCCCTCACGAAAACGCGTTACGCGATGATCGAGGCGACGACGCCGGCGCCGACGGTACGACCGCCTTCGCGGATGGCGAAGCGCAGCTTCTCTTCCATCGCGATCGGGGCGATCAGCGTCACCTCCATCGAGATGTTGTCGCCCGGCATCACCATCTCCGTGCCCTCGGGCAGCGTCACCACGCCGGTCACGTCCGTCGTGCGGAAGTAGAACTGCGGGCGGTAGTTGGTGAAGAACGGCGTGTGACGGCCACCCTCTTCCTTCGTCAGAATGTAGGCCTCGGCCTTGAACTTCGTGTGCGGCTTCACCGAGCCCGGCTTGCACAGCACCTGGCCGCGCTCGACGTCCTCACGCTTCGTGCCGCGCAGCAGCGCGCCGATGTTGTCGCCGGCCTGGCCCTGGTCGAGCAGCTTGCGGAACATCTCGACGCCGGTCACCGTCGTCTTCACGGTGTCCTTCAGGCCGACGATCTCGATTTCCTCGCCGACCTTGACGATGCCGCGCTCGACGCGGCCGGTCACCACCGTGCCGCGGCCCGAGATCGAGAACACGTCCTCGACCGGCATCAGGAACGGCTGGTCGATCGGACGCTCCGGCTGCGGGATGTAGTCGTCGACCGTCTTCATCAGCGCGATCACCGCGTCATGGCCGATTTCCGGCGTGACGTTGTCGAGAGCGGCCTTCGCCGAGCCCTTGGTGATCGGAATGTCGTCGCCGGGGAAGTCGTACTTCGAGAGGAGCTCGCGGATCTCCATCTCGACGAGCTCCAGCAGCTCGGCGTCGTCGACCAGGTCGACCTTGTTCATGAACACCACCAGCGCGGGAACGCCGACCTGGCGCGCCAGCAGGATGTGCTCGCGGGTCTGCGGCATCGGGCCGTCGGCAGCCGACACCACCAGGATCGCGCCGTCCATCTGCGCCGCACCCGTGATCATGTTCTTCACATAGTCGGCGTGGCCGGGGCAGTCGACGTGAGCATAGTGACGCGCCGGGGTCTCGTACTCGACGTGAGCCGTCGAGATCGTGATGCCGCGGGCCTTCTCTTCCGGCGCCTTGTCGATCTGGTCATACGCCGTGAACGACGCACCGCCCGACTCAGCCAGAACCTTCGTGATCGCAGCCGTCAGCGACGTCTTGCCATGGTCAACGTGACCAATCGTTCCAATGTTGCAGTGCGGCTTCGTCCGCGAAAACTTCTCTTTGGCCATGGTAGCCTCCGTCCAATCTCTCAGTGTTCAGTCGAAGGTTCGGGTCAGGCGTACTTGGCCTGAACCTCGGCGGCGACCGCCGAGGGAACCTGCTCATAGTGGTCGAACTGCATCGTGTAGTTCGCGCGGCCCTGCGAGAAGGAGCGCAGCTGGTTGACGTAGCCGAACATGTTCGCCAGCGGCACCATCGCGTTGATCACGACGGCGTTGCCGCGCATGTCCTGGCCCTGGATCTGGCCACGACGCGAGTTCAGGTCGCCGATGACCGAACCGGTGTAGTCTTCCGGGGTCACGACCTCGACCTTCATGATCGGCTCGAGCAGCACGGAGCCGCCCTTCTGCAGACCTTCGCGCAGCGCTGCACGGGAAGCGATTTCGAAGGCGAGCGCCGACGAGTCGACTTCGTGGAAGGCGCCGTCGATCAGCGTGACCTTGACGTCCACGACCGGGAAGCCGGCGAGAACGCCAGAGCCGATGACCGAGTTCAGGCCCTTCTCGACGCCGGGGATATACTCCTTCGGCACCGAACCGCCGACGACCTTCGACTCGAACTCGAAGCCCTTGCCGGTCTCGTTCGGCTCGATGACGAGCTTGACGCGGGCGAACTGGCCCGTACCACCGGTCTGCTTCTTGTGGGTGTAGTCGATCTCGGCCTTCTTGGTCAGCGTCTCGCGATACGCAACCTGGGGCGCGCCGATATTGGCGTCGACCTTGTAGGTGCGCTTCAGGATGTCGACCTTGATGTCGAGATGGAGCTCGCCCATGCCCTTCAGGATGGTCTGGCCGCTCTCCTGGTCGGTCGACACGCGGAAGGACGGATCCTCGTTCGCGAGCTTCGACAGGGCGAGGCCCAGCTTCTCCTGGTCGGCCTTGGACTTCGGCTCGATCGCGATCGTGATGACCGGCTCGGGGAACTCCATGCGCTCCAGGATCACCGCATGGGTGGGATCGCAGAGCGTGTCGCCGGTGCGGACGTCCTTGAGGCCGGCCAGGGCGACGATGTCACCGGCATAAGCCTCCTTGATGTCCTCGCGGTTGTTCGCATGCATCAGCAGCATGCGGCCAACGCGCTCTTTCTTGTCGCGGGTCGAATTGATGACGCCCTGACCCGCCTCGACCTTGCCCGAATAGATGCGGCAGAAGGTGATGGTGCCGACGAAGGGGTCGTCCATGATCTTGAAGGCGAGCATGGAGAACGGATCTTCGTCCGTCGGGTTGCGGGTGGTCGGCTCTTCGGTCTTGAAGTCGATGCCTTCGACGGCGCCGCGATCGACCGGCGACGGCAGGAAGTCCACGACCGCGTCGAGCAGGGGCTGCACGCCCTTGTTCTTGAAGGCCGAGCCGCAGAGGACCGGGTGGAAGGCGCGGCGCTGAACGGCCGTGCGGACGAGCTTGCGCAGCGTCTCGGCGTTCGGCTCGGTGCCGTCCAGATAAGCTTCCATCGCGGCGTCGTCCATCTCGACGGCGGCCTCGACGAGCTTCGAGCGATATTCGGCAGCCTTGTCGGCGAGATCGGCCGGAATGTCCTTCTCCTCGAAGGACGCGCCGAGCGCTTCGCCGTTCCAGACGATCGCCTTCATCTTGATCAGGTCGATCACGCCGACGAAGTCGGATTCGGAACCAATCGGGATCTGCAGGCAGACGGGCTTGCCGGCGACGCGGTCGATGATGTCCTGGACGCAGCGATAGAAATCGGCGCCGATCTTGTCCATCTTGTTGACGAACACGATACGCGGGACGTCGTACTTGTCGGCCTGGCGCCAGACGGTCTCGGTCTGGGGCTCGACGCCCTGGTTGCCGTCGAGCACGCAGACGGCACCGTCGAGCACGCGCAGCGAACGCTCGACCTCGATGGTGAAGTCGACGTGGCCGGGGGTGTCGATGATGTTCAGGCGGTTGTCGCGCCAGAAACAGGTCGTCGCGGCGGACGTGATCGTGATGCCGCGCTCCTGCTCCTGCGTCATCCAATCCATCGTGGCGGCGCCATCATGGACTTCGCCGATCTTATGCGACTTGCCGGTGTAGTAGAGGATACGCTCGGTCGTCGTCGTCTTGCCCGCATCGATGTGGGCCATGATGCCGAAGTTACGATAATGATCGATCGGATGAGAACGGGCCATGGTCGTGTGTCCTGAAGTCCGGGCTTCCGCTTACCAGCGGTAGTGCGAGAAGGCGCGGTTGGCTTCCGCCATCCGGTGCGTGTCTTCACGCTTCTTAACGGCGTTGCCGCGGTTGTTCGCAGCATCCATCAGCTCGGCCGAGAGACGCTCGACCATCGTCTTGTCGTTGCGGCCACGCGCGGCCGAGATCAGCCAGCGGATCGCCAGCGCCTGACGGCGCTCGGTGCGAACCTCGACCGGAACCTGGTAGGTCGCGCCGCCGACGCGGCGGGAACGGACCTCGATCGCCGGAGCGACGTTCTCGAGCGCCGACTTGAAGACGCCGAGCGGCTCGCTCTTGGTCTTGGCCTCGATGATGTCGAAGGCACCGTAGACGATCCGCTCGGCGGTCGACTTCTTACCTTCGTACATCACGGAGTTCATGAACTTCGTGACGACGATATCGCCGAACTTGGGGTCCGGGATAACTTCGCGCTTTTCGGCACTGTGGCGGCGGGACATCGTCTAGTCTCCGGTCAAATCTTCAACGCGGCGGATCGGCCTGGGCTCATCGCCCGGCCGATCTGGCCGAACTCACTTGGGACGCTTGGCGCCGTACTTCGAACGGCGCTGCTTGCGGTTCTTGACGCCTTGCGTGTCGAGCACACCGCGCAGGATGTGATAGCGCACGCCGGGAAGGTCCTTGACGCGGCCGCCGCGGATCATCACCACCGAGTGTTCCTGAAGGTTGTGGCCTTCACCCGGGATGTAACCGATCACCTCGAAGCCGTTGGTCAGACGAACCTTGGCGACCTTGCGGAGCGCGGAGTTCGGCTTCTTCGGGGTCGTCGTATAGACACGCGTGCAGACGCCGCGCTTCTGCGGGCACGACTCGAGCGCCGGGGCGGTGTTACGCGCCTTCACGGGCGAGCGCGGCTTGCGGATGAGCTGGCTGATTGTCGGCATTCTGGCCTCTCGCCCCACTGAGCGTTTGGAAATTCCTGGTCAATCTCCCAGGTCGAGCAAAGCCACGGCATAAACGAAGCCGCGCCATCGGCGCCCTTTCAGGGGCCTCAGGCGCGTTCGCCAGCAGAGGAACACGGAAACTCCGCGTTCATGCATCTCGCCATGTCGTCATTCGACGCTGGAATTCCGACGGAGTTTCGGTCGCGAAACTCGCTTGCAAACAAAGAGGCAAGCGACAAACGTGTCCGACAACCGTCGACAGTGGCGCGCTTATGACTCGAACAGAGATTCGCGTCAACCCCGAAACCGCCGAAAAGGCTGGGGTTTTGCGGGGTTCAGGCCACTTGGCCCCTCGCCTGCCCTTTCACGAAACAAAAAGGCCGCCCGGGAGGGGCGGCCTTTCCGATGATTGCCGGTCTTCGCCGGTGGCTGAGCTTACTCGGCCGCCGGCAGCACCGCAGCGGCCTGGGCCGCGGCCTTGGCAGCCGCATCGGCCTTCTGGCCGACGATGAGGTCGTCGCGGCGCGTGGCCACCTGCTTGATGCGGGCGACCTGGGCGCCGGTGCCGGCCGGGATGAGCGAGCCGACGATGACGTTCTCCTTGAGGCCCTCGAGCATGTCCGACTTGCCGTTGACCGCCGCCTCGGTGAGGACGCGGGTGGTCTCCTGGAAGGACGCCGCCGAGATGAAGGAGCGGGTCTGCAGCGAGGCCTTGGTGATGCCGAGCAGGACCGGCACGCCGGAAGCCGGCTTCTTGCCCTCCTCGCGCATCTTCGCGTTGATCTCCTCGAGCTCGACGCGGTCGACCTGGTCGCCGGTCAGGATGTCGGTATCGCCCGACTCCGTGATCTCGACCTTCTGCAGCATCTGACGGACGATGACCTCGATGTGCTTGTCGTTGATGCCGACGCCCTGGAGGCGATAGACCTCCTGGATCTCGTTCACCAGATAAGCCGCCAGCTCCTCGACGCCCTTGATCGCCAGAATGTCGTGCGGGGCCGGGTTGCCGTCGAGGATGTAGTCGCCGACTTCCACGACGTCGCCGTCCTGGAGATGGATGTGCTTGCCCTTCGGGATCAGGTACTCGACCCCGTCGGAACCGTCATGCGGTGTCAGCGTCACGCGGCGCTTGTTCTTGTAGTCCTTGCCGAAGCCGATCACGCCCGACTTCTCGGCAATGATCGCCGCGTCCTTCGGACGACGCGCCTCGAACAACTCCGCCACGCGCGGCAGACCACCGGTGATGTCGCGGGTCTTGGCCGAGTCGGTCGAGACACGCGCCAGCACGTCGCCGGCCTTGATCGAGTGGCCAGGCTCCACCGAGATGATGCCGTCGACAGGCAGGATGTAGCGGGCATCGCCACCACGGGCGAGCTTCGCGATCTTGCCGTCAGGCCCCGTGATGGTCATCGCGGGCTTGAGGTCGGCCGTACGGGCCGAGCCACGCCAGTCGATGACGACGCGCTTGGAGATGCCGGTCGCCTCGTCGGTCGTCTCGGTCATCGACATGCCGTCCACGAGGTCCTCGTAGCCGACCTTGCCGTCGACCTCCGCCAGGATCGGGCGGGAATAGGGATCCCACTCGATCAGGCGCTGGCCGCGCTTGACCTTGTCGCCCTCGTCGACCCGCAGCTTCGAGCCGAACTGGACACGGTGCACCGCGCGCTCGGCGCCATCAGGCCCGACGATCACGATGGCGATGTTGCGCGCCATGGCGATGAGGTCGCCGTCCGAGTTCCGCGCGACGTTGCGGTTGCGCATCTTGACCGTGCCTTCGAAGTTCGACTCGACGAAGGACTGGTCGGCGATGGTGGCCGCGCCGCCGATGTGGAAGGTACGCATGGTGAGCTGCGTGCCCGGCTCGCCGATCGACTGCGCCGCGATGACGCCGACGGCCTCACCCATGTTGACGGGCGTGCCGCGGGCGAGGTCGCGCCCATAGCAGGTCGCGCAGACGCCGTTCTTGGTCGCGCAGGTGAGAACCGAGCGGATCTTCACCTCCTGGACGCCGGCGGCGTTGATCTTCTCGATATGGCTCTCCTCGATCATCGTGCCCTTCGGCACGAGGACGTTGCCGTCGATATCGGTCACGTCCTCGGCCGCCGAGCGACCCAGGATGCGCACGCCGAGCGAAGCCACGACCTGGCCGGCATCGACGATGGCGCGCATCTTGATGCCGTTGTCGGAGCCGCAATCGACCTCGGAGATGATCGCGTCCTGCGCCACGTCGACGAGACGGCGGGTGAGATAGCCGGAGTTGGCCGTCTTGAGCGCCGTGTCGGCGAGGCCCTTACGGGCGCCGTGGGTCGAGTTGAAGTACTCGAGAACGTCGAGGCCTTCCTTGAAGTTCGAGATGATCGGGCTCTCGATGATCTCGCCCGACGGCTTGGCCATCAGGCCGCGCATGGCGGCGAGCTGACGCATCTGCGCCGGCGAACCGCGGGCACCCGAGTGCGACATCATGTAGATCGAGTTGATCTGCTTGTCGCGGCCGGTCTCGTCCTTCTGGACGGTCGAGATGCGGGCCATCATCTCCTGGGCGAGCTTGTCGGAGCACTTCGCCCAGGCGTCGACGACCTTGTTGTACTTCTCGCCCTGCGTGATCAGGCCGTCCTGGTATTGCTGCTCGTAATCCTTGGCGAGCGCGCGGGTGGTGTCGACGATCTGCCACTTGTTCTCCGGCACGACCATGTCGTCCTTGCCGAAGGAGATGCCGGCCTTGAAGGCGTGCTTGAAGCCGAGCCCCATGACGCGGTCGCAGAAGATCACCGATTCCTTCTGACCGCAGCCGCGATACACGGCGTCGATCATTCCGGAGATCTCCTTCTTCGTCATCAGCTTGTTGACGACGTCGAAGGACACGGCCGGGTGCTCCGGCAGCGCGGTCGAGAGGATCACGCGGCCCGGCGTGGTGTCGTAGATCTTCGTGTACGGCTTGCCGTCATGGCCGACGCCGGTCCAGCGATATTTGATCTTCGAATGCAGCGTCACGACCTTCTCGTGCAGCGCGTATTCGAGCTCACCGAAATCGCCGAAGATCTTGCCCTGGCCCGGCTCGCCATCCGAGATGATCGAGAGGTAGTAGAGGCCGAGCACGATGTCCTGCGACGGCACGATGATCGGCTGGCCGTTCGCCGGGTGCAGGATGTTGTTGGTCGACATCATCAGCACGCGCGCTTCCAGCTGCGCCTCAAGCGACAGCGGGACGTGCACGGCCATCTGGTCGCCGTCGAAGTCCGCGTTGAAGGCGGCGCAGACCAGCGGGTGGAGCTGGATCGCCTTGCCCTCGATCAGCACGGGCTCGAAGGCCTGGATGCCGAGGCGGTGGAGCGTCGGTGCGCGGTTCAGCATCACCGGATGCTCGCGGATGACCTCGTCCAGGATATCCCAGACTTCCGGCTTCTCCTTCTCGACGAGCTTCTTGGCCTGCTTGACCGTGGTCGAGTAGCCCTTGGCGTCGAGGCGCGCATAGATGAACGGCTTGAACAGCTCGAGCGCCATCTTCTTCGGCAGGCCGCACTGGTGCAGCTTCATCTCCGGACCGACGACGATGACCGAGCGGCCGGAATAGTCGACGCGCTTGCCGAGCAGGTTCTGGCGGAAGCGGCCCTGCTTGCCCTTCAGCATGTCGGCGAGCGACTTCAGCGGGCGCTTGTTGGCACCCGTGATGACGCGGCCGCGGCGGCCGTTGTCGAACAGGGCGTCGACGGACTCCTGCAGCATCCGCTTCTCGTTGCGGATGATGATGTCCGGCGCGCGCAGCTCGATGAGGCGCTTCAGGCGGTTGTTGCGGTTGATGACGCGGCGATAGAGGTCGTTCAGGTCCGAAGTCGCGAAGCGGCCGCCATCGAGCGGAACGAGCGGACGCAGATCCGGCGGGATGACCGGGATCTGGGTCATCACCATCCATTCCGGCTTGTTGCCCGACTCCTGGAAGGCCTCGATGATCTTGAGGCGCTTCATCAGCTTCTTGGGCTTCAGCTCGGACGTCGTCGTCGCGATCTCATGCTTGAGATCGGCGTTGATCTGGTCGAGATCGAGCGCGCGCAGCATTTCGCGGATGGCTTCCGCGCCGATCATGGCGGTGAAGGTGTCGGCGCCGTACTCCTCCTGGCAGCGGACATACTCCTCCTCCGACAGCAGCTGGCGGTCCTTGAGCGGGGTCAGGCCCGGCTCGATGACGACGTAGCTTTCGAAGTAGAGGATGCGCTCGAGGTCCTTGAGCGGCATATCCATCAGGAGGCCGATGCGCGAGGGCAGCGACTTCAGGAACCAGATATGCGCGACGGGAGCGGCGAGCTCGATATGGCCCATGCGCTCGCGCCGGACGCGGGCGAGCGTGACTTCGACGCCGCACTTCTCGCAGATGACGCCCTTGAACTTCATGCGCTTGTACTTGCCGCACAGGCACTCGTAGTCCTTGATCGGCCCGAAGATGCGCGCGCAGAACAGGCCGTCACGCTCCGGCTTGAACGTGCGGTAGTTGATCGTCTCGGGCTTTTTGATTTCGCCATACGACCAGGACAGGATCTTCTCCGGGCTCGCGATCGAGATCTTGATCGCGTCGAAGGCCTGCTGGACCGGCTGCTGGCCGAAAAGGTTCATGACCTCTTGCTTCATCGCCTGTCTCCTTCGGCCGGTGGGGGCTTAAGGGCCGCCCTGCCCGGCTCGTCAATTCCGTAGGCCGGCGGCGTGAGTGCCGCCGGCAATGTTCAAGGCTCGGTCGCGGCTTATTCGGCCGCTTCGGCGGGCGGCAACTCGCCCGGCTTCACCTTGTTGTTGATCAGCTCGACGTTGAGGCCGAGCGAGCGCATCTCCTTGACGAGAACGTTGAAGCTCTCGGGGATGCCCGCCTCGAAGTTGTCCTCGCCGCGCACGATCGACTCGTAGACCTTGGTGCGGCCCGCGACGTCGTCCGACTTCACCGTCAGCATTTCCTGCAGGGTGTAGGCGGCGCCGTAGGCTTCGAGCGCCCAGACCTCCATTTCGCCGAAACGCTGGCCGCCGAACTGCGCCTTACCGCCCAGCGGCTGCTGGGTGACGAGCGAGTACGGACCGATCGAACGCGCGTGGATCTTGTCGTCGACCAGGTGGTGCAGCTTGAGCATGTAGATGTAGCCCATCGTCACCTTGCGGTCGAAAGGCTCACCCGTGCGGCCGTCATAGAGGGTCGACTGACCCGACGAGTGCAGACCAGCCTGCTCCAGGAGCCGCTCGATATCGGCCTCCTTGGCGCCATTGAACACCGGCGTCGCCACCGGCACGCCGCGGCGCAGGTTCTGGCCCATCTCGACGAGCTCGTTCTCGTCCATCGAGGCGATGATCTCGTTATCCTCGTAGACGGCGTCGAACTGAGCCTTCAGCGCCTTGAAGTCGCTCGTCTTCTTGTAGGCGTCGAGCGCCTTGCCGATCTGCTTGCCGAGACCGGCGGCCGCCCAGCCCAGATGCGTCTCAAGGATCTGACCGACGTTCATGCGCGAGGGCACGCCCAGCGGGTTCAGCACGATGTCGGCATGGGTGCCGTCCTCGAGGAACGGCATGTCCTCCACCGGCACGATGCGCGAGACCACGCCCTTGTTGCCGTGACGGCCGGCCATCTTGTCGCCCGGCTGGATCTTGCGCTTCACCGCGACGAAGACCTTGACCATCTTCATCACGCCCGGAGGCAGCTCGTCGCCGCGCTGCAGCTTCTCGACCTTGTCGAGGAAGCGCTGCTCGAGGCGCTTCTTCGACTCGTCGTACTGCTTCCGCATCGCCTCGATCTCGGTCATCAGCGAGTCTTCGGCGGTAGCGAACAGCCACCATTGCGAACGCGGGAACTCGCTCATCACCTCGCGGGTGATGACCGTGTCCTTCTTGAAGCCCTTCGGACCGGCCAGGCCGGTCTTGCCGGTCAGGATCTCAGCCAGACGCGCGAAGGTGTTGCGGTCCAGGATCGCCTGCTCGTCGTCGCGGTCCTTGGCGAGACGCTCAATCTCCTCGCGCTCGATCGCCTGGGCGCGCTCGTCCTTGTCGACGCCGTGGCGGTTGAACACGCGGACCTCGACGATCGTGCCCTGCACGCCGGGGGGAACGCGCAGCGAGGTGTCGCGAACGTCCGAGGCCTTCTCGCCGAAGATGGCGCGCAGCAGCTTCTCTTCCGGCGTCATCGGGCTTTCGCCCTTCGGCGTGATCTTGCCGACGAGGATGTCGCCCGCCGCCACTTCCGCGCCGATATAGACGATGCCGGCTTCGTCGAGGTTCTTCAGCGCCTCTTCCGAAACGTTCGGAATGTCGCGCGTGATCTCCTCCGGGCCGAGCTTGGTATCGCGGGCCATGACCTCGAACTCCTCGATATGGATCGAGGTGAAGATGTCCTGGGAGACGATGTTCTCGGAGAGAAGGATCGAGTCCTCGAAGTTGTAGCCGTTCCACGGCATGAACGCGACGAGCACGTTGCGGCCGAGCGCGAGCTCGCCGAACTCGGTCGACGGGCCGTCGGCGACGATGTCGCCCTTCTTGACGACGTCGCCGACGCGCACCAGCGGACGCTGCGTGATGCAGGTCGACTGGTTCGAGCGCTGGAACTTCTGCAGCCGGTAGATGTCGACGCCCGGCTTCGTCGGGTCCATCTCGTCGGAAGCGCGGATGACGATACGGGTCGCGTCGACCTGGTCGACGACGCCGGAACGGCGGGCCGCGATCGCGGCGCCCGAGTCACGGGCGACGACCGCTTCCATGCCGGTGCCGACGAAAGGCGCGTCGGCGCGAACCAGCGGCACCGCCTGACGCTGCATGTTCGAGCCCATCAGCGCGCGGTTCGCGTCGTCGTTCTCGAGGAACGGAATCAGCGCCGCGGCGACCGAAACGAGCTGCTTCGGCGACACGTCCTGGAAGTCGACCTTGTCGACCGGCGTGACGATGACCTCGCCGGCGCGGCGGCAGACGATCAGGTCGTCGGTCAGGCGGCCTTCCTTGTCGACGGCGGCATTGGCCTGGGCGACGTTGTACTTCGCCTCTTCCATCGCCGAGAGATAGATCACCTCGTCGGTGACCTTGCCGTCGCGGATGCGGCGATACGGGCTCTCGATGAAGCCATACTTGTTCACCCGCGCGAAGGTGGCGAGCGAGTTGATCAGGCCGATATTCGGGCCTTCCGGCGTCTCGATCGGGCAGATGCGGCCGTAATGCGTCGGATGCACGTCGCGCACCTCGAAGCCGGCGCGCTCGCGGGTCAGACCGCCCGGGCCAAGCGCCGAAAGACGACGCTTATGCGTGACTTCGGAGAGCGGGTTCGTCTGGTCCATGAACTGCGAGAGCTGCGAGGAGCCGAAGAACTCGCGCACGGCGGCAGCCGCCGGCTTGGCGTTGATCAGGTCCTGCGGCATGACCGTGTCGATATCGACCGAGGACATGCGCTCCTTGATGGCGCGCTCCATGCGGAGGAGGCCCAGGCGATACTGGTTCTCCATGAGCTCGCCGACCGAGCGCACGCGGCGGTTGCCGAGATGGTCGATGTCGTCGATCTCGCCCTTGCCGTCGCGCAGGTCGACCAGCGCCTTGACGACCGCGAAGATGTCCTCCTTGCGCAGGATGCGCACAGTGTCCTCGGCGTCGAGGTCGAGGCGCATGTTCATCTTGACGCGGCCGACGGCCGAGAGGTCGTAGCGCTCCGGGTCGAAGAACAGCGACTGGAACATGTTCTCAGCCGTCTCGAGGGTCGGCGGCTCGCCCGGACGCATCACGCGGTAGATGTCGAACAGGGCTTCCTCGCGGCGCGAGTTCTTGTCGACGTTCAGCGTGTTGCGGATGTAGGGACCGACCGTGATGTGGTCGATGTCCAGCACCGGGATCTCGTCATAACCGTCATCGGTGAGCTGCTTGAGCAGCTTCTCGGTGATCTCTTCGCCGGCCTCGGCATAGACCTCGCCCGTCGCCGGGTTGACCAGGTCCTCGGCGATGTACTGGGTGTACAGGTCCTCGTCCTGCGCGCGCAGGAACTTGAGGCCCTTCTCGGCGAGCTGGCGGGCAGCGCGGGCGACGAGCTTCTTGCCGGCCTCGACCACGACCTCGCCGGTGTCGGCGTCGATCAGGTCTTCGGTCGCCTTGAAGCCCTTCATGCGCTCCGCGTCGTAGGGAACGCGCCAGCCCTTGGCGTCCTTGGTGTAGGTGATGTGGTTGTAGAAGCGGCTGAGGATCTCCTCGCCGTCCATGCCGAGCGCGAACAGCAGCGAGGTGACCGGGATCTTACGCTTCCGGTCGATACGGGCGTAGACGATGTCCTTGGCGTCGAACTCGATGTCGAGCCAGGAGCCGCGATACGGGATGATGCGCGCGGCGAAGAGCAGCTTGCCCGAGGAATGGGTCTTGCCCTTGTCGTGGTCGAAGAACACGCCCGGCGAACGGTGCATCTGCGAGACGATGACGCGCTCGGTGCCGTTGACGATGAAGGTGCCGTTATCCGTCATGAGCGGCATGTCGCCCATGTAGACATCCTGCTCCTTGATGTCCTTGACGGACTTGGCCTGGGTGTCCGGGTCGATATCGAACACGATCAGGCGCAGCGTCACCTTGAGCGGCGCCGAGAAGGTCATGCCGCGCTGGCGGCACTCGTCGACGTCGTATTTCGGCGGCTCGAAGGTGTACTTCACGAACTCCAGCAGCGAGGCGCCGGAAAAATCGCCGATCGGGAAGACCGACTTGAAGACGGACTGCAATCCCTCGTCAGGCCGGCCGCCCTTGGGTTCGTCGACCATCAGGAACTGGTCGTAGGACGCCTTCTGAACCTCGATGAGGTTCGGCATCTCCGCCACTTCCTTGAGCTTGCCGAAGAACTTGCGGACGCGCCTGCGACCCTGGAGCGAATTGACCATGTTGTTCCTCGCGTTCTGTGGGCATCTTCCGGCAAGTCGCCGCCAATTTGGCGGCCACGCTCCGTAAGGTCCCAACCTCTCCGTTCAGAGCCTGTACCGCCGCCGGCCCTCGGAAGGTCCGCCATCGGTTTCGGCTCCATGGACGGCTCACCCGGCGGTCCGGCCGAGGCGGCCTCGGGCCGCCGGGTGAGCCGTTCGGCGCATCGGCGCCGACCCACGTCTTCGTTCAGAGCTTCACCGCAAGGTTGCGGCTCGCTCCCGCGACAACTCCCGCGCACCAGCGCGGAAACGACGCAACAGCCCCGGAGGCGTGGAGCGCCCCGGGACTGTCTGTTTTGACTACGGTCGGACCGGCATCAGCCGGCCCAAGCTCACTTGAGCTCGACCTTGGCGCCGACGGCCTCGAGCTGCTTCTTGAGCTTCTCGGCCTCGTCCTTGGCAACGCCTTCCTTGACCGGCTTCGGAGCGCCCTCGACCAGGTCCTTGGCTTCCTTGAGGCCCAGGCCGGTGATGGCGCGGACTTCCTTGATCACCTCGATCTTCTTGTCGCCGGCGGCGGCAAGAACGACGGTGAACTCGGTCTGCTCTTCAGCAGCAGCGGCGGCAGCGCCACCGGCAGCCGGGCCAGCCGCAACGGCGACGGCGGCGGCAGCGGAAACGCCCCACTTCTCTTCGAGCAGCTTGGCGAGGTCAGCGGCCTCGAGAACGGTGAGCGACGACAGCTCGTCGACGAGCTTGGCGAGATCGGCCATGTTTAACTTCCTGTCTTAAGAGGTTCGAACGATAAGGGTTTGCTGGCTTCAAGCCGCATTCTTGTCGGCGTAAGCCTGAACCACGCGAGCCAGCTTGCCGGCGGGCGCGTTCGTGAGCTGCGCGAGCTTGGTAGCCGGGGCCTGGATAAGGCCGATAAGCTTGGCACGCAGTTCGTCGAGCGAGGGCATCGTGGCCAGGGCCTTGACACCATCGGGGTTCAGGGCGGTCTTGCCCATCGCGCCGCCCAGGATGACGAGCTTGTCGTTCTCCTTGGCGAAAGCGCTGGCGACCTTCGGCGCCGCGACCGGATCGTTGGAATAAGCGATCAGGGTGGGACCCGTCAGCAGGTTGCTGATGGACGCGACGTCGGTGCCTTCAAGAGCGATCTTGGCCAAGCGGTTCTTTGCGACCTTAACAGTGGCGCCATTGGCCTTCATCTCGCGACGAAGCTTCTGGAACTGGGCCACGGTCAAGCCCGCATAGTGGGCCACGACGACGACCGACGTGTTCGCAAACACATCGTTCAGCGACGCGACGGCATCTTTCTTTGCCGCTTTATCCACTGGGCTCTCTCCGGTAGGCGACAAGCTTTCGAGGGCTCGCCGCCGGTTGCAAATGCCGCTCCTGGAACCCCGGTTGACACCGGCGTTCGGCAAAGCGACGCTTGATGCCCTGTCCCCGCTCCCGAGCCTCGATGGAGAGGCCGCGACCGGGCGAGATGGTTCGAACCGTCTTTCCGGATCTTGCGATCCGGGAGTAAGCTCTTGCACCGTCTATGCAGGCCTCTTGGCGAAATTATGCTCCCGGCCGAAGCCGAAACGCACCTGCAGTCTCAGACAGGACTGGATGATTCTCCCCCGGGAAATCACTCCCCCGTCCTCAAATCACCCAATTTTCAGCGGAAACCCGCCGAAAAACGCGAAACGGACCCCTTCGTGTCAAGCACGCCGGAGCCCCATCACTCATGGAAACAGGCGTGCGTATAGCGCTTTCGCCTGCTTCTGCCAAGTAGGCTCTTGACATCACGAAATCAAGAGCGGGTGGGCGACCGGAAAAACCGGCCGCCCTGATCGAGGATCAGCCGCCGACGACGGTGTTCGGCTCGACCTTGACGCCCGGGCCCATGGTCGACGAGATCGCGACGCGCTGGATATAGGTGCCCTTGGCGCCGGCCGGCTTGGCCTTGGCGACGGAGTCGACGAACGCCTTGATGTTCTCCGAGAGCTTCTCGGCCGAGAACGAGGCCTTGCCGACGGCGGCGTGGATGATGCCGGCCTTCTCGACGCGGAACTCGACCGAACCGCCCTTCGAGGCGGCGACGGCGGCGGTGACGTCCATGGTCACGGTGCCGACGCGCGGGTTCGGCATCAGGCCGCGCGGGCCGAGCACCTTACCGAGACGGCCGACGAGACCCATCATGTCCGGGGTCGCGATGCAGCGATCGAAGTTAATCTCGCCCTTCTGGACGGACTCGACCAGTTCCTCGGCGCCGACGATGTCGGCACCCGCGGCCTTGGCCTCGTCAGCCTTGGCGCCACGGGCGAAGACGGCGACGCGCAGCGTGCGGCCCGAGCCGTTCGGCAGGTTGCAGACGCCGCGGACCATCTGGTCGGCGTGACGCGGATCGACGCCGAGATTCATCGCGATCTCGACCGTCTCGTCGAACTTGGCGTTGGCACGCTCCTTGACGAAGGTGACGGCCTGATCGAGCGGGTACAGCTTGGTGCGGTCAATGCCTTCACGGCCCTTGACGACGCGCTTTCCGATATGTGCCATTGTCAGCCTCCCCTCAGCCCACGACTTCCAGGCCCATGGACCTGGCAGAGCCACGGATCATGGCCGAAGCCGATTCGACGGTGTCGCAGTTGAGATCGGCCATCTTCTTCTCGGCGATCTCGGCGATCTGCGCGGTCGTAACCTTGCCGACATTGCCGCCCTTGCCCGGGGTCTTCGAGCCCGAGGTCAGGCCGGCGGCCTTCTTCAGCCAGTACGAGACCGGCGGCTGCTTCATCTCGAAGGTGAAGGAGCGATCGGCATACGCGGTGATGATCACCGGGATCGGCATGCCCTTTTCCATCTGCTGGGTCTTCGCGTTGAAGGCCTTGCAGAATTCCATGATGTTGAGGCCGCGCTGACCGAGCGCGGGACCGATCGGCGGCGACGGATTGGCCGCGCCCGCCGGAACCTGAAGCTTCACGTAGCCCGTGATCTTCTTTGCCATGATGGCTGCTCCTGCCGTCCGCTCCGCTGCCTATCGGAACGACGACGCCCCTGCCTGCCGACGCTCTTCGCCGGGGCCGGGGTGGTTGCAGTGCGTGGTGCGGCGCCTGTGATCCGGCTGGCGACCGGCACGCCTTCCACGCGGTTAAGGCGGGGCCTATGGCACAGGCGCACCGGAAAGGGAAGCCCCTCGCACCGCTTTGTCCGTCTCGCGCCGGACCGCCAGGCGGCGACCTTCGGCGTCGCGGCGCCGCGCCTCGCGCGCCAGGATGCTCTCGGCATCGAGGTCACGGATCGGGATGGCCCGGTCTTGCGGCACGTCACCTTCCAGCTGAAGCGCCAGATAGCGCCCGCAGCAGACCCTGAGAAAGGATGAGAAATTCTCGACCTCTCCCCGCGTCTCGAGCAACTCCTCGTGCAACCGCGTCAACAGTTGCATCAGGGTCATGCCGTCGCGCTGGGCGATTTCTTCCAGGACGCGCCAGTAGAGATTCTCCAGCCTCACGCTGGTGGAATAGCCGCGCATCCGCACCGATTTGAGCCGCGTCTGCCACAGCCCGGCATCGGCTCCGACGAAAAGCCTGCACATGGGCGCCTCCGATCAGGTTCCCGCGAGCGGCATCATAGGCTGGCGGAGGTGAGCTCCGCCAGCCCTTGCCGGCAAGCGACGAGACTCAAGCGGCCTGACGCTGCTGGCCGTGGCTGATCGTCGTGCCAAGGACGTTGAGAAACTGCGACAGCCAGGCGGGATGGGCCGGCCAGGCGGGTGCCGAGACGAGATTGCCGTCAGTGACAGCGCCATCGATATCGATGTCCGCATAGGTGCCGCCGGCAAGCTCGACCTCGGCGCGGCAGGCCGGATAGGCCGAGCAGGTGCGGCCCTTCAACACGCCCGCGCCCGCCAGGAGCTGAGCGCCATGGCAGATCGCCGCCACCGGCTTTCCGGCGGTGAAGAAGTGCCGGACCATCTCGACGACCTTGGCGTTCAGGCGCAGATATTCGGGCGCCCGTCCGCCGGGAATGACCAGCGCGTCGTAGCGGGCCGGGTCGACATCGGCGAAGCTGGCATTCAGCGCGAAGTTGTGGCCGCGCTTTTCGGAATAGGTCTGCTGGCCTTCGAAGTCGTGGATCGCGGTCGCGATCGCATCGCCAGCCTTCTTGTCCGGGCAGACCGCGTGGACGGTATGACCGACCGCAAGCAGCGCCTGGAACGGGACCATGATCTCATAGTCCTCGCCGAAATCGCCGACGATCATCAAAATGCGTTGGCCGCTCATGCTACCCTCCCCGTGTTCCCGCCTTGGTTGGCGGTCACGAGACAGAATAGTCGGAGCGGCCGTTTGCGGGTGTTATCCGGTTAACGCGCGAAGGCGCCGCTCAGAGCTTCTCGACCTGGCTGTATTCCAGCTCGACCGGCGTGGCGCGGCCGAAGATCGAGACGGCGACCTTGAGGCGGGTGCGGGCGTGATCGACATCCTCGACGACGCCGTTGAAGGAGGCAAAGGGGCCATCGGCCACCTTGACCTGCTCGCCGATCTCGAAGACCACCGTCGGCTTCGGACGCTCGATGCCCTCGGCGACCTGGCCCTTGATCCGCATCGCCTCATGCTCGGGGATCGGCATGGGCTTGGCCTTGTCGGCGCCGAGGAAGCCGGTGACCTTCGGCGTGTTCTTGATGAGGTGGTAGACCTCGTCGGTCATCTCGCACTTCACCAGCACATAGCCGGGGAAGAACTTGCGCTCGGTATCGACCTTGCGGCCGCGGCGGACCTCGACGACCTTCTCGGTCGGCACCAGCACCTCGTCGAACTTGTCGGCGAGGTTGCGCTGCGCCGCCTGGTCACGGATCGACTGGGCGACCTTGTTCTCGAAGTTGGAATAGGCGTGGACGATGTACCAGCGGGTGCTCACGTGCGTATTTCCGTTCAACGGGCGCCGAGGATGATGCCGAGGCCCCAGCGGATGATGGTGTCGGTGAAGAGGAAGAACAGGCTGGAGACGACCACCATGGCGAGCACGAGGCCCGTGGTAATCAGCGTCTCCCGGCGCGAGGGCCAGGTGACCTTGGCCGCCTCGGAGCGCACGTCCTGCAGGAACTGGAAGGGATTGGATTTCGCCATGAACCACCTCGGGTTCCGAACCGGTCCGCGACCCCTGCCGCGACGCCGAATCGGCCGTCCTGAAACATTCGCGGCGCGGGACCCGGGGGGTCGCGCGCCGTCATCGACCGCCCTCTTACATCGCCTTAGGCCTTTAGCCAAGACCCTTTCGGGGCGTGGGCCGCTTCAGCTCCGCCGTGCCGCGATCAGCAGGAAGAACGGCCGCTCGCGCTCCCTGGCCCAGCTCGGTTCGGACGCGACCTGCTCGCGGCTCGGCCCCCATTCGACCAACCGATCGAGCGAAAAGCCCGCCGCCCGCAACAGGTCGAGATAAGTCGCGATCGTACGGTGACGCTTGACCACACCCTCCGCCAGCCAATTGCTGACCCTCTCGCCCTCGTCGAGATAGCCGTTGACCGGCCAGCTCGCCCGCCCGTCGGCATCGAGGAGCCACTCCTGCCGAACCGGCGCCGTCATGATCGGATGCTCGACCGAGCAGACCAGCGCCCCACCCGGCTTCAGCGCCCTATGCACGCGTCCGAACAGCGCGTCGAGACCTGCGATGTAATGGAAGGCGAGCGAGCTATAGGCGAGATCGAAAGCTCCGGCCGCCGGCACGAAGCTTTCCAGATCGGCCAGCTCATAGCGAATGCGGGAATCGTCTGTCTCGCGCCCCGCCCGCGCCAGCATGTTCTCGGAAACATCGACGCCGAGGACGCTCGCAGCCCCCTCGCCCGCCGCGAATCGGCAGAACCAGCCGAAGCCGCAGCCGAGGTCGAGTACGTGCTTGCCCCGCAGATCCGGCAGCATGGACCGCAGCACCGGCCATTCCGGCGCCCCGTCCAGCCCATGGATGGAACGCGGCAGGCGGCTATAGCCCGCAAAAAAGGTTTCGTCGTCGTAGATGTTCTGGGTCATGGCGCTCGAAGAACCGCTTTGCGGTTTGCGCTGCAGCCGCCCGAAAAGCGACTGGCAGGGGCGGTAGGGCTCGAACCTACGACAACCGGTTTTGGAGACCGGTACTCTACCAACTGAGCTACACCCCTGTAGTCGGGCGATCCTTTGCCTCAAGGCGCGGAGGTTTTCAAGTCGAAAACGCAGCCGGCTTCAACACATCTCCGCAATAACGAAAAGGGCGGCGTTTCCGCCGCCCTTCTCAACACATATCGACCGAAATCCCGATCAGGCGATGATCGAGGCGACGACGCCGGCGCCGCAAAGTCTGCGGTTTACGCGGACGTCGTCGTTGCTTCGATCAAGCGATGATCGAAGCAACCACGCCTGCTCCAACCGTACGACCGCCTTCGCGGATGGCGAAGCGCAGCTTCTCTTCCATCGCGATCGGGGCGATCAGCGTCACCTCCATCGAGATGTTGTCGCCCGGCATCACCATCTCCGTGCCCTCGGGCAGCGTCACCACGCCGGTCACGTCCGTCGTGCGGAAGTAGAACTGCGGGCGGTAGTTGGTGAAGAACGGCGTGTGACGGCCACCCTCTTCCTTCGTCAGGATGTAGGCCTCGGCCTTGAACTTCGTGTGCGGCTTCACCGAGCCCGGCTTGCACAGCACCTGGCCGCGCTCGACGTCCTCACGCTTCGTGCCGCGCAGCAGCGCGCCGATGTTGTCGCCGGCCTGGCCCTGGTCGAGCAGCTTGCGGAACATCTCGACGCCCGTCACCGTCGTCTTCACGGTGTCCTTCAGGCCGACGATCTCGATTTCCTCGCCGACCTTGACGATGCCGCGCTCGACGCGGCCGGTCACCACCGTGCCACGGCCCGAGATCGAGAACACGTCCTCGACCGGCATCAGGAACGGCTGGTCGATCGGACGCTCCGGCTGCGGGATGTAGTCGTCGACCGTCTTCATCAGCGCGATCACCGCGTCATGGCCGATTTCCGGCGTGACGTTGTCGAGAGCGGCCTTGGCCGAGCCCTTGGTGATCGGAATGTCGTCGCCGGGGAAGTCGTACTTCGAAAGGAGCTCGCGGATCTCCATCTCGACGAGCTCCAGCAGCTCGGCGTCGTCGACCAGGTCGACCTTGTTCATGAACACCACCAGCGCGGGAACGCCGACCTGGCGCGCCAGCAGGATGTGCTCGCGGGTCTGCGGCATCGGGCCGTCGGCCGCCGACACCACCAGGATCGCGCCGTCCATCTGCGCCGCACCCGTGATCATGTTCTTCACATAGTCGGCGTGGCCGGGGCAGTCGACGTGAGCATAGTGACGCGCCGGGGTCTCGTACTCGACGTGAGCCGTCGAGATCGTGATGCCGCGGGCCTTCTCTTCCGGCGCCTTGTCGATCTGGTCATACGCCGTGAACGACGCACCGCCCGACTCAGCCAGAACCTTCGTGATCGCAGCCGTCAGCGACGTCTTGCCATGGTCAACGTGACCAATCGTTCCAATGTTGCAGTGCGGCTTCGTCCGCGAAAACTTCTCTTTGGCCATGACACCCTTGTCCTCGAAGGCGGCCCTCCGGGGCCTAGAAACGCGGTCGCATTAGGGGTTTTTGCGCGGCGATGCAAGCCGGCCGGCCCCATCGACCTCCAGTGACGCCAGAGTGAGGAGGTCAGCGCTAATTCTTCACCATCCAGCGCCCCCGGACCCGCTGCAGAAGAAGGCTCGTCACCGAATAGCCCTCGCTCGGCATTCGGGCGATACGGCGCAGGCTCGCGACCGCCTCCGGATCGGCTCCGTCGCCGAAGGCCACGATGTCGCGCGCCGGCACCGCGACGACCAGCTCGGCAGGGAGATTCGGGATCGCGGACCAGACCTCTGGCAGCAGAATCAGCGCCGCATTGTAGTCAGCCTCGAAGGACAGGGACCGAACGGGACCATGTTCCTCGATCTGCAGGCGCGAGACCCTGCGCTTCAGGTTCTCCCGGCCGGCATTCATCATATCCTGGTTGCTAAGCCCGAACCGCTTTCCTTCGCCGCTCATGACGAAGCGAGATATGTCTTTGCGATCTTCTACGACGACGACCACGACATCGCCCACGAGCTCCGCGTGGACGATGCCCGGTGCAGGTTTCGGTTGGGCGCGCGCCTTTTCTTCAACCGCCGCGACGAAGGCTCGGTTCTTGACGGTGACCAGCAGCGAACTCTTGAAAGAAGCCGCATCGCGTTGAGGCGCACCGCATTCCGGGCAAACCGGTTCTTCAGCCCAGGATCGATCCGGCCACGCTGTGAGCATGGCGAACAACACAACCAGCAAGTGCAGCATACCGAGTCCCCCAACCCGCAACCACAATTGCGCATCGAGAACATAATGGCAACATCTTTACTTGCCCGCGGTCATGCAACCCCGAACACCCGCCGATAGCGCGCCACAGCCTCCGGGTCGCCCGAGACCTTCTCGGGATTGTCGGAGAGCTTCACCGCCGGGCGCCCGTTCGCCTTGGTGACCTTGCAGACCAGCGACATCGGATCGAGCGCGCGCGAACCGTCCGGCGAGCAGCCGACGAGATCGTTGGTCAGGTCGGTGCCCCAGCCGAAGGCCATGCGGACCTTCCCGTCGAAATGATGGTAGACGCGCTCGATGGCATCGACATCGAGCCCGTCGGAGAAGACCAGCAGCTTCTCGCGCGGATCGCGCCCGTGCGCGCGCCACCATTCCATGATCGTCTCGCCGGCCGGGATGGGAGGTGCGCTGTCCGGCCGGAAGCCGGTCCAGTCCGCCACCCAATCCGGCGCATGGCGCAGGAAGCTCTGCGTCCCGAAGGCGTCCGGCAGCGCGATCAGCAGGTTGCCGCCATAGACCTGCCGCCATTCGTCGAGCACCCGGTAAGGCGCACGCAGCAGCTCCTCGTCGGAATCGGCCAGTGCCGCCAGCACCATCGGCAACTCATGGGCGTTGGTGCCGATCGCCTCGAGATCGGTGTCCATCGCGAGCAGCACGTTCGAGGTGCCGCTGAAAGCCTTGCCCAGCCCCTCCTTCAGCGCCAGGACGCACCAGCGCTGCCAGAGATGGCCATGGCGGCGGCGCGTGCCGAAATCGGAGAGCCTGAGATTGGGCAGCTTCTGCAGCCGCTCGACCTTGTCCCACATCTTCGCCTTGGCGCGGGCATAGAGCACGTCGAGCGAGAAGCGCTTCTGGCCCAGCATGACGCGCCGCGCCCTGAGCTCGTTGATGATGGCGAGCGCCGGCACCTCCCACATGGTCGTGTGGGTCCAGGGGCCGTCGAAATGCAGCTCGTACTGGCCGTCGACCTTGCGCAGATCGTATTCGGGAAGCTGGAACTCGGCGAGCCAGGCCATGAAATCCGGCGAGAACATCTGGGTCTTGCCGTAGAAGCTGTTACCGGCGAGCCAGATCAGTTCCTTCTTGGTGAACCGCAATGAGCGGGCATGGTCGAGCTGCGCGCGCAACTCGCCCTCGTCGACGATGTCGGCGAGGCGGATATGCCTGGAACGGTTGATCAGCGAGAAGGTGACGCGGACTTCCGGATGGAAGGCCCGGATCATCTGCAGCATCAGGAGCTTGTAGAAATCGGTATCGAGCAGGCTGCGGATGATCGGGTCGAGCCGCCAGCCGTGATTATAGGTCCGCGTCGCGATGTCGGTGTAGATCATATCGGCAGCAGGTCCGGGAAAGCTCGGCGACGGAACGGCGAAGAACGGCGCATGGGCGCCGATGCCATCAGAACAATGCCTTGGCCGCCGGCGCAAGCGTGTCGCGCACAGGGCAGCCCGCGAGCGGCGCTCGACCATTGCCGCGCCCTCTCTCTCAAGCTATCTCGCCTGTTCGAACGGGATTCAAAAGCACATGGCGTCCGAAACCACATTGCCTGCGGCCGGCTTCGGCACCACTCCTTCTGCGCCCTATGATCTCGCGGTCATCGGCGGCGGCATCAATGGCTGCGGCATCGCGCGGGATGCGGCCGGGCGCGGCGCCTCCGTCGTGCTGCTCGAGAAGGACGACCTCGCCAGCGCCACCTCGTCGCGCTCGACCAAGCTGATCCATGGCGGGCTGCGCTATCTCGAACATTACAAGTTCCGGCTGGTGCGCGAGGCTCTGATGGAGCGCGAGCGGCTCTGGGCCATCGCGCCGCACATCATCCGGCCGCTGCGCTTCGTGCTGCCGCATCACAAGGGCCTGCGCCCGGCCTGGCTGCTCAGGCTCGGTCTGTTCCTCTACGACCATATCGGCGGCCGCAAGCTCCTTCCCGCGACGCGCACGCTCGACCTCGCCCATGATCCTGCCGGCAGGCCGCTCAAGGACGACAAGGCCAGGGCTTTCGAATATTCCGATTGCTGGGTCGAGGATGCGCGCCTCGTCGTGCTGAACGCCATGGACGCCGCCGTGCGCGGCGCCGCGATCCACACCCGCACGCGCGTCGCCGCCGCGATCCGCGAGGACGGGCTGTGGCGCCTGACGGCGGAAGGGCCGCAAGGCCGTTTCGACATCTGGGCGAAGGCGCTCGTCAACGCAGCCGGCCCCTGGGTCGGCGAGGTGCTGAACGGCGTCATCCACACCAATGCCAAGGCCGGCGTTCGCATGGTGCAGGGCAGCCACATCGTCGTGCCGAAGCTCTACGAGCACGACCGCAGCTACATCTTCCAGAATGCCGACGGCCGCATCGTCTTCGCGATTCCCTATGAGCAGGACTTCACCCTGATCGGCACGACCGACCGCGACTACCATGGCGATCCGGTCGATGTTGCCGCCACGCCCGAGGAGATCGCCTATCTCTGCGCCGCGGCGAGCGAGTATTTCAGCCGGCCCGTGACGCCTGAATCCGTGGTCTGGACCTATTCCGGCGTGCGCCCGCTTTATGACGACGGCGCCTCGAAGGCGCAGGAGGCGACACGCGACTACGTGCTGACGCTGGATGCCCCCGAAGGTTCGGCGCCGCTCCTCTCGGTCTTCGGCGGCAAGATCACGACCTATCGCCGCCTCGCCGAATCCGCCCTCGCCAAGCTCGCCCCCCACGCGCCCTGGGCTGCCCGCGCGACCTGGACGATGACGGGCGCCCTGCCCGGCGGCGATTTCCCGGTCAGCGGCTTCGACGCGCTCGTGAACGAGATCGCCGCCGCCCATCCCTGGCTCGAACGTCGCACAGCGACGCGGCTCGCCCGCAGCTACGGCACCCGCGCCCGCGAGATTCTCTCAGATGCGCAGGGCCTCACCGATCTCGGCCGTCCTTTCGGCGCCGATCTCTATGAGCGCGAGGTCCGCTATCTCATGCGCTCGGAATGGGCACGCCGCGCCGACGACGTACTCTGGCGGCGCGGCAAGCTCGGCCTGCGGCTCTCGCCGCAGGAGCGCGCGGCGCTGGACGACTTCATGCAGCAGGAAATCGCGGCAGCCGCCTGATCGGTTTTCCTTCGACAATACAGTTGCTTGCCCGCCGACGTGGAATCTTCTCGGCAAGTTCAAACTCGGCTCGCCCACGCCGCGAAACGTGTTTTGGTTTCATCCGAGCCACACAATCATCCCGGGCTTGACCCGGGATCCAGCGTAGAGCGCCGAGCCCTATGATGGATTCCGGATCGGCGCCGCTGTCGCGGCTTGTCCGGAATGACGGAACCGCTTCCGTGAGAAACGCGAGCCGCGGACCGGAGACGTCCAGCACTGCATCGACAAGCTGGAGCGCCAAGCCGCATGCGAACGAACGCATGGTCCTCCAGCCGCCATCAATCGCGGAGCGGAAGGCGGCGGCTCACGCCACCTGATAGGCGAAGCTGCCGTCCTCGACCGAGACCTTCGCCTCGGTCAGCGGCTTCTTCTCCAGTTGCAGGTTGAGGATCGCGCGCGACAGCGCCGGCAGCATCGAGTTGGTGATGATGTTGTCGATCATGCGCCCGCCCGAATCCGGGTCGTTGCACTGGCCGACGATGTGCTCGACCACCGCGTCGTCATAGACGAAGGCCGCCTTGTGGTTCTCGCTGAGCCGCTTGCCGATGCGCCCGAGTTGGAGGCGGACGATGCCAGCCAGCATGTCCGAGGAGAGCGGATAGTACGGAATCGTCACGAGCCGCCCGATCAGCGCCGGCGGGAAGACCTTGAGCAACGCCGGACGCAGGCTCACCGCCATAGCCTCGGGATCGGGCTTGGCCGCACCGTTCGCCGCCATGCTCATGATCTCGTCCGTGCCGACATTCGAGGTCAGGATGATCAGCGTGTTCTTGAAATCGATGCGCCGGCCGGTGCCGTCCTCCATCTGGCCCTTGTCGAAGACCTGGAAGAACAGCTCGTGCACGTCGGGATGCGCCTTCTCGACCTCGTCGAGCAGCACCACCGAATAGGGCTTGCGCCGGACGGCCTCCGTCAGCCGGCCGCCCTCGCCATAGCCGACATAGCCGGGAGGCGCGCCCTTCAGTGTCGAGACGGTGTGCGCCTCCTGGAACTCGCTCATATTGATGGTGATGACGTTCTGCTCACCGCCATAGAGCGCCTCCGCCAGCGCCAGAGCCGTCTCGGTCTTGCCGACGCCGGAGGGGCCGCAGAGCATGAACACGCCGATCGGCTTGTTCGGGTTGTCGAGCCGGGCGCGGTTGGTCTCGATGCGCTTGGCGATCATGCCGATGCCATGCCCCTGCCCGACCACGCGCCTGTTCAGCGTCTCGGCGAGGTTGAGCACGGTCTCGATCTCGTCCTTGACCATCCGTCCGACCGGGATGCCGGTCCAATCCGAGACGACCGAGGCGACCGACTGCTCGTCGACATGGGCGTAGATCATCCGATTGGCCGGATCGATCTCGCCAAGCGACGCGAATTTGGCGTTGAGCGCGGCGCGGGCATCCTCGGGATCGGCTGCAGGTTCCCCGGTCGGAGCCGATACCTCCGGCGCTGCGGCGCCGGCATCGACGCTCGCCTCCCGCGGCACGGCCTCGGCCTTGGGATCGGCGCCCGGTGCCTTCTCGCCGAGCTTGGTCCGCAGCGCCTTGATCTCCTCGACGATGGCAAGCTCGCTCGCCCAGGCGGCTTCGAGGGCGGTGAGCTTCTCCCGCTTCTCCGCGATCTCGACCTCGATCTCACTGAGCCGCTTGGCGCTGTCGGTGCCGAGATCGGCATCGGCGGTCAGCGCCGCCTTCTCCTGCTCCAACGCATTGATCGCGACGCGCGCATCCTCGATCGCGGCCGGGGTCGCGCTCTGGCTGATGGCGACGCGGGCGCAGGCCGTGTCGAGCAGGCTCACCGCCTTGTCGGGAAGTTGGCGGGCCGGGATATAGCGCGAGGAGAGCGTCACCGCCGCGACGATGGCGGCATCCGAGATGCGGACCTTGTGATGCTTCTCCATCGGGCCGATCAGCCCGCGCAGCATGGTGCAGCAGCGCGCAACGTCCGGCTCGTCGACCTGTACCGGCTGGAAGCGGCGGGTCAGCGCCGGGTCCTTCTCGAAATATTGCCGGTACTCCGACCATGTCGTCGCCGCGATGGTGCGCAGCGTGCCACGCGCCAGCGCCGGCTTGAGCAGGTTCGCGGCATCGCCCGTGCCCGCCTGCCCGCCGGCGCCGATCAGCGTATGTGCCTCGTCGATGAACAGGATCACCGGCGTCGGCGAGGATTGCACCTCGTCGATCACCGAGCGCAGGCGCTGCTCGAACTCGCCCTTCATCGAGGCGCCGGCCTGCATCAGGCCGATATCGAGCGCGCAGACCTTGACCCCCTTGAGCGGCGGCGGCACATCGCCCGCCGCGACGCGCTGAGCGAAACCCTCGGCGATCGCGGTCTTGCCGACGCCGGCCTCGCCGGTGAGGATCGGATTGTTCTGGCGCCGGCGCATCAACACGTCGATGACCTGCCGGATCTCGTCGTCGCGGCCGAGGATCGGGTCCATGCCGCCCTGGCGCGCTTTGGCGGTCAAATCCTGCGAGAAGCGGTCGAGCGCGGTCGTGCCCTTCGGCCCTTCGGCCGCCTCGGCGCCCGGCGTGCCGGCGGCGCGCAGGCCCGAGCCATCCATCGGCCTTAAGTTCTCCTCTTCCGAGCTTTCCCAGATCTTGCCGTAGCCTGCCGCGAGCTCCTCGACCGGGATCTTGGCGAATTCCTTGGAAAGCCCGGTGAAAGCCCGGCGCAATTCGGTCGACTTCAGCGCCGCCACCAGCAGGTGCCCGGTCCTGATCTGCGTCTCGCCGAAGAACAGCGTCGCGTAGTGCCAGCCACGGTCGAGGATATCGACGATGTGGTTGGCGATGCCGGGCATCTCCGTCTCGTTCTTGCGGAACCCCTCGACGACACCGCCAAGGTCCATCAGCAGCCTGGCGCGATCGAGCTTGTAGTGGTCCGCGGTCAGGGTCAGGTCGTTGGCGCTGCCCTGCAGGATCTGCAACAGCCAATGCGCCAATTCGACATTGCGGTTCCCGGCACCCTTGGCCTGCCTCAGCGCCTGCAGGAAGGTGTCGTAGCCGATCCGGTTGAGCTTGCCTGTGACGGCTTCGAGGCTGATATCGGCCATGGTCGTCCCCTTGATCTCTGGTCTTAGGCAGCAGCGCGGCTACGTTTCAGGCGCATGCGTTCGGCCGGATGGAAACGGGCGTCGCGGCGCAGCGCGCCTTCCTCGGCGGTCCAGTTCGGCGCCATCCAGCTCGTCCAGCCGAGATGGCCGGACTGGCCGAGCCTGACGGGCTTCACTTCGCCCACCGGCAGCGCGAGCTCGACATCCCATTCGAACTGCTCGCCGAGATGCAGGAAGACGGCATCCGCCAGCGGTTCGCAGCGATCGCCATTCGGCAGGAAGCGCTCGAACTGTTCGAGGTCAGCAGCCACGATCTTCACGCGGAACTTGTCCTCGACGCTGTAGACGCTGCCGCCGAGCAGCGCGTCGCCGCCGAGCGTGCAATGCGCGCCTCCCAGCCGCGTCCGGTCCGCCGGATCGAAGACGAGACGCATGCCGACGAACTGCTCGATCTCGACTTGCGTCCTGAACAGCCCGGCGAGAAGGCGCTGAAGCCGCGAGGCGGATTTTGCCTGCGCGCCGATCAGCCCGGCATGGGCGAGCTTCTCGGGATCGGGCACGCTGTCGCGGTCGAGATAGGGCTTCGAGCCCACCCCGATCATGCTGCCGATATAGGCGGCGAAGCGGTCGAGATCGGGCCGGTCATGCTGCGCGATCGGCCGCGAATCCGCCCAGGCGCGGTAAAAGAGCTGCAGGAAGCGATGGTTGAAGATATCGAGGAAGCGCGGAAAGGCATCGTCGCGCGCGAGTTGCCAGTGATAGCTCTCCTCGGTTGTCGCCAGCGGCAGCGCGCCCTGCGGGCCGAGCAGGCCGAGGAACTTCACGAAGAGCCGAAGCCTGCCCTGCGCGTCCCGGCCCGCCTCCGCGATGGTCGAGGCGGGAAAGTCGAGGAAGGCCTGCTCGCCCAGCGCGACATATTCGTCGCGCCGCGAGGCGACGTCGCCGATGCGGCTGCGCTCCGGAAAGCTGCGTTCCAGCCGCCGCATCACGGCATAGAAGTCGAAGCGCCAGGGCTCCGCCTCCAGCCTCGCCTGGTAGCCCGGCGCCTTCTCCAGCGGCGTGGCGGCGTCCTCGCTCACAGGACGCGCCTCGAACCGGCGCGCGGTGGAAAGCGCATCACCTCGCCGCGCTCCACCGTGCGGATCACCGTCTGGGTAAAATGGTTCATCGCCGCATATTCGGCGAAAAAGCGGTCGAGCACCGCGCCCAGCAGGAAGACGCCGGAGCCCTCGAAGGCCTTTTCGTCGAGCAGCACGGTGATTTCGAGACCCCGCCCAGCCCCCGTTCCGGCCCGCTGGGGAAAACGGCGCACGACGGGCCGGCTGTCGACATTCTTGATGCCGCGGATGCGCCGCTCCGTCGCGCTGTCGGCAAGATCGGCGAAGAGCGAGAGCAATTCGCGCAGCGCCTCGCCATTCTGCCCGGCGCCGCGCTGGACGAGGCCGAGATGGTTGAGGCTGAGCAGGTTGATCAGCCGCCAGGTCACGACACCCGTACTCGCCGTCTCCGCACGCAAGCGAAGCTGCGAGACGATCGGCTCGCGCGGCGGTGTCGGCCCGGCAAGGCAGGCAAGGTCGAGCGAGACATTGTCGATCAGCCGGAAATCGGCGCCGCCGACGCCGGTCGGCAGATGCTCGGTCAGATGCCGGTTGGAACATAGCGCGCGCACGCTCAGCTCCGCCACCGAGGCGCTGTCGCCCATCTTCGCCGGCTCGACCAGCGAGATGAACATGTCCGTGCCGGTATAGTCGGAGGCCCGCCCCTGGCGCCGCTCGGCGGAGGAGCGCCGCCGTGGCAGGCGCCGCTGTGTATAGTGAAGGCCGTGAACCGGCGAGGCTCCCTCCGGCGAGGAATAGAGCGGATGCACCGGCTGCTTCTCGCGACCGCCGGTATAGTGCGCATGCACCGAGAGAACGCTGTGCGGCTCGTAGTCGAGCGCGCGGCTGCGGTCCGGTACGACATGGAATTCGTGCTGGTTGCTCTTCACCGGGATGCGGTCGGCCGTCTTCTCGAAGAGGTTGACCGCAGGCGCCGCGTAGAGCGCGAACATCTCCTTGCGCACCGCGCCGGGCAGCCGCGTATTGACCTCGTCGAAGACGAAGATCAGCTCGACCGTCTTGGCCGTGAGCTTGGGCATGATCCGGCCCAGCCCTTCCAGCCGGAAGCCGAGGAACTTGCGCGGGAACCAGAACAGCTCGTGCAGCAATTCGAAGCCGCGGAAGACGCGGGTATCGGCCGGCAGCAGCGCCTCGTTCTCGTCGAAGCCGATCTGCTCCAGCCGGCAACCCTCGCCCGGCGTCACCACCGGGTCGCCGAACGCGTCGAGATGACGGAAATGGATGCCGACGCAGTTCGCGAAGAGCTGCTCGTAGAGAGCGACCGCATCGCCCTCCCCGCCGAGCAGATGGAAGGCGAGCTCCTTCGTCCGGCAGCCGGCGAACCAGCTCGCCGGATTCTTCAAGGCCTGGGCCGGAGTCGGCTCCTGCTCGGGGTCCGCCATCACCCGGTGCGTCAGGGTCAGGCGCAACCCCGCAAGCGCGCGCTGATCGGTACGCAGGCCGAGCGCCTGCAATGGCGCCGGAGCCGGAATATAGTCGGCGGCCACGATCTCGAACGGCCAGAGCGTGACGTCGCTGCCCAGCCGGTAGCGGCAGGCGACACGCCGCTCGCGCTCCAGATAGGTCGCGTCGAGATAGGCGCCGCGCGGGATGCGCACCCCCTCGCGCAGGCCCGGATCGGAGTAAGGCGGCACGACGCCCGCCAACAGTGCCGAAGGCGTCGGCGCCAGATAGTTCGGCAGGAGCTGTTCGAGCAGGTTGTTGGTGAATTCGGGGAACTCGTGCTTCAGCTTCAATTGCACGCGGGCGGCGAGGAAGGCCGCGCCTTCGAGAAGGCCACCGACCATCGGGTCCATGCGCTCGCCGACGAGCCCGCCCAGCCGCTCGGCGATGCCGGGATACTCCTCCGCGAACTCCTTGCTGTGCTCCATGAACAGCCGGAGTTCCTGATTATAGAGATCGAGAAACTCCTGGTTCATCACCGCCCCTTGATCGCGATCTTGCCGGTATCGAGTTCGAGATCGGCCACGAATTGCACGGGTACGTTCAAAGGTTCGCAGTTCAGATCGGCGCGGACGAGGAAGCGTACCTTCAGCTCGGCGGAATCGAGCGTCCTGTCGCGCTCGACGGCGATGGAATTGCGGATCAATCGCGGCTCGTAGCCCATCAGGGCGGCGGCGAGATCCTCACGGATCGTATCGACGCGATGCTCGTCGATCGAAAGCCGCGTCATGTCCGGGAAGCCGTGATTCAGGATCGAGCGGCGCACATGCTCCAGCTCGGAAAGGTCCACGGCCGAGCCAAGATTGACCGTGTTGACCAGCGCGTCGAGGTCGATGGCGATCTCGCGCCGCAGCTTCGGCTCGGTGATCGCGGCCCGCGGCGCGGCGCGACGTTGCGCGATCACACGTTCGCCGCCCTCGTCCCGCAGGTCGAGCGCGGTCCGCGCATCCTTCTCCAGATGCGCTTCGCGGAATGCGAACATCAAAGGCGGCCGAAGCCGCTTCTTCGAAAGGGGGTCGGCCATGACATCGCGTCCGGGGCGGGCGACGAACCGGCTCCGGCTCAGCCGGAGCCGGTGCGCGCGGCTCAGCTCTTGGCGTTACCCTTGAGATCCCACTTCATCTCGATCGCCGAGTCGAGCGTCTGGTCCGACTTCTGCGGCCGATATTGGAACTCGACCTTGGCATAGTTCAGCGCAAACTGGTCGGTCGGGACGCTCGAACCGCCGGCGGCATCGCCGGACTGGTAGCTCGACACGATCAGGTCCTCGAGCGTCACCGTGTAGTATTCCTGCGGCTTTTCGCCCTGCTTTCGGACGTAGAGCACCGCCTTCTTGATGTATTTGCCGCTGGCGCAATACAGGGCGAGGTTTGCCGAAGCCTTGCTGACCTGCGCGGTGAAATGCATGTCCTGGAAGTTCGCCTTGCCCGCGCCGCCGCCGCCGCCATGGGCGTAGGAGCCGGGGTTGCTGATGCCCCAGGAAAAGGAATCGACCGCGATCGTATCCTTGTGGGTTTTGTCCTGGGCCTCGCCCTTGATCTCGTCGATCTTGAGCAGAAAGTCGGCAGCCATGTTTACCTCCAAAGTAGGGTCGTCGGATTGCTCGGATGCGCGAGCGCGCTGATGGACGCATCTCTCCGATCGCGCACCCGCATCGGGTCAGCGCGTCGAAGGGTCTTCGTGCTTCCGTCACCTGCCGATCAGGTGGCGGTCACTGCTTGGGAGCTGGCAGTCGCGAGACCAGGCTCAGGCCGATATCCATGCCTTCGAGCTGGAAGTGCGGCCGCAGATAGAACTTGGCCGAGTAATAGCCAGGGTTCTCCTCGTCCTCGAAGACGTCGATGCGTGCATCCGAGAGGGGGCGCCGCGCCTTCGTCTCTTCGCTGGAATTGACCGGATCGCCGTCGACATATTCGGTGATCCACTCCTGCAGCCAGCGTCGCAGCGGCTCCTTTTCCTTGTAGGAGCCGATCTTGTCGCGAACCATGCACTTCAGGTAGTGCGCGAAGCGCGAGACCGCGAACATGTAGGGCAGCCGCGAGGACAGGTTGTCGGACGCCGTCGCCGCCACGCCGTCGGGCCCGGAGAAGGCCTTGGGCTTGTAGAGCGACTGTGCGCCGATGAAGGCCGCCTTGTCGGTGTTCTTGCGATGGATCAGCGGGATCAGGCCGGATTTCGCCAGCTCCGCCTCGCGCCGGTCGCTGATCGCGATCTCGGTCGGGCATTTCAGATCCACGCCGCCATCGTCGGTCGGGAAGGTGTGGGTCGGCAGGTTGAGAACCTCGCCGCCGGACTGGACGCCGCGGATGCGGGTGCACCAGCCATATTCCTTGAAGGCGCGGTTGATGTTCACCGCCATGGCATAGGCGGCGTTCATCCAGGCGTATTTCTCGCCCTTGTGGCCGTCGGTATCCTCCTCGAAGGCGAATTCCTCGACGGGCTCGGATTTGGCGCCATAGGGCACCCGGGCGAGCACGCGCGGCAGGCACAGGCCGACATAGCGGGAGTCGGCAGCGTCGCGCAGGCCCTTCCAGGCCGCATAGTCAGGCGTATCGAAGACCTTGCTGAGATCGCGCGGATCGGAGAGCTCCGTCCAGGCATCCATGCGCATCAGCATCGGATCGGCGCCGGCGAAGAAGGGAGCATGCGCCGCCGCGGCGATCTTCGAGAGGTCGCGCAGAAGCTGGACGTCCGTGGCCGTGTGGCTGAAGTGATAATCGCCGACGAGGCAACCGAAGGGCTGGCCGCCGAGCTGGCCGAACTCCTGCTCATAGACCTGCTTGAAGAGCGGGCTCTGGTCCCAGCGCGCGCCGGGATAGGTCTTCAGGTTGCGGTAGAGCTCGTTCTTCGAGACGTTCATCACCTTGATCTTCAACTGAGCATCGGTCTCGGAGTTGAAGACGAGGTAGTTGAGGCCACGCCAGGCGCTTTCCAGCTTCTGGTATTCGGGAGCGTGCAGCACCTCGTTGATCTGCTCGGTCAACTTGGCGTCGAGCCGCGCGATCATCTCCTCGATCGTGTCGATGACGTCGCCCTTGATCACGGTCGAATCCGCCAACGCCTGATTGACGAGGGTCGCGACCGCGTTCTCGACTTCCGTCGCCGCGCGTTCCGTTCTGGGTTTGAAACTCTGCTTCAGGATCGCCGAGAAATCGTCGATCTCGCGCGTCTCGACTGCCGCCCCGCCGGGCTGTTGGGTTTGTGCTTCCGCTGCCATTGCCGCCTCGCTCGCTTAACCGCCTGCCGACCCGGAAAGAGGGCCCGCGCCCTGCCTCAGTTCTGCGCCTCGCCCTCGGGCTTCCCGTTCTTGCCGAGCCTGTCCTTGAGGGCTGTCATCAGCTGCGGATCGGCCAGCAGCGCCTTGATCTGGTCGCTCGCCGCCATCTTGCCGTCCATGTAGCGCAGCAGGTTGGCGAGCTGCTCGCGCGCCTCCAGCAGCTTGGCGGTCGCCGGGATCTGGCGGGCGACGGCCGCGGGGTTGAAATCCTCGAACTTGGTGAACTTCAACGCGACGGAGAGCTTCTCGCTTTCGTCCTCGCCGAGCTTGTTGGACACGTTGAAAGCAAGGCCCGGCTCGATCGCGGCCATGCGCTGGTCGAAATTGTCCATGTCGACGTCAAGGAACTTGCGCTGCGAGATCTCCGGCTTCTCGACCGCCGAGGCGTTGCCCGAGAGATCGGCCAGCACGCCCATCACGAAGGGCAGCTCGATCTTCTGCTCGGCGTTGTAGGGGTCCTCATAGGTGATGTGCACCCGAGGCGGCCTGTTGCGGCGAATGAACTTCTGCCCTGAATCTCCGGCCATGACGCATGCCCCTTTTGCTAACCGGACCACGCTGACGTAGCGTGATACTGTATAGAACTTCGGAATTCATCGATATAGTCTCATCATCGCGACGAGAGGTTCAAATCGAAACCGAAAAACTTCCCTAGCTGTCGGCATCCGGCATCTGCGCAACCTCGGGCAGGATATTGCCGAGCAGCGACATGAAATCATGCTGCGCCAGAGCGCAGGCCTTGTCCATCAGGAGCGGCGTCGGATGCGAAGGCTCCACCTGCCGGTAGAAGGATGCGACGGCGCTCATCGCGTTGACCGCATCGGCGCGGTTGCCGATGGCGATCTCCGCCATGGCGGCGGCCGGCGGCGGCACGTGGGACGGAGCCTCCGCCACACCGGAATCCGCCTCTCCGTCCTCGGCCAAGGCCTCGGACTCTTCCGCCACGCCGTTATCATGGCCGTCGCCGTCATCGCTTTCGACGGAGGCGCTGTCGTAACTGTCCTCCCCCGCCTCGGAATCATGGCCGTCCGGCACCGGAAGACGCTCGAGCGGCAGCCTGAACCGGCGCACTTCGCCGATCTCGAGAACCGCCTTGTCGACGTGCTCCGGAAACATGATCTGGATGACCTCGATCAGCGACTTGCCGATGAGCTGCTGCGCCTGCCCGATCAGCAGGACAGCCGGGCTCGACGGCTCCGTTTTGCGAAAGTAGCCGAGGCAGGCCGCCAGCGTATCCTTCACTTGGAGGATGCTCGAAAGGCCGCCCGGATTGAAGGTTGCAGCGCTAGTTGCCGGCATCTGCGCGTCGGTCGCCGCAGCCGTCGCCGAGGGCTGATGCCCCGGAACGCGCCGCGCGACCGCCATGTCCAGAAAGCCGGCGATCTGGTCCAGAAGTGCCACGAGGCGCGGAAAGCCGAGCGGATGATCGACGCCTACTCTCTCGATCCAGATCGCACGCAGGCGCGCGAGCCCTTCGCGCGCGGCGTTGATATGGCCGAGGGTCGCCGTCAGGGCATCGACCTCGACCTCCCCCAGCGCTGCCTGGATCGCGCCCGCATCGGGATGCTGCTCGCCCTCGACCAGCTTTGTCTCGCCGCTGGCGACAAGCTGGCTGCGGAAGGCGAAGGCGCCGATGCGGCGGCTCACGAACAGCGGGGCGTGCTGCAACGGCAGAACCACGGTCGGCAAATCGTCCAGCCCCTGCAGCGTGACCTCGCGCATGATGAAGTCGCCATCCAACGCGCGCGGATGCACCTCCTCCCAATGCTCGCCGAGGATCTCCGCCATGGCTGAGAGACAGGCGGCAAAGCCGGCGATGTCGCGATTGAGGATCGAGAGCTTCGCCGCGAGCACGAAGAGCCGGAGGTCCTGCGAGCGGGCCATCAGATTGCCGAGATCGGCGAAGGCGGCGGGGAACTCGATGCTCGAGCGGTCGAAGGCGACCTGCCTGCCGTCGTCGTCGCGGCGGAAATACGCCACCGGAAGCACGACCTCGAGCCGCGCCGTGACATTCATGAAGTCGGTGTCGTCCTCGAGGTCCGGCCCGCAGGGCCCGTCATCGGCCATCGGCTTCGACAGTTCGGCGAAATTCAGCGCGGCCATGCCTCTCCCCAGAATGCCTCTTCCCGCCCGGCAACGCGGCGGCCCGGAAGCCCCACGAACCGCCGTGAACAGATCGACCGTGCGCTCAATTCGCGGCGCGCAAGCGCGTCTCGACGCGGCGGTTGTCGCCGGAGAAGGGGTCGGCGACCACCGGCTGGCTCTGGCCATAGCCCTTGGCGACGAGCTTGCCGGTGTTGACGCCCTTCTCGCCGAGATAGCGGACCACCGCCTCCGCGCGGCGCTCGGACAGGCTCATGTTGTAGCTCGGATTGCCGGCGGCATCCGTGTGCCCCTCGACCATGAAGGTCTGGCTGGAAAGCTGGGGCGTCTTCAGGGCCTTGGCGAATTCGTCGAGATTGCCCTTGGCCTCGGGCTCCAGCACGTCGGAATTGTACTTGAACTTCACCACGAGATCGAAGGCGCTCGGCGGCTTGGCGACCTCGACCGCATGGCCGGCCTTCGCGCATTCGGCCTCGGTGCCGATGCACAGCCCGCGCGTGACGCCCGCCGGCTTCGGCGCGACAACGCCGGGCTGGAAATGCTTGACGATGTCGTCCGCCTTGTAGGTCTGCGCCATGGCGCCTGTCGCCATGGTGAGAACCATCGAGCCCGCCAGAGCGACGAATACCTTGAATGCGGATTGCTTGCGCATGGGAACCTCCCAATGTGTCACGCCAATCGGCGGATGAAAACTTGCGGATCCGACGATGACTCTGAGAGTTAGTTACGTCAAGTCGAATTTAGGTTCAATCGTCGAAAGGTTTCGTTGATGCCATCGAACCCTGGACAAGAACAAAGAATTGCGTCCTTTACGACTCCAGCCGGAAAGGACGAGTTTTCACTTATCCGGTTTGAAGCCGATGAATCTTTAAGCGAATTATTTACTTATAACATCGAGGCAATCAGCAAAACTGAGAATGCCGACCTGCAAAGCATCATGAGCGAGAAGTGCTCAATCAAGTTCACGTTGAAGAACAAGAGCGAGCGGGTTCTCAACGGCACGCTCGTCGATGCTCAATGGCTCGGCAAGCAGGACGACCTCTATGTCTACCGATTCACGCTGAGGCCCTGGCTCTGGCTGCTCTCGCAGCGCGCAGACTGCCGGATCTTCAAGAACAAGACCGCGCTCGACATCATCAAGGAGATCTTCAAGAAGGAGAACGCGGCGAGCTTCGATGACCGCACCAGCGAGACGCTGCAGCCGATCGACTACTGCGTGCAATATCGCGAGACCGATCTCGACTTCGTGCTGCGTCTGATGGAGCAGTACGGCATCTATTACTACTTCAAGCACAGCGACGGGGACCACAAGCTGGTGCTCTGCGACTCCCGCTCGGGCCATGACCAGGTGATGCCGAGCGCCGAGGCGAACTTCACGGGCGACAGCTCGATCTTCGCCTTCGTGGCGCCGGGCAGCCGCTTCCCGCGCGCGGATGTCGAGCATCTCACCCAATGGTCGACGGTGCGGCGCCTGCGCACCGGCAAGGTCGAGCTGAAGGACTATGATTTCGAGAAATCGGGCTCCGACCTCACGGCGCGCGCCGAGGAAGGCTTCCCAAAGGCCAAGTCCTATGAGGCCTACGACTATCCGGCGAGCTACACCCAGCGCGACCAGGGCGAGCATTTCGCCCGGGTCCGGGCGCAGGCGCAACAAGCCAAGGACGACCGGCGCTACACGGCCGGCGAGGCGCCGAGCCTCTATCCGGGCGCGCTGATGAAGCTCGGCGAGCACCCTTCGGGCGCCGAGAACATCGAATATCTCGTGGTGCGCGCCACGCATGCGCTCGGCGCCCAGAGCTACCGTTCCGGCCAGCAGGACGAGGCGCTCTACACCGGCTCCTTCGAACTGCAGAAGAGCGACCGGCGCTTCCGCGCGCCCCTCGTCACGCCGCGCCCGAAGGTCTACGGGCCACACACCGCCAAGGTCGTCGGCGAGAAGAACCAGGGCGAGGAAGGCGACATCGACGTCGACGAGTACGGCCGCATCTGGCTGCGCTTCCATTGGGACCGCGAGGACGGCTCCACCTCCTGCCGCACCCGCGTCGCGCAGATGTGGGCCGGCAAGAACTGGGGCGGCCAGATCATCCCGCGCATCGGCCAGGAGGTGATCGTCGAGTATATCGAGGGCAACCCGGACCTGCCGCTCGTCGTCGGCGCCGTCGTCAACGATCAGCACAAGCCGCCCTACGAATTGCCGGCGAACAAGACGCAATCCGGCCTCAAATCGGAATCGACCGACCATGCAGGCTTCCCCGGCACCTATAACGAGATCAAGTTCGAGGACCTCAAGGACAGCGAGGTTCTCGAGATGCGGGCCGAAAAGGACCACAAGGTCACGGTCAACAATATCGAGACCCGCGAGATCGGCGAGCGCTTCCAGGGCAGCAACTATTCGCGCGAGACCACGCTGAAGCTCGGCAACGACAAGCTCGACATCCAGAACGGCAAGCTCGACGTCGAGGCGCTGACCGAGATCAATCTCAAGGTCGGCGAGAGCACGATCAAGATGACGCCCGGCAGCATCGAGATCAAATCGCCGACCATCACGATCCACAGCCAGGCCCTGACGGAGGTCAAGAGCGACGGCGCCCTCGTCGTCAAGGCCCCGATGGTGACGATCAACTAGCCGGAGCCATCATGTCACGCCTGCGCTTCAGCACCGCCCGCGAAGTGTTCGAGACCTATCCCTCGGCCTCCCAGGCCGTCACCATGCCGCCGACGGCGGAGCCTCCGCTGGCTTTCCTCGCGCGCCTGGTCAAGGGGCCGGCGCCAATGGAAGCCGCCGGCTTCTGCGCCTTCCTCCTGCCGAGGCGTGAAACGGTATGGTGGGCCCTGCAGGCGGTGCGCGCGTTGCAGCCGCCCGGCACGCAGGACCCCGGCCTTGCCGCCGCCGAGGCCTGGGTCCGGGAGCCCGGCGACAAGACCCGCTTCGAAGCGCTGCGCCATGCCCAGGCCGGAGATCGCGCGCGGCCCGGCACCTTCGTGGCCTGGGCGGCCGGCTATTCCGGCGGCAGCATGTCGGAAAGCCACGCCATCCCCACCCCGCCGGACCTGACCGCCAAGATGGCCCGCATCGCCGTGCTCAATGCGATCAACCGTCTGCCGGCCCGCGAGCGCGAAGCCGCATTGCGCGCCTGTGTCGAAGCATGCATTCGTTTGGCCGAAGACGATGCCGGCAAACGCTGATCTTCTCGCGCAGCTCGGAACGGGATGTCCGCGATGGCGCTGACACTGACGATCGAGAACCAGGCCTCGCTGCCCGATGGCGGCCCGCTCAGCGTGACCGCCAGCGGCGGGCGCGGCCTCGATATCGGCCGTGACCAGCATCTCGACTGGGCGCTGCCCGATCCCTCGCGCGCCGTCTCCGGCCGCCATTGCGAGATCCGCTTCCGCGACGGCGGCTGGTGGCTGCGCGACATCTCGACCAACGGAACCTTCGTCAATGGCGGCGAGCATCGCGTGCAGTCGCCCTACCGCCTCCAGCACGGCGATCGGCTCGAGATCGGCCACTACATCATCGCGGTCGCCATCGACGAGGAGGCCGGGCAGGCGGCGGCGCAGGCGGCCTCTCCTCCCCCATCCTATGTCGCCGACCCGGAAGCGCTCTGGACGCCCAGCACGGATGCCGCGCCGCCGATCTCGCGTCGCGATCTGATGCCGCCCGGCCACGCCAAGCCGGTGCATGCAAGCTTCATCGACTGGGCCACCGACATTCCGACACCGGCCGCCGGGCCGGCGCCGCCAGCCCCTCCACCGGGCCGGTCTGCCCAGCCACCGCAAGGCGACGATTTCGCCTGGGCGCCCTTGCAGGCCGCCCCCGTCCCCCAGGCGGAGCCGCTGGCGCCGATCCCCACGCCGCGCCGTCCGACGGCAAGCGGCCCGGCCTCCGCGAACCCCTGGGACGAGCCGGCCACGGCCGAACCGGAGCCCGATGCCGAGCAGATGCCTGCGCCCGCAACCACGCCGGTGTCCGCAGCCGCCGTCACGCGGGACCCCGTCCCCATGAGCGGCCCTGCCGCGATCTCGATGGGCGAGTTCATGCAGCGCTTCGCCAAGGGGGCCGGCGTCTCGCCGCAAGCCCTGTCCACGCAGGATCCGGGCGCCTTCGCCGAGCAGCTCGGCGGGCTGATGCGCTTGATCGCGGAGGAGCTGAAGGGCCTGCTCGCCGCCCGCGCCGAGAGCAAGCGCATCGCCCGCAGCACCAGCCAGACGATGATCCAGGCGCAGGACAACAACCCGCTGAAATTCTCGCCGACGGTGGACGACGCGCTGCAGCTGATCTTCGGCCAGCCGCGCAGCGGCTATCTCGACGCGAAGCGCGCCTTCGACGAGAGCTTCCGCGACCTCAAGGCCCATCAGATCAAGACTTACTCCGCCATGCAGCACGCGCTGCGGATGCTGGTCGAGGATCTCGATCCGCAAGCGATCGCCGAAGCGACCACGCCGGAAGGCGGGATCGGCGGGCTGATCGGCTCGCGCAAGGCGAAGATGTGGGAGACTTATGTCGCACGCTGGGAGGCCAAGACCGCCCCTTATGAGGACGGTCTCGTCGACACCTTCATGATCTATTTCGCCGAGTGCTACGACCGCGGCGGGAAGTGACGGCCGTTCCCTACGGCCGTCATGCTCGGGCTCGCCCCGAGCATCTCATGCAGAATGAGGCTCCAGTGCCCTTCTGTCCGGAGATTCTCGGGTCTCCGCTGCGCTGCGCCCGAGAATGACGCCCTCTTCAATCCTACCGCTTCGCAGCCACCGCCGTGATCTCGATGCCGTAGCCGGGTGATGCCAGCTTCGCCTCGACGGTCGCGCGCGCCGGCGCGTGGCCCGGCGCCACCCATTTGTCCCAGACCGCATTCATCTCGCCGATCTTGCCGATATCGGTCAGGAAGATCTGCACGCTGAGGATGCGGTCCTTGCCGCTGCCGGCATCCGCGAGCGTTTCCTCCAGCAGCGCCAGCACCTCTTGCGTCTGCTCGGTCAGCGAGCGCCCTTCCGTCTTCTCCGGCACATGGCCGGCGAGGAAGACGATGCCGTTGAAGATGGCGGCGTCGCACCAGCGGGCGGTCAGCCCGATGCGTTCGATGGTCACGGCAGGTCCTCCGAAATGGGATTGAGAGAACCCGCTTGGCGAGCTCGAGACCTCCGGTCAAGCCGGAGGATCGGCACCCCGGCGACCCACGGCACGGAAAACGATCCAATATCAGTGACTTGCGCGGAATTGTTGAATCAACCCGGCATCATCCGCCGATGATGACTGTCGGCAGGCCCATGATGATTTTGTTGGGCGGCCCCAGCGCTTCGAGGACAGTATCGCCCATCCGGCAGGCCGGCAGGTTGTTGATCAGCACGGTCTGCGAACCGTCGATGACGACGCCGAGTCCATGCGGCACGGGCGGCGGCACGGGCGTCAGGCAGTTATGGATATCGGCCCCGCCGGAGGCGCCGGTGATCATCGAGCCCATGCTGGCGGAGACGGCGTTCTTCGTCGCGATTTCGGCCGCGAGCGCTGCCGGCGCACCGGGCGTTCCGGCGGCAGCCAGCGTCGCGGCCTCCGCCGCCTGAACCGTCGCATCGGCCGCGGCTTTGGCGCCCTGGATCGCCGCGGCGGCCGCAGCTGGAACTCCTCGCCAGGCCGGCAGGCTGCCGATCAGCACGTTCGGACTGCCCGGCCCCGGCTGCAGAATGCCCGGCAACGGGTGGATCACCGGGTCGGTGATGCGTGCGGCAGGGCCTTTCGGCATCGTCGCCTCCCGTTCTCGAACGGATTCGTTCCTTTCAGGACTGCCCTCAAACTCTGTCCGCCGCATCCTTCAAGTCAATGACGGCGCCTCGCGCGCGAAGCGCTAGCATTTCGTTAGGTGACGCTGGGGCAAGCCCCGGATAAGCTCGCCATGCCTGCCTTCGAGTGAGCGAGACCGGAATGTCGTGGTACAGCAAGGTCGTCTGGTCGGAAGGGCTGTTCCTCAGGCCGCATCATTTCCAGCAGAGCGACCGCTATCTTGAGAACCTGCTGGAAAGCCGGGTCAGGGCCATCACGCCCTATCCGTGGGGCTTCTCGGTGCTGGAGATCGACCGCGACCTCGCCCAGCAAAGCCGCATCGGCTTGCGCCGCGCCGTCGGGGTAATGCCGGACGGAACGCCCTTCGCCATGCCCGACAACAGCCCGCTCCCGGCCGCGATCGAGGTCCCGGAGAATGCGGCGGGCCAGATCGTCTGGCTCTCCCTGCCGCTCTCGGCCGCCAACACCCGCGAGGTCGAGGACGCACAGACCGGCTCCGCGAGCCGCTATCTCCCCGCGACCGAGATGCTGATCGATTCCACAGCCTCGCTGCGCACGGAAGAGGAGATCGACGTCGCCCATCCGCGCCTGACCCTGGAGCTGCGCAAGACCTCGAAGGCCGACTATGTCGGCCTCGCGCTCGGCCGCATCCTCGAAGTGCGCGACCGCGCCGTGCTCTTCGACGAGAAATTCGCCCCGCCCGTGCTGGTCTGCTCGGCCTATCCGGTCATCGAGGGCTGGCTCGACCGCGTCATCGGCTGGATCGACAACAAGCTGGAGGAGCTTGCCCGCTACGCCGCCGATCCGACCGCCGGCGGCGGCCTGCAGAGCGCGGACTATTTCGTGCTCCAGCTCCTCAACCGCAGCATCCCCGTGCTCAAGCACATGCGCCGCTCGCGCTTCGTCCATCCCGAGCGGCTGTTCTCGACCTTCCTCGCGCTGGCCGGCGAGCTTGCGACCTTCACCACGGCCGAACGCCGCGCCCGCGACTACCCCGCTTACGATCACGACGATCTGGAGAATTGCTTCGCTCCGGTGGTGCGCGACATCCAGGACTTCCTTTCGGCCAATCTCGGCCGCCGCGCCATCCGGCTGGAAATCGTCGAGCGCGCGCAGAACGCCTTCATGTCGACGATCCGCGACCGCAGCCTCGTGCGCAACGCGACGCTGGTGCTGGAAGTGGCGGCCCGCCGCCCGCTGACCGAGATCCAGGCGCAGTTCCCGCAGCTCTTCAAGGTCGGCCCCAACACCAAGATGAACGAGATCGTCCATGCCAATCTGCCGGGCATCAATCTCGTCCACCTGCCGACGCCGCCGCCGCAGATCCGCGCGCTCACGGATCATGTATACTTCTATCTCGACCGCACCTCGCCGCTCTGGCCCGAGTTCTCGACGGCGAGTTCGATCGGCATGCATTTTTCCGGTGACTGGCCCGATCTCGAACTCGAGCTCTGGGCCGTTCTGGAGGGCAGACGATGAGCGATCCGGGTTCGCCCTCAGATCCGTTCGGCCGCTCCGAGCGAACGATCATCAGGCCGAACCCCGGCGGGCGCCGCGCGCCCCTGCCGCCCGCTCCTGCCGCACCAACCCCGGCTGCCCCGCAGGCGCCCCAGCCCTATCAGCCACCGCAAGTGCCTTCGCCCGGCGTGCCCGGCACCGGCGACGAATGGATGTCGAACCCGGCGCCGATCCCGCCGCGCCAGCAGCAGGCCCCGCCGCCCTCTGGCGGCGGCCAAGCCCTGCCGCGCCGCGACCAGCTCCTGACGCCGAACGCCAACCCGCTTCTGCGTGCCGCGGGTCCGCTCCTGCTCCTGCTCGGGCGGATGCGCGCCAACCTCTCCAACGCGCCCTTCGCGCAGCTTCTCGGCCAGGTCGGCGAATCCATCGAGGCCTTCGAGCATGAGGTCCGCGCCGCCGGCGTCTCGCACGAAACCGCGCAGACGGCGAAATACGTCATCGCTGCCAGCGCCGACGACATCGTCCAGAATATTCCCGGCGACGACCGTCATGTCTGGACCCAGTACAGCATGCTCTCGCGCTTCTTCGGCGAGCGCATCGGCGGCGTGCGCTTCTTCGAGATGCTCGACAAGGCCAAGGCCGATCCGTCGGTCAATTATGACCTGCTCGAACTGATGCATGCCTGCCTCGCGCTCGGCTTCCAGGGCATCCACCGGACGTCGGCGGGCGGCGCCAACAATCTCCAGATGATCCAGCGCAACCTGTTCGAGACGCTGCGCCGGGTGAAGCAGCCCGACCCGGAGCTCTCGCCTCGCTGGCGCGGGCAGGCCATCGCGCAGGCCGTGACCGGCTTCAAGGTGCCCGTCTGGTCGGTGGCGGCGATCACGGCCGTCGCCCTGCTCGGCGTCTATTTCGTCTTCCGCGCCCTGCTTGCCGGCAATGCCGAGGCGGCCTCGACCGCCCTGCTCTCGGTCCATCCCAAGGGCGAGGTCGGGATCATGCGCAAGGTCTTCTCGGCCCCGCCGCCTCCACCGCCTCCACCGGCACAGCCCCCCAAGGTCTGCGCCGCGGTGCAGCCGCCGATCGTCTGCCTGGTGACGCCGAACGTCGTCATCGTGCGCCTCGCCGGTATCACCCTGTTCGAGCCGGGACAGGCTGCCGTGCGCGCCGAGTTCCAGCCGCTGATCGAGCGCATCGCCGCTGTGCTGGAGCAGGAGGGAGGCGCGGTCAAGGTCGTCGGCCATACCGACAATGTACCGATCCGCACCGCCCGTTTCCCCTCCAATGTCGAGCTCTCGCAGGCCCGTGCCAAGGCGGTCGGCGACATGCTGAAGACCAAGCTGACCAAGCCCGATCGCATCAGCTTCGAGGGTAAGGGCGCGGACACGCCGATCGCGCCGAATGCCACCCCCGCCGGCCGCGCCCAGAACCGGCGCGTCGAAATCCTGATCCAGCGTCAGAACTAGGAGGGCGAAGCTATGAATCTCGCCACCTGGCTGCGCATCATCGCGATCCTGATCGGCGCGCTCGCATTGGCCGCGCTGATCTGGTTCGGCGGCCCCTTCGTCGCTTTCGGCGAGGTGCGCCCATTCGAATCCTTCTGGGTCCGGATGCCCGTCGCCGTGCTGCTTCTTGTCGGCGCGCTCATCTGGATCGCCGTCATCGTCATCCGCCGCCGCAAGGCGACCGCCGCGCTAACCGAGGCTCTGGAAAAGGAAGAATCGACCGGCGACGGCGCGGCGCTCTCCAGCGCGATGAAGGATGCGCTGGCGACGCTGAAAAGCGCCCGCGGCAAGGGCGGCGACTATCTCTACGACCTGCCCTGGTATGTCATCATCGGTCCGCCCGGCGCCGGCAAGACCACCGCTCTGGTCAATTCCGGGCTGAAGTTCCCGCTGGCGCGCGGCGCGACGCCGGCCGCCGTCGCCGGCTCCGGCGGCACGCGCTATTGCGACTGGTGGTTCGCCGAGGATGCGGTGCTGATCGACACCGCCGGCCGCTACACCACGCAGGACACCGACACCAAGGCCGAGAAGTCGAGCTGGTTTGCCTTCCTCGACCTGCTCAAGACCAACCGCCCGCGCCAGCCGATCAACGGCGTGCTCGTCGCGATCAGCGTCGAGGACCTGTTGACCTCTTCGCCTGAGGAGATCGCAGCCCATGCCGACGCGATCCGCGCCCGCCTGCTCGAACTGCACGAGCGGCTGAAGGTCGATTTCCCGGTCTATGCGATCTTCACCAAGGCCGACCTGATCGCCGGCTTCAACGAGTTCTTCGGCCAGTTGACCGAGCCGCAGCGGCGCATGGTCTGGGGCCACACCTTCCAGACCGCCGACAAGACCCGCAACATGATCGGCGACGTGCCGCCGGAATATGACGCGCTGATCGAGCGGCTGAACGAGCGCCTGCCCGATCGTTTGCAGGACGAGCACAACCCGACCGCGCGCGCCCAGATCTTCGGCTGCCCCAGCCAGATGGCGACGCTGAAGCGTTCGATCGTCGAGTTCCTGACCCGCGTCTTCGAACCGACGCGCTACCACGCCAATGCGACTTTGCGCGGCTTCTATTTCACCTCGGGCACGCAGGAGGGAACGCCGATCGACCAGTTGATCGGCGCGCTCTCGCGCAATTTCGGCTCGGACCATGCCGGCGCGGCCTCCTTCTCCGGCAAGGGCAAGAGCTATTTCCTCACCGAATTGATCCAGAAGGTGGTGATCGGCGAATCCGGCTGGGTCTCGACCGATCTCGGCGCCGCGCGACGCACGACCGCCCTGCGCATCGCCGGCTTCGCAACGGTCGCGCTGCTGTCGCTCGCCGCGCTCGGCCTGTGGTGGACGAGTTTTTCGCGCAACAGCGACCTGATTACCGCGACCAATTACGGCCTCTCGGATTATCGCAGCGCCGCAGCTCCGGTGCTGCAGGAGACCACGATCTCCGACCGCAATTTCAGCCGTGTCCTGCCGCTGCTGCACAAGCTCCGGAACATGCCGGCCGGCTACGCCACGCAAGCCGAGCCGACGCCGACGCTGGCCACCTTCGGGCTCAGCCAGCGCGAGCGCCTCCAGAACGCGAGCGAGATCACCTACCAGCAGGGTCTGGAGCGGATGCTGCGGCCCCGCATCATCTTCCGCCTGGAGGAGCAGCTCGAACAGCAGGCCAACAATCCCGGCTTCGTCTACGAGGCGCTCAAGGTCTACATGATGATCGGCGGCCAGGCGAAGCTGGACCGCGACCTCGTCACCTCCTGGATGCGGCTGGACTGGGCCGAGAACCTCTTCCCAGGCCCGGCCAACGCCAAGGGCCGCGAGGCGCTGGAGGAGCACCTGACCGCCATGCTCGACCTCGACGAGGGCACGGGCGAGCCGATGGTAAAGCTCAACCAGTCGCTGATCGAGCAGAGCCAGCGGACGCTGCGCCGCCTCAGCATCGCCGAGCGCGCCTATGAGCTCCTGCGCACGCAATCCCGCAGCGACAGCGCCAAGGACTGGGTCGTCTCGCAGCGCGGCGGCTCCGATGTCCGGCTGGTCTTCGAAGGTGTTGGCGGCGAGGATCTCGACCAGGTCCGCGTGCCGTATTTCTACACCTATGACGGCTTCCAGAGCGCCTTCATCGGCCGGCTCGGCGATATCGGCGACCGCATCGAGAAGGAGCGCTGGGTACTGGGCGAGAATGTCGACCAGCAGGCGATCACCGCGCAATACGCGACGCTGTTCCAGGACCTGATGAAGCTCTACAGCCGTGACTATGTCGCGACCTGGCAGAAGACGCTGCGGCGGTTGAAGCTCCGGCCGCTCAATGCCGATAAACCGCGCTATGTCGCGCTCAGCGCCATCTCGGCGGCGACATCGCCCTTCAAGCAGGTGCTGGAATCCCTGCGCGACGAGACGCAACTCACCAAGGAGCGCCCGAACGCGAAGAAGGCCGTCGCGCAGACCGCCGCGAAGAACGCGGCGCAGACGCTGGACGAGCGCGCCAGCCAGGCGCTCGGCCGTCTCGGCGCCAACCTGCCGATGGCCTCGGCCGGCGTCGACCGCGTGCTCGCCGGCAGCAACGACGTCTCGCTCGGCGCCGATATCGAGGCCCAGTTCAAGCCCTACCACGTCCTCGTCGACGGCGATCTCGGCCGCCGGCCGGTCGACCAGCTCCTCCAGACCTTCTCGGAGATCAGCCAGAACCTCGCCATCGCCGCGACCAATCCGTCCCAGTCGGCGGCGGCGAATGCGGCGCTCGTGCCGCTGATCGCAACCTTGCGCGCCAATTCCTCGCGCTACCCCGCGCCCTTCGACGGCATGATCGTGCAGGCGGTCAACGATTTCGAGGGCGATGCCACCGGCGCCACCGTCGCCCTGCTCAGGCAGGCACTGGCGGAACAGGTGACCGGCGTCTGCAACGAGATCGTCACCAACCGCTATCCCTTCACCAAGGCCAGCGCCCGCGACGTGCCGCTCGCCGATTTCGCCCGGCTCTTCGCCCCCGGCCAGATCATGGACAAGTTCTACAAGGAGCGGCTGGAACCCTTCGTCGATACCTCGAAGCCGCAATGGAGCTGGCGCGTCGACAGCCGCGTCGCGCGCGCCCTATCGCCTACGACCTTGCGCGAATTCCAGCGCGCCAGCGAGATCAAGGAGGCCTTCTTCCCGACCGGCGGCAACCTGCCCTCCTTCCAGATGGTGGTGACGCCGACCGCGCTCTCGGCGGACGCTTCGAGCGCCAAGCTGGAAATCAACGGCTTCACCGTGACCAGCCAGCAGGGCGTCAACACGCCGGCCCCGGTGATGTGGCCGGGCGGCGGCGTCGGCAAGACGGCGGTGACGCTGACGCTCGGCGGGGCCAGTGGCAACGCCTCGGGCGGCATGTTCGGCGGCGGCTTCTTCTCTTCGGGCTCACAGAGCGGCAACGCTGCCCAGGGCGAGGCCAAGCTCTTCGAGAAGGACGGCACCTGGTCCTTCTTCCGTCTGCTCGATGCCGGCTCCGTGCTGAAGCAGGGCGACAATGTCGGCTTCACGCTCAATGCCGGCGGCCGGCAGGTCGGCTATTCCTTCGGCGTCGGCTCGCTCAAGAACCCCTTGATCCTGCCGGCGCTGCGGGAAATCCGCTGCCCATCCGGGATTTGAGCCTTGAGCTGCGGCCTTTTCGGCAAGCTTCCGGCCAAGCGCGACTTCATCGCGCTGAACGCCCCCTCCGGCTTCCTCGGGCCTTACGAGAAATGGCTGCAGGGCGGGCTGACCGCGAGCCGGCTCGAACTCGGCAATCGCTGGCAGGAGGCCTATCTCAACGCTCCGATCTGGCGCTTCTGGCTGGGCGGCGCGCAGGCCGGCGGGCAGACGGTCGCGGGCGCCTTCATGCCCTCGGTCGACGGCGTCGGCCGCTATTTCCCGCTGACCGTCCTTGCCGCCGCCGGCCCCGGCGCAGCGATCCCGCCGCCGGAACTCGACCCGCAGGACCCATGGTTCGAGGCGGTCGAGGATTTTCTGCTGCAAGCACTCGATCCGGGAGCGAGCTACGAGGCCGTGGCGCAAAGACTGACCGCCCTGCCCGTCCCCAATGACCACCTCCTCGCCGCCCCGCCGCAGGACATGGTGCGCCTTTCGGATGGCACCATCGTCAGCGCCGCGACCGCTGCCGGCTTCCCCGAGCGGCTGGCGGCCCTGCGCGTCGAGGATCATGCCCGTGCCTATGCTCATGCCTCCTATCTCTGGACAATCGGCGGGCCGAATTTCGAACCGCTGGCGCTGACCGGTCAGGCATTGCCGGACCCTTACCTCTTCTCCGGCCTGTTGACGGGTCGTTTCGATGCCCATCTCGAACCCAAGCGCGTCAGCTCATGAGGGTTGCGCCATGAACGAAGCCCCACGCGAGGCCTCAGACTTCGAAACCGGCTGCATCAGCCATACCGGCAAGGTGCGCAAGGCGAACGAGGACAACTTCATCCTGCGGCCGGAAATCGGCCTCTGGGCGGTCGCCGACGGTATGGGCGGGCACGAGAACGGCGCGCTTGCCAGCGCGACCGTGGTCGCCGCGCTCGAAGCGGTGGGCGCCGCGGGCTCGGCGCCCGATCTGCTGGCGATGCTGGAAGACAGCGTGCTCGGCGCCAACGAGACGCTGCGCGAGGAGATCCGCAAGCGCGGCGCTACCATGGGCGCGACGCTGGTGGTGCTGCTCGTCCACCGGCGCCATTTCGCCTGCGTCTGGTCGGGCGACAGCCGCATCTATCTCGTCCGCTCCGGGCAAATCACCCAGATCTCGCGCGACCACACCGAGGTCCAGGACATGGTCGACCGCGGGCTGCTCACCGCCGAGGAGGCGAAGCGCTCGCCGCGCCGGCACGTCATCACCCATGCCATCGGCGTGCACGAGACGCCCGAGCTCGATATCGAGAGCGGCGAAATCGCCGATGGCGACACCTTCCTCCTCTGCTCGGACGGGCTGACCGAACATGTCGCGGATACCGAGATCCTGCGCGCCGTCGAGACCGAGAGCGCCCAGACCGCCTGCGACGCCCTGCTCGCCCTGACGCTCGAACGCGGCGCGCGCGACAACGTCACGATCATCATCGTCCGCTATCGACAAGGCCAGGCCGAACGGACACGCTGGATGCCGAACCGGCGCATGGCAGGGAGCAGCACGCCAGGGAGTAACACGCCATGAGCGACGACTCCGAGCGCACCGTCATCGCGCCCCGTGCCAATGCCCGCATCGGCACGAAGCTCAACGGCATCTACGAGATCGAGAGCCTGATCGCGGTCGGCGGCATGGGTGAGGTCTATCGCGGCCGCGCAATCCAGACCGGCGATGCGGTCGCGATCAAGATGATCCGGCCCGAGATGGCCCGCGACGAGGCGGCCCTCGCCCTATTCCGGCGCGAGGCGGCGGCCCTGCACAACCTCTATAACGAGGCCATCGTCCGCTATTACGTCTTCACCATCGATCCGGTGACGGAATCGCCCTATCTCGCGATGGAGTTCGTCGATGGCCAGCCGCTTTCCGAGCGCATCAAGGAGCGGCCGCTGACGATCGAGGAAGCCGACATCCTGCGCCAGCGCGTCGCGCCGGGCCTGCATGCCGCGCACCGGCTCGGCATCATCCACCGCGACATCTCGCCCGACAACATCATCCTGCCGGGCGGCGATCCTTCGCGCGCCAAGATCATCGATTTCGGGATCGCCCGCTCCAGCATCCTCGGCGAGGGCACGGTGATCGGCTCCGGCTTCGCCGGCAAATACAACTATGTCTCGCCCGAGCAGCTCGGCCTCTATGGCGGCGATGTCTCGGGCCGCTCGGACATGTATTCCTTCGCGCTCGTGCTGGCGCAGGCGGTGACCGGACACGCCATCGACATGGGCGGCAGCCAGGCCGACATCCTCGACAAGCGCCGCCGCCTGCCCGATCTCTCGCAGGTCACCGCCAGCTTGCGCCCTCTGCTGGTGCGGATGCTGGCACCCGACCCGCAAAACCGTCCGGCCGACATGGCCGAAATCGCCGCCTGGCAGCCGCAGCCGGTCGGCAAGAAGGCCGCAGCGGCCGCCAGCCGATCAGCCGGCAAGCAGGCGCGTTCACCGCTGCCGCTGGTCGCCGGCATCGCCGCGCTCGCCCTGCTGGCCGGCGGCGGCTTCTATGCCTGGACGGCCCTGAGGCCGGCCGAAACCAGCCAGACCGCACGCCTTCCGGCCAATTCCCCGCCCCCGCTCTCCGAACCGCCACCTTCCGGCCGAACCGAGTCCCCCGGAGGCAACCCGCCGGCTCTGACCGAGACCAAGCCCGAAACCGCGGCTTCGGGACGGAGCGATTCCGGTGGCCCCAAGGCCACGCCGGACAATGCGAGCCCGCCACTCTCCTCGCCCCCGCAGACGACGCAGCAGAAGCCGGCCGATGGCCAGCTTGCTGTCGATGCCGAAAACGGCACGCAGCTTCCGCCCACGCCACCGGTGGCGCCTCCCGTAAGGCCGCCCGCGATCACGCCCCCGCCTCTCACGCCGCCCGGTGTCGACACCAAGCCCCCGGTGAAATCGCCGGTCGCCATCAACACGCAGAAGCCTCCCGGCGAAAATACGAATCCCCAGCAGTCTCCGCCGATCGTGAAGGAACCCGATGCGCGCACGCCGGCAGAGCGGATCGAACGCTTCGTCCGCGACTATGACGGCGGCTCCTGTTTCTTCCTCTGGCCGATCGATATCGGCGATCGCAAGGCCGTGCTCGAAGGCTTCGGCAGCGGCACCGAGCCTTTCGTCGCCTTCGACAGCGCCTTCAAGGCGGCGCAGGGCTTCGAGGCACAGATCAACCTGCGCCCGCTGACCAAGGCGCAGTGCCCCATGGCCGATTTCCTGCGCCAGCCCGGCCTCGCGATCGATCGCAACGTGAAGCTGCAGATCGGCTCGTTCAACATGAAGAGCGGCGAGGTACTCAACGGCTCGGTCGAGGCCGGCGGCGGCCTCAATCTCGATGTCGTGCTGATCGGCGATGACGGCCTCGTCTACAATCTCGCGAGCTTCATGAAGCGCGAGGGCGACAAGGTGAGCTTCAACCTGAAGCTCGAATCGACCGGCGGCGCGGCCCGCCCGCAGACGGTGCTCGCCCTCGTCAGCCAGGAGCCGCTGCCGGCACTTTCCGGTCCCAACCCCTCGCCTGCCGGTGACTTCTTCGGGAATCTCAAGCTCGACCTCGCCCGCCAGACCGGCAAGCTCGGCCTCGGGGTCAAGTATTTCCGCATCGAGTGAGGAGCGCGGCCCCGTCATTGCGAGCCAAGCGGAGCAATGACAGGGGTGCGCGACCGGCGCCCTCACATCTCCCGGTAGAGCACGCCCCACTCGTCCTGCCAGACGCCCGCCACGTCCTCGACCACGATCGGAGCCCTGATCTCGTTGGCCAGGCGGATCGCGGTGCGATAGGCGTCCTTGGCAGCCATCTCGTCGCTGACGAAATCGTTGACGAGATGGCCCGCCGCCAGCTCCGCCGGGCAATGGACCCGGCCGAAAGCCTCGCCGCCGCGCTCCGACAGGCTGAGCGTGATCGCATCGGCCTGCGGCCCGTCGACCTGTTCGAAACGATTGCCGGCCATGGTCATCACTCCTTCCCGAGCCCCGGCCCCGCGGGGAATGAAACGCCGCGCGCGGGATTGCCCGCGGCGAGAGGCACGCGATCAAGGCCATCACTTCTTCGGCTGCGGCCGGGCGACGCCCGCCCCCATCGTCGGCCTGACCGCGCTGTAGCGGTCGAGCCTGATCTTGATCATATCGTTGAACTTCTTGTGGACCTCGGAGACCGAGAGCGTCTTGGTCTCGCCGCCGGCATCGACGTAGAAGATCGGCCGGTTGGCCTGCGCCGGCTTCGGCAGGAGCTCCGCGGCCTTGACGCCCGGCGTCTCCTCCATCGTCTCGATGAAGGTCTGCGCGGCATCGGGCCCAAGGAAATGGATCAGGTAGATCTCGCCGCCGGTGAGATGGCGGCCGAGCGCCCGCTCGAGCCGCAACGTGTCGCGCTTGAGCATCTCTGCCGCCAGCAGCGCCGAGATATAGGGTTCGCGCCGCATGTCGAGGATGCGCTGGCGCTGCGAGGAATCGGTGACGACGAACTGCCGGCCGGACTTGCCGATCAGCTTGGTTTCCGCCGCGAGCCCGTGCTTCGCGCCGAATTCGTAGATCACGCCGAGCCAGGTCTGCTCGATGAACTGGTAGAGCCCGGTCGCCGAGGAAGTCTGCGCCTTCACCGCCGTCGAGAACGAAGATTCCTTGTCCGCGACAGCCATCAAGAGCGTCGGATCGGCACCGACGACCTTGCTCGCGCGCACGATGGTGTCGACGAGATGACGGCGGATCTTGATCGGCCCGAAGGTCAGGACCTGGTCCGGGTCGCCGCTGGAGATCACCGGCGGCGGCTGCGGCGCTCCGCTTGGCGAGGCCGGCCCCGCCGGCGCCGACACACTGCCCTGCGCCTTGGGCGGCACCAGGAGGATGTTGGACGGCAACTGCAACTGGTTGACCGGGATCTGCTGCGTCGGCGCGTCGTCCTGCGCCTTGATGTTGGCGAGCGAAGGATCGTTGTCGAGCGCGAACTGGGCCGCCTGCCGCGCGCCCTCCAGATCCTGCTCGACGGAGGAGAGGATCAAGGACGGCCGCGCCGGGGCGTCCTTCAGCGCCGGGATCCCCTGCTCCGAAGCGAATTCGGTATTGTCCGGCGGCCTGTCCTGCTGCTGCAGCCTTGCATAGGCCAGCCCCACGATGGCCGCGACGACGCAGACGACGCCCGCCGCAATGCCCGCCATCGCCATGCGGCCCGAGAACGCCTTCTTCGGAGCGGCAGCGGGAGCCTCGGGCTCCGGTCGCGCTGTCCGTGGCGCAGGCGACGGAGATGGTGATGACGGCTGCGGCGCCTTCGGCATCGCCGGTTCGCGCGGCAGCGGTGGCGCACGCGGAACATTGGCCTCGGCGACCGGACGGGGCAGCGGCGGCGGGGCTGGCGGCCGAGGGACAGGCCGTTCCGGCGCCTGCGGCGGCATCGGCCGGGCGGCGGCAGAAGCGGCTTGCGGCTCGCCCTTGCCGGTCACAAGTTCGCGCAAGGCGAGGAGCCAGGAGGGACCGCCCTTTTCGCCGAGTGCGGTCAATTCATCGACGAGGCGCTTGGCTGCGAGCTGGGGCAGGCCCGCCTCGCGGGTCAAGGCCGTGACAGCCGCCTTCGCCGATGGCTCGGCCATCAGCTTCACGGCGAAGAACCAGCGCTGCAGGGAGATGCGCCGGCTTTCCAGCGGCGTACCGGCCGCCGGATGGATCATGTAGTTGCAATGGTTGCAGGAAAAGCCGCGCAGCTTCGGGCGCGGCTCGAAGGTCGCCGGCCGGCCGCAGGCCGGACAGGCCATGGTCGTGCCGCCATGGCGCAGGCGCATCAGCGCTGCGAGGCAGGCTTCCTCCGGAAACGCGACCTGGAACTGCCGGAAGCGCTCGCTCATCCCGACGATCCGCGCTCCACCTCACATTGACCCAAGGTTACGCCGCACCGCTGCGCGCGACAATCGTCAGCCATGGAGCAGCCCGAGCCGCGCCACGTCCTTGAGATGCATCGCAACCTCTTCCGCCGTCGCCCGCTCGGGCAGGCCCGGCTCGACGATGCTCGCTGCACGCGCCTCGCCGAAGAAGGCATTCATGTCGGCGAGCAGCATGCGCTGGTCGCGCGAGCCATCGAGCAGGCAGATGAATTTCCGCACCACGGCACTGTCGAGCAGCACGGTGCGGTGGCGCAGATCGGTCACCTCGGCCGCGTTCGCGGCCTGCCAGCGCGCGACCCGGCTCGCCTGCGGCCTTTCGGTGATGATGGTCGTGAGCGGAGGCGGTTCGAGCCTGATATCGAGCAGCCCAGCCTTGAAGATCGCGGTCAGTGCCTCTTCCAGCCGCGCGGTCTCGCGATCGCGATCGAAACCCGCTCCCGCCTCGGCGGCGGCAACGTCCAGCGCCTGCGCGACGAGATCGGCATAGGCCATGTTCGCCGGCCAGGCCGCTCCCAGGATTCTCAAGGCCGCCTTGCACGCCGGCAGATCCACAGAGAGCTTGACGCCTTCCGCAAAAGCGAAGCGCTCGACGCCCGGCCCTTGCTCCTCCGCGCCCTCCTGCACCGGCTGGACATCCGCGGCAAGGCAATAGGGCCGTAACGAATCCGCCCTGACGCCCCGGCGCAGCGGCACCTGCGCCCGGCACAGCAACGTCTCGCGGAAGGGCCGGCCGATCAGCAGGTCGATGGTCTGCTCGCGCCGCAGCGGCTGATCGAGGGGGATCTCCGCCAGCATCCGCTGCGCCGGCCCCTTCGAGGCGCCGTACAGGTTGGGAAATGAGGCCTCCGCCAGGAATTGCAGGCCGTGCCGCGCGCCGGCATCGAGCACCTCGTGCAAGGCGAAAGCCCGCGCGATCGGATTGAGATCGTCGTGGTAGAGCACGTTGTCGGCGAGTTCTTCGATCTGCTGCAGCCGCTGGCGCAGAATGGCGCCGTGATAGTTCTCCGGATCGCTGGCCTCGGCATAGGCCTTGAGCGCCGCCCGCGCGACCCGCACCCGCTCGCGCGGATCGGCGATATGGCGCGTCTCGAACAGCATGATGTCGCGCGCCATATCGCGGAAGCGGCAGCCCGGCAGCGCGTTGTAGCTGACATAGGCAACCCCTTGCGGCGCCAGCAGCTCGCCGAACAGGGCGATGATCCGCTCGCGCACCGGGTCCGGCACCCAGGAATAGACGCCGTGGACGATGATGTAATCGAAGGCGCCGATCTCGGCCGTGACAGCGAGGATGTCGCGCTGCTCGAAGGCGATGTTCGACAGCGCGAGCTCGGCTGCCCCGGCATTCGCCTGCCGGATCGAATCCCCGCTCAGGTCGATGCCGAGGAAGCGGCTTCCGGGATGTTGCACCGCCATCGGGATCAGGTTGCCGCCGCGCCCGCAGCCCAGCTCCAGCACGCGCATCGCCCTTGGCGACGCCGGCTGCATCCCGTGGAAATGCGCGATCGTCGCCAGGCGCGACGGGTGCGTCTGCGCAAAGGAATGCGCCGGATAGGCCACCGCGTCGTAAGGGTTGATCGCTGGATCGCTCGTCATCGCGACCCGCATTGCAGCCTATGGCCGCGCGCGGCGCTTCATCCATTTGAAGGAGCGTCCGGCGCCATCTCCCAAGGCGAGGCCAAGCAAGGCGCAGGCCTATGGCAAAAACGTCACAATACGCCGCCTTCGGTTGAGACAATGCCCTAGGGTCAAAGACCAAGCTTCCGGAAACACTCGGCAATATCCAGCCAGCAGCGAATAGCAACGAGCCTCTGCCCGGCCTTGTTTCGGCTTGCTTCGCCTGCAGTGGAGCGCAAGCTCCATCATATGGCGGATGCCGTCGGGAATCGCAGACGCCACACAAGTCCTTGCGAGTCGTTTCGCTGACACCACAAAGGACACGAGGATGCGGATCCAGGCCTGGGCTCACGCGTTTCTCTGCGTCATGGCGGCGATGGCCTTCGCTGCCTTCGGCCTGGGCGCGACCCCGGCCTTCGCACAGCAGAAGCGCTACGCCTTCGTGATCGGCAACGGCGCCTATGCCAACGTCACCAAGCTCCCCAACGCCCTCAACGACGCCAGCGCCACCCGCGCCATGCTGCAGGATGCCGGTTTCGACATCACGCCCGCTCTCGACCTGTCGCTCGCCGGCCTGCGCGGCGCGCTCGACGTCTTCATCGACAAGGTCAGGAAGAGCGGTCCCGACACGACGGCGCTGGTCTATTATGCAGGGCATGCCGTCCAGCTCGACGGCGCCAATTATATCCTTCCCACGGATATCCGCCCCGAAACCTCAGCCAATATCCCGAGCCAGGCGCTGTCTCTGAGCGAGATCCTGCGCCGCCTCGATGGCGCCGGCGCCAAGTCCAAGATCGCTATCCTCGACGCCTGTCGCGACAATCCCTTCGCAGGACGGGAGCTCTCCCGCGGCCTCGCCCTCCAGATCGTCGACGGAGCCAATGACGGCGCCCGTAGCGAGGCCGGCCTCGCCCGCGTCGATTCCGGCAGCGGCACCTTCGTCGCCTTCGCCACCTCGCCAGGCTCCGCCGCGGCTGACGGCACCGGGCCCAACAGCCCCTTCACCACGGCCTTCCTGAAAGAGGCCCGCGAGCCCGGCCTGCCGGTCGAGCAGATCTTCCGGCGCATCCGCCTGGCGGTCTATGACACGACCAACGGCGTCCAGATTCCCTGGGACACCTCCTCGCTCATCACCGAATTCGCCTTCTTCCCGCGTCAGGCCGGCATGGCGCCGGCGCAGACAGCCATGGCCGGCAACGTGCCGCTCGCGGCACGCCCGACGCCAGCCTCGCTGCGCGGGATGTCGCCGGCCGACGCCACGCGGACCGCCATCGCCTGGGACCGGCCGGACATCTATGGGACGGTGCTCGCCGCCAATCTCGACGACCAGAGCGCCCTGCGCCTGCAGCGCATCCTCTCCCAGCGGACCGAGGAACGGGCCTGGGCCGAGACGGTGCTGGCCGGCGACGCCGAAGCCTTCAAGCTCTATGCGCGGCTCTATCCGGTGTCGTCGCATGTCCAGGCCGCCATCCGGCTCGCTGAAACGGCCCCGAGCCGCAACCGCGTCCAGGTCGCCCAGACCTGCCCGGTCTGCCCTGCCCTGCCCGCGCAGCCCCGCACGCGCCGCGCCGATTACACACCGCGCGGCGTCGCCCCGGCCCACAGCTTCCCGCGCCGGGCGCCGCCCTACACGCCGCCGCTTCCCCCGGCACAGCAGCAGGCGATGGCGCCGGCCGTGCCGATGCTCCTGCCGGAACGGCCGCGCTGGACCGGTTTCTATGTCGGTGGCTCCCTCGGCGCCGGGCGCCAGAACGGGCGAACCTCGGTCGCCGGCCCCTATGGCAGCCCGACGGTGATACCGAGCACGAACACGACGACAACTGCGACAACGACAGCGACAACAACAACGACCACCAATCTTCCGACCAACTCCTTCCCGACGACGCAGACCACCGTCACGAATACGACCGTCATCACGAACACGACCGTCTTCGGCGCCCCGGTTCCTGCTCCCAGCGCCATCGATCCGGCAGCGCTGCCCGGCCGGCTGTCGCCGGACGGCAATGGCATGGTCGGCGGCGCGCAGTTCGGCTTCAACTACCAGATCGGCGCCGTGGTGATCGGCGCCGAGACCGACCTCTCCGCCACCCGTCTGGGCGGAAGCCAGAACGCTTCCGCCAATCCGGGCGGCACGCGCTTCACGACCCGCGCGGAAACCGAGCTCTCGATGCTCGGCACCGTCCGGGCCCGCGCCGGCTTCGTGCTCGGCGATTTCCTGATCTACGGCACCGGCGGCTATGCCTACGGCCTCCTGGACCAGAAGGGCTTGATCACGCCGGACAATCCGGCCGCAGTCTCGGGCGCGGCCGGCTCACGCTCGCCGCTGGCCAGTGGCTGGGCCGTCGGCGGCGGCGTCGAATATGCGATCCTGCCCGGCACGACGATCCGGCTGGACTACACCCACTACGACCTTGGCAACCAGAAGCTTCCCCTGCGAGACTTCACGGGGCTGGCGCCCGGCCAATATGCATCCATGCGCAGCCGCACGACGGGCGATATCCTCAAGGCCGGCTTCAACTTCGGCTTCTGAGCGAGCGCGAGCCAAGCTGCACTCCCCTGCCTCTCCGTCGTGGGCGGGGCGGGGCCGCAGCGGCAAGCACATTCATGCCGTCAGCGCCGCCTGGATGACCAGAACGCCGGCTCATGCTCGATCCAGACGATCCTTATCCAGGCGACTCTTGGGCATGCGCCGGTTTGGTTGATCCAGCCCGGCGATCCTGCGAATCATTTCGCGCCTCTCCTCCAAATAGGGGATGTTTTCCGCCATCCGTTCTGAAACGCTTCAGGCGCGGCGCTGGAAATCAAGTGAATGAAACCCGGAAGCAAGCTTTCTGCAGCACTTCGGCGTGCCAGGATCAGGCGTGCGAACGCCGTCACGGAGACGTCACGGGATCGGATGCCTCCGAAAGCTCCCTATTTGCGGCTGATCGTCGTGAACAAAGCGATGGCCGGCACTGAGGCGAGGCCTGCATCAGGCGGTTCGCCGGCTCTTCAAAGCGACCGATCCCAGCTCGACGGGCACATCTGACGCTGCCTGCCCAGCCGCGGTTGCGTTTTCCTGCAACATATCCGTTCCGGCCACTGGCGGCCGTTCTTCGGCCCCGGCACGCCATACAGGTGCAGAAGCCGGTCCGAGAGCTGGAACGCGCGAGCTGAACGCTTGACTTCCACTGCCATGATGGGGAATTTGGCGCCGGTCGCGGGTGTAGCTCAATGGTAGAGCAGCAGCCTTCCAAGCTGAATACCCGGGTTCGATTCCCGGTACCCGCTCCAGCTCTCCGATCTCCTCGATTTATCCGGCCCTTGGGGGCCGGCGCGCCTCAGGGGCCCGCCGCGTCATATAAGCGCGCCGAATAGCGGCCGGACATAAATCATAGCCCGACGCCACCGGCTCGCGCCCCGTTCCGAAACGCTCCCGCTAAGATCGCCGCGGCGCCACAACGGCGCCCGCCTGCGGATCGTTCTGCCTTCGCGGCCGGCGATCTCGCAAGCCGACAAAACGGGGAACGACGATGACCGCCTGGATTTCAGTGAACCGACATCTTCCGGCAACCGCCCTGGCAGCGGCGCTCAGCCTCGCGGCCGCGGTGCCGGCCGCCGCTCAGCAAGCCGGCATCGCGCTGCCCGCCGCGCTCAAATCGGCCGGGCACATCGTGGTCGGCATCGAGAGCACCTATCCGCCCATGGCCTACAAGGACCCGAAGACGAGCGAGCGCATCGGCTTCAATGTCGAGCTCGTCAACGCGATCGCCAAGGAGCTCGGCGTCCCGGTCAAATGGGAGGAGATGAGCTTCGAGCAGCTCATGACCTCACTGACCACCGGCCGCATCGACATGATCGGCACCGCGATCAGCGATCTGCCCTCCCGCCGCGACAAGCTCACCTTCGTCGACTACCTCGCCACCGGCGCCCAGCCTTTCGCGCTGGCGGCCAAGGCGGGCGAGTTGAAGGGCAATGTCGATCTCTGCGGCAAAACCGTTGGGGCTCCGCGCACCACGAGCTACATGCCGGTCACGGTGGCGTGGAGCGAGAAAAACTGCGCCGCCGCGGGCAAGCCGGCGATCACCGTGAACGGCACGGCGGGCGCCACGGCGACGAGGCTCGATCTCAAGCAGGGCAGGCTCGACGCCGCCGTGCTCGGACCCGAATACGTCGCCTATCTCATGGCGGATGAGCCGAACACCTATGCCTTCGTCGGCGAGCCGCTGAACAAGACGCTCTTCGGCCTCGCCTTCGAGAAGAAGAACACCGAATTGCGCGACGCCGTCGCCAAGGCGACTGCGGCCGTCATGAAGAACGGCGCCTACCAGCAGGCCTTGAAGAAGTTCGGCCTCGAGCGGCAGGCCCTTCCCGAACCCGCCATCGACGCCGGGCAGTGATGCGGGCTCTTGGGCGACGGCCCGTGAAGGCCGTCGCAGGCTCCGCTTATAAGCCAGGCGAATACAGCAGCGGGATAAATCATAGACGCGCCATGGGGAGCCGCCTCGCAAGCCGGTTCCCCTCCGGTAAGATCGGACAGCGCCCCGGCACGCCCGCGCCCGCTCATCGCCTTCCGACGACCTGAAGCCATCGAGGCAAGATGATCGCTGAATCCGACAACCTCATCATCGTTCCCCGCCGGCATTTCGGCAGGATCATCGGCGCCGCCGTGGTTTGCCTCGCGCTGGCCGCGATCGTGCGCGCCTTCGCGGTCGGGCAGATCGAGTGGAACTATGTCGCCGAGTTCCTGACCGTCCAGGCCATCATGACCGGCCTCGTCAACACCATCGTCATGGCGATCCTGGCGATGCTGCTCGGCATCGCGCTCGGCGTCGTCTTCGCGGTGATGCGGTTGTCAGCCAATCCCGTGCTCTCGATGACGGCGGTCGGCTATATCTGGTTCTTCCGGGCCGTGCCGGCCCTGTTGCAGCTGCTGCTCTGGTTCAATCTCGCGCTGGTCTTCCCGACCATCGGCATACCCGGCCTGTTCTCGTTCAAGACCGTCGAGGTGATGACGCCCTTCGTCGCGGCACTGCTCGGCCTCGGCATCCAGCAGGGCGCCTTCACCGCGGAGGTGGTGCGCGCCGGCCTGCTCTCCGTCGACAACGGCCAGTACGAAGCGGCCCAGACGCTCGGCATGACGCGGCTCAAGCTGCTGCGGCGGATCATCATGCCACAGGCCATGCGCGTGATCGTGCCGCCGATCGGCAACGAGTTCATCGGCATGGTGAAGCTCACCTCGCTGGCGAGCGTCATCCAGTTCGCCGAGATCCTGCACAGCGCGCAGAACATCTACTACGCCAATTCGCGGGTCATCGAGCTGCTGATCGTCGCCGCGATCTGGTACCTGGTCGTCGTCACCGTCCTCAGCCTGATCCAGGGTCGGATCGAGGCCTATTACGCCCGCGGCGTCGCCGCCCCGGCGCAGCGCTGAGGGCTGGCACGATGACCGACATCCCGACCCAGACCGCCCTCTCCGAAGTCCGGACGGTCGACCCCGACCATCTCGCCGGCGCCCCTCTCGTCCTCGCCCAGAAGGTCGAGAAGCAGTTCGGCACACTTAAGGTGCTGAAGGGCATCGACCTTGCGATCCCCAAGGGCGAGGTGCTCTGCATCATCGGCCCCTCCGGTTCGGGCAAGAGCACCTTCCTGCGCTGCATCAACCAGCTCGAACGCATCGATGGCGGCGCGCTCTGGGTCTCCGGCGAGCGCGTCGGCTACCACCGCGAGGGCAACAAGCTTTATGAGCTTGACGATGCCGCCATCGCCCGCCAGCGCCGCTCGATCGGCATGGTGTTCCAGCGCTTCAACCTGTTCCCGCATCTGACAGCCCTGCAGAACATCATCGAGGGACCGGTGCAGGTGCTGGGCGAGCCGGCCAGGGAGGCGACCGCCCGGGCGCTCGCCCTGCTTGAGCGCGTCGGCCTCGCTGACAAGCGTGACGCCTATCCCTCGCAGCTTTCCGGCGGCCAGCAACAGCGCGTCGCGATCGCCCGTTCGCTCGCGATGCGCCCCGAGCTGCTGCTCTTCGACGAGCCGACCTCGGCGCTCGATCCGGAACTGGTCTCGGAGGTGCTCAAGGTGATGCGCGACCTCGCGGAGACCGGGATGACCATGATCTGCGTCACCCATGAGCTCGGCTTCGCCCGGGATGTCGGCCACCGCGTCGCGTTCATGGACCAGGGCCAGATCGTCGAGCTCGGCGATCCCCGCTCGGTCCTGGTCGATCCGAAGGAAACGCGCACCAAAGCCTTCATCAACGCCGTCAGACACTGATCAAAAAGGGGAAAGCCATGTCGAAGACATCCATCCTGCTCGGCCTGTCGGCCATCGCGCTCTGCGCCGCGACGGGCCTCGCCCAGGCCCAGAGCCTGCCGGCACGCATCCTCGAGAAGAAGACGCTCTCCGTCGCCAATGTGCCGAACTACCCGCCGCTGGAGTTCAAGGACCCCAAGACCGGCACGCTGACCGGCCTCGACATCGATCTCGGTAACGCGCTGGCCAAAAAGCTCGGCATCACCATCAAATGGGAGGAAATCAGCTTCGAGGGCATGATCCCGGCACTGACCACAGGCCGCGTCGACATGATCCTGTCGGGGATGAGCGACCTGCCGAGCCGTCGCGAAACGCTCGACTTCGTCGATTATCTCGCCTCCGGCGCGCAGTTCTACACCAATGCCGACCGCAAGGACGAGTTCAAGAACCTCGCGGACCTCTGCGGCAAGAAGGTCGGCGCCAGCCGCCGCACCTCCTTCCCGAAGGAGATGGAAGGCTGGAGCAAGGAAAACTGCGAGGCCAAGGGCAAGCCTGCACTGCAGATCGTCGGCACGGAAGGCTCGGCCGACGCACGCACCCAGCTCCGGCAGAAGCGGCTCGACGCCGCCGTCCAGGGCAGCGAGACTCTGCCCTATCTGATGGGCCAGGAGCCGGGGAACTACGCGATCCTGGGGACGCCCTTCACCACCGTCTATCAGGGCCTCGCCTTCGCCAAGAAGGACACCGAATTGCGTGACGCCGTCGCCAAGGCCTTCGCCAAAATGCTCGCCGATGGCAGCTATGCCGCCGTGCTGAAGAAATGGGAGCTGGCCGACGCCAAGGTCGACAAGCTCATGATCAACGGCGAAACCAAGAACTGAACCCGAGTACCAACCGCTCCCATCGCGCCCCGCTCCGAGGCGGGGCGCTTTCTCGCGAAAGACGCCTGTCATGCTGACCGATTTCCCCCACCGCATCGCCAATCTCTCGGACCCGGCCCCGGACTATCCCTGGCCGGCCGGCTACCGATGCGCGGTGTTCCCCGCCTTCGACGTCGACGCCGAGACGGCCTGGCTGCAATACGACGCCAAGAACACCGACCGGCTCGTGACGCTCTCCTTCGGCGGCTACGAGGAGCGGGTCGGCGTGCCCAAGATCCTCGATCAGCTCCGCGCGATGGAGATCAAGGCGACCTTCTTCATCCCCGGCTGGGTCGTCGAGGTCCATCCCGGGATGTGCGAGGCCATCGTCAAGGACGGGCACGAGGTCGGCCATCACGGCTACTCGCATAAGCGGCCCGACCCCGCTGACTTCGCCGTCGACAAGGAGGAGATCGACAAGACGCTCGATATCTTTAAGCGCATCCTCGGCGTCACGCCGGTCGGCTACCGCGCGCCCTCGGGCGAGAACTATGACGAATTGCTCGGCTATCTCCGCGAGAAGGGCATCGTCTACTCCTCCTCCTTCCGCGACGACATCCGGCCCTATCGCCACAAGCTGCGCGACGGCTCGAAGGGCCCGGTCGAATTGCCGGTCAACATGTCCTTCGATGACTGGCTCTACGGCCTGTCGCAGCGCTTCAGCCCGCGTCCGATGTTCCCGAAGGAGCATGTGCTCTCGATCTGGAACGACGAGCTCGACCAGACCCGCGAATGGGGCGGTCTCGTCTCGATGGTGATGCACCCGCAGGTTTCCGGCCGCCCGATGCGCATCGGCATCATGCGCGACTTCCTGGCGCGGGCCCGCGGCTACGGCGATGTCTGGATCGCCACTGGCAAGGAGATCGCCGAGCATTTCCTCGCGCAGGAAAAGAAAGCCGGCTGAGCCCGGCCATTCTCGCTCCGCCGTCATCCCGGGCGGAGCGAAGCGGAGACCCGGGATCCATGCCGGAACGGCTCAGGCATGGATCCCGGATCGGCGCCGCTGACGCGGCTTGTCCGGGATGACCTCGATGAGCAGGACCAGCGACCGCATCATGATCACCCGCATCCGCAACGCCGACATCGTCATCGCCTATGATCCGGCGGCCGACGACCATGTCTATCGCCGCAATCTCGATGTCGTCTTCGACGAAAGCGGCATCCTGCATCTCGGCGGTGGCTTCACCGGCGCGGTCGCGCGCGAGATCGACGGCGCTGGCTTCATGGTCATGCCCGGTCTCGTCGACATCCACTCGCACCCATCGAGCGAGCCCGGCAACAAGGGCATGACCGACGAGGTCGGCACGCCGAAGCTCTACAACTCGTCGCTCTACGAGTTCCTCTGGCTCTTCCGTGCCGATGCCGAGGGCATCCCGCATCTGAACCACGTCGCCTGGTCGGAACTGCTGATGTCCGGCACGACCACGCTGGTCGACCTCTCATTCCCGAGCGAGGGCTGGCTCGACCGCGCAGCGGCCTCCGGCCTGCGCATGGTCATGGCGCCGATGTACCGCAACGGCCGCTGGTTCACCCGCAACGGCTATCAGGTCGAATACGAGCTCGACGATGCCGCCGGCCGCAAGGCGATGGAAGACGCCTTCAAGGTCATCGACGCCGCGCTCGCCCATGAATCCGGCCGGCTTTCCGGCCTCGCCTGCCCGGCCCAGATCGACACCTGCACGGAGGAGCTGTTCCGTGCCTCGATCGCGGCTGCCAACGAGCGCAAGATTCCGATCCAGACCCATGCCGGCCAGTCGATCAGCGAGTTCCACGAGATGGTCCGCCGCAGCGGGCTCTCGCCGATCCAGTGGCTGGACAGCGTCGGCTTCCTCGCGCCGAACGCCTCGATCGCCCATGCGATCTTCCTCGACGACCATCCCTGGGTGCGCTGGCCGACCCGGACCGATCTCGCGCGCCTCGCCGAGACCGGCACGTCGGTGGCGCATTGCCCGACCGTCTTCGGCCGGCGCGGCTTCACGCTGCGTGACCTCGGCCGCTATCTGAAGGCCGGCGTCAACATCGGCATCGGCACCGACACCTTCCCGCACAACATGCTGGAGGAACTGCGCCATGCGGGCGTCTATGCCCGCATCACCGGCGAAAGCCATGCCGTGGTGACGACCGGACAGGTCTTCCGCGCCGCGACGCTGGGCGGCGCCAAGCTGCTCGGCCGCGACGATATCGGCCGCCTCGCCAAGGGCGCCCAGGCCGACCTCGTCATGGTCGACCTCACCCACCCGATGATGCGCCCGACCCGCGACCCGCTAAAGAGCCTGATCAACGCGGCTGCCGACCGGGCCGTCTCCCATGTCTTCGTGCAGGGCAAGCAGGTGGTCGCTGGCAGCAAGGTCCTGACCATGGACTATCAGGCCGCCTCCGACGGGCTGGAACAGGCGCAGCGCCGGGCGCTGGCCAAGGCCTCCTCGCTCGACTGGGCCGGGCGCTCGGTCGACGAGCTCTCGCCGCCGAGCCTGCGCTGGGCCTGAGCACCTCTCACGAGTCAGAAAGCTGGCATATGATTTGCTGACCGAATAGTGTGGGCACACTCTATTTGGACCGATCATATGAACCTTCGCCAGATCGAGCTTCTGCGGGCGGTCGTCCGCTGCGAGACGACGGTTCGTGCTGCGCAGGAACTGGGGCTGTCGCAGCCGGCCGTCAGCAACGCGATCAAGCATCTCGAAAGCCAGGTCGGCTTCCCGCTGTTCGAGCGCGTCAACAACCGCCTGTTCCCCACAGCCGAGGCGCGCACGCTCTACGAGGAATCCGAGCCGATCTTCACCCTGCACGCGGCCCTCGAGGCGAGGGTGCAGGACATCAAGGAGAATCGCGCCGGCCATATTCGCATCATCGCGACGCCGCCTCTGGGCTATGGCGTGCTGCCGGCAGCGCTGCGCCATTTCCTGGTCAAGCGACCGAAGGTCAGGGTCTCCTTCGACGTCCGGCGCTTCGAGCATGTGCTGGAAAGCGTCGAGAACGGAACGGCCGAGCTCGGCTTCGTCATGGGCATGGACGACGATCGCGGGCTCGATGCCGAGACCTTCTTCACCGGCGACATGGTTTGCGTCATGCGGCCCGAGCATCCCATGGCGGCCAAGGCCACGGTCACCCCGGAGGATTTGCGCGAGGTGCCCTATATCGCACTCGAACAGGGCACCCGCATGGGCACCATCGTCCGCCGGGCCTTTGCCCAGGCCGATGTGCCCCACCGCTTCTCCGTCGAGGTCCGCTACTGCAACACGGCTTGCGTGCTGGCGGAAAGCGGCGTCGGTGTCGCCGTGGTCGATCCGCTCTCGCCGGTCTTCAGCGGCCATTACGACCTCGCCATCCGACCCTTCGCGCCCGCGTCCCGGGTGACCGCCTCGGCCGTACGCTCGCGCAAGCGCCCGATCTCCCGCGCCGCCGATGCCTTCCTGCGCGAGGTCAGGCTGATCGCCGCCGAAACCGCAGCCAAGCTCGGCCCCGGCTGAGCGCGCGCGTGCTATTCAACGCACGAATGACACCCCGGAAATCCGCATAGATGGCACCATTGTCTGGCCAGGCACGCTGGCCCAAGGTTTGGTGCCGGCTGCCGGCGACACGTATCATGAGACACCGCGCAGGCTCGATCACCGCCGCTTCACGGCTGGGCGCGTGATGGGGCCGCAAACCACAGCCCGCCGGATCGAGATGACTGCAACAGCCAGGACGCCCCACGCTGATACGGCGATCGCCCAGGCCGTCGCCGCCCAACGCGAATGGGTGGCCGCCCTCTTCGATCGGCTGGCTGCCGGCAGCCGCGACGAACCCGGCGTCACGCGCGACACCTACGGCGCAGGCGAGGATTTCGGCCACCGCCTGCTGGCGGAACACGGCAAGGCGCGCGGGCTCGCCGTCTCGCATGACTTCGCTGCCAACAGCTATGTCACCCTGCAAGGCCGCGACGCCTCGGCCCCGCGCATCCTGATGGGCTCGCATCTCGACAGCGTGCCGCATGGCGGCAATTTCGACGGCGCAGCGGGTGTCGTCGCCGGGCTCGTCGTCATCGAGACCTTGCGCACGCTCGGCATCGCGCCGCGCTGTAACGTCACCGCGATGGGCGTACGCGCCGAGGAAAGCGTCTGGTTCCAGGTCTCCTATATCGGCAGCCGCTCGGCGCTCGGCACGCTGCCGGATGGTGCGCTCGAAGCGAAGCGCATCGACGATGGCCGCGTGCTCGCTGCCAGCATCGATGCCAGTGGCGGCGATTCCGCCGCGATCCGCCGGCGCGAGCGCCATCTCGATCCCGCCACGACCCGGGCCTTCCTCGAAGTCCATATCGAGCAGGCGCCGAGCCTCGTCGAATCCCGTTTGCCGGTCGCGATCTGCACCGGCGTGCCCGGCAATTTCCGCTATCCCGATGCGCGCATCGTGGGACGGCACGACCATGTCGGCACACCCCGCCGCTTCCGCCGCGATGCCGCGATGGCCGGTGCCGAATTCGCGGTGATGCTCGACCGGCTCTGGCAGGAGGAAGAGGCCAACGGCTTCCCGATGGCCGTCACGCTCGGCCGCTTCCACACCGATCCCGCCGTCCACGGCCTGACGACGGTTCCCGGCAGCTTCGCCTTCAGCCTGGACGTGCGCGCCTATGATCCCGCCGTGCTGGAACGCGTCGAAGCGAAAATGCTGGCGAAAATCCGCGAGATCGAGGCGCGCCGGCGCGTCAGCTTCGAGCTCGGCACGCGCGCCAGCGCTGCGGTCGGCCCGGTCGATCCTGGCATCGTCGTGGGGCTGGAGGCGGCAGCGAACCGGCAGGGCATTCCGACGATGCCGCTGGGTAGCCCCGCTTCCCATGATTCCGCCGCCTTCGCCGCCGCCGGCGTGCCCATCGCCATGCTGTTCGTGCGCAACGAACATGGCAGCCATAACCCGCTGGAGGCGATGGAGATCGACGACTTTCTGGCAGCTTGCACCATCCTGGCGGATTGGGTGGTGCGAGAGGTCGCCTGAATCGGCGGGCAATGCCATGCTGAACCATAGACCCGTCAGATCGGACCCTTCGCGATGAATCGCCGCCCCCGCATCCTCGTCATCAACCCCAACTCCAACGAAGCGATCACGGAAGGGCTGCGGCAGGCGCTCGTGCCGCTCGCCTTCGCAGAGGGGCCGGAAATTATTTGCGAGAGCCTGCCTGAGGGGCCGGCGGGCATCGAGACGCAGGAGCATGTCGAGAGCGTCACCCTGCCTTTGCGCCGCCGGGTCGAGGCCGCCAACGATGTCGATGCCTTCGTCATCGCCTGCTATTCGGACCCGGGACTGCACGTCGCCCGCGAGGGCACGGCGAGCCCGATCTTCGGCATCGCCGAATGCGGCGTGCTGACGGCCCTGACGCGGGCGGACCGTTTCGGCGTGATCGCGATCAAGTCGCGCTCGATCCCGCGCCATATCCGCTATCTCCGTCAGATGGGGCTAATGGACCGGCTCGCCGGCGAGCGACCGCTGGAGATGTCGGTGGCCGAGAGCGCGTCCGGCGAAGGCACGCTCCAGCGCATGATCGCGATCGGCACCGAGCTCAGGGATCTGGACGGCGCCGGCGCCATCGTGATGGGCTGCGCCGGGATGGCGCGCCATCGCCGGCCGCTGGAGGATGCGCTGGGCATCCCCGTGATCGATCCGACGCAGGCCGCGGTCGCGATGGCGATCGGCACGCTGATGGTGCGTTGAAGAGGACGAGGGTAGATGACGGCGAACTATGATCTGGTCATTCGCGGCGGCACGGTCGGCTCCGCCACCGGCAGCTTCCGCGCCGATGTCGCGGTCAAGGACGGCAAGGTCGCCGCTCTGGGTCTCGGCCTTGGCGCGGGCGCCCGCGAGATCGACGCGACCGGCAAGCTCGTCCTGCCGGGCGGCATCGATACCCATGCCCATGTCGAGCAGGTCTCGGCCGGCGGGTTGCTCAACGCCGACACCTTCGAGAGCGCCACGACCTCGGCCGCCTTCGGCGGCAACACCACGCTGATCTCTTTTGCCGCCCAGCATCGCGGCCTCGATCTGCGCAAGGTTGTCGACGACTACGCGGCGCTGGCCCGGCGTGGCGCGCTGATCGACTACGCCTTCCATCTCATCGTCGCCAATCCCGACGCCAAGACGGTCCAGCAGGATCTGCCGGCGCTGATCCGCGAGGGCCATGCCTCGATCAAGGTCTTCATGACCTATGACCTGATCAAGGTCGACGACGAGCCGCTGCTCGATCTGCTGCTGACCGCCAGGCAGAACCGCGCGCTGGTCTGCGTACACGCCGAGAACCACGGCATGATCTCCTGGATGGGCAAGAAGCTCGTCGAGAAGGGCTATGTCGCGCCGAAATACCACGCGATCAGCCATCCGCGCGGCTCCGAGGCCGAGGCCTTCAACCGCCTGATCACCGCGGCCGAACTGCTCGACCAGCCGATCATGATCTTCCATGTCTCGACCGCCGAGGGCGCGCAGGCGATCCGCGATGCGCGCGGTCGCGGCCTCAAGGTCTTCGCCGAGACCTGCCCGCAATATCTCTTCCTGACCCGCCACGATCTCGACAAGCCCGGCCTGGAAGGCGCGAAATGGATGTGCTCGCCGCCACCGCGCGAAGAGTCCGATCAGGAGGCGCTCTGGCAGGCCCTGGCGCTCGGCGACATCCAGACGGTCTCCTCGGACCATGCGCCCTATCGCTTCGACGAGACCGGCAAGCTCTCGGCCGGCCCGAACCCGAACTTCAAGCAGATCGCCAACGGCCTGCCGGGCCTGGAAACGCGATTGCCCCTGCTCTTCGATGCGCTGGTCTCGAAAGGGCGGCCGGAATTCGCCGGGCGCGGGCTCGAAGCCTTTGTCGACCTGACGGCGACGGCGCCGGCCGCGATCTACAACCTGCCGGGCAAGGGCGCACTCCTGCCCGGCTACGACGCCGATATCGCGATCTGGGATCCGGGCAAGCAAGTAACCATCACCGATGCGGCGATGCATGACCTGACCGGCTTCACGCCCTTCGCCGGCCGCAGCGTCACCGGCTGGCCGGAGCGCGTTCTCGTGCGGGGTGCAGAGGTCGTGGCCGAGGGGACGCTGCATGCCAGGCCCGGCTCCGGCCGCTGGCTGCCGCGCAAAGGCGGCCCGGCCGCGACGCCGACCGGCAGGCTCGTCGCCGACATCGACCCGCAGCGGAATTTTGGCGCGGCGATCCTCGATTAGAAGTCCGCCTCTGAGAGCATGCTCGGTCTTCTGGGTACCACCCCGTCATCCCGGGCTTGGCCCGGGATCCATCGAAGAGTTCCGGGCTGGGCGGTTCACGAACCGTGTGGGGTCCTCGCCGGCATCCTGAACGGCAGGCGGCAGACGAACCTCACTTCAGCTTCGTCTTCGTGGCCGGGAAATCGCGCCAGAAATGGCCGCTGCCTTCCCGGATGACCACGTCCTGCGGCAGGATCTCGAAGGGCGTGTGGGCCGGCAGGGCGCGCAATTCGTCGAAACGGGTGGTGAAATCGCTGCCCCTGAGCAGGTCGAACAGATCCTCGAAGCGATCGATGACGAAATAGGTCGCCTGGAAATCATCGATGTAATAGCCGGTGCGCAGCACGCGCTCGAGATCGAAGGCCAGGTGGTGGGCGGAAGGGTCGTCCACCACATATTTCGCTTCGCCGAAGGACGAGACGATGCCCGCGCCATAGATGCGGATGCCCTCGGGCTTGCGGATCAGCCCGAATTCGATGGTGTACCAGTTGAGGCGGGCGAGGAACTTCACCCCCTTGGTCTCGACGGCGACGAGCCCGATCCGGCCGTACTCGTTCATGTAGTCGGCATAGGCGGGGTTGGTTAGCAGCGGCACGTGGCCGAAGACATCATGGAAGATGTCGGGCTCCTCCAGATAGTCGAGCTGCTCGCGGCTGCGGATGAAGGTGCCAGCCGGAAACTGGCGGTTGGCCAGCATCTGGAAGAAGGGGCGCGACGGGATGAGCCCCGGAACCGCCACGACCTCCCAGCCGGTGAGCCGCCGCAGCCGCTCGTTCATGCGCGCGAAATTCGGCACGCCTTCGGGGCCGATGCCGAGCGCGGCGAGACCATCGAGATATTCCTGGCAGACATGGCCTCGCAGGGTCCGCTGCTGGCGCTCGAACAGCACGCCCCAGATGGCGTGGTCCTCAGGGGTGTAGTGCTCCCAGCCCTGGTCGATGATGCAGTCCTCGACGGTCTGTGCGTTCAGAAGAGCATGTCCGGACATCGCTTTCACTCCTGAGAGCCCGCCCGACTCCGGCTGCGAGGCTCCATATCGTCATAACGAGCGAGATGGCCTCCCAGATCCGGCGGCGCCGCGAGCGAAGTCAGAATAGGCGCGTCTTGGCACTGCTACCTTATTCGACCAGCAGCCGATCGATGCCAGCGGCGCAGAAGCGGGTCAGGCGCGCCAGCAGAAGCTCCGCAAGGCCGGCGGGGGACAACGCCTGACGTTCGTCGTCGAGGCGCATGGCGCGGTCGCCAGCCGCCATCGTCATGACCAGCGCCCCGACCATGAACAGATAGGCATCCACCATCGCCGCGCGCGAGGCCTGCGGGTAGAGCTTCGCGAAGGCCGCCAGGAACTCCGTCGCCGTCGGGTCGAAATGCTCGGCAAGGACGCCACGCGCGGATTCGCGCGGATCGACAGCCTCTCGCGCCGTCATCATCGCGAAGGCCGCGCCTTGCACGCCCTCTGCGAAGCGCTGCCTCACCGAGGGGCCGATGAAGGCCTCGACCACGGCCCGGATATCGGGCGCCGGCGCGGCCATCGCCTCGTCGAGCGCCGTGCCGCGCGCCAGCGCCAACGCATCGGCCCGGCGGGCGAAGACGGCGCGGTACAGCGCCTCCTTAGAGCCGAAATAATAGCTGAGCTGCGACAGCCGCACCTCGGCCGCAGCGGCGAGATCGCGCATCGAAGCGCCGTCGGCACCGCCCCGCTCGGCGAATGTCCGCTCGGCTGCGTCGAGAATGCGCTCGCGCGTCGGAGCCGCTGCCATCGAATCCCTCCTGAGCAGCGCCCCTGCCCTGCGTGATTTGGCTCTTATCAGAAAGCGTATTCTACGCTATTGGTCGGACGTTCGTCCAAATTTGTGCCGCCAGAGCATAGCGGGACGTCAGGAGGAAACAGCATGATGCCGACCGGGCGCCTCGTCGATCTCTCGATCCCGCTCGAAAACGACGTGCCCGCCGATCCGCCCTTCCAGAAGGTTCGGATCGATTACCGTACCCATGAGGGCACCGCGAAGGACATTGCCGCCGCATTCCCCGGCCTGAAGCCCGAACAGCTGCCGGAGGGCATGGGCTGGGCCGTCGAGCTCGCGACGATCTCGACCCATAACGGCACCCATGTCGATGCGCCCTGGCACTACCATCCGACGCAGGACGGCGGCGCCCCTGCCCTCAAGATCGATGAATGCCCGCTCGAATGGTTCCTGCAGCCCGGCGTGAAGCTCGATTTCCGGCACCTCCCCGACGGCCATGTCGTCACCCCCGGCGAGATCGATGCCGAGCTGGAGCGTATCGGCCATAAGCTCAGCCCGCTCGAGATCGTCGTCGCCAACACCCGCGCCGGCAGCCGCTATGGCGAGACCGACTATATCGATACCGGCTGCGGCTTCGGCCGCGAGGCGACGCTGCATCTCGTCCGCCAGGGCATCAAGGTCGTCGGCACCGATGGCTGGAGCTGGGATGCGCCCTTCAGCCATACCGCCCGCCGCTTCGCCGAGACCGGCGACGCCTCACTCATCTGGGAGGGCCACAAGGCCGGGCGCGAGGCCGGTTACTGCCAGATCGAGAAGCTGCACAATCTCGAAGCCCTGCCCGCCACCGGCTTCGTGATCAGTTGCCTGCCGGTGAAGGTCCGCAACGGCTCTGCCGGCTGGACGCGGGCCGTCGCCATCCTGCCCGCCTGAACCGACAATCAAGGGAGAAGCGCATGAGCAAGGTCATCATCACCTGCGCGGTCACCGGCGGCATCCATACGCCGACCATGTCCGACCATCTGCCGATCACCCCCGACCAGATTGCGGAGCAGGCCATCGCCGCCGCCGAGGCCGGCGCCGCGATCCTCCACCTCCACGCCCGCGACCCCAAGGACGGCCGCCCGACGCCGGACCCGGCGGTGTTCATGGAGTTCCTGCCGCGCATCAAGCAGGCGACCGACGCAGTGGTAAACATCACCACAGGCGGCGGCCTCAACATGAGCGTCGAGGAGCGCCTTGCCGCCCCGCTCAAGGCAGCGCCCGAGATGTGCTCGCTCAACATGGGCTCGATGAACTTCGCGCTGCATCCGCTGGCGGATAAGTACAGCGACTGGAAGCACCCCTGGGAGCAGCCCTATCTCGCCGGCACCAAGGATTTCATCTTCCGCAACACCTTCGGCGACATCGAGCGCATCTACAAGATGCTTGGCGAGGGCCACGGCACCAAGTTCGAGCATGAATGCTACGATGTCGGCCATCTCTACAATCTCGCGCATTGCCTCGATCGCGGCTGGTTCCGGCCACCGGTTTTCCTGCAGCTGATCTTCGGCATCCTCGGCGGCATCGGCGCCGATCTCGACAACCTGATGTTCATGAAGCGCACCGCCGACAAGCTGTTCGGCAAGGATTATCACTGGTCGGTGCTGGCGGCCGGGCGCCACCAGATGGCCTTCTGCACGCAGGCCGCGATGATGGGCGGCAATGTCCGCGTCGGGCTGGAGGACAGCCTGTTCATCGGTCGCGGCAAGCTCGCCACCTCCAATGCCGAGCAGGTCGCCAAGATCCGCCGCATCGTCGAGGAACTCGGCTACGAGATCGCCACCCCGGAGGAGGCCCGTGCCACGCTCGGCCTCAAGGGCGGCGACCGGGTGAATTTCTGAGGCGCCCGGCATGGCGTCTCGCCCCAACCCGCTCGACGGCTTCACCGTCGATCCCACCACGATCCGCTACATCGGCGAGGGCCTGCAGCGGCCGGAATGCATCCTGGCCGAGCGCGACGGCTCGCTCTGGAGCGCCGATGCGCGTGGCGGCGTCGTCCATATAAGGCCGGACAGCTCGCAAACCCTGATCACCCAGACGGCGAGCCGCGGCTTTGCCGAGGCGACCGACGAGGAGGCGCGCTTCGTCTCGGGCACGCTGCCGAACGGCCTCGCCTTCGCGGACAATGGCGACATCCTGATCTCGAATTTCGGCACCGACCGGCTGGAGATCATGACGCGCGGCGGCGAGACTCGCGTGCTGGTCGACACCATCGACGGCGCACCGATCGGCAAGGTCAATTTTGTCCTGCGCGACAGCCAGGATCGCATCTGGCTGACGATCTCGACCCGCACGAAGAACTGGATGAAGGCGATCAGTCCGAACGTCCGTGACGGCTATGTCGCCCTCTATGACGGCGGACGGCTGCGGATCGTTGCCGACGGCTTCGCCTTCACCAACGAGATCAGGCTCGATGCCGCCGAGAAATGGCTCTACGTCGCCGAGACCTGCGCGCGGAAGGTGACGCGGTTGCGCGTCCTGCCGGACGGCAGCCTGACCGACCGCGAGACCTTCGGGCCGGAGGATCATGGTGCCTGCATCGACGGCATCGCCTTCGACGCCCATGGCAATCTCTGGGGCACCCATGTCTTCACCGACCGGATCTTCGCGATCACGCCGGAAGGCGAGTTGCGCATCCTGCTCGACGATGATCACGGCAGTGCCGCCGGCAAGGCCTTTCTCGACGCCTTCGCCCGCGACGAGGCGACGCCGGAGCTGATGCTTGCCTGCGGCGGCACGATCGCGCCCTGGTGCGCCAGCATCACCTTCGGCGGGCCGGACCTGAAGACGGTCTATGTCGGCAGCCTGAAGGGCTCGCGCATTCCGTATTTCCGCTCACCCGTCGCCGGCCTGCCGATGGCGCATTGGTAGGTCCGGTGCGGCTTCGCGAAGCCCACTGCACTCACAACAACGATACGGGAGGAACCATGAAGCGCATCATCTCTGCATTGGCGGGCGTCTCCGCGCTGTGCCTGGCCGGCGCAGCCCAGGCCGAAATCTCCGGCGGCACCGTCAAGATCGGCGTGCTCACCGACATGTCCGGCGTCTATTCCGACATCACCGGCAAGGGTTCGATCGTCGCGACGCAAATGGCGGTCGACGATTGCCTGAAGGCGGAATGCGCCGGCATGAAGATCGAGGTCGTCTCGGCCGACCATCAGAACAAGCCGGATGTCGGTTCGACCATCGCGCGCGAATGGATCGACCGGCAAGGCGTCGACGTCCTCGCCGACATGTCGAACGCCTCGTTGCAGCTCGCCATCCCGCCGCTCCTCAAGGAGAAGAACCGGGTCGGCCTGTTTCCCGGCGGCACGGCGCGCCTGACCGGCGATGCCTGCCAGCCCGACCATATCGTCCAGTGGATGTGGGACACCTATGTCCAGGTCGCCGGCGTCGCGAACTACCTGACCAAGCCCGGCACGAAATGGTTCCTGGTCACGGCCGACTATGCACTGGGCCACCAGCTCGAGGCCGATGCCAAGACGCTGGTCACGGCCAAGGGCGGCACCTATGTCGGCTCCGTCCGCCACGCCTTTCCGGCCGTCGACCTCTCCTCGCAGCTGCTGACGGCACAGGGCTCGGGTGCCGACTATATCGCGCTCGCCAATGCCGGCGGCGACACCGTCGCCGGCATCAAGACGGCGCGCGATTTCGGCATCGGTCAGGACAAGCAGAAGCTCGTCGCCTTCTTCCTGACCGCGATGGACGTGAAGAGCGTCGGCCTCGCCGCGGCGCAAGGCACGGTGCTGACCGAGGGCTTCTACTGGAACCTCGACGACCGCACCCGCGCCTTCTCGGAGCGCTTCAAGGCCAAGCACGGCGCGGTGCCCTCGGCGATCCAGGCCGGGATCTACTCCTCCGTGCGGCATTATCTCAAGGCGGTGGCGGCCGCGAAGTCAGACGAGGCGAAGACGGTCATCACCAAGATGCGTGAACTGCCAATCGAGGACGACGTCGTCCGCAACGCCAAGCTGCGCGAGGACGGCCGCATGGTCCATGATTTCTACGTCTTCCGTGCCAAGCAGCCTGCCGAGTCGAAGAGCGAGTGGGATCTCTACGACCTCGTCGCCACGATCCCCGGTGATCAGGCGTTCCGCCCCTTGAGCCAGAGCACCTGCCCTGCGATCAAGCGCTGAGGCGAGAAACCGTTGCAGCAGCTGAATGGTGCAGGCGCCGTCTGGCCTCGGGCGAACGGCGTGATGGTTCACGCTCTGAGTAGCAGGTCGAGGGCGCTATCCACACGAATGGCAGCTTTCGGGCATTGGCTGGAAGTCTGCTTCTGACGCTTCTCGACAGCCGCCAACGCAAGTGGGCGGCTCGTTTTTCGGCTGCAAAGGCTCAACCCGTCATGCCCAGATAGCGCGGCAGCCAGAGCGAGAAGACCGGGAAGACCACGAGGGCCAGCAGCGCAACGATCAGCACGGCGATGTACTTCATCATCGGGCGTGTGACGTTTTCGACCTTGGTGCCCGTCATCGCCGCGGTGGCGAACAGGCCGACGCCGATCGGCGGGGCGAAGAAGCCGAGCCCCATCGCGACGACCATGATCGTGCCGAACTGCAGCGGGTTGATGCCGAGCTTGATCGCGATCGGCGTCAGCAGCGGGCCGAACAGGATGAGAGCGGGCGCCCCCTCCAGGATCATGCCGAAGAAGGCCATCACGACAACGCTGACCAGGATGAAGCCGATCGGACCGACCGCATGGCCGACGCCGATCATCAGCGTCGAGATCTGGTCGGGGATGCGCTCGATGGTGATGGCGTAAGACAGGCTCGACGCCGCCGCGACGATGAAGAGAATGCTTCCCGTCATCGCTGCCGAGCGAACGAAGAGCTGCACGATCAGCCGCCAGCTCAGCTCGCGGAAGGCGAGCCCGCCGATCAGGAAGGCATAAACCACGGCGAAGGCGGAGATCTCCGTCGAGGTCGCGATGCCGGCGGTGACGCCGCGCCCGATCATGAGGATCATTGCCAGCGTGACGCCTGCGCCCAGGATCAGCGGCAGCATCGGCCGCTTGGTGCCGCCGACGAAGACCTTCTCGACATCGACGCGGGTGCCGTAGATCACCGCGACGACAGCGAGCGCCGCGGCCATCAGCCCGGCCGGAACGAGGCCGGCCATGAACAGCCCGCCGATCGAGATGTTCGAGACGAAGGCGAAGATGATGAGGTTGACGCAAGGGGGAATGGTCTCGGCCATCACGGCCGTGCAGGCGAGCAGCCCGGCCGTCTCGTTCTCGTCCTGACCGGTCTTGCGGATCGCCGGCATGATGACGCCGCCGACCGCCGCGATATCCGCGAGCTTGGAGCCCGACACGCCGGAGAACAGCGCCGTCGCAATGATAACGATGAGGTTCATGCCGCCTTTCAGCCGGCCCATCATCCGCAGCAGCAGCTCGATGAGGCGCGACGACATCCCGTTGCTCTCCATCGTCAGCCCGGCCAGCACGAAGAAGGGAATGGCGAGCAGCACGAAATGATTGGCGCCGGAGGCGACCTGTTGCGCCCAGATCAGCATGGGCAGCGAGGGATCGGCCAGGAAATAGGCCATGGCGCCGAAGGCGAGCGCGAAAGCGATCGGCACGCCGATCAGCAGGCCGCCCACGGCGGCCAGCGTGAGCAGATGGATCGGCGCCAGGGCGAACTGCGGCAGCAGCGTGTTCCAGCCGGCGATCACCGCGCCGATGGCCAGCAAGGGGACGAGTGCGGCCCAGCGCGGCCCGGCCGGCAGCTTCAGCACATTGGCGACGGCGAAGGCCGCCATCACGAACCCACCGAACAGCACCGGCAGAAGGAAGATCCATTGCGGCAGGCCGGTCGGCGTCAACTGGCCGGCGGTGTCCTCGAAGAGCTGCGCGCTCGAAACCAGCAGCGTCGCCGAGACTAGCAGCGTGATCCAGGCGGCCGCCGCCGCGGCGATCGCGCGCCCTTTCGGCGGCAGCATCAGGACGAGCACCTCGATGCCGATATGCTGCGAGCGCGCGAGCACACTGCCAGCGCCGATGAACACCATCGTCGTCATCAACCCCGCCGCCACCTCCTCGGCCCAGTCGAAGGGCGCATGCAGGAAGTAGCGGAAGACGACCGAAAGGAAGACGACGGCGACGTCGATCGCGAGGATCGCGCCGCCGAGATGCTCGATGAAGAACAGGACCCGCGCGGCAAAGCGGTCCTGCGGCAGGCGCGATTCGAGCGCGCTGCCGGCGGTTGCGACGGCGTCCATGCGCTGATCCTCCACAGAGCCGGCAGTGGCCGGCGGTCTTGGTTGCCGGAAAGAGCCGTCAGGCCGAGGCCTGGATCTTCTCGAAGAGCGGGGCGGTGGATGGGTACTGCGCGAGATACGGCTTGTAGAGCTCGTCCGCCATGCGCCGCTTGAGTTCGGCGATCTCGGCCGGCGGCACTTCGGTATAGACCATGCCCTTGGCCTTGAGATCGGTGAACGCCTCTGCCTCGACGTCCTTGACCTCCATGCGCGAGATGCGCGTCGCTTCGTCCGCCGCCTGGCGGAAGGCAGGCATCAGATCGGCAGGGATCTTGGCCAGCCCGCGCTTGCCGATATAGGCGAGCATCGGCGTGTAGATGTGCCGGGTGAGGAAGCCACGATTGGTGACCTCGTAGAGCTTATAGGCGATGGTCGTGCCCGGATCGTGCTCGAAACCGTCGACGACGCCGGTCTGCACGGCGGTGTAGAGCTCGTTGATCGGGATCGGCGTCGGTGTCGCGCCGATGATGTTGAAAGTGTCGATGAAGGCCTTGGTCGGCAGCACCCGCAGCTTGACGCCCTTGAGATCCGCGACGCTGGCGATCGGCTTCTTGGTGTAGATGCTGCGCGCCCCGACCTGAAAGCCCCAGCCCAGGATGTTCACGCCTGTGCGGTCGGCCAGCATCTTGTCATAGGCCTGGCCGACACCGGCATCGAGTGCCTTCGAGCAGTGGTCGTAGCTGTTGAAGAGGAAGCCGAGGTCGAGCATGCCGAATTCGGGCACGACCGTGGCCCAGATCGAGGCGCCGGTCAGCATCATGTCGACCGAGCCGACCTTCACCTGGTTGACGACGTCGGCTTCCTTGCCGAGCTGGCCATTGGGGAAATATTCGAGCTTGATACGATCGCCGGCGAGCTTGGCGATCTGCTCGGAGAAGGGCTTGTACCAGAGATAATGCGCGCCGAATTTGTCGGCCGGCGCGGCGGACGAGACACGCAGCGAGATCGGCGCGGCCGCACGCAGAATGGTGGGCGCGCAGATGCCAATGACGGCCGCGCCGGCCACGAAGCTCCGGCGGGTGGTGAAGCTGCTCATGATGTTCCTCCGCTGATGGTGTTCGGCCGGCTTGGCGCCGGGCTCGTTGTGTTTCGAGAAAGGCTTAGTCTTCGGGCAGGACCTTGCCCGGGTTCAGGATGCCGAGCGGGTCGAGCGCCTGCTTGACCTTGCGCATCATCTCAACGGCCGGCCCGTGCTCGAGCCGCATGAACTTGATCTTGCCGCTGCCGACCCCGTGCTCGCCGGTGCAGGTGCCGTCGAGCTCCAGCGCGCGACGCACCAGCCGGTCGTTGATCGCGGCCGCTTCCGCCAGCTCCCGCGGATCTGACGGGTCGATCAGCAGACCGAGATGGAAATTTCCGTCGCCAACATGGCCGACCATGCTGATCGGGAAGGAAGCATCGGCGATATCCGCCTGCGTCTGCGCGATGCAAGGCGCCAGCGCCGAAATCGGCACGCAGACATCGGTGCTCCAGAGCTTGGCATTCGGGCGCAAGGCCTGAACGGCATAATGGGTGTCGTGCCGGGCCTTCCACAACCGGTTGCGGCTGTCGGCATCGGCCGCCGCGACGAAGCCGAGCGCGCCGAAATCCGCCGCCAGCGCCTCCACCGTCTCCGTCTGCTCGCAGACTCCGGCCTGCGAGCCGTGGAACTCGAAGAAAAGCGTCGGCGCCTCGTTCAGCGCCAGCTTGCTGTACAGGTTGACGGCCCGCACGGTGGTGTTGTCGAGCAGTTCGACACGGGCGACCGGGATGCCGCTCTGGATCACCGCGACGACGAGATCGACGGCGTTCGACACAGAGGGAAACGAACAGACCGCCGCGCTGATCGCCTCAGGAATGCCGTAGAGCCGCACCGTCACCTCGGTGATGATGGCCAGTGTGCCTTCCGAGCCGACGAGCAGGCGGGTGAGGTCGTAGCCGGCCGAGGATTTGCGGGCGCGCCGCGTGGTGCGGATGATCTCGCCTTCGGCCGTGACGGCCGTCAGCGAGACGACGTTCTCGCGCATCGTGCCGTAGCGGACGGCATTGGTGCCCGAGGCACGCGTCGCCGCCATGCCGCCGATGGTGCTTTCCCCGCCCGGATCGATCGGGAAGAACAGGCCGAGATCGCGCAGATCGCTGTTGAGCTGCTGGCGCGTCACGCCTGCCTGCACGGTCGCATCGAGATCCTCCGGCCGGACGGACAGCACGGCATTCATGCGGCTGAGATCGATGCAGACCCCGCCGCGGACGGCCGTCACGTGCCCCTCCAGCGAGGTGCCAGCGCCGAAGGGCACGATCGGAGTGCGATGGACGGCGCAGAGCCGCACGATCGCCGCGACCTCCTCGGTCGTCCCGGCATAACAGACCGCATCGGGAGCGAGGCCGGCATGATAGGATTCCCCGCGGCCATGATGCTCGCGGTCGGCGGCGGAGGTCGTGAAGCGCCGTCCGAGCAGCCCTTCCAGCGCCGCCGCAAGGGCGGGGGGCAGACCGCCTGAAACGCTCGGCTGCGCTCTCGCTAGCATGACCTGTTTCCTCCTTTACGCGCTTGCTCAGCGCCGTTGTTGACAGGCTCGTAGCATGCGCTTCATATCGTCGCAACAATTGTATACAGGACACAGGACACAAATTGGATGCGGACGCTTAGGCAGAAATTGGCCGGGCCCGGAATCGTGGTCGCTCCGGGCTGTCATGACGCGCTGGGGGCGCGAATTCTGGAACAGGCCGGGTTCGAGGCCGTCTACATGACGGGAAACGGGCTTTCCGCCGCGATGCTGGGCGCGCCGGATCTCGGCCTGCTGACCTTGACCGAGATGGCGAGCCGCGCCCGCGCGATCGCTGGCAGCATCTCGGTGCCGCTGATTGCCGATGCCGACACCGGCTACGGCAATCTCAACAATGTCGCGCGGACCATCGCGGAATACGAGGCGGCCGGCGTCGCCGCGCTGCACCTGGAAGACCAGGTGACGCCGAAGAAATGCGGCGCCATGAGCGGGCTTTCTCTGGTTTCCACCGAGGAGCATGCCGAAAAGATCCGCCATGCCGTGAAGACGCGCCGCGATCCGGACATGCTGATCATCGGCCGCACCGACTCCCGCCTTGTGCTCGGGCTCGACGAGGCGATCGCGCGGGGCCAGGCCTATGCGAAAGCCGGCGCCGACCTTGTCCTGATCGAGATGCTGCAGAGCGAGGAGGAGATGCGTCTTGCCGTGCGCAGCATCGACGCACCGCTGATGTTCAACTCCGTCGACGGACGCACGCCGCCGCTTGACGCCGCAACGTTCGAATCGATCGGCTTCAAGCTGCTGGCCTTCCCCTTGTCGTCGACGCTGGCCTATGCTCGGCTGATGCAGCGCTTCGCTTCGGACCTCAAGCAGAACGGCTCGACGGCGGCCTGGGCCAACGCGCTCTTGCCGATCCATGACTACGAAGGCGTGCTCGGCCTGAGCCGCTACGCCTGAGCCCAGCCATGTATCCCAGCCGCCGCCCGACCAAGCCCCGTCCCCAAACGAGCGACCGCGCATCCGGTCTCACGGCGCTGGAGCATCCGCGCTCGCTCGCGGAAATGGTCGAACAGCGCCTGCGCGACGCCATCGTCAACGCCGAGCTGCCCTTCGGCCATGCCCTACCCGAGGACGAGACAGGGCTGGCGCTCGGCGTCAGCCGCACGCCGCTGCGGGCTGCGCTTGCAAGACTTGCCGCGCTCGGCCTCGTCACCATCGTGCCCAATCGCGGCGCCTTCGTCTTCGACCCCTCGCTAGAGGATGTGAAGCAGCTCGCGGGCTTTCGGCTGATGCTGGAAACCGAGGCGGTCATGCTCTGCCTCGACGGCGCCGCGGACAATACCGAGGCGGAGCTCAAAACCGTACTGACGATCATGGAAACGGCGCATCGCGAGCAGGACGGCACAGCCTATGCCAGCAGCGACACGGATTTCCACGCGGTCTTTTTCCGCAATTGCGGCAACCTTTTCGTCGCGAATGCCTTCGCCACCATCTCCTGGCAGGTGGCGGCGCTGCGTGCGCATCTGTCCGTCGACCGCTCCTGGGAGCGTGATACGTCCTTCCTGGAGCATCGCGAGATCGTCGAGGCATTCAGCTCCGGCAGCCGGGACGATCTCCGTCGCATCCTGCGCGATCACATCCTACGGGCCGCCAAGGCCTATTCAAACGTGATCGCGCAAGAGACCTGATTTGCTCTGCGAAAACCGGCCGTCATTTTCGGATCGAGTCCTTACCCGGCAGTCAGGCGCAAAGATCGCGCTTTGACGCCCCCGCGCGCGAGGGCTGGCGACACGGCAATGAGCAAGGAAGGATTTGGGAACTGGTTCGCCGACGCCTGCGTCGCGGCTGATGTCCCCGGTCGAGCTCATGGCCTGCGGAAGGTGGGCGTCACGAGAGCCGCGAACCATGACGCTTCCGACGCTCAGCTCGACGCGATTTCGGTTGGAGCGGTCGCGGCATGGCGGTGCTCTACACCAGCTAAGCGAACCGCACGCGGCTCCCGCAGGAGGCAGCTTCGTTCCTGATTCCGGGACCGAAATCGAACGTCTATTCCCGCACCTCATCAGGTGCAGGAAACTCCGCTAAAAGAGAAGGGAATTCAACTGCCTAGGAAAAAGGTGGTGGGGGAAGCAGGACTCGAACCTGCGAAGGCATAGCCAGCGGATTTACAGTCCGCCCCCTTTGCCGCTCGGGACATTCCCCCGCCTGCGCCCATGACCGGCTCTCAGAGCCGCGGGCCACCGATATGTCACTCACATGACGACCGGCAGGCGCGGCCGGACTTATGGTGACCGGGCCGCGACGTGTCAACGGCAAAAAGGCCACGGCCGCAAATTCCCTGTCGGAAAGCGCAAGCTCGCTCATGCCTCCGCTGCCAGATGGCGCATCACGAACGCCGCGCGATCCGCAACGCTGGCGCGCGGGAGCTCAAGCAGCCGGTAGCCATAGCGCGGGTAGGTCGCCACCATCGCCTCATAGGTCCGCTTTGCCTCGGCCGGATCCTGCCTGCGCTCGGCATCCTGCGTGAAGATCTCCCGCCAGAATGGAGCGATGAACACCGTCTCGCGATAGCGGCACGCCTCGGCGGCGCGCCCGATGGTTTCGGGCACCGGCAGCCCGCACAGGCCGAGATAACCGGCGATGTCCGGAATGCCCCGGTCGAAGAAGACGAAGCCGGGTTGGTCTTTCGCCGCCGCATGGCTGCGCAGATCATGCGCCAGCATCAGTTCGGCGAAGCGCGTCCGATCGGCCCAGGGCAACCCGTTCCCGCCCGCGGCCATCTGCTCGCGGATGACCGCCCGGCCCGCCTCCGGCGTGACGGCGTGTCCGGATGCCGCGAGCATCTCGATCAGTGTGGTCTTGCCGGAGCCGGGGCCGCCGGTGATGACGACGAAGCGATGGCTGGCATCTGCCATTGTTCAGGCCTTTCATGGTCGAGGAAGAGGGCGCGGTGCGTTCCGCGCTGGTCAAGCGCGCCGTGCCGTGGCACGGCAGGCGGAAGAATTCTGGAGAAAGCGATGGCCCCGCCCTTCCGTCCCAAACAGGCCTGGCCCGGCGGCAAGCGGCCCGGCGGTCCTGCCCGCCGCACCGGCGCCCCGCCGCCGCACCGCCCCGGCGAGATTGACGAAGCCGTGCTTTACGGCGTCCACCCGGTCGTCGAAGCCCTGCGCAACCCGCAGCGGCGCTTCCGGCGGCTGCTCGCCACTGAGAACGCGCTACGCCGCCTGCGCGAGGAGATCGGCGAACTCCCGGTCGAGGCCGAGTTGGTCCGCCCCTCGGAGATCGACCGGCTGCTGACGCCCGATTCGGTGCATCAGGGCCTTTATCTCGTCTGCGATCCCCTGCCCTCGCCCGATCTCGACAGCCTGCCCGACGATGCCGTCGTGCTCGCGCTCGACCAGATCACCGATCCGCACAATGTCGGAGCGATCCTGCGCTCGGCCGCCGCCTTCGCCGCCGCCGCGGTGATCGTCACCATCCGCCATTCGCCGGCCGCGACCGGCGTGCTGGCGAAATCGGCCTCCGGCGCGCTGGAACATGTCCCGCTCATCGCCGTGCGCAATCTCGGCGACGCGCTGGATACGCTGGGAAAACGCGGCTTCCTGCGTGTCGGCTTCGATTCGGACGGCGACGTCACGCTCGACGATGTCGCGCTGCGCCGCCCGCTCGTCATGGTGATGGGCGCCGAGGGCAAGGGCCTGCGCCAGCGCAGCCGCGAGCTCTGCGACCATGTCGCGCGGCTCGAGGTTCCCGGCGCGATCACCAGCCTCAACGTCTCCAACGCGACGGCGATCGCCCTCTATGCGGCGAGCCGGCGCCGCTGATTCGGTTCAGCGCCGCGGCACGGTCAGCAGCAGCGCGCCCGTCTCGGCATGGGCGAAGCGTGTCCGCCGGCTGCCCTGCGGCTCGGCCTCGCCGATACGAATGACCCGCGCCACGGGCCGCAGGCGCGATCCCTCCAGCCGATAGATCGTCGGCTCGGGCGTCGGCTCCCGGCGGATGCCGGCCCGCGCCGTCAGGTTCTCGAAGGAATCGGGGTCGACCGGCTTCACCGTCTCAGTGGGTCGCTCGATCACCGCGACCGCCGCGTCGTCCGCCGGATAGAACAGCCATGGATCGGCATAGCCCGGTCCGCCCCAGGACCAGCGGCGATGCAAGCCGTGGCGGAAGCCGTGACCGGCCATGCGGGCATGCCGCCCGATTCGCGCCGAATCCGTGCCGGAGCGATGAACGAAACCCATCGCCTTTGGGCCTGGCGCCGCCCCGAAACCGCCGCCTCGCCCCACGGCGCTGGCTTCGCCGACGGATAGTCCGGCCGCCAGCAACAGGCCGCAGGACAGGCCGATGACATGCAACGCCATGGCGCGCCTCCTCATCCGCATCTCGTCAAGCCTCCGCCTCCGCAGTATAATCGCGCTGTGGTGCCTGACCAGCCCATGCGCGCCTCGATTTGGCGCCCTGCACCGTTCCTCCGATAGTCTTAAGACGAACGGTGCAAGACCAAGTGCTTGATTGCACCTGCGACATTCCGCGCGCAAACCTCTGATTCAACCCGGAATGGCGGGGTTTCTCGACCATTCCGGCGGCGCGGACACCGTCTCCAACGAAGACGGACCGCGCCCCGAGGAACCGGCCGGGACAACCGACCGCACGCGGATTCACCAAGGGAGGCAAACGCCATGAGCATGGCATCGCAAGCATCGGATTCGAGGGCCGCCCCTCGACCGATGACCAAGGAAGAAAGAAAGGTCATCATCGCCTCGTCGGCCGGCACGGTCTTCGAGTGGTACGACTTCTATCTGGCGGGTTCGCTGGCCGCCAACATCGCCCAGACCTTCGTGCCGGGCGACAACGACACGGCAAAGTTCATCTTCGTGCTGTTCGGCTTCGCGGCCGGCTTCGCGGTGCGCCCCTTCGGTGCGCTGTTCTTCGGCCGTCTCGGCGACATGATCGGCCGCAAATACACCTTCCTGGTCACGATGACCGTCATGGGTCTCGCCACCTTCGTGGTCGGCCTGCTGCCCAGCTTCCAGACCATCGGCTATCTCGCGCCGACGGCCTTCATCATCTGCCGCCTGCTGCAGGGCCTCGCGCTCGGCGGCGAATACGGTGGCGCCGCGACCTATGTCGCCGAACACGCCCCGATGGGACGGCGCGGCTTCTACACCTCGTGGATTCAGACCACCGCGACGGTCGGCCTCTTCCTGTCTCTGATCGTGATTCTCGGCCTGCGCCTCAGCATGTCGCCGGAGGCCTTCGCGGCCTGGGGCTGGCGCGTTCCGTTCCTGCTCTCGATCATCCTGCTCGGCTTCTCGATCTGGATCCGCCTCCAGCTCGCTGAATCGCCGGCCTTCGTGAAGATGAAGGAAGAGGGCACGCAGTCGAAGGCGCCGCTCTCGGAAGCTTTCGGCAACTGGCAGAACGCCAAGATCGGCCTCATCGCGCTGTTCGGCGGCACGGCCGGCCAGGCCGTCGTCTGGTACACCGGCCAGTTCTACGCGCTGTTCTTCCTGACGCAGACGCTGAAGATCGACGGCACGACCGCCAACCTGCTGATCGCGCTCGGCCTGCTGCTCGGCACGCCGTTCTTCATCTTCTTCGGCTGGTTCTCGGACAAGATCGGCCGCAAGCCCATCCTGCTCGCGGGCTGCCTGATCGCGGCACTGACCTACTTCCCGCTCTTCACCATGCTGGCGAAGACGGCCAATCCGAACCTGATCAACGCGACGGAGAACGTGAAGCTCGTCCTCACGGCCGATCCGGCCGAGTGTGGCACGCTGTTCGACCCCGTCGGCGTGCGGACCTTCACCAAGCCCTGCGACGTCGTGCGCCGCGCGCTGGCCACCAACTCGATCCACTACGATCTGGTGCCCGGACCGGCTGGTTCGCCGCTCAAGGCGACGATCAACGGCAAGGACGTGCCAAGCGGAGCCGCCGAACTCACGGCCGCCGCCCAGGCTGCCGGCTATCCGAAGGCGGGCGATCCGAGCATCCTGAAGACGCCCTCGATCGGTGAGCTGCTCTCCAGCAGCCGCGCCCTCCAGGCCGTCGGCATCCTGTTCATCCTCGTGCTCTTCGTCACGATGGTCTACGGGCCGATCGCGGCCCTGCTGGTCGAACTCTTCCCGACCCGCATCCGCTACTCCGGCATGTCCCTGCCCTACCACATCGGCAATGGCTGGTTCGGCGGCTTCCTGCCTCCGACCGCCTTTGCCATCGTGGCGGCAAGCGGCAACATCTTCTCCGGCCTGTGGTATCCGATCATCGTGGCGCTCGGCACCTTCGTGATCGGCCTGCTCTTCCTGCCGGAAACCAAGGATCGCAACATCCTGCAATGAACGCCGCCTGAGGGCGACGATTCAGGCCCCGCCCGCAAGGGCGGGGCTTTTTTCGTCCAGGCAAGAACCCGAACGCTCCGCGACGCCGGACGTGCCGAACAGCGGGTGACTGCAGCTCAGGCGTAGGCGACCCAGCCGCGAAACGCGAAGCCCATATAGAATTGACTGACCGCACCGAAGCCGGCCTCGCGCAAGAGCTGCTCGTCCTCCTCGGGAGCGAGGATCGGCAGGCGGCCTGCGATCGCCTCGCGCGCCTTCTCGGCCTGCGCCGGCTCGACGCCGGAAGCGACGGCGAAGGCGGCATAGCGCGCGAGCCACAGCTCGCGCTCGCCGGCTCCTTGCGGGAAGCTGAAATGAGCGACCGCGAGCGGGGCGCCGGGCTTCAGGCGCCGCCGGATCTCCCCGAGCGTGCGCAGGCGCTCGTCGCGCTCGACGAAATGTAAGGTCAGAATGCAGGTCGCGGCATCGAACGGCCCTTCCGGCGCGCGATCGATCAGCCCGTGATGCAGGCAGACCCGGTCCGCCAGCGAGCCAAGGGTCACCTTCGCGAGGTTCAGCATCTCGGCGGAGGGATCGACCCCGTCGAACCGCCAGCCGGGCCGTGCCTCGGCAAGAACCTTGATCTCGAGCCCCCCGCCAGCGCCGAGAACCAGAATCCGCGCGTCGTCGGACGCATGCTCCGCGAGAAGGAGCATGACCATACGCTGCAGACTATCGAAACCGGGCACCAGGCGCGGCGGCCCTTCGGCATAGCGCGCGACGGCCTGCTGGTCTGAGAACGCATCCATGCTCGTTGGGGTAGCATAGCCGACCCTGCCTTGCGAACCGCCGGGCTCCGTCGCGCAACGGCCTGCTTGCCCTCGCCGCGGGAGCCAAAGTTGCGTAAGTTTTGAGTATGCCGAGTTGGAGGACAGAGCGGATCAATCTGGTCGTCTCCCCCAGCGAGAAATCGCTGTTCGAGGCCGCCACAAAAGAGGTTGGACTCACACTGTCATCTTGGATAAGGACGGTGGCCCTTGCTTCAGCCAAGAAGGTCGTCGTCACAAAATCCGACACACGCAAGTAGGTTTTTCGTGTGCCGGGAGATGACTAACCAACTGGTACGCATTGGGATTTTGAAGTTTTTGCCGGCGTAGCACAGCGGTAGTGCAGCGGTTTTGTAAACCGAAGGTCGGGAGTTCGATCCTCTCCGCCGGCACCAGTCCTTCTTCTTATCGCCACTGCCCCCGCCCCGTCAGGCGCACTGCGCGTTCCGCCACGGTTCGATCTGTGCGGAAGACAAGCCGGCGCCGCCGGGCGGTGATATAATGCTGGTGGACGGCGGCCGGGCAGCGAACCGATCCCTCGCGCCGCTCGTGGAGGCCCCGATGAAGTTCCTTGCAGCCATGCTCGTCCTGGCCCTGAGCGTGAACGCCGCCGCCGCTCAATCGCGACCTTCGACCGTCTCGCGCCTTTGCGCCGCAAGCCGTCAGGATGTGCTCTCGCGCGGCGCCATCGTCCTCGGCACCGGCGGGCAGACCTATGACCGCTTCGTGCGGGATCGCAGCTTCTGCCAGTTCGACGAATTCATCGACCCGGCCTGGGTGCCGAGCCGCGACACGCCGGCCTGCTTCGTCGGCTATCGCTGCAAGGTCGGCCCGTTCTGGGAAGACTGACCGCAGTGACGTCGAAGGAACTCCGGCGGGCGCCGGCAGTTGTTCCTTTCGGGGTGAGGTGTGTACGGGAGGCGCCTATGCGTCGCTTGCTTCTCATCGCGGCATCGGTCACGCCGCTGCTCTTTGCCGCCAGCACCGAGGCGCTGGCCCAGCGACAGTTCGGCGGGCATGGCTTCCGCGCCGGCGGCTGGCACGGCGGAGCCTGGCGCGGCGGGGGCGGCTGGCGCGGAGTCCATCGTGGATTTTATCCGGGCGCGGCTTTCCGGAGCGGCGGCTTTGGCTGGCGCGGCTCTTACGGGCCGCGTTACCGGTACGGGGGCGGCTACCCCTATTGGGGCCTGGGCGCGGCCGCGGCGACGATTGGCGCGCTGGCGACCTACCCCGCCTATCCGGACTACTACTACCCCGGTTACCCTGTTTACCCCGTCTACCCGGCTTACCCGGCCTATGCCGTTGCGCCGGGCGGCACGGGCGGAAGCTGCAGCACCCCGGTCAAGATGTGCACGCTCTACGAGCGCGCGCCGCTCGGCATCGGCTGTTCCTGCCGCGTCCCCGGTGGCAGGGCACGAGGAGCCGTCGTCGGCCCCTGATCCGCGGAACCGGCGGAACGTCGTAAAGCCCCGGTGCCGACGCAGCTTGGCGCTGCCGCCCGCCATGCGGTAGGATGCCGCAGCAACCTGTTCCGGCCGCCGCATGCGGAGGCCGGAATGCCGTCAACCGACGTCGCGGAACGAATGGACGACCGGAATCATCTTCTGGCGCTGGCGGAGCGCTGCGAGGCTTCCAGCAAGCCGAATCGCGAGCTCGACGCCGAGATCTACGAGGCGCTGGGTTTCACGGTCCGCCGCAAGCCGACGCGGCTCGCCACGCGGCGCACCCCGGCCGGTGGCATCTATCAGCAGGGCAGCTTCTGGAAATCGCTCGGCGCGGTGAGCGCCGACATCAACATCGCCGTCTCCCTGCTGCGCGAGAAGGCGCCGGGCTGGAGCTGGAGCCTGCAATGCTTCGCCTCCGAGGACAGTCTCGCCTTCCAGGCGCTTGTGGCTGAGTGCTCCGGGCAGGGCGTGATGGGATCGCTCGCCCTCTGCGCCGCGATGCTGCGGGCCCTGGCACGGCATCGCCCCGATGCCGAGGATCAGGTCTAGCCCTCCGCCATTGTCAGACTTCACGAAAACTTGACCCCCGGATGGCCGGTGGCGGTTGAACGCATCGGCCGGGCCGCTACCTTCCCCCGCGTCCCGAGGGAGAAAAAATCATGCAGAGCATTCGGTTATCGCGACGGAAGACCATGGCCGGCGCCGGCGCGCTTGCCGCCACGGCGGCGCTCGGCCTCCCGGCCGTGCCTCCCGCGCAGGCGCAAACCCCTGCCAGCGGACAGGCTCCGGGCTTCTATCGCTACAAGGTGGGCGACATCACCTTGACCGCGATCAACGACGGCTTCGCCAAGCGCCCGCTCGAGGGTTTCGTGCGCAATGCGGAGCTGAGCGATGTGAAGAAGGCGATGGCCGGGGCCTTCCTGCCGCAGGACGCGCTCAACATCACCTTCACCACGCTCGCCATCCAGCAGGGCGGCAAGCTGACGCTGATCGATACCGGCAACGGCGATTCCGGTGCACCGACCTCCGGCACCTGGATGGCGAACTTCAGGGCCGCCGGCTTCGACCCGAAGGATGTCTCGACCGTCATCTTCAGCCATTTCCACGGCGACCACATCAACGGCTTCCGCCTCAAGAACGGCACCGCCGTCTTCCCGAACGCGGAAGCCATGGTGCCATCGGCCGAATGGGCCTTCTGGATGGACGATGCGAAGATGAATGCCGCGCCGGACGCCATGAAGGGCGCCTTCGCCGGGGTGCGACGCGTCTTCGGCCCCGTTGCCAAGGATGTCAGGCAGTTCGAGCCCGGCAAGGAAATCCTGCCCGGCATCACGCCGATCGCCGCGCCCGGCCATACGCCCGGCCACACGGTCTTCGCGCTCTCCTCCGGCGACAGCCGGATGATGATCATGTCCGACACGACCAACCACCCCGCCCTCTTCGTCCGCAATCCCGATTGGTCGGCGGTCTTCGACATGGATGGCCCGCAAGCGGCCGCGACCCGCCGCAAGCTGCTCGACATGGTCTCGGCCGATCGCATGCAGGTTGCCTTCTACCACGCGCCCTTCCCGGCCACGGGCTTCATCGCCAAGGACGGCAACGGCTTCGAGATGGTGCCCGTGCAGTGGAGCCCCGCGATCTGAGCGATGCCGCATCGCCGCGTGACGGGAGGCCGGGCTCGCCCGGCCTTTTTTGTCGCCCGGCTGTCTCGCGCCTTTCGCCCGCCCCGTGCTAGATCGGCAGTGACGCCGCAAGGCCCGCCGCTTCAGGACCCGTCATGACCGAGCGATTCGGCGCGATTTCCTTCGTCGCCAGCGAAACTCCGGAAGCCGAGGCCGCCCTCGTGAAGCTGGCGGAGCGTTATGGCAATGCCGACCCCGCCAAGGCGGACGTCATCGTCGCGCTCGGGGGTGATGGCCTGATGCTGCAGACGCTGCACCGCTTTCTCGGCACCGGCACGCCGATCTACGGCATGAACCGGGGCTCGGTCGGCTTCCTGATGAACGAGTTCAAGGAACGCGGCCTGAGCCGCCGGCTCGATGCGGCCCAGCGCAGCGTCGTCCACCCGCTGTCGATGCAGGCCGTCGACCGGCAAGGCGGCCGCGTCGCGGCCAAGGCGATCAACGAGGTCTCGCTGCTGCGCCGTTCCTATCAGGCCGCCAAGCTCCGGATTTCGGTGGACGGGCAGGTTCGCCTCGCAGAGCTCATCGCGGATGGCGTGCTGCTGGCGACGCCGGCCGGCTCGACCGCCTACAACCTCTCGGCCAACGGCCCGATCCTGCCGCTCGACGCGCCGCTCCTGGCCCTGACGCCGATTTCCGCCTTCCGGCCACGCCGCTGGCGCGGGGCGCTGCTGCCCGACTATGCCCAGGTGACGATCGACGTGCTGGAGGCAGACAAGCGCCCGGTCAGTGCGGTGGCCGACCACACACAGATCGACGAGGTTTCCTCGGTCTCGATCGAAATCGACCGGACGGTCGATCTGGTCATGCTACACGATCCCGGCCACAGCCTGGACGAGCGGATCCTGCGCGAGCAGTTCGGCTACTGAGGGGCCTTCAGGCCGCGTCGCGCAGATCGCCGCTTTCGAGCTCGATCAGGAAGGACGGATCGGCCTCGACCAGCAAGGCGAAGGCCGCGTCGTCGGCCAGCGAATCCGCCATCAGCCGGGCCTCGTCGCGCGCGGCCTCGGCGTCCATGCGACGCAGCAACGCCACGAGCGCGTCGGCCTCCGGCCCCTCCATCGCCTCGCAGGCGGCAAGCACCTCGCGCAGCAGCGCCCGGTCGATGCCGCAGCGCGCCGCGCCCGCGTCGAAGCCGCGCGCATTGAGCGCCAGGATGGCGGCGACGAAGGCCAGTTCCAGCGCGGGCGGCAAGCCCGCCTTGCGGCAGAGCGCCTTGAGGCCGGCCCCGCGCCGGTCGCGCAGCAGCGCGGCGACACGTCCCGGCGGCAGATCGGACAGCGCGACGAAGGCCGCTTCGGCCAGCGCCGGTTCTCCGCTCAGGAGGGAGCGCAGCATCAGCCCGGGCGTCAGCCGCCCGGTCGCGCGCAGCACTTCGACGATCGCCGGCGCATCGGTCGCCTCGCCACCGGCCGCCAGCGCCACCGCGACGCGCTCGGTCGCCTCGCGTGCGAGCCGTGCGCTGCGCTCCGGCGTCAGCCAGCCGCAGCCGGACACGAAATGCGCCAGCACATCGGAAACCCTGGAAGCGATCACCTGCCGCAGGCCGGGCGGCAGGTCGGGCCGCTCCAGCAGCGCCTCGCGAAGGGTGCCATTGTTGCCGCAGCGCTCGATCATCCGCTCGAAGGAGAAATCGGGAATCTCGGCCGTACGGTTATTGGCGAGCGTCAGGAGGGCTTCCTCGCCGCCGACCTCGGCCAGAGCCGCGGCCACGCCCGCGGGCAGGCAACGGCGCATGGCGACGGCGCGCTGGGCGAGCAGGTCACCGACGGCCGCCGCATCGACGAGATCCGCCTCGGTGAACACCGGGGAATGCGCCAGCATCAGGGCCGCGACATCGCTCTGGTCCGCGATCAGCCCGAGCGCGAGATTGCGCGGCGTATGCGGCGAAGGCGCCATCTCCTCGGCGATGGCCCGCCGCACCAACGGCGAGGGATCGTCGATCAGCGCGATCAGGGCCGTCTCGGCCTCGGCGCGATCCTCCGGCGAGAGGCTGGAGCGCAGATAGGCGCCGGCGAGCGCGGCAGCGCCCGAGGCGCGTGCCTCGGCGGGCGCCGTGCGGGCCCAGAGCAGGAAGCGGCGAACGATCATGCGTCGCTCCGCTGGATCATGAAGGACGAGAGGTCGAGCGGCCCGCGCCTGGCCTTGCCGGCAGCCTGCGCGGAGCCCGTCGACGGCAAGGCGAGGTCGGCCGGACGGGTGGGCGGCAGCGGCGCGGCCATCGCCCTGCCCTGACCGCCGGCGTCGCCGGAGCGCGCGCCGTCCACGGCAGCCGAGGGCGCTGCGTCGTTCTTGACCCGTGGGAAATAACGCTCGCCGCTGTCCAGCGCGGCCGTGCGGGTGGCATTGGCGCGCGGCGATGTCCAGAGATTGGCGACGGCCTTCGAGACCGGCTCACGCGAGCCCCCGGTCGAAAACAGCCCGATCAGCCCATGCGCGCGGCCGGGCTGGAGCGCCGCCGCGATCTCGGCCACCGGCGTCTCCTCCGTGGTCGCGTTGCCGCTCGTCGTCGATGCGGCCGCGAGCTGGGTGCTGGCATGGCTCGCCGCCAGCACGCCATAGACCTCCTGGACGCTGCGTGCCCGGCCGGCCTTGTCATAGAAGATGCCGCGATTGGCCGCAGCCGCATCGGGGAAATCGCGCGCCGCAATGCGGCTCGGATCGCTCGCGGCCGCCCGGATCAGATCGGATGCGCCGCGCGCGCCCAGCACATGGGCCATGTAGAGCTCGCCCGCCTGCGGCTGGCGACCGAGCGCGCCAGCGAGCTGGTCGCGGTTCTTCTGGGTCAGCGCGCCCGCCATGACGGCGGAAACCTGGGGGTCGTTGCGCAATTGCAGGATCTTCTCGCGCAGCGCCGGATCGGCGACGGTCAGCCGGCCGCCACTGTCGTTGATGGCGTCGGCGTAGTTCTGCAGACCCTGCTTCGGCCCCTCCTGCTTCACCATCGACAGCCAGGTCTGCTCGATGAACTGGAACAGGCCGGTCGCGCTCGAGGATTTCGCCTTGGCGTCCGGCGTCAGCGACGATTCCCGCTGCGCCGTCTTGAGCAGATAGTCGAAGCCCGCGCCGGTCCGATCCGCGCCCTCGCGAATGGCGCTGACGACCGGGTTGGCGGCGGGCTGGGTCTCGCGGCTCGGCGGCGTGGTGAAAAGGAACATCGAAGGTCTCGGGCGCGGCTCGCCGCGAGGCTGCGGGGACGCGCCACAAGATTGCCTCCATTATGGTAAGCGAAGGGTTAAGGCCGCCTGCCGTTCCTTAACGCCGCCGCTTTCCGCTTCCCTCTCCGCGGAACGCGCTTTACCACTTTCGCGCCGGCTCAGTGCTGGCTTTGTGAATGCGGAGAAGGTCGATGGCAGAACTGGAGCGTCACAAGCGCGGCGGGATCTATTTCGAGGACTTCCAGATCGGCGCTGTCATCGAGCATCGCCTGACGCGGACCGTCACGCAGATGGACAACATGCTGTTCTCCAACATGACGCTGAACCCGCAACCCCTTCATATCGATGCGCATTTCTGCGCGACCGAAACGGAGTGGGGCAAGCCGCTGATGAACTCGCTGTTCACGCTCGGGCTGATGATCGGTATCTCCGTGAACGACACCACCGTCGGCACCACCATCGGCAATCTCGGCATGACCGACGTCACCTTCCCGGCCCCGCTCTTCGAGGGCGACACCGTGAACTGCACCACCGAGATCGCCGCCAAGCGCGAGTCGCGCTCGCGCCCCGATGCCGGGATCGTCGAGTTTCTTCACAAAGCCTACAAGCAGGACGGCACGCTGGTCGCGCAGTGCCGCCGCCAGGCCTTCATGCGCAAGCGCCCCGCCCCCGCCACGATCGCGGTCTGACGCGGATGCGCTCGCTCCTGTTCGTGCCGGGCGACAGCCCGAAGAAGCAACAGAAGGGTCTGGAGAGCGGCGCCGACGCGCTGATCCTCGACCTCGAGGACTCCGTCGCGCTCGACGCCAAGCCGCAGGCCCGCATCATCACGCGCGACTTCCTGCAGGCGGCCCGCGCCCTGCCGAAGCGCCCCTTGCTGATCGTGCGGATCAACGGCCTCGCCAGCGGCATGAGCGACGCCGATCTCGATGCGGTCATGCCCGGCGTACCGGATGCGATCATGCTGCCGAAATCGGAAGGCGGCGTCGATGTCGGCCACCTCGCCGCCAGGATCGCGGTGCGTGAGGCAGAGGCCGACCTGCCCGACGGCGCGACCGGCATCCTCCCGATCGCGACCGAGAACGGCAAGGGCATCTTCGGGCTCGGCACCTATGCCCGCGCCTCGCACCGCCTGCTGGCGCTGACCTGGGGCGCCGAGGACCTCTCCGCCGATCTCGGCGCCGAGACCAACAGGCTGCAGGACGGCTGCTATACCGATCCCTACCGCCTCGCCCGCGCCCTCACCCTGTTCGGCGCCAGCGCCGCGCAGATCGACGCGATCGATACCGTCTTCACCAATTTCCGCGACGATGCGGGATTGCGGGCCGAGTGCCTCGCGGCACGGCGCGACGGCTTCACCGGCAAGATGGCGATCCACCCGGCGCAGGTCGCCCCCATCAACGAGGTCTTCGCGCCCTCGCCCGAAGCGCTCGCCAGGGCCGAGCAGATCATCGCGCTCTTCGCCGCCAATCCAGGCGCCGGCGTGATCGGGCTCGATGGCGAAATGCTGGATCGTCCCCATCTTATCAGGGCGGAGCGTCTGAAGGCCCGCGCTCAGAAACTGGCTGAATGATGTGCCGGAGGCGATTCCAATGACTCAGGTTTTCGAGGTATCGGGCATGCATTGCGGCGGCTGCGCCTCGCGCGTCCAGCGCGCGGCGACGACGCTTTCACCCGGCGCGACGGTGACGCTGGAGCCGCCGCGCCTGACGCTCCCGCAAGGCGCCGGCCTCGACGCCGAGACGATCAATCGCGCGCTCGCCGAGCTCGGCGACTACCGGGTCAAGGGACCGCTGGCGGGCTGAAGCCGGCGGCCACGAGGCGTCATGCTCGGGCTCGATCCGAGAATGACGGCAGCCCAACGACCGCCCTACCCGCCTGCCGGCCGCTGGAGCGAGAACACGCTCGTCACCTCGGCATAGTCGGCATAGCCACAGCGCGCGATCGGATTGGCTCCGGCCGTGTCGAAGCGCCCGTCCTTGACGAAGGCATCGTCGATGAAGATGCCGAGGACCTGGCCGATCACCATCCAGCGCGGCACGTCGTTGCCGTCGATGTCGCGCAATTGCTGGATCGAGACGGATCTGCATTCGAGCGCAGCCGGCGTGCCCGCGACCCGCGGCGGCTTGACGAAGCGGGACGGCGCCATCTCGAGCCCGGCATGAGGGTATTCGCTCTGCCCACGCGGCAGCGGCGCCGAGGTCAGGTTCATCTGCTGCATCAGCGCGCCCGAGACGAGCGAGCAGGTGAACTCGCCCGTTTCCTCGATGAAGCTCACCGCGTCCTTCTTGTTCTCCGAGGAGAACATCACGAGGTTCGGCCGCGAGGAGATCGCGTTGAAGAAGCTGTAGGGCGAGAGATTGACCTCCCCCTTTCCGCTGAGCGCCGTGATCCAGCCGATCGGCCGCGGCGCGACGATGGCCTTGAACGGATCATGCGCGAAGCCGAGATCCTCCCGCGTCGCCGAGTAGATCATCGCGTCAGGCTCCGTAATAGCTGATGATGTCCGCCATCACCGGCCGGTCGCGATCGGTGATCGGCGCCGTCGGCGTGCCGATATGGACGAAACCGGCCATGCGCTCGTCCGCGGCGAGGCCGAATGCCGTCAGCACCTCGCGGTCGAACGAGAACCAGTTCGTCAGCCAAGAGCCGGCATAGCCCTTGGCATAGGCGGCGACGAGCAAGGTCATGCAGACGGCGCCGGCCGACAATTCCTGCTCCCAGAGCGGGATCTTGGCGTGCTCGCGCGCTCGCGACACCACAGCGACGATCACCGGCGCATGGGTCAGGCGCTTGCGCTCGAATTCGACCTGGTCCGCGCTGGCCTGCGGGTTGCGTTCGCGGAAGACCCGCGCGACGACATCGGCCGCCTTCTCGCGCGCCTCGCCCGCGAAGACGATGAAGCGCCAGGGCACGAGCTTGCCATGGTCGGGGACCCGCGCGGCGATGGCGAGAAGCTCGCCGAGTTCGGCCCCCTCGGGTCCGGGAGCGGCGAGGAACTGCGGCGGCACCGAGCGACGCAGCTTGAGCAGGGAGAGCGTATCGGTCATGAAACATCCGGGCTATGGCGATGGTCGAGACCTATGCCTTCGCCATGATGAGGACAAGCGAGCCTGCTCATACATCGCCGCAAGGGCTCTAGGGACGAAAAGCATGTTTGAATTGGATGGCTTTGAAGCTGGCCGCCGCAAGATCGGCGGGCTCGGCCGCTTCGCGGCCTTGCTCGTGCCTGCTCTCGCTTTCGCCCAGGTAGCCTTGGCCCAGGCTCCGGCCCCGGCTCCCGCCGTCGACACCATGCCCCCGCCGGCCGCCCAGAGCGTGCAGGACCAGCCCGGCGCGCAGGCCGCCGTCGCCCGCCTCGCTGTCTCCGCTCAGTTTGCCAGCGATCGCAAGCCGATCCGCTCCGGCCTGAACTGGCGCATCCTGAGCGAGACGGCGGACGGCTCGGCCCCGCGCATCGTCGCGCGTTCCGCCGACGCCACGCCGAACTTCATGCTTCCGCCGGGCAACTACATCGTCCACGCGGCTTACGGCTTCGCCAGCGGCACCAAGCGGATCAGCCTCGGCTCCCAAGGCGTCAACGATCAGGTCCAGATCAGCGCCGGCGCGTTGACGCTGGCCGGCTCGATCGGCGACGCGCCGATTCCGGCCGGGCTGCTCTCCTTCCAGGTCTTCGTGCCCCTCCAGGGCAATTCGGAAGGACGCCTCGTGACCGGCGAGGCCAAGGCCGGCGACCTCATCCGCCTGCCCGAGGGCACCTATCACGTCGTCTCGACCTATGGCGATTCCAACGCCATCCAGCGCGCCGATGTCCGCGTCGAGACCGGCAAGGTCACCGATGCGACGCTGCATCACCGCGCCGCCAAGGTCACGCTGAAGCTCGTCGCAACCGCAGGGGGAGAAGCCTTCGCCGGCACCGCCTTCAGCGTGCTGACGCCGGGCGGCGACGTCATCCGCGAGGCGATCGGCGCCTTCCCGCAGGTGATCCTCGCCGAGGGCGATTATGTGCTGATCGCCCGGCAGGAGGGGCAGGTCTATTCGCGCGATTTCAAGGTCGAGTCCGGCATCGATCGCGATATCGAGGTGCTGGCCAAATAGCGCGCTTGCCGTTGCCCGCCGGAACCTGCCGACTTCGCCCCCGAAAGGCAACGCGCCCTCAGTCGACCGTTTCCGCTTTCTTGCTGACGGCGCGGATTCGAATGTCCCCCACGGCCGCGACGATGCCGTCGGCGATGCGCGAGGCGAGGCAGCGATAGCCGGCATCGACGAGATGCAGCCCGTCCATGCCGACGAGTTCCTCCTCCGTGAACTGCTTCGAGCGCGACCAGCCCTTCATCATCGCATAGCGCGGGAACAAGGCGGCTCCCTGCTGCTCCGCCGTCTTCGTCAGCACGGCCCGATAATCGTCGAGTTGCGGATAGCGCTCTTCCCGCGGCAGCCACGGCAGATCCATCAGGATCATATCGATGCCGGCGGCGCGGGCTTTGGCGATGCCCTTGCGCAGGATCTTGGTCAGCTTTTCCGTGCCGATGTCGCGGATCGCGTCGTTGACTACCGTCTGCCAGATCACGATCGAGGGCTTTTCCTCGATCACATCGGTATCCATGCGCAACAGCATGTCATAGGCCGACTGGCCGCCCACGCCCTTGTTGAGAACCCGGACTTCGGCTCCCGGCAGGCGCCGGCGCAGTTCCGTCTGCAGAACGAAGGGATAGCTCCTGTCCTCCGCGCTGGCGCCCGAGCCGGCCGTGGTGGAGGAGCCGAGCGCGACGACGGTGAGCCGTCCCGTCTCCTGCATCGCCTTGCGGGCCGCCGGAAGCACCGGTTGGAACGCCTGCATCGCGCCGGCGCGGCAGCGCATATCGACGGCAGGCGAAACGGGAGGGGCGGCCAGCGCGAGCGAGGTCAGCGCGAGGAGAAAGATGGCAGCCGCGCCTGTGCGCTGGATGCCACGCCGGGAGCCTTGGCAGGCTCCGCGCGCTGATCGCGACTCGTGATCGAACGGTACCACGACAGGAAAATCCCTAGCCCTGTCAAGAGTGTAACCCCACCGGCGCAGAGCAGCAACTGGACGTCCAGGGCAAAAGACGTTTCCGCCAGCACGATCTGCCCGATGATCGCAAGTACGATACCAACGCAGAAGACATGCAGCGAGTTGCGTCCCGAGCAAGCCAACGCCCGCCCGACGGCCGAGCGCGTGAGCATGCCGCCGGCCGGCAGCCAGCGGATGACGAGCCAGGCCAGAGCTCCGAGATGGAAAAGTCGGCTCCAGGCGAGATTGGTCTTGTCGGAGCCGAGCTGAACGGAATCGAACCAGTCGTTCAGCAGGGCGATGCCCGTCGGGTTGCCCGTCGGGATCTTCACCAGCCAGGCGAAGAGGAGGAAGGCGACGGCCGCGGCATCGAGCCAGCGCAGCCGCGGCATCGTGACCCCGAGCTGCACCGAGCGGCCGAGAATGACGCCGAGCGTGAAGATCACCTGCCAGGCGAAGGGGTTGAAGAACCAATGGCCGCCGGAATTCGGCAAATGCAGATCGAGCGCCAGCGCCACCTGCCAGATCGCCAGCGAGCAGAACAGCGTCAGCGCCGGGCTGAGGCGCACGCCGTAATAGATCGCCGGAAACAGGGCCAGCAACACGATGTAGAGCGGAAGGATGTCGAGATAGGAGGGCTGGTAGGTCAGCGTCAGCGCGCCGATCAGCGCTTCTCCCGTGTCGCGGAAGAAGGGCTGGATGTTGATCGCCTCGATGTAGAGCGGGTTCTGGGTCTGCGTCACCGCGACCGCGATCACGCCGCAGACGAGGATGAACACCGCCAGATGGGCGATGTAGAGCGTCCAGAGCCGGCCGCCGAGCTTCAGCGCCGCGATCGAGAAGCCGCGCGTTTCGATCAACCCGCCATAGGCGAAGGTCGCGGAAACGCCGGCCAGGAGCACGAAGGCGTCAGCCGCATCGGAGAAGCCGAAATTGTTCGGCATATAGGCCGAAACCACGTTCCCCGGCATGTGGTTGATGAAGATGATCAGCAGCGCGAGCCCGCGCACCATGTCGATCCGTGTATCGCGCCCCGCCGCACGAAGCGCTCCGCCTTCGGCTGGACGGCCGAACAGCATGAAGCGCTTGAATGACGAGTCTAGGGACACGAAAGGCAGTCCTCTGGCAGGCTCTGTCGGTCGGGAAGGGAAACGCCCGCTCCAGGCGGCCGGTTCCATCCCACCGACGGGAAGATGAACGTCATCTGCAGAATCCGTTCATCTGCCGTTCATATAACTCGGCATGCCGGGCGTCACGCGGCGCAATGTCACAACCCCGTGTGAAGCAGGCGGCCGCAGGAAATTGCATCTCTGCGGCTGGAACATGGCGATCGAGAAACTGTGAGGATCGCGTGGCGCATCGGCCAGAAAAGCGGAATGCGATTTTCGGAGAAAGACGCAGCAAAAACAAAAGCCTACAGCATCGGACTGAATACGATGCCGTAGGTCACCGCACGCCCTGCCGGGCGCAATCGCAGCAACCACGGCTGCGCCGTCGCGCGGGATCTTTCCGAAAGGCGGATCCGGCTTTCGGTCCGCTGCTATGGCGCCTCAATAGGGCGGTTCGGCATAGACCGGCTTGCCGTCGATCAGGAGCCGCTTGATCGCAGCTTGCCCCGAGGCCGAGACGGCGGCGACGACCTCGACGCGGGCCTTGTCGGTCGTCTCGATCGCCTTGCCCTCGCCCTGCGGCACGAAATAGCTCTCGATACCATAGGCGATGCGCAGCCGCCGGCGGTCGCCGGAGCAGTCGAACTCCCCGGCATCGTTCAGCGCACAGGCGCTCGTCGAGGTCACGCGACCGGCGATCACAACCGTGTCACCGCTGGTCGCGGGCCGGTCACGCGATACGCCGGCGGCGCGCGCGAAGCCCTCGCCGTCACGCCTGAGCGTGACATAGACGGTCTCGCCGCGCGTGTAGCCGGCCCCGTCCTTGCCGGTGTCGACCACGCTGATTGGATAGGCCAGCACGACATAGTCGCCCCGGAACAGGTCGCGCGGATCGACCGGCACGGTGCGCAGGCGGATTTCCGTTCCGCTGCTCAGGATGCTGGCCCGCTGCTGCACCAGCGCAAGCAGCCCGAGCGCCAGCAGCAGCGCGGTCGCCACGGCCCGCCAGAGCAGTGGCACCCTTGCGGCAATCGCATCGACCGAGAGCGCACGCATCACGCGGCCTCCCCGGTCGGGCCGTTGAGCCTGGCGAACAGCCGCCGCGCGCCCCAGGCTGTGACGAGCAGCGCGGCGCCGGCCAACAGGAAGAACAGCGATTGGTCGAGCAGCGTGCCGATGGTCTGCCAGAGCAGGATCAGGATGGCGACGCCGAACAGGATCGAGCCCGCCGTCAGAATCCGCCGGATGCCACCGGCCGCGCCAGCGATGACCAGCGCCGTCGCCGCCAGGAGCACGAGGCTCGCCACCGCGATCTTGCCGGGCATGCCGGAGACGCGGTCGCTCCAGAACAGCACCGGCACTAGAAGCGCCAGCAGCAGCCCCGCCGCCAGCGGCCAGGCGAAGCGCCGCTCGCGCGCGATCGCACCCAGCAGGACGCTCAACGGAACGGCCACGGCATAGGCGTAGAACACGAACAGGAAGGCGTGCCCCGCCCGCGCCTCGCTCGCATCGAGAATGCGGGCCAATTCGCTATTGAGCACGATCACGAGGCCGATCAGCCCCCAGGGCAGGCAGGCCGTCAGAAGCGCCGGCCCGCCCCGGTCAAGCGCAAGGGCGCCCAGGGCGACGAAGGCGACGGAGATCGCAAGCCCATAGGCCAGCAGGCCATAATCGAAGGAGTTCAGGAGCCACTGTCCCGGCGCCATGCCGAGCCAGAAGGCCGCTGCGAGCACGGCAAGGTGGTGCACCAGCCGGTTACCGCGGGAGAGCGCGATCCAGAGCGCCGGCAGGTAGAGTGCGAAGAAGCCGTAATGCATCCCGCTGGCCGCTTCGTCCCAGCGCCCGCCGCTCCAGGCGCAGAGCGCGACGAAGGCGATCGCCAGCGCCCCGTTCGAGCGCATCAGGAAGGCCGCGACCAAGGCGCCGAGCGCGACCAGCATCGCGCCGCCCGGCCAGTCCGCCGGCAGATGGTACATCTGCCCGACGAGCGCGAGCCCGGCACCGAAGATCAGCACGCCGCAGGTCGTCGCGGCATCGGCCCCGCCGGTCGAGCCGGCCTTCTGCAGGCGATAGGCGACGGCGAAGGCGACCGCGATGCCGGCGAGGATCATGGCGAGCTTCACGAGGCGCGGAATCGCCTCCCAGTTCGCCGCGACGAAGGCGGCGACGGAGGAGGCGATCAAGAGCCCGCCGAACAGCCCAAGCAGGGCCGGCAGGCGGAAGCCCGCATGTTCGCGGGCGACGTCGCGCCTGATGGCACTGGCGCCGTCGGGCGTGATCCAGCCTTCGTGAGCCCAGCGGATCAGGTCGGCTTCGAGTCGTTTGCGGTAGGAACCGGTCAGCATTGCCTGCTATCTGCCATGAGCCCGCAGGCTTTTACCAGAGGCGGCCATGGCAAGCCGTCATTTCTCCGGGATCGTCATTCTCGGGCGAAGCAGAGCTTCGACCCGAGAATCCCGCGCAGGATGAGACGCCCTTCCGCCCCGAGATGCCCGGGTCAAGCCCGAGCATGACGAGAATGCCTCAGGCCGCCCGCGCCTTTTGCCTGCGCACCAGATCCGGCGCCAGCGCTTCCTGCGTCAAGACGGCGATCGCCTCCGACAACGGCATCACCGTCTGCGCCTGGCTGCCGAGGCGGCGGAGCGTCACGGTCTTCTCCTCCGCCTCGCGCTTGCCCACGGCGATAATGACCGGGACCTTGGCAAGCGAATGCTCGCGCACCTTGTACGAGATCTTCTCGTTGCGCAGGTCGGCGCGGGCGCGCAGGCCCTCGCCCAGCAAGGCCATCGTCACCTCCTCGGCATAACCGTCGGCATCCGAGGTGATCGGCGCGACGATGACCTGCTCGGGCGCCAGCCAGAGCGGGAAATGCCCGGCATGGTGCTCGATCAGGATGCCGGTGAAGCGCTCCAGCGAGCCGCAAATGGCGCGGTGGACCATGACCGGCTGCTTCTTCTCGCCATCGGCGCCGATATAGAAGGCGCCGAAACGCTCCGGCAGGTTGAAGTCGACCTGCGTCGTGCCGCATTGCCAGTCGCGGCCGATGGCGTCGCGCAGCACATACTCGAATTTCGGCCCGTAGAAGGCGCCCTCGCCCGGATTGATCTCGGTCTTGATCCGGTTGCCGGACTGCTCCGCGATCCGTTCGAGCACCTTGCCCATCACCTCTTCGGCATGGTCCCAGACCGCATCGGAGCCGACGCGCTTCTCGGGCCGCGTCGAGAGCTTGATGACGAGATCGTCGGTAAAGCCGAAATCCTCGTAGACCGAGAGGATCAGGTCATTGATCTTCAGACATTCGGCGGCGAGCTGATCCTCCGTGCAGAAGATATGCGCATCGTCCTGCGTGAAGCCGCGCACGCGCATCAGCCCGTGCAGCGCGCCCGACGGCTCGTAGCGATGCACCGCCCCGAACTCGGCCAGCCGGATCGGCAGGTCGCGATAGCTCTTCAGCCCATGCTTGAAGATCTGGACATGGCCGGGGCAGTTCATCGGCTTCAGCGCGAAGACCTTGTGGTCGCGCTCCTTGTCCTCCGGATTCTCGAAGGCCGAGGCAGACTTCACCGCGAACATGTTGTCCTGGTACCAACCCCAATGGCCCGAGGTCTCCCAGAGCGACTTGTCGAGGATCTGCGGCGCATTCACCTCCTCATAGTCGGCGGCGAGGCGCCGGCGCATATAGGCGATGATCTCCTGGAACATCCGCCAGCCCTTGGAGTGCCAGAACACGACGCCCGGCCCCTCCTCCTGGAAATGGAACAGGTCCATCTCCCGGCCGAGCTTGCGGTGGTCGCGCTTCTCCGCCTCCTCGAGCTGCTTGAGATAGGCGTCGAGCTCCTCCTGCTTGGCGAAGGCGGTGCCGTAGATGCGCGTCAGCATCGCGTTGTTCGAGTCGCCGCGCCAATAGGCGCCGGCCACCTTCATCAGCTTGAAGGCATTGCCGACCTTGCCGACCGAGGTCATGTGCGGGCCGCGGCAGAGATCGATCCAGTCGCCCTGCGCGTACATCTTGAGCGTCTGGTCGGCGGGGATCGCATCGACCAGCTCGACCTTGTAGGCCTCGCCCTTGTTGGCGAAGAAATCCTTGGCCTTGTCGCGGCTCCAGACTTCCTTGGTGAAGGGTTTGTCGCGCGCGATGATCTCGCGCATCTTCTTCTCGATCGCCGGGAAGTCCTCAGGCGTGAAGGGCTCGTTGCGGGCGAAGTCGTAGAAGAACCCGTTCTCGATGACGGGGCCGATCGTCACCTGCGTGCCGGGAAAGAGCTCCTGCACGGCTTCGGCGAGGACGTGGGCGGTATCGTGCCGGATCAGCTCCAGCGAACGCGGGTCTTCCCGGTTCAGGAACTCGATCCTGGCGTCGCGCTCGATCGGGTCGGCGAGGTCGACGACCGTGCCGTCGAGCGCCATGGCGACGGTGCGCTTCAGGAGGGAGGGGGAAATGCCCTTGGCGATCTCGACCCCGGTGATGCCGGAGGGGAACTCGCGCTTGGCGCCGTCGGGAAATGTCAGGGAGATCGTCATCGATCGCGCTCCTGCTCACTCGGGGATACGAACCCCGTAAGTCAGACCGGCTACGAATGTGAGATTTACGTTCCGTCGCCCGCAGCCGGATCGGCGCCGGAATCGATAGCCGCCGGCACGTTCGTCCCGCGCCAGCGGCCATAGGACCACGGCCTATACCAGGACGAGCGCGGCGGCAATTCCTCGCAGACCATATCGATGCCGCTGGTGCCGTAAGGGTTGCAGCGGCAGATGCGCGCGAACCCGATCCAGCCGCCGCGCCACAGGCCGAAACGCTGGATCGCCTCGTCGGTATAGGCCGAGCAGCTCGGCCAATGCCGGCAATGGCGGCCGACCAGCATCGAAAAGCTGAGCTGATAGCCGCGAATCGCGATATGTGCAGCCTTACGCGGCCAATAGATGACCTTGTGCAACAGCGAACATCTTTGTTTAACAAAAAGACGCTGAAATAGCTCGTCTGCTTCGTTTTGCCGATCCGCCACCAGAACCGCTTTCCTTGATCGATTTCATAACATGATGCGCGCCAAACATTTTCGCCATGCCCTGGCCGGTTGCGGCCTCCTTCTCGGTCTTGGCCTCGCCACGGCCGCCGATGCTCAGCAGCGCGCCTATCTGCTCTGGCTCGACGGCGCCAAGATCGACATCGCCAAGATCGCCGGCCTGCCGCCGGCCCAGAACTCGCCTGAGGCGAAGGCCGAATTCGAGCATGTGCTGGAGATCTCGCAGGCCCGCACGCCCGAGCGCGAGAAGGCCGCCATCGCCGACCAGCGCCAGGCGCTTGTCAACTTCCTCGACGGCATCGACAACAGCTATGTCGACAACACCCATCGCGAGGTCCGGCTGCTGTTCCGCGAGGCGCAGATCGAACTCTCGATCCTGCTGAAGAGCGTCCATCGCCTGACCAGCCGGCCGCGCCCCTTCAGCGTCTGGAACAAGGTCCGCATCAAGCCCTGCCCGGGCGCCCGGCCGGAAGGCACCTCCTTCCCCTCGGCACATGCGGCCACCGCCGCCCTCTATGCCGAACTGCTCAAGACCGCCGTCCCCGAACTTGGCGAGAAGCTGGAGGAACGGGTCAAGAGCTATGGCGAAAGTCGTCTCGTCTGCGGCTTCCATTACGAGAGCGACCTCGTCGCCGGCGACAAGGTCGGCCGCGCCGTCGCCAAGGCCCTGCTGGCCGACCGTGCCTTCAAGGCCCGCTTCGACGAGACGGTGCCGGAAATCCGCGTGGCGCTCGGCCTGAAGTAATCAGGCTGCCGCGTCTTTGCGCTTCGCCTCGATCTGGCCGATGGCGTCGACCACCGCATCGAAGGTCAGCATGGTCGAGGCGTGCCGGGCCTTGTAGTCGCGCACCGGAACCAGCACGGCGAGATCAGCCCATTTGCCCTCCGGCGGCTCGGCATTCTCCTTGAGGATCGCCCGCGCCTGCTCCCGAACCCGGCGCAGCTCGTCTGCCGTCGAGCCGACGACATGGCGGGCCATGATCGAGGACGACGCCTGGCCGAGCGCGCAGGCCTTGACCTCATGGCCGAAGCCGGTGACGACGTCGCCTTCCATGGTGACATCGACTGTCACTGTCGAGCCGCATAGCTTCGAATGGGCCCTGGCGGTGGCATCGGGAGATGGCAGCCGCTCGAGCAGGGGGATGTTGGCGGCAAGCGCGAGAATGCGCTTGTTGTAGACTTCGTCCAGCATGGCTCAATCTCTCGCGGGTCTGGAAGGGCCCGCACCGGGACACAATATAGGGTTGATCCGCCGCGAACGGGAGGGCATTGGAGCCTCACCGCCCGCAGTGGGGGAACTTGTCGCAACGGCCTCGCGGCCCGCGGCCGCAAGGCCTGGATCGCGCGGCGCCATTTGATCCAACGGGAGGCACCACATGATCCCTGTGGTTAAGTCCTTGTCCGTCGAGCGGGCCGTCACCCCCTCCGCAGACAAGTTCCTGGTCGGCAAGCCGACGCAGGAGGAAGCGGAGGCCGCTGTCCGCACGCTCATTCTCTGGGCCGGCGACGATCCGTCGCGCGAGGGGCTGGCCGAGACGCCACAACGCGTCGTCAAAGCCTATAAGGAATTATACAAGGGCTATGGCGAGGATCCCCACGCGATCCTCGACCGTGTCTTCGAGGAGGTCGACGGCTACCAGGACATGGTCCTCGTGCGCGACATCCCGTTCTATTCGCATTGCGAGCACCACATGGTGCCCTTCGTCGGCAAGGCGCATATCGGCTACTACCCTTCGCAGGGCGTGGTAGGGCTGTCCAAGCTTGCCCGCATCGTCGATCTCTATGCGCGCCGCCTGCAGACGCAGGAGGCGATGACCGCCCAGATCGCCGACGTCATCGAGGAGGCGCTGAAGCCGCGCGGCATCGCCGTGCTCATCGAGGCCGAGCATATGTGCATGTCGATGCGCGGCGTGCAGAAGCAGGGCTCCTCGACGATGACGACGCAGTATCGCGGCCTCTTCCGCGACGACCCGGCCGAGCAGGTGCGCTTCTTCACCATGGTGAAATCGGCGGGTCTGTAGGTCCGGATCCTTCGACGAGCCGGAGCATTCGCCCCTGAACCCCATGTCATGCTCGGGCTTGATCCGAGCATCTCTCCCCGGAGATTCCCGGGTCTACGCTTCGCTTCGCCCGAGAATGACGGCGGGGTTCCACGTCATAAGACGATCTCTCCCATCGGAGTCGCCATGAGCCTCTTCCCTGCCCCGGCCGACAAGCACGCCCTCGAGGAGGGTACGGTGCTGAGCCCGCGCTTCGACGCGAACGGCCTCGTCACCTGCGTCACGACGGACGCCAAGACCGGCGAACTGCTCATGGTCGCGCATATGAATGCCGAGGCGCTCGGGCGTTCGATCGAGACCGGCGAGGCCTGGTACTGGTCGCGCTCGCGCAACGAACTCTGGCACAAGGGCGCGACCTCCGGCCAGATCCAGAGCATTGTCGAGATGCGCGTCGACTGCGACCAGGACGCGATCTGGCTCAAGGTGAACGTCGCGGGCGACGGCGGCTGCTGCCATACCGGCCGCCATTCCTGCTTCTATCGCGCGCAGCCGCTGCGGGCCGAGGCCGGCGGGCCGCTCGTCTTCGCGTGAGCCGAAGGCGGGGCTGCCCTGCCTCGGACCGCCTTCACCATTCCGTCAAATCCGGCGGATAATGCGCTGACGAGATGCCGTTCACGTTTCGCTCATCGCATTCTGGGATTCTGACCTTCAGCGGAGGGACGGATCCATGTTGTGGGACAACACCGCGCGAAGAGCCTTCGGCCTCGGCGGAGGTGGGAACATCATGAACGAAATGCCGTCTGCGCCCGAGCGAAACGGGAAGCGCAAGCCGAAGATTGGCCTGGCGCTCGGCGGCGGCGCGGCGCGCGGCTGGGCGCATATCGGCGCGCTGGAGGTGCTGATCGAGGCGGGCTACGCGCCGGAGGTCATCGCCGGAACCTCGATCGGAGCGGTGGTGGGCGGCTGCTACGCCGCCGGCAGGCTCTCCCAGCTCAGTGAATTCGCGACCGGCCTCACCAAGCGGCGCGTCGTCGGGCTGATGGATTTCCACATCGGTGGCGCCGGACTGATCGCCGGCAGCCGGCTGAAGCGCCTGCTCGAGCGCGATCTCGTGGGCCTGCGGATCGAGGAACTTCAGCAACGCTTCGTCGCCATCGCGACCGAACTCGGCACCGGCCACGAGATCTGGCTGACGCACGGCCCGCTGATCGAGGCGCTGCGGGCCTCCTATGCCCTGCCCGGCATCTTCGACCCGGTGAAGCTCGGCGGTCGCTGGCTGATGGACGGCGCGCTGGTCAACCCGGTGCCCGTCACCGCCGCCCGCGCGCTCGGCGCCGACATCGTGATCTGCGTCAACCTCAACAACGACCTCGCCGGCCGCGGCACGGTGATCCAGAACTACGCCTCGGACCCTGACCCCGAACCCGAAGAGACTGTGCCGGAGCGGGAGCTTCGTCCCCCGCAGCGCTGGTTCGACGGCATTACCGTCGCGGCCAAGCGCGTCCGCAACCTCGTCGGCCGCCCCAGCGAAAACCGTCCGGGCCTCGCCGGCGTCATGATCGACGCCTTCAACATCACGCAGGACCGGATTTCGCGCTCGCGCCTCGCCGGCGACCCGCCCGATGTGATGATCGGCCCGCGCCTCGGCCGCGTCGGCCTGTTCGACTTCCACCGCGCCGACGAAACGATCGAACTCGGCCGGGTGGCGACCCGCCGCGCCCTTGACGAGATCGCGACCGTCGTCGCCGCCAACCATATCCCGGTCGGCGGCTAGGACATTGTTTTCCGCATTGTCTTCGCGCGAACCGGTACCCGCTTCGCGCGAAAATGCTCTGGCTCAGGCCATCGCGATATAGTCGCGCATCGCCTTGCTTTCGGCCTCGATCGCCGCGACGCGATGCTTCACCACGTCGCCGATCGAGACGATGCCGGCGACGCGGCCGTTCTCGATGACCGGCACATGGCGGAAGCGCCCGGTCGTCATGATCTCCATCAGCTCGTCGACGCTGGTCTGCGGGCGGCAGGTCACCACCTTCGCGGTCATCGCCCGCGAAACCGCGCTCTCAAGCGCGGCAGCGCCTTCCTTACCGAGCGCCCGGACGATGTCGCGCTCGGACAGGATGCCGACGAGCGTGCCATCCGCGCCCATGACCACGACGGCGCCGATTCGCCGCTCGCTCAGGACGCGAACCGCTTCCGCCAGGGTCCGGTGCGGCTGCACCGAAATGACCTCCCGGCCCTTGCCGCTCAGCAACTGCTCGACATTCATCGAAGGCTCCTCCTGCTGACGCGCCGTTGGCCGGCGCGTGGTTCCGCTGCCGCTCCACGGCTGCCGGCGGACTCACGATGCCGGGCAGGCTCGAGGAGTGCTTCGCAATGACAGGGAGTGTGGGGTAAGACCGCGGCGCAGGCAAGGCGCGCGAGCGCCCGTTCAGCTGCGTTTCTGCCCACGGTCGAGCAGCGGGAACAGCAGGAGCCCGACGAGGAAGCCGCCGATATGCGCTTCCCAGGCGATGCTGGTCGCCTCGCCGAAGATCGGCACGAGCCCGGCGCCGAACAGGATGTTCGTCACGAACCAGATGCCGGTGAACAGCACGGCGCGCGAATTGCGCCAGAGCTGCCCGAGCGGTTCGGCCGGGATCGCTTTCACCACCTCGTCATTGCCGAGCTCGCCGAAGCGCAGGCCCGGCGCGAAGACGAAGCGGATCGCGGCCGCCGTCGCCCCCGAGATTCCCGCCGAGGCGCCGACCAGCGGCAGCAGGTCGAGATCGCGCGACCACCAGTGCAGCAGCGCGCCGCCAATCGTGGACAGCGCCAGGAGATTGAGGAAGCGGCCAGGTCCGAGCCGTCGCGCCACCGGGCTGCCGAAGGCAGCGAGCCACAGGCCGTTCGAGGCCAGATGCAGCCAGGAGCCGTGCAGGAAGCCATAGGTCAGCAGCGTCCAGAGCCGGACGCCGCCATCCGCCAGCAGGAGGCGGGCGAGCTGCAGCCGATCGCCGACATCCTGCCCGACGGTCGATTGCGCCAGCGCCCCGACGACGTCGTCAAGCCTGTCGGGTGACAGCCACAGCGTCAGCCGCGCCGGCACGAAGGCCAGCCACGACATCAGCAGATAGTCGTTCTCGTCCGAGAGCAGGCTGCGGCCGGCCTGGATCAGCGCCAGCACCGCCAGGAGCTGGACGATCACGGACGGCAGGTTGAAGGCGGGCTCGCGCGCCGGCGGGCGGGGATCGTGGGAAGCCATTGCGCCGCAACACTTGCCGAAGCGGCAGGCTCGCGCAAGGCGTGCCGGCCTTATCCACGCACGAAAAAGGGGAGCGGCATGACGCCCTCCCCTTTTCCGCCGGCTGTGCCGTCATCCGGACCAGCCGGACGACGTGTCACGCCCCCTCCACCCCGGTTTGCGTCGGCGGCTTGCCGCCCGCGAATTCGATGGCATTTGATACGCATTCTAGGCATCTTCCACAAAGATAAGACTTCGTTAACCCTAACCGCCCCGGCGCCTCCCCCGACTCACCCCGGGATGGCAAGACGGCATGGCGGGTGCGTCCTCGATCCTATCAGGGACCGACTCGTCCCCCTTTCGGACGGATCTGCGTCATCGCTGGACGCGCGATTCCCCGATCGGATCAACCGCTGAATGGGCGCAGAATGAAAAACACGAGCACACGTCTGGTCTTCGACTACTGGGACGCGCTGCGCGGTGAGCGGGCGGCGCCCGAACGTGGCGAGATCGAACCCGGAGCGTTGCGCCATGCGTTGGCGGACACGTTCATTCTCGAGAACGAGCCGATCGGCCCGGTCTTCCGCCTGGCCGGCACGCGGCTTTGCGCGCTGATCGGCCATGAATTGCGCGGCCGCCCCTTCGCCGCGATCTGGCCCGAGGTCGAGGCGCAGGGCGACATGCGCCGCCTGGTCCAGACGGTGATGGACGAGACGGCCGGTGCCGTCGCCGGCCTTTCCGGCGAAACCAGCACCGGCGCGCCGATCTATCTGGAGCTGCTGCTGCTGCCGCTGCGCTATCGCGGCCGCACCCATGCGCGGGTCCTGGGCGCGCTTTCGCCCGCCCTCACCCCGGATTGGCTCGGCCTCGACACCGTGGTCGCCATGCGGATGATCTCGCTGCGCATGCTCTGGCCCACCACGTCCGCGCGCCCCGCCCCGGCTGAGCGGCAACGTTCCGCCCCGCCGCGCCTCGTCGTCCTGCCCGGCGGACGCGCCTGACCTTGACCTTCCGTTAACCGTTCCTGCCTAGGATCGGCCCCGAATCCAGGCTGGTCCATTGATGTTGAGCGCGCTCCAAACGCCCCGGGCGGCGACCGTTCCGGTCGAACGCAGGAGGCATCACCGGATGAAGGTGGTGCTGCTGGGCCGTTATATGCTGCCCAACCGGATGGAATATCCCTGCCAGACGATCGACATCTCGCCGGGCGGCGTTCATCTCGCCGCGCCGGCCAAGGCCGCGCCGGGAGAGCGCGTCATCGTCTATCTCGAGCATCTCGGTCGGATCGAGGGCACTTGCGTGCGGACCACGATGGAAGGGTTCGCGATGACGATCACCGCGACCAGCCGCAAGCGCGAGAAATTCACCGCCCAGCTCACCTGGCTCGCCAATCGCGAGGAGCTCGGCCTGCCGGAAGATCGCCGGCACGAACGCATCGTTCCGCGCAATCCGCGCTCGATGCTGACGATGAGCGACGGCTCCGAGCATCCCGTCCGCGTCATCGACATCTCGCTCTCCGGCGCCGCGATCTCCAGTGATCTCGACCTGCCGACGGGCACACCCGTGCGGCTCGGCACGACGCCGGGCCGGATCGTGCGCCGGTTCGACGGCGGCTATGCCGTCGAGTTCAGCTTCCCGCTCTCCGCCGACCTGCTCGACGAGAATCTCGAGCTCTGACGGCAGGCCACCGGCCGCCCCTCCCGCGACGACGCGTGTCCGGGCCACCGCCATTTCGGGACATTGCCCGGCAATGAGCCTGGGACCCCGGACCGATGAACGGTCCGGAAGGGCCCCTCCGCCTCTCGCTTCTCCATGACACGCATCCGGGTCCGGGCTGCGGCCTCGCCGCTGCGCGGCGCCCCGGGCTGACACAGGCGGATTGGGCGCCCGTCTCGCGGGGCGGACCCAGCCGACGATCATCTCCCAGTGCTCTGGCACGGCACCGCGATCGTCCGGCCGCGAATTGCGGCCGCAACGAAGGACGGCCTGCGAGCCCGCCGGCATCCGGCAGTTCCCACGCGCGCATTGCGTGATCGGCGCGCTCCGCGAGTCACGGAAACCAGCGATCGAAGCCGCTCTCTCCCATTCTCCACGCTGGTAACAATCAGGTAAGTTAACGAGCCGTTGCCGTGTAACACACAATTAACGGTTAAAAGAAAGTTTCACCATCGTCACAAATCGTTACTTTCGACTTTGAACAAGATTGGCTCTGATATTCATTGAGGCGGTTGCTGGCGGAAATACATAAATTTGTACGTTTCGACTTCAAACCAAATCCATCGACCGGATCGCATCGTCTCCCCGGGACAGAAAGGGGACGACATGTTTTCTCTTCATCGCAATCTGATCGGCACCGCCTTCGTGGCCGCTTTCGCCATCGCCGGCGCTTCAGGCGTCGCAGCGCAGAGCGCGGGTATCCCGGTGGCGAGTGCCCCGGCCTCCGCCAGCGGCGACGCCCGCGCACCTTATGCCTGGACGGATTTCTGCAAGCGCATGCCCTCCGAATGCAGGCTCGACACCCGCGAGCCCGAGCGCGTCGAGCTGACGCCCAAGCTCTGGAAGACCATCGTCGCGGTCAACAACCGCGCCAATCACGAGATCGAGCCGGTCACCGACCAGGATCACTGGGGCGTGGTCGATCGCTGGGACATTCCCACCGACGGCAAGGGTGATTGCGAGGACTACGTCCTGCTGAAGCGCAAGCGCCTGGCCGAGGCCGGCCTGCCGCGCCGTGCCATGCTGGTGACGGTGGTCATCGACGAGGAGAATGCCGGACACGCCGTGCTGATGATCCGCACCGATCGCGGCGACTTCATCCTCGACAACAAGCGCAACGCCATCCTGCCCTGGAGCCAGACCGGCTACGTCTACGTCAAGCGGGAGTCCCAGTACCAGACCGGCTGGACCTCGCTCGGCGGCGCGCAGACCCCCACCGTCGCCTCGGTCCAGCGCTGAGCGGAACGGCCGGGCACCGTGCCCGGCGGTCCGGAGACTGATCTACCGAGCCGCCCGGATCTTCGGTGGGCGGCTCATTCGGAAAGGCGAGGCTCGGTCACGTCCCCACCCACCCGTCCCCAAGATCGGGTTTCGCCCAGGGCCGGCTTTCCGTAACGGGAAGCCGGCCCGACCTTTTTGGAGCTCCCCGGACGGGCGACCGGCTCAATCCAGCCGCTCGAGCCCCGCCGCGAATTGCCGCCAGCGCCGGGCATAGGCCTGCGCCGAGGCGGTGATCCCGGCCGCGGCCTTGTCGTCGAGCGTCCGGACGGCCCGGGCCGGCGCGCCGACGATCAGCGAATTGTCGGGAAATTCCTTGCCCTCCGTCACCAGCGCATTGGCCCCGACAAGGCTGTTGCGGCCGATCTTCGCGCCGTTCAGCACGGTCGCGCCCATGCCGACCAGGCTATTCTCGCCGATGGTGCAGCCATGCAGGATCGCACGGTGGCCGATGGTGCAGCGGGGACCGACGGTAAGCGGAAAGCCCATATCGGTATGGAAGACGCAGCCCTCCTGGACATTGCTGTCCTCGCCGATCTCGATCCACTCATTGTCGCCGCGCAGAACCGCCCCGAACCAGATCCCGACCCCAGCGGCGAGCCTCACGCGCCCGATCACATGGGCATCGGGAGCCAGCCACCATTGTCCCTGCGGAGGCGTCTCCGGCTTGGTTCCATCGAGCGAATAGAGCGGCATCGGATTCTCCCGGAGGATGCGTCGATGCCGAGCTTTGAGGGCGCCGGCGGGCTGGCGTCAAGCCACGAGGACGTGCAGCAGGTCGAGGACGACGCGGCCCGACGCCATGCTCCAGACGGCCGCGATCATACTGGCGAGCATCACGAACAGGAAGGGCCGCCCCTCGATCCGGCGGCCGCGAACCGTGTTGCGCAGGATCAGGAACGGCGCGCTGAAGATGACCACCGGCACGCTGGCGACCGCTGCGAGACCGCCGGCCTGCAGCAGCTTGAAATCCGCGCGCTGCGCCGTGAACAGCTCGAAAGCGCTTGCGAGAAGGCCGGCGAAGGCAAAACCGAGGATCAGCGACTGCAACGCCTCGAGCGTGGCGGGTTCGATCGTCATGGCGCGCAGCTTCCCCTCGGAGCGATGCGCGGGACACTGGCTTATGGTTTACGAACTGTGAAGAAAAGCCTTACCGGATAGTAAACCGGCATGGTTAATGTGGCCGTGCCGAGCGGCACTACGCCCTGCTTCCCCTCCCCGGAACCGGGGCCGGAAGCGGCGCCGACCGCAGTGCCTTCCGCGGCACAGTCAGCCGCCGAATGCGGGGCATGCGACCTTCCCCGTTGACCGCCCTGCGGGAAGAATGCCGTAAGACGCGCTGGCAGCCACGCGATTCTCCCGATGTCAGGCATCACCCTGCTCCTGGCTCAGGCGCTCATCTATTTCGGCGTCATGGCCTTCCTGTTCCGTCTGCGGCATGTCATGGGCCTCGGCGCGTTTCTCTGCGCGCTCGGCGTGATGCATTTCCTCGAGACCTATCTGGCGGCGGTCTTCTTCATCCAGTTGCCATTCGGACTGCTTTCGCCGGGCTCGACGGTGCTGTTTTCCGGCAAGCTCGCGATCATCCTGCTGTTCTACATCCGCGAGGACGCCGAAACCGTCCGCCAGCCGATCTACGGGCTGCTGGTCGGCAATTTCCTGATGGTGGCGCTGGTGCTGACACTGCGCCTCTACGGCTCGCCGGTCGCGCTGCCCGGCTACAATCCCGACCTCGTGCTGATCGACCAGATGGGCGCGCTGATGATCTGGGGCACGACGCTGCTCTTCATCGATTCGATCGCGCTGATCCTGCTGTACGAGAAGCTGCACCGCCTGATGCCGCGCTCGACCATGCTGCGGGCCTGCCTGACCCTGGCGGTGATCCTGACCTTCGACCAGATCTGCTTCTTCACCGGTCTCCACGCGGTCACCGGCACGCCCTGGGACGCTCTTTTCGGCGGCTGGGTCGCCAAGATGGGCGCGGCTGTCGTCTACAGCGCGCTGATGGGCCTCTACCTCCTGCTGTTCGAGCGCAGCACCCAGGAGCTCGCGCCGCAGCCCCTCGCCGACATCTTCTACAAGCTGACCTATCGGCACAAATACGAGGATCTGCTCGGCAAGAGCGGGCATGATGCGCTGACCGGCGCGCTCACCCGCGAGCGTTTCGACACCGTCGCCCCCGCTTTGGCGACGCGCGCTGCCGCCACGCGAAAGCCGCTCAGCCTCGCGATCCTCGACGTCGACCACTTCAAGAGCATCAACGATCGGTACGGCCACGTCACCGGCGATGAGGTGCTGCGCCGCGTTGTGGAATGCCTGCGCTCGGAAATCCGCAGCGAGGACCGGATCTTTCGCTATGGCGGCGAGGAATTCGTCATTCTCTGCGAGAACATGCCGCACAACGCGGCCCTCGCCTATGCGGAACGGATGCGGGTCGCGGTCCATGGCACGCTTTCCCGGGAATTCGCCGCCGCTCCGACGGTCAGCATCGGCGTCGCGACCTATCCGGACGACGCCGCGAGCGTTCGCGACCTTCTGATCCATGCCGACGCCCATCTCTACGAGGCCAAGCGGCTCGGCCGCGACCGCGTCGTCGGCAATGCCGGCGAGCTCCGGAAGGCTCCGGCCGGCTGAACGGCTTATGGTTTACGCTCCGTTAAGGCGGCAATGATTCAGTAAGACGCAACCCGTTCCGAGAACACCGGACATGACCGCGTCGCTTCCCCACCACCTGCCCGGACATCAGGGCGCCGCCCTGGCTTCGATGGTCCGCATGCGCCTGCAGCGGCCGGCGCGGCCTTTGCCGCGCGCCGACGGCGCCATGCTGAAGGCGGCCTTCGCGATCCTGCTGGCCGGAGCGCTCGCGACCGCCACCGCGCTCTACTGGACGCATCGGCGCGACGAGCCCTCAGTGGAGCTGCAACCGGCCCGCGTCGGCGATGTGGCGCTGATGATCCCGCGGAACCTGACCGGCATCGACGATGACGACCGCGACAGGAGCCGGCTCGTCGGCATGGCCCGCCTGCGGCTGGACTGGCCGAGCCTCGGCCCGGCCTTGTCTCAGAGCCGCTACAAGCTGCTGATCACCCTGAGCCCGCCCGACAAGGTCAACGAGCCCGCGCGCCAGCTCGCCACCTATGCCCGCTTCCTGACGCCGACGGTCTGGTCGAATCCCGGTGGCCTGGTGGTGCGCGGCTTCCGCAAGGGCTCGCCCTTCGAGGGCGACGAGTTCTATGTCTCGGTTCCCGACGGCCGGGGCTTCGCCGCGCGCTGCCCGATCAATGTGGGCGGGCTTGTCGACGAGCCCTGCCGCGTCACCTTCCATCACCGCGGCATGGATGTGAACATCCGCTTCCCACGCGCCATCATCGCAGACTGGGCCGTGATGCTGGGCGGCGTACGCCGCACGCTGGACGGTTTGATCCGATGAGCGGAAGGGGCCTGCGCCGGCTCGCCCATTCCCCATCCTGAGGAGCGCTCCAGGAGCGCGTCCCGAAGGATGCTTCAGGAAGCTCCGAGCCTCCGGAGCATCCTTCGAGACGCAAGCCGCTTTTGTTCCTCAGGATGAGGCTGGAAGCGGATCAGCCCTCGAGATCGACGTCGAGGATCGCCATGGTGAAGTTGAACGAACGGTCGCCGTCCTCGTCGTCGACATGGATGATGCCGATATATTCCTCACCCAGATAGACCTCGGCCGAATCGGTCTTCTTCATCCGCGCCCGCACGGAGATGTTGGTGTTGCTGAAGGTCCGGCGCAGATAGTCCTGCAGCTTGGCGAGTTCTGTCTTGTCCACGGTCTGTGTCCCTTTCGATTGGGCGGGAGCGATGCCACGCCGGGCCGCACAGGGCAAGCAAAAGCCGGCATCGTTCCGTCGATCTTCCCCCCGCTTGCACCCCGGGCTGCGATCCTTAGCATGCGCCTCTCCCATCCCGAGGACGGATCTCATTCATGACGCCGTGGCTCCCTTCCGCCCTCGCCTATGTCGAGAGCTGGCTCGATTTCCAGCGCCGCCTGCACGACCAGCCGGGCGTGGCCATCGCGGTCGCGAACGGCGGCGAGATCGCGCTCGAGGCCGCCTTCGGCAGCGCCGATCTCGTGACCGGCGAGGCGCTGACGCCGCGCCACGGCTTCCGCATCGCCTCCCATTCCAAGAGCTTCACCGGTGCCGGCATCCTGCGCCTCGTCGAGGACGGCCGGCTGCGGCTCGACGACAGGGTCGGCTCCCTGATCGACGGCTTGCACCCCGAAATCGCCGCCGTGACGATCCGCCAGGTGCTCTCCAACAGCGCCGGGCTGACGCGCGACGGGCCGGACAACGGCCAGTTCTTCGACCGCAAGCCCTATTGCGACAGGGCCGAACTCCTCGACGATCTCGCCGAGCCGCCGGTCTTTCCAGCCTCGCAGCGCTTCAAATACTCGAACCACGGCTTCGGCCTGCTCGGCCTCGTCATCGAATCCGTGACTGGCCTGAGCTACAGCGAATGGATCACCGACGAGGTCGTCGCGAAGGTCGGCCTCACCGAAACCAAGGCCGATATCGAGCTCTGGGGCCATAGGCCGATGGCGAAGGGCCACAGCGGCACGCAGCCTCTGGGTTACCGCGTCGTCATCCCCGGCGACAATCCCGGCCGGGCCATGGTTTCGGCAGCGGGCTTCGTCGCCACCGCCGCCGATGTCGCCCGCTATTTCGCCCAGCTCTCGCCGCAGGCTGAAACCAGCATCCTCACCCCCTTGAGCCGCCGCGAGATGACGCGACGGCTCTGGCCGGACGACGAGGCGAGCCTCGGCCGCCATTATGGGCTCGGCACCATCTCGGGCGGCGAAGGCGCCTGGCGCTGGTTCGGCCATTCCGGCGGTTTCCAGGGCTTCATCACCCGCACCTGCGTCTTTCCTGCGCAGAACCTGACGGTGTCCGTCCTGACCAACGCCATCGACGGGCTCGCCCACCCCTGGCTCGACGGCGTCGTCCACATCCTGAAAACCTTCTCCGAGCGCGGCGCACCGCCGGCCGGGACCGAAGACTGGAATCGCCGGGGCTGGTGCATCTGGGGCGCGGGCGATCTGGTGCCAGTGTCCGACCGCGTCCTCATCGCCAACCCCGCGCTGTTCACCCCCTTCCTCGACGCCGGCGAAATCACGCTCGATGCGCCGGATCACGGCCGCATCACACGCGCCTCCGGCTTCAACAGCCCGGGCGAACCGGCCAGGCTGGTGCGGGACGAGGCCGACGCGGTGCAGTCGGTCTGGCTCGGCGGCGGCCGCTTCGTCGGCGAGGAGGATATGAAGGTCGAGATGCTCGCCCGCTATGTCGAGAAGGCGGCCGGCTGACGCCGTTGCGACGCACACCGATCCATACGGGGTAGCCGGAACCGGGTGCTCCGCCATGCATTCGCCGCCTTTCGCGCCGCAAACTTGCGGGTGAGGGCTGGCCGATGCGCTTGATCGCTTCATTCGCCATGGTGGCTATCCTGGCTGTGGGAGCGGCGCCGGCGCTTTCGCATCAGGCCCCAACTGGCTGGGACTATCCGTTCTACTGCTGCTCCGGCGCCGACTGCGCCCCGATCGCGGCCGAGACCGTGCGCGAAGGCCATGGTGGCTTCATCGTCACCGTCGCGCCCGGCACGCACCCGATGTGGCCGACCGAACGGCGCCAGCCGTTGATCCTCGAAATCCCCTATGACAAGGCCAAGGAATCGCCCGACGGCCACTTTCATCTCTGCATCGACGATGCCGGAGATCTGCTCTGCTTCTTCGCCCCGGCCGGCAGTTCCTGACGCGGACGACGCGCTACAGCATCGGACCGAACATTGTATTCGGTCCGATGCTGTAGCTCTTTGTTTTTACATCGGCTTTTCCCGAAAACCGCGTGCCACTTTTCGGGCCGATGCTCTAAGCCATGCGGCTCGCCCGGGAGGAGACCGCTTGGCGCTTTCCTTCACCGCCCTGTAAGAGGCTGGCGACGCCACCCGGACAAACCGCCCCCGACAATGACCGCCCTCGACGACCTCCTCACCCTGCGCGATCTGCTGCGCTATGCCGTCTCGCGCTTCAACGCGGCGGGGCTGAGCTTCGGCCACGGCACCACCAACGCGCTCGACGAAGCCGCCTTCCTGCTCCTGGAGGCGCTCAAGCTCCCGGTCGACGACATCAATCCCTGGCTCGATGCGCGCCTGACCCGCAGCGAGCGAGCGCGCCTGTTGGACCTGATCGAGGCGCGGGTCACCACGCGCAAGCCCGCGCCCTATCTCGTCGGGCGCGCCTATATCCACGGCCTCGGCTTCCGGGTCGATGAGCGCGTCATCGTCCCGCGCTCCTATATCGGCGAACTCCTGATGCGCGGTGTGCTCGAATCGGAAGGACTCGGCCTCGTCCCGGAGCCGGAAGCCGTCGATCGCGTGCTCGACCTCTGCACCGGCTCCGCCTGCCTCGCCATCATCGCCGCCGGACGCTTTCCCAATGCCGAGGTCGATGCCGTCGAACTCTCGCCGGACGCGCTCGATGTCGCCCGCCTCAATGTCGCCGATTACGATCTCGACGATCGCGTCCATCTGCTCCAGGGCGATCTCTTCGCCCCGCTCGATGGACAGCGTTACGACCTCATCATCGCCAACCCGCCCTATGTCACCGCCGAGGAGGTCGCCGCCTTCCCGCCGGAATATGCGAGCGAGCCGCAGATGGCCCATATCGCTGGCAACGACGGGCTCGACCTCGTGCACTGCATTCTGGCGCAGGCCCGCGCCCACTTGAATCCGGGCGGCGCGCTCCTCTGCGAGGTCGGCACCGGGCGCGAGGCGCTCGAAGCCGCATACGACCTGCCCTTCACCTGGCTCGACACCGAGGAGAGCGAGGCGGAAGTCTTCTGGATCGGCGAGGCGGATCTGCCGGGCTGAACGGCAGAGCCGAGGCAAGCGCGCTACGCTTGAGCCCGAACCCTATTGACTGCAACACAGCGTCATTCTCGGGCGGAGCGAAGCGCAGACCCGAGAATCTCTCGCGAGAAGGGACTTCCGAGCCTCTCGGTCACGAGATGCTCGGGTCAAGCCCGAGCATGACGATGCGGCCGTTCAGCGCATGAAATGCAGCTCGCGGAAGCGGCCGCGGAATGCCGTCACGTCCTTCGCCACCGCCTCGGCCGGACGCGAGCCGTTCAACCCCTCGGCGATATAACCCGCCAGCTCCGGCATGTCGGCGGCCGTCATGCCGAAGCGCACGATCTCCGGCGTGCCGAGCCTGAGCCCGTTCACATCGCCCTCCACCGCCGGCAGCGGCAGGCCGATGCCACAGGACAGGATGTTGACCGCGCGAAGCCGCTTCGCTGCCGCCTGCCCACCGCCATAGGGCGCGGCTTCGATGGCGAACTGATGCGAGGTCGTCATGCCTCGGTCGCGGGCGAAAACCGGCACCTGCCGCTCTGACAGAGCCTCGGCCAAGGCCTTCGCCGTCTTCGCCATCTCCTGCGCATAGGCGCGGCCATGCGCCTTCCAATCGAGCAGCGAGACGGCCAGAGCAGCCGATTTCGCCGCGTCGAAATTAGCCGTCAGCCCGGGATAGGCGATGGCGTCGAGTTTTTTCGCGATCTCCGCATCGTTGGTGACGATCAACCCTGAAGGCGGCCCGCCGAGGCTCTTATAGGTGCTCATCGTCATCAGATGAGCACCCTCCTCCAGCGGCTGCTGCCAGCCATGGCCGGCGATCATGCCGGACATATGCGCCGCGTCGAACAGCACGAGCGCACCGACCTCGTCGGCGATGGCGCGGATCTCGCGGATCGGATGGGGGAAGAGATTGAGGCTGCCGCCGATCGAGATCAGCTTCGGGCGGAGCCTGAGCGCATCCGCGCGCAGCTTTTCGACATCGACCGTGTACTTCACCGGATCGATCGGCGCCGGATGGGTGACGATGCCGTAGAGCCCGGCCGCGCCCGCGCCGTGATGCGTGACATGCCCGCCGATCTCGCCCGGCGGCGCGATGATGCAGTCGCCCGCCTTTGCCGCGACCATGAAGGCGTAGAGATTGGCGATGGCGCCGGAGGGCACGCGGATCTCCGCATATGTCGCGCCGAAAACCTCGGCTGCGAGCTCGGCCGCGATCACCTCGATCTGCTCGATCGCCTCCAGCCCCATCTCGTATTTGTCGCCGGGATAGCCGAGCGAGGGCCGCGCCCCGATCCCGGCCGAGAGCAGGGCCTCGGCCTTCGGGTTCATCACATTGGTGGCAGGGTTGAGGTTGACGCAATCGCGCTCGTGGATGGCGCGGTTCTCGGCGGTCAGCGCCGTAATCCTGTCCGCGATGGCATCGAGCGGCTGGCCCGCCGTCTCGCCGGCGATCCGCTGGATATAGTCCTCGCTCGCCTGCGGCACCCAATCGCGCCTGCCCAGAGCCATCATGCCCCATCCTCCACTTCAGCGATTGTTGTCCCGGTGCCTGTTTGGGACCTGAGCCATCTCATCGGTTTGCCGCGTCGCGCGCAAATGAGTATTCATGGCCAGGAGGATGAGGAAATCTCAGCCTCGACCCGGAGCTTCCCTTGCCCGTCAAGCCGCCGCGCCCGCGCCTGCCCCCGCTCACCGCCTTGCGGGCCTTCGAGGCAGCTGCGCGGCTGGAAAGCTTCGCCAAGGCGGCGGAGGAAATCGGCGTCACCGCCGGCGCGATCACCCAGCAGATCCGGCAGCTCGAAACCGGGCTCGGCTTCCCGCTGTTTCGCCGGCTGCCGCAAGGCGTCGCCCTGACGGACGCGGCGCGCGAGGCGCTGCCCAGGCTGACACGCGGCTTCGACATGCTCGGCCAGGCGGTGCAGGCCCTGCGCGAAGCGCAGCCGCACCGGCCGCTCGCCATCGCCGCCCTGCCCTGCATCGCCCAGCTCTGGCTCTCGCCGCGTCTGGGCCGGTTGCAGCAGGCTTTTCCGGAACTGCAGGTTTCCGTCGCGGCCATGGAGGAGCCGCCGGACCCGCGACGGGACCCCTATGATCTCTCGCTGTTCTATCGGGACACCGTCGCGGAGCCGTCCGCGATCCAGATCGGCCCCGACGCGATCCTGCCCGTCTGCACGCCCGCGCTGGCCGCCCGGCTGGCTTCACCCGCCGATCTGGCGCGGCAGACCCTGCTGCACGATGCCGTCTGGCGCGGCGACTGGGCGCGCTGGCTCGGCTTCGCCGCGCCGGAGGCCAAGGTCGATTCAGGGCGCGGGCCGGCCTTCTCGCTCTATGCCCTGGCGCTGGACGCAGCGCTCTCGGGCTCCGGCGTGCTCATGGGCCGAATGAGCCTCGTCGCACCCCTTCTGGCCGCTGGCCGGCTGGCTGCGCCCTTCCGGCAGGCCATGCCGACGCCGGACAGGCTCACCTTGAGTCCAGCCACGGGCTCCAGCGCGCATGCACGCCGGGTCGAGATCATGGAATGGCTTGCAGCCTCGGCCGACGAAGCGGCTCAGATATAGGCGCCGCAATCGCCGCCAAGAATCTGGTCCATCGAGCGCGAGGGCTCGGCACAGCCGGCCTCCCCGACGACCTTGGCCGGCACGCCCGCCACGGTCTTATTCCGCGGCACCGGCTGGAGCACGACCGAACCGGCCGCGACGCGGCTGCACTGGCCGACCTCGATATTGCCGAGGATCTTGGCGCCGGCGCCGATCAGCACACCCTTGCGGATCTTGGGATGCCGATCACCGCCCTGCTTGCCCGTGCCGCCGAGCGTGACGCCGTGCAGCATCGAGACATTGTCCTCGATCACCGCCGTCTCCCCGACGACGAGCCCGGTCGCATGGTCGAGGAAGACGCCCTTGCCGATCCGGGCAGCCGGGTTGATGTCGGTCTGGAACACTTCGGAGGAGCGCGCCTGAAGATAGAGCGCGAAATCGCGCCGGTCCCGCATCCACAGCCAATGCGCCAGCCGGTGGCATTGCAGGGCGTGGAAGCCCTTGAAGAACAGCACCGGCTCCAGCACGCGGTAGCAGGCCGGATCGCGGTCGAGCACGGCCATGACGTCGGCGCGCATGCCGGGGCCGATGGTGTCATCATCGGCCATCGCCTCGGTGAAGGCCTGCTCGATCAGGTCGGCCGTCACGGCCGGGTGGCCGAGCCGGGCCGCCACGCGATGCGCGACGGCGCCTTCGAAGCTCGGCTGGTTCAGCACCGAGGCGACGATGAGCGTGCCGAGCGCCGGCTCGGCAGCGACGGCGGCCTCGGCCTCGCGGCGCAGGCGCGACCAGACGGGATCGACCCGGTCGAGACCGCTGGCGGCATCGCGGATGTCTACGGCGGAGTGCCCTGACGGCATGATCGTTCTCCGGGGATAACCGTTCGGCAGAAGCCTAGACTAGCACCAGGAAGGGGCCAGAGGCCAAAGGCAAACGCAGAGCGGGGTTGAATCAATATGGAAGGCAGCGGAATCAGCGCGTGAACCGTTTTCGACAACACATTGGTTTCGCCCGCATTTCGGAGGAACCTGCTCGCACGCCGTCCATCTCACAACCGCGCGAGGAAGTCGAGCACGGCCTGCTTGTGGCTCTTGTCGCCCACCGCGAGATTGTGGTCTCGCCCGACGATATCGAAGGACTCGGCACCGGGAATGAGCTTCGCCAGCTCCGGGCCGGAGCCTGAGACGTCGTCCTTCGTGCCGACGCTGATCAGGGTGGGCACCGAAATCTGGCCGACCTGCCCGGCCGTCAGCGTCTGGCGCGAGCCGCGGATGCAGGCGGCCAGCGCCTTGAGGTCGCTCTTGGTCTGTTCGGCGAAGGCGCGGAACATGCGCTGCATCGGATCGGTCAGGGTAGCGAGCGACGGCGCCTCCATCGCATCGGCGATGCCGATCGGCAGCCCCACCCCTTCGACCAGATGAATGCCGAGCCCGCCGAGCAGCAGCGCGTTGAGCCGCTGCGGATGCGCCAGCGCCAGATGCGCCGAGATGCGCGCGCCCATCGAATAGCCCATCACCGCCGCGCGCGGGATATCGAGATGGTCCATCAGCCGGCGCACATCCTCGGCCATGATCTGCGAGGAATAGGCCGCCGGGTCGTAGAGCTTCTCGCTTTCGCCATGGCCGCGATCGTCGAGGGCGACGACGCGGTAGCCGGCATGGGTCAGCGTCTTCGTCCACTGGGTGTTGACCCAGTTGATGACATGGCTCGAGGCGAAGCCGTGGACGAGCACCACGGTCTCGTGCTTCGGCACATCGCCGGTGGGCGCGAGGTCGACATAGGCGATCCGCACGCCGTCGGAGGAAAAGCTCTGCATGGGTTCCGTCATGGAGGTCCGTTCGACTGTCGCCTTCCCTGCCATGCCCAAGCCACTTTGGGTAGCCGCCAGCGCGCCGCTTGCTTATGAACGACGGCCATGACCGAGCCTGCCGCAAACGCTTCGCCCGCGCCGACCCCGGCCTCCCTATCGAAGGGCGGCCGAATCCAGCTCGTCGATCTGGCGCGTGGCATCGCCTTGCTGGCGATGTTCGTCTTCCATTTCGCCTATGATCTCTCGAATTTCGGATTGATCGAGACCGATATCGCCTTCGAGCCGGGCTGGCGGCTGTTCGCGCGCTGCATCGCCGGCTCCTTCCTGGTCGTGGTCGGCGTCAGCCTCGTGCTGGCGACGCGCAAGGGGCTGAATCGCAACGCCTTTCTGAAACGCCTGGCCATGGTCGCCGCGGCTGCCGCTCTCGTGACGGTCGGCACCTTCTTCGCGATGCGCGAGAACTTCATCTTCTTCGGCATCCTGCACCATGTCGCGCTGGCGAGCGTGCTCGCCCTGCCGTTCCTGCGCCTGCCGGTGATCCCTGTCATCCTCGCCGCGGCGCTCGCCTTCGCCCTGCCCGCCTTCGTCGCGAGCCCCCTGCTCGACCAGCCCTGGGCGGTCTGGCTCGGCTTCTCGCATGCGCCGATCCAGACGGCCGATTTCGTCCCGGTCTTCCCCTGGTTCGGCTGCGTGCTCACCGGCATCGCGCTGGCGCGCCTCGTCCTGCCCCGCCTCGACGGGACGGCCGCGGCGAGCTGGCGGCCGCGTTCGTGGCCAACCCGAATCATCTGCTGGGGCGGCCGCCATAGCCTGCTGGTCTATCTCGTCCACCAGCCGGTCTTCATCGGGCTGATCATGCTGGCGACGCAGATCGCCCCGCCGCCCTCGCCGGATGAGCGCGCCTTCCGGGCCGAATGCCAACGAAGCTGCGCGGGGCCCTCGAACTCGCAACAGATCTGCCGGGAGGTCTGCGCCTGCACCGTGGACGGGCTCAAGCGCGAGAACCTCTGGCAGAAGGCGCTCAGCGATACGCTGTCCTCCGAGGAAAGCACCCGCATGACCCGCCTCGCCCAAGCCTGCCTGCGCGGTCCGTAAGGCGAAACGCGCCGGTTCCGCAGCCTAAACAGGCTCTGGCATCTCGCGCCCTGTCGGGATAGGTTGCGCGCGAATTCCAGCTTTGAAGAGCGAAGAGCCATGGCCGCGACCGGCATCCCGCATTTCCAGAACGACGCAGGCGTCGCCGTGATCCATGTCGGCGCGCACGAATTCATGTGCATCGGTGCCAAGCCGCCCTTCGACCATCCGCATGTCTTCCTCGACATGGGCTCGGACAACGAGATCGTCTGCCCCTATTGCTCGACGCTGTTCAAATACGACCCCTCGCTGAAGGGCAGCGCGTCGAATCCGCCGGAATGCGAGTATCACGACGACGCCAAGGCGGCCTGATTCCCGCGACGCGGCCCGCAGGCTCGCGCCGCGGCCCGAGCGGCTGACGATCCATCCGCGCAGGTTCTGAGGGGCACCTGCGCTCCTGCGGCGACAACCGGTCGATCCATCGAAGGCGGCTGCCTTGAGCGCTCCTCACATCCTCATCGCCGGCGCCGGCATCGGCGGCCTTGCGGCGGCTCTGTCTCTGGCCCGGCGCGGCATCGCCTCGACCGTCGTCGAGAAACGCACCGGCTTCGGCGAGACCGGGGCCGGCCTGCAGCTCACCCCGAATTCCGGCCGCGTGCTCGAGGCGCTCGACCTAGCCTTGCCGTTGAAGCGTGTCGGCGTTTCCTCGAACGGGCTGGCCGTCCGCCGCTGGCGCGACGGCGTGACGGTGGTCGAGATGCCGGCGGATCCCGCGGGGGCGCCGACGCCTTTTCGCCTGATGAGCCGCATCGACCTGCACACCGTCCTGCTCGACGCTGCCCGCGCCATGCCCAATATCCGCTTCGTGGTCGGGCGCGGCGTCGAGGATGTGCGGCAGGACGATGCCGGCGTCACCGCGACGCTCGGCAGTCAGAATGGCGGCGAAACCTTGCACGGCCTCGGCCTGATCGGCGCCGACGGGCTGTGGTCGCGCATCCGTGGCCTGACGGGGGATGCGGCTGCGCCCGAATTCACCGGCTACGAGGCCTGGCGCGCCATGGTGCCGACGGCGGCAGCCCCCGGCATCGCGGGTGAAAAGCCGCGCGTGACCTTGCATCTCGGCCCGCAACGCCATGCCGTCCATTACCCCGTATCGAGCGGGAGGCAGATCAACCTCGTCGTCCTGCGCCAGGCGCGCGAGGCGCGCGAAGGCTGGACCCGCGAAGGCGACCGCGCCGTCCTGACCGAGCATCTCGCCGGCGCCTCACCGGCTCTGCGACAGCTCGCCGGCGCCGCCGCCGGCTGGCAGGTCTGGTCGCTGTTCGACCGCAAGCCGGCCGCCATGGCGAAGGGACGGATCGCGCTGCTCGGCGACGCCGCCCACCCGGTCCTGCCCTTCCTGGCCCAAGGCGCCTCGCTCGCCATCGAGGATGCTGGCGTGCTCGCGCGCCTGCTGGCGGAACATCTGGCGCGGGAGGGCGCTGCCGGCGTCCAGGCTGCCATGGCCGCCTATGCCGCGGCCCGCGCGCAACGCGTCGCCCGCGTGCAGGAGGCGAGCCGCGAGAACAGCCGCAATTTCCATCTCGGCTGGCCCTGGAGCATCGGGCGCGACCTCGTGCTCCGGCGCCTCGGCCCGGAGGGGATGCGCAAGCGCTATGACTGGCTCTACGGCTGGCGCGACGCGGGCTGAGTTCCTTTTCGGCCCTCACCAACGGCTTGGCCTGTGTCAAAAGGTCTCTGGGCGCCGCCGATCGAAAGGGCATCTCGCCAACGCCGCAATTCGTTCCTATCTCTTGGCCCGAGGAGGAGTGGAACCGACATGATCCGCGTCAATCTCTACGACCAGCTCAACCGTCGCGGGGCTTCGATGCCGCGCTGGGCGACATGGCTCGTCATGGCCGCAAGCTTCGTCGTCGGCATCACGCTGTTCCTCGTGGCGGCGAGCCTTGCGCTGATCCTGATCCCCATCGTCGCCGTGGCCGGCGCCATCGCGGTCTGGCGGCTGAAGGCCAAGCTCAAGGCCGCCGGCTTCGACCGCGCGGTCGATCCCTTCGGCGGTCAGGCTCGGCCAGCCGAGCGCATCGAGATCATCGACGCCGAGTACCGCATCATCGAGCCCGGCGAGCCGCCGCGGCGCTGAGCCTCAACCCAGCCCCTTGAGGGCGATGCCTGCCGCCCCGCAGGCCGCGAGCACCGGCATCATGCCGATGCGGAACCGCAGAATCGCGAGGATGGCGCCGGCCGCCAGCAGCGCTGCCTGCCAGTCCAGCGACGAGAGCACCGGCACGTCCGGCGAGAGCCAGACGAGGTCAAGGCTGCGCAGCTCGCGAAACAGCACATGCAGCCCGAACCACAAGGCGAGGTTCGCGATCACCCCGACCACAGCCGCCGTGATCGCCGCCAGCGCCGCCGAGAGGCTCTCGTTGCTGCGCAGCGCCTCGATATAGGGCGCTCCGAGGAAGATCCAGAGGAAGCAGGGCGCGAAGGTCGCCCACAGCGTCAGGACCGCGCCGAGGCTGCCGGCCAGCAGCGGCGGCAACATGCCGGGCATCCGGAAGCCGGCCAGGAAGCCGACGAACTGCAGGACCAGCACGAGCGGCCCCGGCGTCGTCTCGGCGAGCCCGAGCCCATCCAGCATCTCGCCCGGAGCGAGCCAGCCGAAGCCCTCGACCGCCGCCTGGGCGACATAGCTCAAGACCGCATAGGCGCCGCCGAAAGTCACGACCGCCATCGTGCTGAAGAAGGAGCCGATCTGCGTCCAGACGCTCCCGGCCCCGGTCGTCAGCCAGAGCAGCCCGACCGGCGCCAGCCATAGGGGCAGCCAGAGCGCGAGCACCCGCAGCGCCCTGCCCGGCGAGGGCCGCGTATGCGTCAGCTCCCCGCGCGCAAACAGCTCATCGACCAGCCCGGTGACGGGCGGACCCAGCGCGGCATGGCGCTGCGCCGTCGAGAACAGGTTCGGCGCCAGCCGATGTCCGGCCCAGCCCACGAACGCCGCCGCGAGAATGACGAGCGGAAACGGCGTCTTGAACAGGAAGAGCGCGAGGAAGGCCGCCAGCGCCACGAGCCGCATCGCCGGCGTCTTCAGCGCGCGGCGGCTGATGCGGAAGCCGGCCTCGATCACGATGGCGAGGACAGCCGCCTTGATCCCGAAGAACAGCCCGTCGACCAGCGGCACATGGCGCCAGGTGACGTAGAGCGCGCTCAGGCCCAGCATCACCAGCGCGCCGGGCAGGATGAAGAGCAGCCCGGCGATCAGCCCGCCGAGCGTCCGGTGCATCAGCCAGCCGATATAGATCGCAAGCTGCTGCGCCTCGGGGCCCGGCAGCAGCATGCAGTAGTTGAGCGCATGCAGGAAGCGCTCCTCGCCGACCCAGCGCCGCTCCTCGACCAGCTCGCGATGCATCAGCGCGATCTGCCCGGCCGGGCCGCCGAAGGAGAGGCAACCGATCTTCGCCCAGACGCGCGTCGCCTCGGCCAGCGTCGGCATGCGCTCGGCCGGCCCGGCCGCCATGTCCGATTGCAGGGCGGTCATGAGCGGGGCTCCGAAACCGGACGCGCGGAAGGCCAGTTATGGGTTTCCTCGCTGGCGTCCCGGCACCAGCGATAGAAGGCATCGTAGAGCAGCATGCCGGCGTCGAGCTGCTCGAGATCGTGCTTGAACATGCGCGACAGCCCGAGCGAAGCCGCCAGCAGGCCGGCGGCCTGCGGTTCGGCGTCCAGCGTCGCGGTATCGGCCGCCCTGACGATCCGGGCGAGCCTGTCGAGCGCCGGCGAGGCCAGGCCGAACTCCTCGATCATCACATCGAAGGTGCAGCGCGGTCCGCGATGGCTCCAGAACACGCCCTCGACATCGAAGGGCGTGGCGCCGAAGCGCTCCGCCACCGCCTCGACTTCCGTGGCGGCCACGAAGAGAAACACCGCCTTGCGATCGACGAAGCGGCGGATGAGCCAGGGACAGGCGATGCGGTCGATCTTGGGCCGGGCCCGCGTCACCCAGACGCTGCCGCCGGAGGGGCCGGCCGGGGGCAAATGCGCCGGCAAGACCGTGAGCCCGCCGGCCTGTCGCCAGGCGAGATGCCCGCCTTCGAGGCTCTCCGCCGCGATGCCGGCTTGCCGCAGCCAGGCAGCGACCCCTTCGCTCAGCTTGAGGCCCCGATGGCAGACGACGATGACCTGTTGCTGGTCGGCATAGTCCGATGCCCAATCCGCGACCGCACGGTAGTCGCGGCGCGTCGCCGTGGGCAGGAGAACCGGATCGGCGGCGAAATCCTCGTCGATCCGGACATCGATGATCGCCGGTGCGTCGGGCCTGCCGACGAGCCGGGACAATTGCGCAACCGTGATCTGTTCGTTGGAAGACATGATGCGTCCATCCTGAAACAAGGAAGTTGGACGCGAGCATTGGGCCGAGGCCTCACGGGGTCGTCGCGATGAACCCCTTGGCCCGACTACACCACGGAGGCTCCGCCGGCGTCAATGCCGGCGGCCCGCATCACACGATCGGGCTGAGCAGGATCTTGTCGATCCGGCGCCCGTCGAGATCGACCACCTCGAAGCGCCAGCGATCCTTGTCGAAGGTCTCGCCGACATTGGGCAGGTGGTTCATCTCGGCCAGGATGAAGCCGGCCACGGTCTGGAAGTCCGCGTCGCGCGGCATCGGGATGCCGAACTCCTGCGAGAACTCGTCGGCCTGCATCCAGCCGGCGACCAGATAGGAGCCGTCCGGCCGCGCGACCACGGCAGGCTCGCTCTCCTCCTCCTCCTGGAAGACGCCGATGATGGCCTCGAGCACGTCACCCGGCGTGATGATGCCCTCGAAATGACCGTATTCGTCGAAGACAAGCGCCATATGCACCCGGCTCGAGCGGATTTCGCGCAGCACATGCAGCGCGTCCGCGGTATCCATCACCACCGGCGCCTCGTTCACCAGCGCCCGCAATTCCTGCATGTCACCGTTGCCGAGGAAATCGATCGTGTCCTTGACCACCACGACGCCGACGATCGAATCCGACTCGCCGTCCTGCACCGGCAGGCGCGAACGGCGCGTCGCCCGCAGCTGCGCGCAGATCTCCTCGGGGCTGTCGGCGAGGTCGACGACCTCGACCTCGCGGCGCGGTGTCATCAGGGCCCGCGCCGAACGGTCGGCGAGGCGCATGACGCCGGTGATCATCTCGCGCTCGTCGCGTTCCAGCACGCCGGCCGTCTCGGCCTCCGCGATGATGGTGCGCACTTCCTCCTCGGTCACCCTCTCCTCGGACTCGCCCTTCTGGCCGAGAAGCGCGAGCACCGCCTTGCCGGAGATGTCGAGCAGGAAGACCAGCGGCGCGCCGATCTTGGACAGGAACGCCATGGCCGGCGCGACGCGCGCCGCCACACGCTCGGGGTCGCGCAGCGCAACCTGCTTCGGCACGAGCTCGCCGAGGATCAGCGACAGATAGGTGATGGCGACGACGACGATGCCGACGCCGAGCGTGTCGGACACCGATTGCGAGAATCCGTGCGTGCCGAGCCACGTCGACAGGCGCGTGCCGAGCGTTGCGCCCGAGAAAGCGCCGGAGAGCACGCCGACCAGCGTGATGCCGATCTGAACCGTCGAGAGGAAGCGGCCGGGATCGGACGCGAGGCGCAGGGCGGTCGTCGCGCCCCTATTGCCCTGATCGCTGAGAACCTTGAGCCGAGCCGGCCTCGATGAGACGACGGCGAGTTCCGACATGGAGAGCAGACCGTTGATCACGGTCAGCACCACGACGATCAGGATTTCGGTTAACAAAACCAGCCTGCGACCTGCAAAGCCGCGACATCTGGCGGCCAGCTTCCGGCCCCCTTATAGCGTATTGCGCCTCCAACGCGATGGGGGTGCCCTGAGAATCGCGGCCGCCTCATGACAACCGCCAAGCCGAGCTTCTGGAATCCCGCCGAAACCGCCCGCCCGGAAGGCGATGCGCGGCTGCGCGCGCCATCCGCCCAGCGCAACCGCGACGCGATCCTGGCCGTGCTGCGGGACGTTCTCCCCGCGAACGGCCTCGTCCTCGAAATCGCCAGCGGCTCGGGCGAGCATGCGCTGCATTTCGCGCAGGCATTGCCGTCTCTGACCTTCCAGCCGAGCGATCCGAGCCCGGATGCGCGCGCCAGCATCGCCGCATGGAGCGCCGAAAGCGGCCTCGCCAACATCCTGCCGCCGATCGAGATCGACGCGAGCGGCGATGCCTGGCCCGCACTCGCGCCGGCCGCTATCCTCTGCATCAACATGATCCATATCGCGCCCCGGAAGGCGACCGAAGGGCTGTTCCGCCATGCCGGAGCCCTGCTTGCCGGCGGAGCGCCGCTTTGCCTCTACGGTCCGTTCCGGCGCCCAGGCCGGGACTTGGAGCCCGGCAACCTCGCTTTCGATGAGAGCCTGCGCAGCCGCAATCCGGAATGGGGGCTGCGCGATCTCGGTGAGGTGACCGCGCTCGCACAGGCCAGCGGCTTCGGCGCGCCCGAGATCGTCGAGATGCCGGCGAACAATCTCAACGTGATCTTCCGCAAGCGCTGAGGCGGTCACCGTGCGCTTGCATCGCGAGCGCCGGCCCGCTACCGCTCGAACCGCGCGGACGTGGCGAAACTGGTAGACGCAAGAGACTTAAAATCTCTCAGCCTTTGGCTATGCGGGTTCGATCCCCGCCGTCCGCACCAGCCTTTGCGCCGGTTGCCATCGCTATCCGCGTGATCAGTGCGGACGCGCCGGCTTGTACCATTCGACGCCATCGGGATCGACATAGAGGCCGGGTGGCACATCGGCCCCGATCGACTCTTCCTTCATCGGCACGCGCACCGTGTCGTCGCGGTCGCCGCTCTTGGCGCTGGTCCCGGAGGATTGCCCGGTATGCCGGTGCGCCCCGCGCCCGACATTGCTGACGAGCCCGACCACGCCGCGCTGCCCCGCGACCTTGTCCTGCAACTCGGAAATCGGCCGTCCGGCGAAGGCGATCACGGTTGCCCCCTCCACCACCGGCAAGGCGCGCCTGGCCGCCCCCTCGCCCGTCACCCGCACGCCGATGAAGCGCGGCACATAGGTCGCGCCACCCTTGCCGAAGGATTCCCAGCCGCCCGCCGAGATCATCTGCGCGCCGCAGCGCTTATGGGCGCGCTCGCAGGCGGCGCGCGAGGCATAGCGCGGCGCCTTCTGCAGGAACTCGGCCCGCGCGTTGCGGTAAGCGAATTCGCATTGCTCCGCCGTCAGCTTGCCGGCCTCGATACATTCGTCGCGCCGGATATAGGTCGCGCCGGGCGACTGCGCCGCCAGATCGGAAGGGCTCGCCAGCGAGAGCGCCGGGGCGAGCGTGGCGATGCGCAGGGCGGCGAGGGCAGTGGCCGGGATCATCATGCGGCGCAACATAGTTACGATTGTGGCTTAAGAGTGCCTAAGGTCATCGGAACGCATTTCAACCGGCAATTTCACAGCAGCGCCCGGCGCGAAGCGGCCAGTTCCCGCGTCGCGCCGTAGTCGATCTTGCCGTTGCCGAGCACGGGAATCGCCTGCGTCACCAGGATGGCGCGCGGCACCCAGAGCTCGGGAAAGCCTTGCTGTTTCGCCGCCTCCTGCAAAGCCGCGCGGTCGGCATCGGCCTTCTCGGTGACGAGGATGAGCTGTTCGCCCTTGCGCGGATCGGGCAGGCCGACGACGACGTGATTCTGGTCCGGCCAGAGCTTGGCCACCATCGTTTCGACCGCCGCCAGCGAGACCATCTCGCCGCCGAGCTTGGCGAAGCGCTTGGCCCGGCCGCGAATCGCGACGAAACCGTCCTCGATCACGACGATGTCGCCGGTGTCGTGCCAGCCCCCCTCCGGCGGCACGACCTTGCCGGGTTGCTGCGGGTCGAGATAGCCCGCCATGACATTCGGCCCGCGCACGGTGAGGCGGCCGCCCTCATGAATGCCCTCGACGGGCTCCAGCTTCGCCTCGATGCCGGGCAGGAGCTGGCCGACCGTGCCCTCGCGGATCGCCTGCGGCGTGTTGACGGCGAGCACGGGCGAGCACTCGGTGCAGCCATAGCCTTCGAGGATGGTGGTGCCATAGGGCTCCCACATCCGCTTCGTCTCGGGCTTGACCCGCTCGGCCCCCGCGACGACGAAGCGCACGCTCATCAGGTCGTCCTTGTCCGCGGCGCGCGCATACCCTTGCAGGAACGTGTCGGTGGCGAGCAGGAAGGTCGCCTTCATGTCGCCGATCAGCTTCGGCACCTGCTTGTAGTGCAGCGGGCTCGGATAGAGCACGACCTTCATGCCGTGCAGCAGCGGCACCAGCATTCCCGCCGTCAGCCCGAAGGAATGGAAGGCCGGCAGCGGGTTCATGAAGACGTCCCGCTCCGAGATCGCCCCTGCGGCATGGGCGAAGACCTGCCGGGCGTTCGAGACGAGATTGGCATGGCTCAACACCACGCCCTTCGGCGTCCCCTCCGTGCCGGAGGTGAAGAGAATCACCGCCGGATCGTCCGGCGCCGCCTCGTAGCGCTTGTGCACCAGCCCCGGCGCGAGGCTCTGCAGCGCCCCCCAGGCTTTGTCGAGGCTGGTCACCTGCTTGCGGATATCTTCGAGATAGATCACCCGCCTGCCCTCCCCGAGCGCGGCGATCTCGTTGTCGAGCTCGCCCCTTTCGACGAAGCGGCGCGAGGTGACGATGGTCTTGAGCTGCGCCAGCTCGCCCGCCGCGCGCAGGTTCTTCACACCCGCGGTGAAGTTCAGCATCGCCGGCACCCGGCCATAGGCGAGGAGCGCGAACAGCGTCACCGCCATGCCCTGCATGTTCGGCAGCAGCACGCCGACAGTCTCGCGCTCGCCCGTCAGGGCCGCGAGCTTGCGGCCGAGCACGAGCGCCCCCAGCACGAGCCTGCCATAGGTGATCGGCTGGCGCTCCGGATCCTCCAGCGCGACACGATTCTTGCCGTGCCGCACGACGGCCTGGAGCAGCGCGCGAAAGATCGTGATCCGCGCGCCGGCGGCGTCGAAGGTGGTGGCGGCCATGTCTGGCTCGTCTCCCGGTCGGCGTTTCCCTCTGCCGTCAACGTAGTGGCATCGGAGCGCGTTGCAATGTGTGAACGGTCCGGACAGCCGCACGTCATTCTCGGGCGCCAGCAAGGCGACCCGGGAATCTCGCCTCGAAGGAGATAGGGAGCCTTCGCGTCACGAGATGCTCGGGTCAAGTCCGAGCATGACGGCAGTGCGACAGCGCTACCCGAACGCCCCGATCTCGTGCTGGATCGCGCCGGAAATCTCGCGGATCAGCGCGAAGAGCTCCAGCATCGGCGTCAGCACGTCGCGATGCAGCGCCTCATAGGTGCCGCCCTCGCGCGGCCCGGGCGGCTCGCCGAAATCGAGCCCGATGGTCGGATCGGGATCGCGCGGGAAGATCTCGGCGAGCAGCGCGAGCGACGCCGGCACGTCGAGCCTGAGCAGCCGCTCGAACAATGCCTCCCGCGTCAACCCGGCATGGGGCCGGAAATCGGGAATATGCGCTGCAGCCAGCCAGATGCGATGCATCGCCGCGAGCCTCAGCGCATGCAGCGCCGCGAGCCGCACCGGCATGCGCGGCACGTCGTCGGCCGTGGCCCTGAGCTTCAGCGCATCCGCGGAGAGCCGCCAGAACAGCCGCCGCAGCATGGGCGCGAGTTCCAGCCGCGACAGTGCCTCGGCGACGACGAGCAATTCCTCCCGGCGCCCGTCCCGCGTCGTCCTTCGTGCCCGGTCGAACCAGCTGCCGGGGTCGAGCGAGTCGAGATAGGCCCTCAGCACGTCGAGGTCGCTATGGCCCATCGCATGGGCGGCGAGCCTGTAGGCGCGGTCGAAGCGGTCCGACTGCTCGCGCATGGCGCGGAAGATGTCGGGCGCGCGCGCCGCGCCGTGGCCGATGCCATGCAGGCTGTTCGCCATCCAGCCGAGCTGCTGGAGGATGGCGTTGTTGGGAATGGCCCGCAATTCGCGCGGATGCCGGATGCGTGCCGGCCCCGCCCCTTCGGTCTGCCGCGCCGCCGGACGCGAGCCAGTCTTGTCGAGCAGCGAGGGACCGAAGGTGCCGATCAGCGCGGCATAGCCGGGATCGTCGACCAGCGCGTTCATCTCCTCCCGCACGGTCTGGAAGAACTCGCTGGCGAAGTCGGGCTCGTCATAGATCGGGTCGTCGGCGGCCTCGGGGGCCACGAACACCGCTTCCGCGATCCGGCCGACCGTCGCGCCCGCGAGCTGTGGCGTGCCGAACAGCAGATAGCCGTCGCTGCCCTGGAAGCTGGTCTCGCGCACCGTGGCGATGCCGGCCTTGGCGAAAGCCTGCCGGGCGAAGGGCGGGTCGAGATAGGCCAGCCGGTCGGCGAGGCTGTCGGCATGGGCGCCGCGCCCGACCGACTCGCCATGCGTGTCGAAGATCACGAGCTCGATGTCGGTGAGCTCGTAGCGGGCGAGCAATTCGCAGATGCGAATGCGCAAACGCTCGACCCAGAAGGTCGAGGCGACCTGCCCGATATAGCGGCCGGAATCGGAATAGCCGAACTGGATGCAGAGCCGGCCGTGGCTCTTGAGATAGTCGCGGAAATGCGGGCTGCGCAGCGCCTCGTCGATGATGCGCGGCCCCTGCTCCAGCGCGTCCGAGGTCTCGAACAGCGGCGAGATCTCGACCTTGTCGGCGATGCCGAAGCGGCTCGCCAGCCACAGCGCGCAGAGCAGCGTGTAGCCGGTTTCCGTCTCGGCGATGAGGAAGCGCACCGGCCGCGAGCCGTCCACATGCTTCACGATCTGGGCGATCGTCATCATCATCCGCGCGGCCGAGGCGCGCTCGGCCGCGAGCGCTCCGAAATCGACGGCGACCGGCTCGACCTTGCCGAGCTCCGCATTGGCGGCGGCGAGGAAGGCCCGCCGCTCGGCCGGCTCCGCCGGTTCGCCATCGGAGGGGATGACGCCGCGCAGGGCATTATGGAGCTGCGAGGCGTTGAGCCGGAAATGCGGCAGCGCGATCGAGACGCCATGCGCGACGACGCCGGCCCGGACCAGCGCCAGCACGCGCTTCGTCGCATCGGAGGCCAGACCCAGCGCCTCGTCGAGCACCGCGAGCAGGCGTGACGAGTCCGGCAAGGCCGTCTCACGCTCATGGACGAGCGCCAGCGCGAAGGCCTGCAACGCTTCCAGCGATGGCTGCGTGCCGATCGGCGGCGCCAGCGCAAGCTGCCTCCCGACGGCCGCGCACGCATCGTCGACCAGCTTGCGCAACGCCGCGGTCGCGGGTTCTTCGGGCAGCTTTTCGAGGATGCGGGCGAACTGCCCGTCCTTCGATTCCAGCCGGTAGCGCAGCGTGTCCCACCAGCCGATATCGGTGCGCCCGTCCGTATCGCAGCCGACCCAGGAGGCCAGGATGACCGGCCGCGGCGCGAGCCGCGTCCAGTCCTGCGGCCAACGCTGCCGCGCCTCGTCCAGGAAGGCGGCGTTGAGCCGGTCGATCGCGTCGCGTGCATGCCGGACGGCGAAGCGCGCCTGCTCGAACTCGTCCTGCAAGGTGATGCGCCCGTCGGGACGGAAGCTGAGCTGCGGCTCCTCGATGACCGCAGTCGCGGCAGCATGGCCGGAGGCGAGATCGGCCAGCGCATGCGCCAGCCGGCGCGTCATGCCGAAGGTCGGATGCGCGGTAAAGACGGCCCCGAAACGAGGCCGCTCCACCGCCGCACGGAAGGCCGAGAAACTGCCCGCCGCTTCGGCCTGCTGCCGGGCCAGTGCAGCGAAAGCCGCCGTCTCGTCCCGCTCCAACCCGACATAGCGCGCGAGGCGCCCCGCCCGCTGCCGCAGCGCCCGGCGCCCGAGCAGGCGCACCAACTCGCCGGCCGCCGCCGTCGTGAGCTCGCCCGAATCCATCAGGCGCGTCAGCCAGAGCGTGACGCGCAGCACGGGATTGCCGAACGGGTCGTCGCGCGAGGCGAGCCGTGCCTGTTCGATCTTGTCCTGAAGGTCGTCAGCAAGCGCGGCGATGTCGATGGCGGGAATCGGCGCCGTTTCAACCGGTTGGATCACGGTAAATCGCCTCCCGCCAAGGCTTCGGAACCGACGCCGCGCCTTCGTTGCTGCATTGCAGCATCCCTTGCCTGGGAGGGCAAGCCCGCCTCGCTCGATTAATTTTACCCGGGTCATATTGTCAGAAATCGGATATGTCGCTAGAAGGCCGCAACGCCAGGAGCCTCCGACATGTCCGATCTCGCTGCCCGAACCTGCACCGCTTTCCGGGACGACGCCCATCTCGGCAGCGGCCCGCTTGCCGATGTCGCGCTCGCCGTGAAGGCCACGCTCGAAGCCGCGCCGGCAGCGTCGATCCTCGTCTTCGACGACGCGACCGGCCGCGTGGTCGATCTCGACCTGCGCGGCACGGCAGCAGAAATCGCGGCGCGACTGGCCGCTCCCACCGGCCCCGCCGACCAGCCCGGAGCCGCACCGGCGGAGCGTGGCCGCGGCCGGCCGAAGCTCGGCGTCGTCGCCCGCGAGGTGACCTTGCTGCCCCGCCATTGGGAGTGGCTCTCGGCCCAGCCGGGCGGCGCCTCGCAGGCCCTGCGCCGCCTCGTCGAGGATGCCCGCCGCAACGATGGCGGCCGCAGCCGGGCGAGGCAGGCGCAGGAAGCGGCTTACGCTTTCATCTCCGCCAAGGCCGGGAACCGCGAGGGTTTCGAGGAGGCGTCGCGCGCCCTCTTCGCCGGAGATGCCGCAGGTTTCGCCGACCAGAGCCAGAACTGGCCGGCGGATATCCGCGCCTATGCCGCAAGGCTCGCGGCCGACGCCTTCACCCAGGGCTGAGACGATGCAGACCTATCTCGAACCGAGTTGGGAAGCCGGGCGCGATCTCGTCGCCCGCAGCATCGCCGGCGAAGTGGTGATGCTGAACCTGCTGCGCCTGCGCAGCGTTGCCGATTATGCGGCCCACCCGGATCTCGCCCCCGAACGGCCGATCAGCGGCGCGGAAGCCTTCGACCGCTACGTCGCGCATACGCGGCCTTATCTGGAAGCGAGCGGCGGCTCGCTGCTGTTCCTGGCCGAGGGCGGCCCCTTCCTCATCGGCCCGCAGGGCGAACGGTGGGATCGCGCCATGCTGGTCCGGCAGAGATCGGTTGCGGATTTCATCGCCTTCGCCGGCAACGCGGCCTATCTCGCCGGCATCGGCCACCGCACGGCCGCGGTCGAGGATGCGCGGCTGCTGCCACTCGTCTCCCGCCCCCTTCCGGGCTGAAGCAGGCGAAACCGCCATCGCCGGAACGCCGGGACGGGCTGCGTGAAACGCCATTGCCACGGCACGGACCCAAAGGCATAGCCCGCCGGCACCCTTTGCCTTTAGCCCCCTCGACAGAAGCGCATCATGAGTTCCCACACACGGTGGTTCGGCATTCTGTGCGGGCTCGCGACAGCGTTGATCTGGGGCGTCCAGTCCGTGGTTTCGCGCCATGCGATGCTGACCGGCCTGTCGCCGGCCGATGTCACCATCCTGCGTTTCGTCTCGGCCTCCGCCGTGCTGATTCCCTGGGCGGCGACGCGGATCCGCCCCTTTCCCGTCGGGTCGCTCGGCTGGAAGCGGGCCTGGTTCATGGCGCTGCTCATCGGGCCGCTCTACAGCCTGATCCTTGTCGGCGGCGCCCATTTTGCGCCGGCCCTGCACTCGTCGATCATCTCGCCAGGACTGATCCCCGTCTTCACAGCGCTGCTGGTCTTCCTGGTGACCGGCGAGCGCGCCGGGCGGATGCGGCTCGCCGGTCTCTGCACCATCGTCCTCGGCATCGCGATCTTCTCGCGCGACGCGCTGATGGCGACGCCCTCCCGGCCCGATGCCTGGATCGGCGACCTGCTCTTCGTCCTGATCGCCGCGATGTGGTCGGTCTTCGGCCTGCTGGCGCGGCGCTGGGGCGCGAGCTCGGTCGAGGTCACGGTGGCGTCCTGCGTGCTGGCATTGCCGCTGCTCGGCCTCGTCGCCCTCGCGCTGCCGGTCCATATGGCGCAGGTTCCGCTCGCCGAGGTGCTCCTGCAGGCTCTCTACCAGGGCGTGCTGGTCGGGGTCGTCGCGCTCTATCTCTACGCCCGCACCGTCGCGATGTTGGGAGCGGCGAAGGCCACGCTCTTCCTGCCGCTGGTGCCGGTGGTGACCGCGGCCTGCAGCGCACTGCTTCTCGCCGAATACCCCTCGCCGACCGAGATCGCCGGCATGGCGGTCGTCATCGCCGGGATGGTGCTGGCGTTCCGCTCGCCATCGGCGAATTGACGGCATCGAGATCTCGGCTCGGAGGCATCGTCATGCGGCCCCGAAAACCGGCCCTCACACCGAAATCGATTCACCTGCGAAACCAAATATTTATCGGATAGGCGCCATGCTGGCGGGCAGGCCTGACTGACGCAGGCGCCCACCGACAGGCTGCATGGGTCGAAAGCGCGTTCACATCATTGTGCTGGCGGCTGTTCTCGCCGCCGTCGCGGTGATTCTGCCCATCGTGCTGATGCTGCATGTTTCCTGGGTCAGCGCCCTGCGTCGCGAGGAGCGAAACCTGCGGGCCTTCGCCGAGCAAGGAAGCTCGCGAGCCCAGCTCCTTTACGACGAAGTGCGCGATGCGCTCCTCGCCTTGACCAAGGCGGAGATTGTCCCCTGCTCCACACAGCATATCGCGCTGATGCGCGAGATCGTGATGAACAACACCGCGATCAACGAGATCGGCTACTTCAAGGACGGCCGGCTCGTCTGTTCCTCCTGGGGCCAGGTCGCGACGACGGTCACCCGCGCGCCCGTCGACTATGAGACGGCCGACGGGATTGCAGTCACGGTGCGGGTGCAGCCCATCGTGTCACACGTCAAGCCAATGATGGCGCTGCATTTTCGCGACCACAACATCCTGGTCGATCCCTCCCTGCTGGCCGATGTCGCGACCGACACCGACACCCAGCTCGTGATTGCAAGCGAGGGCGGCGTCTTGGTCGCGGCACACGGCGACCCCGACGGCCACCTCGTGAACTCGCTGTTGAAGCAGCCCCGCAGTGGCATCGACGACGACCACATCTTCGCCGCCGCCCGCTCCAAGGATTGGACCGCGATCGCCATCTCCTCGCGGGAGCGGATCGCGCAGACGCTGAGCGAGGAGCGCTGGCTGCTGCTGCCGGTCGCCGGCCTGATGGCCGCCAGCCTCGTGGCCCTGATCACCTGGCTCGCACGCCGACGCCTCTCGCCGCTCGGGGAGCTCGAGCTCGCCCTCCGGAATCGCGAGTTCGTGGCGCATTACCAGCCGATCATCGACATCGAGACCGGCATCTGTGTCGGCGCCGAGGCTCTCGCCCGCTGGCGCCGGCCGGACGGGACGGCGGTCCGGCCCGATTTCTTCATCCCGCTCGCCGAGGAGAACGGGCTGATCGGCGCGCTCACCAACCAGATGGTGGAGGCGGTGATCCGCGACCTCGCCTCCGTCCTCGTCGCCGATCGCTCGCTGCATATCGCACTCAATCTGAGCGCGGAGGATCTCGTCAGCGGACGCGTCCTGGCCTTCATTCAACAAGCCATCGCCGATACGGGAATCCGGACCGAGCAGCTCTGGCTCGAAGCGACCGAGCGCGGCTTCATCGATGTCGAGGCCGCCCGCGCGACGATCATCGAGGCCCGCAGGCTCGGCCACTCCGTCGCCATCGACGATTTCGGCACCGGCTATTCCAGCCTGCAATATCTGCAGCGCCTGCCGCTCGACGCGCTGAAGATCGACAAGGCCTTCGTCGAGACCATCGGCCGGAACGCGGCGACGAGCCCGGTGATCGGCCACATCATTGACATGGCGAAGACGCTCGACCTCCACATCGTCGCGGAAGGCATCGAAACCGAGGAGCAGCTCGCCTATCTGCGCGAGCGCGGCGTGCGGTTCGGTCAGGGCTGGCTGTTCTCCAAGCCTCTCCCGGCCGGGGAGTTCGTCGCCTTCCACCGCCGCCGCCAGCACGAATACGGCCCTGGCCCGGAACTCATCCGGCGCGCCATCGCCTGAGCGGATTGGCCCGGCTCAGCCCTTATGGCCCTTGGCGATCGGCTCGACATAGGTGAGGGCCATGTCCCAGGGAAAGTAGATCCAGGTATCCTGGCTGACCTCGGTGACGAAGGTATCGACCGTCGGCACGCCGGCGGGCTTGGCGTAGACCGTGGCGAAATGCGCGTTGGGCAGCATCTCGCGCACCACGCGCGCCGTCTTGCCGGTATCGGTCAGGTCGTCGACGACGAGCACGCCCTTGCCCTTGCCGTCGCCGATCGCCTTGATGTTCGGCGCGACGTCCTTGAGGACCTTGAGCTCGGACTGGTTCTTGTAGTCGTGGTAGCTCGCGACGCAGACCGTATCGATCAGCCGAAGCCCCAGCTCGCGGCAGATGATCGCCGCCGGCACCAGCCCGCCGCGCGTGATGCAGACCATCGCCTCGAAGGGTCCCTTGTCGGCCAGCCGCCAGGCGAGCGCGCGCGCATCGCGGTGGAACTGGTCCCAGGAAACCGGGAAGGCCTTGTTCGAGGTCGGTTCGGCCATGGCGGAGCGCTCCGGGCTGATCGCGGCGCCAGACGCGCCCTGCTGCAGACCGAAAACCCTATTGCGCCGCCGCTGGCAAGAGGCCGGCGGCGGCGATCCCCAATGGCGCCCGCTATGGGCGCCCTCGCCGGCTTCAGAACTCCGCCCAGCCATCGGCGCCGCCGCCCGCGGCAAGGCGTCTGGCGGGAACCACGGCCGGCCGCGCATTCACCGCGACAGGCGCTGCCGAATGGACGAGGTGCGGACCGGACTGCCGACGCTGGCCGTCGAGCTTGAAGGCCGAGACCATCGTGCTCAGCGCCTCCGTCTCCTGCTGGAGGTCGCGCGCGACCTTCGCGCTCTGGTCGGCCAGCAGTGAATTCTGCTGGGTCATCTCGTCCATATGGGCGACGGTGCGGGCCATCTCGTCGATGCCGTTGGCCTGTTCGACCGTCGCCTGCGAGATCTCGTTGACCGTGCTCGCCACCTTGGAGGCCGCATCGACGATCTCGCGCAGCGTCGCCCCGGCATCCTTGACCAGCCCGACACCGGCTTGAATCTGTTGCGCAGAATTCGCGATCAAAGCCTTGACGCCGTTGGCGGATTCGCTGCAGCGCGCAGCGAGCGCCCGTACCTCCGTCGCCACCACGGCGAAGCCCCGCCCGGCATCGCCCGCACGGGCGGCCTCAACCGCCGCATTGAGCGCGAGCAGGTTGGTCTGGAAGGCGATCTCGTCGATCATCGAGATGATTTCCGAGATTCCGGAGGACGCCTTCTCGATCCGCCCCATCGCATCGACCGCCTCGGTCACGATCGCGCCGCCGCGCGCAGCGACATCGCTCGCCTCGTTGCCGAGCTGCACGGCCATTTTCGAGTTGCCGGCGCTGTGCTTGACGGAAGCCGCGAGCTCCTCGGTCGTCGCCGCCGTCTCCTGGAGGCTCGCGGCATTGGCCTCGGTGCGTTCCGCGAGCTGCTGGCTGTCCGAGGTGATCTTGAGCGATGCGCCGTCGATCCGCACGGAAATGTCGCGCACCGAGCCGATGACCTCGGCAAGCGTGTCCAGCAGGTCGTTGACGCCCGCGCAAAGGGTCGCGACCTCGCCGCTCTTGCCTTCGAGCGGCACCCGGCCGGTCAGATCTTTCGCCTTCGCGCGGGCGATCGTCTCTGAGGTTTCCTGCACCGCTGCCTCGAGTTGCTTGCCCTTGAAGGTGGCGGTGATGTCGGTGGCGAATTTCACGACCTTGTAGGGGCGCCCCTGCGCGTCGAGGATCGGGTTGTAGCTCGCCTGGATCCAGACCTCCTTGCCGCCCTTGCCGATGCGCCGGTACTGGCCGGCATCGTACTCGCCGCGGCCGAGGCGTTCCCAGAACGCCTTGTACGCGCTCGATTCCCGCTCGGTCGGATCGACGAACATGCGGTGATGCTGCCCGGCGATCTCCGGCAGCGCATAGCCCAGAACGGTCAGGAAGTTCTCGTTGGCGTGCAGGATCTTGCCTGTGAGATCGAACGCGATCACGGCTTGCGCCTTGTCGATCGCGGCGCGCTGGCCTTCGAGATCCGCAAGCAGGTTCTTCTGCTCGGTGACGTCATAGGCGTATTTGATCACGCCGACCGGCTTGCCGCCTGACCCCATGATCGGATTGTAGCTCGCCTGGATCCAGACCTCCTTGCCGCTCTTGCCGACGCGCAGATACTGCCCGCGCGAGAATTCGCCACGGCCGAGATCAGCCCAGAACTGCTTATAGGCCGCGCTGCCGCGCTCGTCCGGCGTCACGAACAGGCTGTGATGCTGCCCCTTCACCTCGGCCAGCGAATATCCCATCACGCTGAGGAAGTTTTCGTTGGCATCGAGCACCTTGCCGTCGAGGTCGAACTCGATCACCGCCTGCGAACGATTGATTGCGGCGATCTGCTCCGCCATGCGGCGATTCGATAGAAGACCGGAAAAGAGCGACATCCATACCCCCCGGACAGGCCGCTACGCCTTCCGGTTCGCGGGCCGTCGTCACGATGAAAGTCAAGGAAAATGCCCGCAGCAGGTCGCAGCCACGGGCGCGGCCTGAATTCGCTCCAGCCGCGGTATAGTCATCACATAAAACGGTTTACGAATACTTTAAAAGAGAATGATCTTCCCCAAATAACGTCGACATGTACTACAGAATGAAAGAATAAGTATAATCACTTCTATTCGAGAGCCGCAAAAGCTCAAATTCGCATTACGTCAGGACGATCAAGTAGCCGGCACAGCATATATGCCCGCATAAGTTGTATACACCGCAACAACCTTAGCGAGCACGCTGCCCGTATTCGCGGATCATCTTTTTCACCTCCGCCATTGCAACCTGGAGTTTCTCCGCATCACGCGACCTCACCACAATGTTGGTGTCCGGCCCCGTTTCGGACCAGAACGGATAGGAGCCGATCGAGACGTCGGGATGCGCCTTCGCGACCTCCGCCAGCGGCCCGCCGATATCGCCCTCGCGCAGGCCGGCCTGAACCGTATCGGAGAGGATCTTCGTGCCGGTCGTGAGCGTCGGCGCGACGACGTCGAGCATCGCCTGCATGATCGCGGGCACGCCGGCCATCACATAGACATTGCCGATATTGAAGCCCGGCGCCTTCGAGACCGAATTGGCGATCAGCTCCGCACCGGCCGGGATGCGCGTCATCCGCATCCGCGCCTCATTCAGATCCTCGGCGGCGAAGCGCTCGCGCATCATCGCGACCGCCCGCGGATCGTAGTCGATCGAGACGCCGAAGGCCGCCGCCACCGCATCGGCGGTGATGTCGTCATGGGTCGGGCCGATGCCGCCGGTCGTGAAGACATAGGTGTAGCGGACGCGCAGCGCGTTCAGCGCCGCCACGATTTCGTCGGTGACGTCCGGCACCACCCTGACCTCGCGCAGCTCGATGCCGATATTGGTCAGGTACTCGGCGATATAGCCGATGTTTTTGTCCTTCGTCCGCCCGGACAGGATTTCGTCGCCGATGACGAGGATCGCCGCCGTCACGATGACGGGCGGCTGGCTGCTTTGGCTTGCGGACATGGCGCGGCTCCTGACCTGAGGGTCAAGAGCTAGGGCGTCGCGAGGCTTTGCTCAAGCATCCCCGATTGCGCGCCGGCCATGCCGGCCCTGCGTGCTCAGGTCGGATCGCGCTCGAACAGCATGTTCATGCGGGTCTGCCGGAGCAGCCGGTAGCCGCTGCGCTTCAGCAGCCCGGCCAGGTCGCTCTGCCAGCGCAGGCGCGAATCCTCGATGATGATGAAACCGGGCCAGAGCGAGGGCGGCGCATCGCGCAGGAAGGGCTCGAGGATCAGATCCTCCGCCCCTTCCACATCGAGCTTGATCGCATCGATGCGCTCGTAATGCTCGCTTTCGACGAGCGCGAGCAGCGTCGTCGCCGGCACCTTCACGGGACTGGCCGTGGTCGAGTTGAGAATGCGTACGCTCGATTCGCCGCGATTGGCCGGGTCGATGAACAGTGTCAGCTCGCCGGGCTTGTCGGCCAGCGCGCAGGCCACCGCCTTCACCGTGCCGAACGGGTTCTGTGCGATGTTATAGGCGAGGCGGGCGAACACGTCCGGCTGCGGCTCGACCGCCAGGACGCGGGCGCTGCGCCCGGCGCGGGCGGCGACGAAGAGCGAATAGGCGCCGATATTCGCGCCCACATCGATGAAGGTGAAGCCGTCGCGCAGGCGCGAGGCCAGCATCTCCAGCTCGATCGGATCGAAATATTGCGGCGTGAACAGCACCCGCTTCTCGCAGATATTGCCGTTCGGATGGAGCCTCATCTTGGCGCCGAGCGCCTCGATGTCGACCGGCGCACCCTCGAGTGCGCGCAAGCCGATGCTGCGCAGCGCATAGGCGCTCTTCCGGCCGAAAAAATTATCCGGGGCAGCGCGTGTCCGGGAAATGATGCGCGCTACGAAGGGTTTCGGTGCGAAGGCGCCGAAGGGCTGCTCTTCCGCCGTGCTGGGTTCGATCATGGCCATTGCGGCAGCCTGATACACCGTGCGGCGGCGCAACACCAGCCATTCGGGAGCGCGAATGCCGCTTCCGGCTTGCCTCCGCCGGCAAACGCAATAGATATGGGATCAAGGAGTTCTCCGCGCGCAATGACATTCGAAGACACCATCGGCCGTTCGCGTTCGCGCGAGCCCGTCATCAAGATCCACGGCCCCGAGGCCTTCGCCGCCATGCACAAGGCCGGCCGGCTGACGGCGGCCGGGCTCGACATGCTCGGCGCCTACGTCAAGCCCGGCGTCACGACGCAGCGCCTCGACGATCTCGCTTTCCAGTTCGCCATGGACAACGGCGCCTATCCGGCGACCTTGTTCTATCGCGGCTACACCAAGTCGATCTGCACCTCGATCAACCATGTCGTCTGCCACGGCATCCCCGACGACAAGCCGCTGCGCGAGGGCGACGTCCTCAATATCGACTACACGCTGATCGTCGATGGCTGGCACGGCGATTCCAGCCGCATGTACGGCGTCGGCGAGATCTCGCGAAAGGCCGAAAGGCTGGTCGAGATCACCTATGAAAGCCTGCTGCGCGGCATCAAGGCGGTGCGTGCCGGCGCCACCACCGGCGATATCGGCTTCGCCATCCAGCGCTATGCCGAGGGCGAGCGCTGCTCGGTCGTCCGCGACTTCTGCGGCCACGGCATCGGCCAGCTCTTTCACGACGCTCCGAACATCCTGCACTATGGCAGCCCGGGCGAAGGCATCGAGCTCAAGCCCGGCATGGTCTTCACCATCGAGCCGATGATCAATCTCGGAAAGCCGGGCGTGAAGGTGCTGTCCGATGGCTGGACGGCGGTGACGCGCGACCGCTCGCTCTCCGCCCAGTTCGAGCATCAGATCGGCGTCACCGAAACGGGTTGCGAGATCTTCACGCTCTCGCCGGCCGGCCTCGACAATCCGCTCGCCCCGAAATGAGCGTCGGCATCGGCAAGGGATCACGCAAGGCGCCCGCGCCTGCTGCCTTTGCCGAAGCTGCCGCCTCGCCGCCGACCCCGCATTATCACGGCCATCGCGACCGCCTGCGTGCCCGCTTCCAGGAGGCCGGCGCCGATGCGCTGCCTGATTACGAATTGCTCGAGCTCTTGCTCTTCCGCTCGATCCCGCAGCGGGACGTCAAGCCGCTCGCCAAGGAGCTGGTCCAGCGCTTCGGCTCCTTCGCCGAGGTGCTCGCCGCGCCGGCCTCCCGCCTGACCGAGGTGAAGGGCGTGGGCGAAGGCGTGGCGCTCGATCTCAAGATCGTCGAAGCCGCGCTGAAGCGCATGGCCAAGGGCGCCGTCGCCAAGCGCACGGTCCTGTCCTCCTGGTCCTCCGTCCTCGACTATTGCCGCATGGCGATGGCCTTCGCCGAGCGCGAGCAGTTCCGCATCCTCTTCCTCGACAAGAAGAACGCGCTGATCGCCGACGAGGTGCAGCAGACCGGCACGGTCGATCATACGCCGGTCTATCCGCGCGAGGTGATGCGCCGCGCGCTGGAGCTCTCGGCCTCGGCCATCATCCTCGTCCATAACCACCCCTCGGGCGACCCGACTCCCTCCGGCGCCGACATGCGGATGACGCGCGAGCTGGTCGATATCGCCAAGCCACTCGGCATTGCGATCCACGACCACATCATCGTCGGCCGCGACGGCCATGCGAGCTTCCGCAGCCTGGGGCTGATCGAGGGCTGAGCGCGGAGGCAGCTATGGCGCCATTATCGGTCAAGCGCGTCTACGATCCCCCCTCCCCGGAGGACGGTACTCGCATCCTGGTCGACCGGCTCTGGCCGCGCGGCGTGAGGAAGGAGCGGATCGATCTCTGGCTCAAGGACATCGCGCCGAGCGATGCCTTGCGGCACGAATTTCACGGTCATCCGGATCAGTGGGAAACCTTCCGCGCGGCCTATGCGGCCGAGCTCGGCAGCGCTTCGGCACAGGCCGCGCTTGCCATTCTGATCGAGAAGATCGCCGCCGGCCCGGTGACGCTGCTCTATGCCGCCAGGGACGAGGCCCGCAACAACGCCGAAGCGCTGCGCCTGTGGCTTGTTGGGCATCCTCCGGCGAGCGGCTGATCGCGGCTGCGCCTTCCGTAACGGCGGGTCTTAGACTATTCGCCGAGCCGGCCCGCCCGCTTCTGCCCAAGGAATAGGCATGCTTGCCCCTTTGGCCGGCTTGCCCCCCTCTTCCCGAACGCCTGCGAATGCGCATAGGCTGACGAAAATGGGGATGACGGCCGCATGGTTGCGTTCGATGAAATGACCGGCTCGGGGCAGGAGTTGAGGCCAGCCTATGACGCGCTCGACCGCTGGCTGAAGGAGGCTCCGGCCGAAACGCTGGCGCTAAGGCGCTCGCAGGCGGAACTCTTCTTCCGGCGCATCGGCATCACCTTCGCAGTCTATGGCGACGAGGAATCGACCGAGCGCCTGATCCCCTTCGACATCATCCCGCGCGTCCTCACCAAGCCGGAGTGGACGAAGCTGGAAGCGGGGCTGCGCCAGCGCGTCACCGCGCTCAACATGTTCCTGGCCGATGTCTACGGACCCAAGGAATGCCTGAAGGCCGGCATCATCCCGCCCGATCTGGTCTATCGCAACGCCTGCTACCAGCTCGAAATGGTCGACTTCAAGGTGCCGCACGGCGTCTATTGCCACATCGCCGGCATCGACGTCGTGCGGGTCGACGCAGACACATTCTATGTGCTCGAGGACAATGCCCGCACGCCGTCGGGCGTCTCCTACATGATGGAAAACCGGGAGGTGATGCTCAGGCTCTTCCCGGAGCTTTTCGCGATGCACCGCGTCGCCCCCGTCGACAACTACCCGGACCAGCTCCTGGCGACGCTGCGCTCGGTCGCGCCGCGCAGCGCGCCTTCGGACCCGACGATCTGCCTGCTGACGCCCGGCCAGTACAATTCGGCCTTCTACGAGCACTCCTTCCTCGCCGACAAGCTCGGCGTCGAGCTGGTCGAGGGCTCGGACCTGCTGGTCAAGGACGACGTGGTCTACATGCGCACCACGCAAGGGCCGAAGCGTGTCGACGTGATCTACCGGCGCATCGACGACGACTTCATCGACCCGCTCGTCTTCCGCGGCGATTCCGTGCTCGGCGTGCCCGGCATCATCGGCGCCTACAAGGCCGGCAACGTCACGCTGGCCAACGCCGTCGGTACCGGGGTCGCCGACGACAAGGCGGTCTACAGCTACATGCCTGAAATCGTGAAGTTCTTCACCGGCGAGGAGCCGATCCTGAAGAACGTCCCGACCTTCCGCTGCCGCGAGCCGGAGGCGAACGCCTATGTGCTCGACAATCTGGAGAAGCTCGTCGTCAAGGAGGTCAACGGCTCGGGTGGCTACGGCATGCTCGTCGGCCCGCACGCCAACAAGGCGCAGATCGAGACCTTCCGCCGCAAGCTGAAGGCGAGCCCGGAAGGCTTCATCGCCCAGCCGACGCTGGCGCTCTCGACCTGCCCCACCTTCGTCGCCTCGGGCGTGGCGCCGCGCCATGTCGACCTGCGGCCCTATGTGCTCTCCGGCGCCAACGGCATCTCCTGCGTGCCGGGCGGGCTGACCCGCGTCGCGCTGAAGGAAGGTTCGCTCGTCGTCAATTCCAGCCAGGGCGGCGGCACCAAGGACACCTGGGTGCTCGACGCATGACGCGCTCTCCCGATCGCCTCAACGCTCCCTTCCGGATGCTGCCTGCCTCGCCGCGGAAAGGCCCTCGCTGACCATGCTCTCCCGCACCGCAGACAGCCTCTACTGGGTTTCCCGCTATGTCGAGCGGGCCGAATGCCTCGCCCGCATCCTCGATGCGACGACCCGTCTCACCAACCTGCCTTCGACCTATGGCGGCGCCGGCACCGAGTGGCAGAGCGCGGTCCTGACCGCCGGCTGCGAGGACACCTTCGCCCAGGCCTATAGCGAAGCGAACGAACGCAATGTCTGCGACTTCCTGACCTTCAACCCCGACAACCCCTCCTCGATCCGCAACTGCCTCGCCTTGGCGCGCTCGAACGCGCGGGCGGTGCGCACGGCGCTGACCTCGGAGATGTGGGACGCGCTGAACGGCGCCTGGCTCGAGTTGCAACGCTTCGAGAAGAAGCGCATGGACCGCGAGGAATTCGCCCGCTTCCTCGACTGGGTGAAGAATGTCTCGCTGGTCTTCGACGGCTCGGCCTACCGCACCATGCTGCGCGACGACGGCTACTGGTTCTCGCGGCTCGGCGTCTATCTCGAGCGCGCCGACAACACCGCCCGCATCCTCGACGTGAAGTATCACGTCCTCCTGCCGGCCAACGAGCAGATCGGCGGCTCGCTCGACTATTTCCAGTGGACCACGGTGCTGCGCGAGGTCTCGGCGCTGACCGCCTATCACTGGGTCTATCGCGAGGCGGTAAAGCCGGTGCTCATCGCCGATCTGCTGATTCTGAACCGGCGCATGCCGCGCTCTCTCGCCGCCTGCTACGAAAACATCTCGCGCTTCCTCGACTCGCTCGGCGACGCCTATGGCCGGCAGGGCGCGGCCCAGCGCCAGGCGCGCCGGACTCTGGCGAACCTCAGCAACACGCGCATCGAGAACATCTTCCAGCACGGGCTGCACGAGTTCATCGAGGACTTCATCACGGAAAACAACGGCCTCGGCAATACGATCGTCGAGCAATACCTGCAGTGACCCGCTCGCCTCGCCGCGAACCGGCAGGTAGAACGACAGATATCCAGAGCATTTTCGAGCGAAGTGGTCACCGGTTCGCGTGAAGAAAATGCGATAAAACAACGAGATAGACCCTTTCCGCGCTTCAGGGAAACGCGGAAAGGGTCTAAACGCCCGGAACGGCCGAGACCCATGCGGATCAGGATCTCCCACACGATCAGCTACGAATATGCCGAGCCGGCCCGGCATATCGCGCAGATCCTGCGCCTGACGCCACGCGACCATGACGGCCAGCACGTCATGTCGTGGCGGATCGAGCCCAGCATCGACGGGCGCCTGCGGGCTTCGCAGGATGCGCATGGCAATATCGTTCACACCTTCTACGCCGACGGCCCGATCTCCGCGCTCGGGATCAAGGTCGACGGGCTGATCGAAACCGTCGATCTCGCCGGTGTCATCCGTGGCGGGCTGGAGCGGGTCCCTTGCGACGTCTATCGGCGCGACACCCTTCTGACCGCGCAGGACGATGCGCTGCGCGCCTTCACCGACGAAGCCGCCGCCGGCGCCGGCACGCCGCTTTCGCAGATGCATGCGCTGATGGCCGCGGTCCATGAGCGCATGACCTGCCTCGACGCCAGCGGACACACCGGCGTTGGCGCACCGGCTGCCTTTGCGGCGGGCGAGGCGATCGCGCAGGATATCGCCCATGTCTTCATGGCCTGCGCGCGCCATCTCGGGCAGCCGGCACGCTACGTCTCCGGCTATGTCGCGCGATCGGGCGATCTGCCCCTGGGCAGCGGCGCCCATGCCTGGGCCGAGGTCTATCTCGATGGCTATGGCTGGATCGGCTTCGACAGCGCGAATGGCCTGTGCCCCATCGACACACATGTGCGTGTCGCGGTAGGGCTGGATTTCGCCGACGCCGCCCCTGTCCGGGGCTCGCGCCAGGGCGGCGGAGGCGAGAACCTCAACGTTCTCGTCACGGCACAAGAAGCCGGCAGTCGGCAGGTCAATCAATAGCCGTAGCTGGCGGCCGAAACTTAAGCCGGCCACGTTGATTCGATTTGGTCGGATCAGGCCACAAGCGATTGACGGACTTAAGAGATCGAAGGACCGCGACCCTGACCTATTGCGCCGGAATCCTCGTGCAGGACGGGCTGGTGATGATCGCCGACACCCGCACCAATGCCGGGCTCGACGATATCTCGACCTTCCGCAAGCTCCACATCTTCTCCTGGCCGGGCGACCGCAGTTTCGGGCTGGCGACGGCCGGCAACCTCTCGATCACGCAATCGGTCATCAGCTTCCTGCACGAGGGACTGCCCCATCCCGAGACCGGCGAGATCGAGACGCTGCGGAACGCGACCACCATGTTCCGAGCGGCCCAGCTCGTCGGCCGCTGCATCCGCCATGTCCGGGAGATCGACGGGCCGGCGCTCGACGAGGCCGGCGTCAAGTTCGAGATGTCCATGCTGTTCGGCGGGCAGATCAAGGGCCAGCCGATGCGGCTCTTCATGATCTACGGCGCCGGCAACTTCATCGAATGCGGCATCGACGCGCCCTTCCTGCAGATCGGCGAGCACAAATACGGCAAGCCGATCCTCGACCGGGCCGTCACCTTCAAGACCCATCTCTACGATGCCCTCAAGGTCGGGCTCATCTCGATGGATTCGACGATGCGCTCCAATCTCGGCGTCGGCCTGCCGATCGATCTGCTGGTCATGCGCCGCGATGCCGAAGACCTTGAGCTCAACCGCCGCATCGAGGCCGGAGAACCCTATTTCCACGATCTGCGCGAGCGCTGGTCCGCCGCGCTGCGGGCCGCCCACATGGCGATTCCGCGCCCGCCCTACGGGCCCAGCTCCCCGTAAAGGCTCCGGCCCTTCGTCAAGCCGGCCTCATTTTCGCGGTAAATCCCGGCGCCAAGGCAACGGGATGTCAATACTTACGCGGTTAGCTCGCATCGAAGGATCGATGCCGGACGTGCAATGCTGCAACCTGCCACCGCGAAGATGACGAACGCGGGTTCATCCGCGCGCATGTTCGCGAGCACCGTCGCGACGCTGGGCTGCGCGTTCCTGCTCCTGCTGGCCGTCGGTGCGGCCGTGGTGATCGCGATCACGCGCGAGGCCAATCGGCTCGAAGCCCAACGCCAGCGCGAGCGCATCGAAGCCGCCTTCAACAATCAGATTCGCGCCAGCGAGCTCAGGTTGGAACGGCTGGCCATCGCGGGCGCCTTCCAGGAGACGCTGCGCGGACCGGAGCCCCATACCGGACTGCAGAACGCCTTCAGCCGCCTGGGCGGCCAGCTCGCCGATTTCGACGGAGCCTATATCGCATCGGCATCCGGAACCGTCCTCGCCGGCGTCGAAGCGGGCGAGCCCGCCGGCCAGGCCGGCTATGACGGCCTGCGACATTTCAGCGGCTTCATTCCCGGAGGAAACTCCCGGCCCGTGGCCGGCAGCCTATCCTCCGATCGCGGCTCGGCCTGGTCGACCATCGCCAGCAACGGCAGCGACACGATCCTGCTGATGGTGATCGACTTGTCGCGCATCGCGACGCCGGTTCACTCGCCGTCGCTGGGGCGGCTGTCCTTCGTCGCCTATCGGCGGTTGTCCGGTACGATGCTGGCCGAGCTGGCGGATGGCTACCGCGTCGCCGGCATGCGCCTCGTCGATCGACAGCCCTCCGACGCGCTGTCGAGCCTGCCCATTCCCTCACCGGACGCATCGGTCAGCACCTGGCTGACCTGGACTCCGGACCGCCCCGGCGACGTCATGCTGGAACGCTTCCTCTGGGCCCTGATCTCGGTCGGCGTGCTTTTCTCCGGTATCATCGTCTTCGTAGTGCAGCGCCTGCGCGCGGCAGCCGTGCAGATCACGCTACGCGAGCAGGAGATCCAGCGCCTGGCCGGCCAGGACGAATTGTCGCTGCTGCCCAACCGGCGCAGCTTCGACCTGACCTTCGACCAGGCACTCGCCCGGCTCGACCGCGGCGACTCGGCGCTTGCGGTGTTTCTCATCGATCTCGATCGCTTCAAGGCCGTCAACGACACTTATGGCCATACGGCCGGCGACGAGCTCATCCGCCAGGTCGCCAACCGGCTCCTCGGCACCGTGCGGGCGGGCGATACGGTGGCGCGCCTGGGCGGCGACGAATTCGGCGTCATCCAGGCGCATGCCTCCCCAACCGGCTCGGCGGCGCTGGGCGAGCGGATCCTGGCCGCTCTCACCGCCCCCTTCACCGTCATGGGCGTCGAGGTCACCATCGGCTGCTCGGTCGGCATCGCCCTGGCACCGCGCGACGGCGCGAAGCGCGAGACGCTGCTCAAGCTCGCCGACACCGCGCTCTACGAGGCGAAGAACAGCGGCCGCAACCGCTGGTCCTTCTTCGAGCCCCAGATGAACCGCGCGCTCCAGGTCAAGCGCATGGTCGAGGACGATCTGCGCAACGCCATCGAGCAGGACAAGCTGACCCTGCACTACCAGCCTCAGGTCTCGATCGACGGCTCCACCATCATCGGCGTCGAGGCGCTCGTGCGCTGGCCGCATCCGGAGCATGGCATGATCCCGCCTTCGGAGTTCATCGCCATCGCCGAGGAGCGCGGGCTCATCGTGCCGCTGAGCGAATGGGTGCTGCGGCGCGCCTGCCAGGAAGCCAGGCGCTGGAAGGGCGTCCGCCTCGCCGTCAACGTCTCGCCGATCCAGTTCCGCCACAAGGACTTCGTCGCCAACGTCATCCGCATCATCGGGGAGACGGATTTCGATCCCGGCCAGCTCGAACTGGAACTGACCGAAGGCGTGCTGATCGAGGATGCCGACGCGGCCGAAACCGCGATGATGGACATCAGGGCCCATGGCGTCGGACTTGCTCTCGACGATTTCGGCACGGGCTATTCGAGCCTGATCTATCTGCGCCGCTTCGCCTTCGACAAGATCAAGATCGACCGCTCCTTCCTCGAATACATGGAAGAAACCGGCGAATCCGCGATCCTGGTCCATTCGATGGCGCATCTCGGCCGCGCGCTCGGCCTGCGCGTCTGCGCCGAGGGCGTGGAGACGGCCGAGCAGCACCGCTTCCTCCAGGCCATCGGCTGCCACGAACTGCAGGGCTTCCTCTTCTCGCGGGCGGTTCCCGCCGAGGAGATCGACCGGCTGCTCGCGGTGAACAACCCTTTTGCTGAAGTGCTCGCTGCCTGACCGGACACCCGATCAGAACAGCAGCTCCTGGATGCCGCTGAAGATCGCATAGGCGAAACCGGCACTGAGCGCGAGCCCGATCGCCCCGATGACCGCCCCCGCGATGATCAGCACGCCGTCGCGCTCGACCATCCCGAGCCCGACCAGGCAGACGGCGAGCCCGAGGGGGATCTGCCCGATGAACGGCGCCGCGACGATCAGCCCCAGCGCCAGGATCAGGATGACGAGCCCGAGGATCGGCACCGCATAGGGACCGCCGAGCATCGTCAGCCGCGGCCGCGAGAAACGCTCGAGCCAGATCAGGGGCGGCAGCGCCCGCTCGATGGCGCGGTTGAGCTCCGGCTTGCCGATGCTACGCCTGAGCAGCGCCTGCGGCAGCCAGGGCGTCTTCCGGCCGGGCAGCATCTGCAGCGCGACGAAGGCCAGGACAAGCCCGCAGACCAGCGGAATCGGCGGCGGCATCGGCAGGCAATTGGGCAGGCCGAGCAGCACCACAAGCAGCGCATAGGCGCGATCCTGCAGCGCCGCGATGATGGTGCCGACCTCGACACGCTCCCCGGGCAGACCGGCCAGCGCCTTCAGAAGTCCGGATGTGCGTAAGGGAGATGACAAGAGAGCCAGGCCGTGCCGGATTGAGCTGCCCGCCTAGCACGGCGGGGCAACCCGCAACAAGCACGCGCCACGCAGGCGCTCAATGCAGTGTCAGCACACCGTTGACGCTGCGGATCTCCGCCGGCCGGATCAGTCGCGAATGCGCGACGGTGACGGAATGCACCGGCCCGTCGAGCTCGCGCCGCCAGAAATCCAGAAATTCATGCAGCACGGGAAAGCGCGGAGCGACGTCGTATTGCTGCCAGATGAAGGTCTGCAGCACACTGAGATGATCGGGCATGCGATACAGGATCGTCGCCGTCGTCAGCCCATAGCCCTCGAGCTGCCTGATGAAGTCCTCTGAAACCATCTGCACCTCCCCTCCCAGCGGGATTGAAAGCTTAGCCGGATGCGTCGAGGCTGCGCCCGGTTGGTTAACAAAAGCTTGCAAGCTTACTCCCAAACTGCTGCAATTCTTAGGCTCGTCTGCGGCGCAAGGGGGACGCTCGGCGGGCCGGGGGCATGCGTGGCGTGGGGTAGCCGCAGAACCGGTCGGACCAGGCTGGCGATGGTCGTCGCGGCCCTGCCCCTGTCCGTCTGTTCGGCCGCCCTTGCCGAGGACGATGAAGCGGATGAGGAGCGTTCCCGGCTTTCGACCGTGATCTTCGGCTCGATGGAGGCCGGCCCGACCAAGACCTTCCTGTCGGTCGGAATGAAGCGCGCCATCGGCGGCGGCCTGGCCCAGAGCGGCTTCCGCCTCTTCCTGAAGGCTGGCGGATCGCAGGAACAGACGCGGCGCCAGTCGCCGCGCGGCACCACCTACAAGGCCGAGACCCAGACGCTGCTCGGCTATGAATGGCGCATCGGCGACACGTTCGTCGCCCTTTATGCCGGCTCCGACGTCCAGAGCGAGAGGCGCGACGAGCCACTCGGCCCGTCGCTGATCGAGACACGTTACGGTGCGCGATTGCAGGCCGATCTCTGGTCCACGCCGCTGCCGGGCATGATGTTCCAGGCCAGTGCCTATGCCTCGACGCTGGACCGGCGCCTCTGGGCGCGTGCCGCTCCCGGCTGGCAGATGCCGCTCGGCTTCTATGTCGGACCGGAGGTCGAAGCCTATCGCGAACGGGACTATCGCAAGCTGCGCCTTGGACTGCATCTGACGGGCCTGCGCCTGCTCGGCCTCGAATGGCGCCTCGCCGGCGGCTGGCAGCGCACCAGCGACCGGCCCTCCGAGGCTTACGCGACGCTCGGCCTGCACTGGCAGCGCTGACGAAAATGCGCGAACCCTCATCCTGAGGAGCCGCGGAGCGGCGTCTCGAAGGATGGTCCAGATGGCTCCGGAGCCTCGTGAGGCATTCTTCGAGACGCCAATCCCTTGGGAATGGCTCCTCAGGATGGGGGCTCAGGGCACAAACGGCCGCTACAGGCGAGCCGTCAACCCTGCAACGCCCTGAGCGCTTCCGGCGTATCGACGTCGATGGCGATGGCCGGATCCTCGAAGGGAACCTCGACGACGCGGCTACCGGCCTCGTCAAGCAGGCGGCGAGCCCCGCGATCCCCGGTCAGCAGCGAAACCGCGGGGAAGATCGGCCGCGCCAGCAGCACCGGGTTGCCGCGATGGCCGAACAGCGTCGGCACCACGGCCAGCGAATCCGGCTGCTGGAGATGGCTTTCGGCCAGGCGCTCTATGACCTGCGACGTCACATTGGGCATGTCGCCGAGCGAGATCACCGCCGCTTCGACCTCGGACGGCAGCGCCGCCACCCCGGCGCGAACCGAGCCGGCCAGCCCCGAAGCATAATCGGGATTGTGCACGAAGCGGATCGGCAGGTCGGAAAGAGCGGCCTCCACCGCCTCCTTCTGATGGCCGGTGACGACCAGCACCGGATCGAGCCGGGCCTCGAGCTGCGCCTCGACGGCATAACGCACGATCGGCTTGCCGCGCAGCTCCTGCAGGAGCTTGTTGTCGGCGCCCATCCGGGTCGAGCGGCCGGCCGCCAGGACGATCCCGGCAATATGTCCGGGGCCATGTTGCCCCGGCGCGCGCGGCTGCGGCCGCGAGACGATCTCCATCAGGAGCCCGCCCACGCCCATGCGCTGGACATCGGCGCGGCCGACGCGGATGCCCGCCAGATGGCGCTGCAGCACCCAGTCGAAGCTGTTCTCCTTGGGCGAGCGCGCGCAGCCCGGCGCGCCGATCACCGGCTTGCCGTCGATCTCGCCGAGCATCAGCAGATTGCCGGGATCGACCGGCATGCCGAGATGCTCGACCCGTCCGCCCGCCTCGATCAGCGCTTGCGGGATCACGTCGCGCCGGTCGGTGATCGCCGAGGCGCCGAAGACGACGATGATGTCGCTGTCGCCTTTCGCCAGCACCCCGATGCTCTCCGCCAGCGGCGTCGTCTCATGCGGCACGCGCCTGTCGGCCGAAAGGACCGCGGCCGCCGGCGCCAGCCGGTCCATCATGACGCGCATCGTCTTGTCGACGACGCTGGGCTTGAGCCCCGGCAGGATCGTCGAGATCACGCCGACCTTCGAGGGGCGATAGGCCGCGACCGCGATGGCCCGCTCCGGGCCGAGTGCAGCGAGCGCCTGCTCGACCCGCGTTTCCGAGACGGCATAGGGAATGATCTTGACGGTGGCGATGAGCTCGCCGGCGACGACCGCCTTGAGTGCCGGCAGCGTCGCCACCGTGATCGCCTCGTCGACGGTGTTGAAGGCGTCGATCGCCGCGACATCGACCGTGAGCACGCCCGCCGTCGTCGCGAACATGTTGACGCGCCCCGTGAAGGGGGCTTCCGCGACGATGCCCTTGCCGGTCAGGCGCGCGGCAAGCCGCGAGGCAGCCTCGTTCTCCGCGACATCCCCGGGCTCCAACCGCACGGCGACGATCTCGCCGATACCGGCTTCGGCGAGCCCGGCTGCGATCTCAGCGGTGACCAGCGCGCCCTTCTTCACCGTCGTCGCGCCCGCCCGGATCGTATGGGCGGCGATGCAGCCGACGGAATCGGCGATGGCGATGGGGCCGAACTTCATGATGCGTGCCCTTTCAGGCGGGCTTCCTGCGCGGGCCGCGCAGGCTGCTCACGATCTCCGCCAGGATGGCGAGCGCGATCTCGGCTGGCGAGACGGCGCCGATATCGAGCCCGATCGGGGCATGGATGCGCCGTGTCGCCTCCTCGCCGAACCCTGCCGCAGCGAGCCGCTCCAGCCGCTTGCCATGCGTCTTCCGGCTGCCCAGCGCCCCGATATAGAAGCAGTCCGAGCGCAGCGCCGCCGTGAGCGCGGGATCGTCGATCTTCGGATCATGCGTCAGCGCGACGAAGGCGGTGTAGCCGTCGAGCCCGACCTGCGGCAGGACCTCTTCGGGCCATTCCGGCAGCAGCGCCACGCCCGGAAAGCGCTCCGGTGTGGCGAAGGCCGTGCGCGGGTCGATGATCACGAGATCGAGATCGAGTTCCTTCGCCATCGGCGCCATCGCCTGCGAGATATGGACGGCGCCCGTCACGACGATACGCGGATGCGGCGCCTGCACGGTCAGGAAATAGGAAGCGCCCTCGGCCTCGACCATGCCGCTCTTGCCGGTGCGCAACTGCTTCTCGACGAGTTCGGCCAGCGGATCGGCCGCGATCTCGCCCTGCCGCACCAGCCGCTGCGCGCCGCTCGCGAGTTCGGTCACCAGCACCGCCGCGCGCCGCGCCGCGCGCTCGTCATTGAGCGCGGAGAGGATGGCGAGATCCACCGTTCAGCCCCTGTCGGTCGCGAGCTTCAGGCCGAGCGCGATCATCAGCGAGCCGCCGATCCAGCGCCCGAAGGCGAACCCTGTCCTGGTCTTCTTCATCGCTCCCACGACGAGCGAGGCGCCGAAGACGGTGACGAGATCGGCCGAGGAGAAGGCGAAGTTGACCACCATGCCGAGGATCAGGAACTGCGCCCAGACCGGCAGCGAACCGGCCGGATCGACGAATTGCGGCAACAGCGCGATGAAGAACAGCGCGACCTTCGGGTTCAGGATCTCGACGATGAAGGAATCCAGCAGCGCCCGCTTCACCGTCTTCGGCGGCGCGATGGGCTGGTCGGGCGCGCCCAGGCGCGAGCGGATCATGCCGATGCCGATCCAGACCAGATAGATCGCACCGGCGATCTTCACCGCCATGTAGAGCTCCGGCACATGCTTGAACACGGCCGACAGACCGAAGGCCGCGGCGAAGACATGGACATAGCAGCCGAGATGGATGCCGAGCATCGCCATCAGTCCCGCCCTGCGGCCATGGCTGATCGTCTGGGCGGCGGTGTAGAGCAGCGCCGGCCCCGGAAAATAGGCGACGAGGATGGTCACCGTCGCGAAGGCGACAAGGGTCTCCCAGGAGGCCATCAGTGCTTATCCTTGCTGCGGACCGGCTCGACATAGACCTTGATGCGCCCGCCGCAGGAGAGCCCGACCTTCCAGGCCGCCTCGTCGGCGACGCCGAATTCCAGGATCCGCGGCTTGCCCTCGGCGATGACGTCGGCGGCCTCGGCCACCACCGCCCCCTCGACGCAGCCGCCCGAGACGGAGCCGAGGAAATTCCCCTCCCCGTCGATGACGAGATGCGAGCCCACCGGGCGCGGCGCCGAGCCCCAGGTCTCGACGACGGTCGCGATGGCGACGCCACGGCCGGCCGCCGCCCATTCCTCGGCAGCGCGCAGGATATCGGTCTCGGTGCTGATCATGATGCGAATCTCCTCAGCCCTCATCCTGAGGAGCCGCGGAAGCGGCGTCTCGAAGGATGTTCCAGAGCAGGCTGGAGCATCCTTCGAGACGCGATCTGCGATCGCTCCCCAGGATGCGGGCTAGCTCCGCTAAGATCATGCCTCAACCCGTCTTCTTCAACCAGAGCCGCGGATCGCTCTCCCGCTCTGCGTCCCGCGACAGCGCGGCGCAGAGATCGGCCATCGCTGCGAGATTGTGGATCGGCCGGAACGAGTCGACATGGGGCAGCATCGCCTTGATACCGCTGGCGCGCGCCGCGAAGGCATCGTAGCGCAGCAGCGGATTGAGCCAGACCAGTTGCCGGCAGGAGCGGTGCAGCCGGTCCATCTCGAAGGCGAGGCTGTCGTCGAGATGGCGCTCCAGCCCGTCGGTGAAGAGCAGCACCACCGCCCCGCCCGACAGAACCCGACGCGACCAGACGCGGTTGAACGTGTGCAGCGCCGTCGCGATGCGCGTCCCGCCCTCCCAGTCGGGCGCCGCCTTGCCGGCCAGCGCCAGCGCCTCGTCGGGGTCGCGCGCCTTCAGCATGCGGGTGACATTGGTTAGCCGCGTGCCGAAGACGAAGGAATGCACGCGCCGGCGCTTCTCGGTCAGCGCATGCAGGAAATGCAGGAAGATGCGCGAATATTCCGCCATCGAGCCGGAGATATCGACCAGCGCGACGACCGGCGGATGCACCTGCCCCCGCTCGCGGAAGGCGAGGTCGATCGAGCCGCCCCCGCCGCGCAGCGAGCGGCGGAAGGTGCGGCGCGGATCGATGCGCAGGCCCCGCGCCGCCGCCCGGAAGCGACGCGTTTCAATGCTGTCATCCGGCAGGCTGAGCTCGGCGATGAGCTGCTTGGCGCGCGCGATCTCCGCCGCGCTCATCTGGGCGAAGTCGCGCGACTTCAACATCTCGCGATCGGAGACGGTGAGTCGCGCCGTGAGCTCGGTGAGCTCCGCGGGCGGCTCGTCCTCGCGTGGCGGCGGGGCGAAGGCTTCCGCCACCCTGAGCGCCCCGGCTTCGGCCTTCTCCGGCTGGTGCTCGGCGCCGGGCGAGACCGGCGACATCTGCGCCATGATCTTCTCGATCAGGTTGCGCCGGCGCCAGAACAGCCGGAAGGCCTGGTCGTAGACCGCGCTGTCCTCATGCTTCTTCACGAAGATCGCATGCAGCGCCCAGTACATCTCCTCGCGCACGCCGAGCGCGCCCTCGGCCAGCGCCTCGACGGCCTCGGTGACCGCCCCCGGCCCGACCGGCAAGCCGGCCGCGCGCAAGGCACGGGCGAAATAGGCGACGTTCTCGGCGAGCTTGCCGCTCACGCCCCGACCGTCTCCGTCATGAACACCTTCTGGACGATCTGCCAGCGGCTCTCGATCTTCAGCAGGGACAGAAGGTCGGTGAAGTAGCGCGGCGGCATCTGGCACTTGACCTTGACCAGCGCCAGCGTCGGCCCGACGAGATCGATGGTCAGGATGTGGTCGTCGCGCTGAAGCCCGCTCGCCTGTGGCGACGGCCGGTTGCGCACCAGTTCGAGCCATTGATCGCACGGCAGAATCTGGATCGTGCCGTCCTCGCGGGCCGTGGTCAGCGCGCTGGTGGGATGGAAGACATGGGCGAGCTTCTCGGCGTTGCCCTCATAGAGCCCGTCGAGATAGGTCCGCACCGTGGCTTCGACAGCCTTGATGTCCGCATTCATGACAGCCTCCCTCGCGCCTCGCCAATCGGTCTGCTGCCGCGGGCGAAGGATCAGCGCCCCGCCTCGGCCTTCGCCTGATCCAGCAGCTCCTTCACCTTCGAGCCCTGCATCGCCTGGATGTCGTCCTGATACTTGAGCAGCGCGCCTAGCGTATCGGAGACGATCGCGGGATCGAGCGCAACCGCATCGAGCTCGACCAGCGCCGTCGCCCAATCCAGCGTCTCGGCGACGCCCGGCGCCTTGAACAGCTCTTCCTTCCGGATCGCCTGCACGAAGGCGACGAGCTGCTTCGAGAGCTTGCCCGGAGCCTCCGGCACGCGCGCCTTCAGGATGGCGAGCTCGCGCACCGCATCGGGATAGCCGACCCAGTGATAGAGGCAGCGACGCTTCAGCGCGTCATGGATCTCGCGCGTGCGGTTGGAGGTCAGGATCACGATCGGCGGCTCGGCCGCCTTGACCGTGCCGAGCTCGGGGATCGTCACCTGCGCATCGGCCAGTACTTCCAGCAGGAAGGCCTCGAAGGCTTCGTCGGTGCGGTCGAGCTCGTCGATCAGCAGGATCGGCGGCCCGCCCTCCTGCGGCTCCAGCGCCTGCAGCAGCGGCCGCTTGACCAGATATTTCTCGGAGAAGATATCGCCTTCCAGCCGCTCGCGGTCTCCGGCAGCACCACCCGCCTCCGCCAGCCGGATCGCCATCATCTGCCCGGCATAGTTCCACTCATAGACGGCGGAGGCGAGGTCGAGCCCCTCATAGCACTGCAGCCGGATCAGCCGGCGCCCAAGCCCCGCCGCCAGCACCTTGGCGATCTCGGTCTTGCCGGTGCCGGCCTCGCCCTCCAGCAGCAGAGGCCGCTTCATCCTGAGCGCCAGGAACAGCACGGTCGCGAGCGCGCGGTCGGCGACATAACCCTGCCCCTGCAGAAGCGAGAGCGTGGCGTCGATGGAAGCCGGGATGCGGGAGGAATTCAGCATGCTCGTTCTCTAACGCGGCAGCGCCGGCGAAGGAAGGCGTGGCGGCGCACAGCCATGCTGCTGACATGGCGGGGTGGCAGGAATTGTAGCCTCCAGCCGCCGGCCTTCCGACACGAAGACAACGGAGCACGGATCATGAGCACCGAACAGATCGCCAAGGATTTCACCGCCCTCCTCAAGGAAGGCAAGCACGACGAGGCCGCCAGCCGCTTCAACGCCGAGGATATCGTCAGCTACGAGAACATGCCGGGGCCAATGGCGGTCTGCCGCGGCAAGGAAGCGGTCAGGCAGAAGGGCGAATGGTGGGCCGCCCATCACGAGATGCACGACTTCAGCAGCGAAGGCCCCTATCTCAACGGCGACCAGTTCGCGGTCCGCTTCCATGTCGACGTCACCGTCAAGGAAACCGGCGAACGGCGGATCATGGACGAAGTCGGCCTCTACACGATCGGAGACGGCAAGATCGTCGAGGAACGCTTCTTTTATTGACGCCCTCGCGTCATTCCCGGGCGAAGCAAAGCGCAGACCCGGGAATCTCGTGACGAGAAGGCGCTGATTGGCGCCCTCCCCGGCCTGAGATGCTCGGGTCAAGCCCGAGCATGACGCGCGATGGCCAGCTCAGGCTTTTCCTGTCGCCTGCGCCACAGCCTGCTTGGCCATCACGCCGATCAGATGGGCGCGGTATTCGGCATCGGCATGGATGTCGCCATTGATGCCCTTCGCCGTATGCTTCAGCCCGTCCAGAGATTTCGGCGCGAAGCGGGCCTTCAGCGCGGCTTCTGCTTCGGGCCAGCGGAAGACCCCGCCATCGCCCGCCCCCGTCACCGCGACGCGGATCTCGCTGCCGCGCTTGGCGACGAAGACGCCGACCATAGCGTAGCGCGAGGCCGGGTTGCGGAACTTGGCATAGCCCGCCTTGGAGGCGATCGGGAACGAGACCTTGGTGATGATCTCGCCCTCCTCCAGAGCCGTCTCGTAGAGTCCGGTGAAGAAGTCTTCGGCCGTCAGCTTGCGCTTGTTGGTGACGACGGTGGCGCCCAATGCCAGCAGCGCCGCCGGATAGTCAGCCGCCGGATCGTTATTGGCAACCGAGCCGCCGATCGTGCCGCGATGGCGCACATGCGGGTCGCCGATATGCCCGGCGAGATAGGCCAGAGCCGGGATCGCGCTCTGCACCTCGGGCGAGTCCGCGACCTCCGCATGCGTCGTCATCGCGCCGATGACGATGTTGCGGCCCTTGACGGTGATGCCCTTGAGATCGTCGCAGGCGCCGAGATCGACCAGCGCCGACGGTGAGGCCAGCCGCTGCTTCATCGTCGGCAGCAGGGTATGGCCGCCGGCGAGGAGCTTGGCGTCCTCCTTCTTGGCGAGCAGCGTCGCCGCCTGCCGGGCGCTGGTGGGCTTGTGATAGGTGAAAGCGTACATCGGCTTGTCCTTTCAGCTCACTCGGCCGCCATGCGGCTGATCGACTTCTGCGCCGCGCGCCACACCGACTGCGGCGTGGCGGGCATCGCGATGTCCTCATGTCCGAGCGCGTCGGTGATGGCGTTGATGACGGCGGGCGGAGAGGCGATGGCCCCGGCCTCACCGCAGCCCTTGATGCCGAGCGGGTTCGACGGGCATGGCGTCACCGTCATCCCGACATCGAAGGAGGGCAGATCGTCGGCGCGCGGCATGGTGTAGTCCATGAAGCTCGCGGTCACGAGCTGGCCGTCGGCATTGTAGCGCGCGCCTTCGAGCAGCGCCTGGCCCACACCCTGGGCGATGCCGCCATGGACCTGCCCCTCGACGATCATCGGGTTGATGATGTTGCCGAAATCGTCGACCGCCGCCCAGCGCTCGATCGTCGTCACGCCGGTCTGCGGATCGATCTCGACCTCGCAGATATGGACGCCAGCCGGGAAGGTGAAGTTGGTCGGGTCGTAGAACGCCCCCTCCTTCAGCCCCGGCTCCAGCTCCTGCCCGTTGAACTTGTGCGCGACATAGGCCTGCAGCGCGCAGGAGCCGAAATCGAGCTTGCGGTCGGTGCCCTTCACCGCGAAATGCCCGTCCGCGAAATCGATATCGGCCTCGTCGGCCTCCAGCACATGGGCGGCGACCTTCTTGCCCTTGGCGATCACCTTGTCGATCGCCTTGAAGATCGCGGACATGCCGACCGCGCCCGAGCGCGAGCCATAGGTGCCCATGCCCATCTGCACCTTGTCGGTGTCGCCATGGATGATCGAGACGTTGTCGATGGGGATACCGAGCCGGTCGCTGACAAGCTGGGCGAAGGTCGTCTCATGGCCCTGGCCGTGGCTGTGCGATCCCGTGAGCACCTCGACCGTGCCGACCGGATTGACCCGGACCTCGGCCGATTCCCACAAGCCGACGCCGGCGCCGAGCGAGCCGACCGCGGCCGAAGGCGCAATGCCGCAGGCCTCGATATAGGAGGAGAAGCCGATGCCGCGCAGCTTGCCGTTGCGGGCGGAGTCGCGCTTGCGCTTGCCGAGCCCCTTATAGTCGATCATCTCCAGCGCCTTCTTCAGCGAGGCGCCGTAATTGCCGGCATCGTACATCATGATGACCGGCGTCTGGTGCGGGAACTTCTTGATGTAGTTCTGCATCCGGAACTTGGCCGGATCCTTGCCCAGCTGGCGCGCCGTGATCTCGATCAGGCGCTCGACCACGAAGGTCGCCTCCGGCCGCCCGGCGCCGCGATAGGCATCGACCGGCGCGGTGTTGGTATAGACCGCGTCGACCTCGCAATAGATCGCCGGGATGTCGTACTGGCCCGACAGCAGCGGCGCATAGAGATAGGTCGGCACCGAGGAGGAGAAGGTCGAGAGATAGGCGCCCAAATTGGCGGTGGTGTGCACCTTCATGCCGAGGATCTTGCCCTCGTCATCGGTCGCCAGCTCGGCATGGGTGACGTGGTCGCGGCCATGAGCGTCGGAGAGGAAGGCCTCCGTGCGATCGGCGGTCCACTTCACCGGCCGCCCGACCTTCTTCGCCGCCCAGACGCAGACCGTCTCCTCGGCATAGATGAAGATCTTCGAGCCGAAGCCACCACCGACATCCGGCGCGATCACGCGCAGTTTGTTCTCCGGCGCGATGCCGATGAAGGCCGAGAGCACGAGCCGCGCCACATGCGGATTCTGGCTGGTGGTGTAGAGGGTGAAGATGCCCTCCCCGTCATCATAGTCGCCGACCGCCGCGCGCGGCTCCATCGCGTTCGGCACGAGGCGATTGTTGACGAGGTCGATCTTGGTGACGTGCTTGGCCGCCTTGAAGGCCTTCTCGGTCGCGTCCTTGTCGCCGAGATGCCAGTTGAACACGCTGTTATCGGGCGCCTCGTCATGGACCACGGTCTTGGCCCCGACGGCTTTGGCCGTATCGACCACGGCGGGCAGCTCCTGGTAGTCGACCGCGATCGCCTCGGCGGCATCCTTCGCCTGCGCCAGAGTCTCGGCCACCACCACGGCGACATGGTCGCCGACATAGCGGACCTTGCCCTGGGCCAGCGCCGGATGCGGCCCGGCGCGCATCGGCGAGCCGTCCTTGTTGTGGATCATCCAGCCGCAGATCAGGCCGCCGATCTTGTCGGTGGCGAGATCGGCGCCGGTGAAGATGCCGATGACGCCGGGCATGCCGGCCGCGGCCTTGGTGTCGATCGACTTGATCTTCGCATGGGCATGCGGCGAGCGCAGGAAATAGGCATGGGCCTGGCCCGGCCGGTTGATGTCGTCGGTATAGCGGCCCTGGCCGGTGATGAAGCGGTGGTCTTCCTTGCGGCGGACTGCGGCGCCGATTCCGGTGGCGGACATGGTGTTCCCTCCTCGCACGGCGCCTCTCGCGGGCGCCTCACTGCCTGGAACGCATGAAGGACGAAAAGCCCGCGCCTCGGCGCGAGCCGAGACTCACTCGGCGGCCTGACGCACCGGCGCCGCGCCCTTGCCCATCGCCTCCGCCCCGGCGGCGATCGCCTTGACGATGTTATGGTAGCCGGTGCAGCGGCAGATATTGCCGTCGAGATCCTCGCGGATCGTCTTCTCATCGAGGGTGTGGCCGCGACGGTTCACCATGTCGACGGCGGCCATGATCATGCCCGGCGTGCAGAAGCCGCATTGCAGGCCGTGATGCTCGCGGAAGGCCTCCTGCATCGGGTGCAGCGCGCCGTCATGGGCAAGGCCCTCGATCGTGGTCACGCTGGCGCCGTCGACCGCTACGGCGAGCGTGGTGCAGGATTTCACCGCCTTGCCGTCAAGATGCACGACGCAGGCGCCGCACTGGCTGGTGTCGCAGCCGACATGGGTGCCGGTCAGGCGCAGGTTTTCCCGGAGCAATTGCACCAGAAGAGTGCGCGGATCGACATTGGCGGAGACGGCCTTGCCGTTCACCGTCAGAGAAACAGTGGTCATGAGCATATCTCCTGTGACCCTCCCCCGGCGCACCTGTGAGCGATCACCTCGGTGAAGCCGGCTCCCCTCCCGGAGCGGCTTGCCTCATCAGGCAGCTTTTCCTTGGAATGGATCAAAACGGAGTGTGGACCCGCGTTTTTGCTGGGTCAAGCCGGAGGCGCTCAATCGAAAGAGGGAGTTTAAGGCTGTTTTCTGCCAAAATCAGCCGATTGGGGGCGCATGAGGCGCCGGTAGCCCTGCCACGCGCCATTGGCAAAATCTTAAGGCGTCTCGCGCAGGGTTGGTTTCGTCGTGCCGGATGACCGGCCCCCTGAGCGAGCCGCACCGTGCCGTTGATGATGGACCAAATTCAGCGACGGCTGAACGCGATCGGCTTCAACGACCCCCAACGCCGCCGGCTGCAGCTCTACCGGCCCATCGTCGACCGCATGATCGACGGTCTCGTGGCGGCCGATTTCGAGCGCGCCTTCGCCATCCACGCCACGCTTCGCGACCGCGTCGCCGCCGTTTCCGAGGCCCTCCACGCCGCCGAAGCGGAGCATTTCCGCCTGCTGTTCGCGGGCACGTTCGACGAAGCTTATATCGCTTCGATGAATCGGCTCTGCGAACTCGAGCGGCAGGCCGACGTCCGGACCCGGGCGCGCGCTTCCATCGCTTTCTCGCTGCTCCGGGAGCTCTGCCTGGAGAGCCGGCGCCGCTTTCTGCTCTCGCCACGGCAATTCGCCGAGGATCTCTTCGTCATCGAGCGTGTCCTGACCTACGACGTCAACACGGCGATGACGATCAATCAGGAGAGCGAAGCCGAGGAAGCCCGCCGCCGGAGCATCGCGCTCGACGAGACGGCGGCAACGCTCAAGAGCCGCATCGGCCGCCTCGACGACACGATCAGCGGCGCGGTCGAGCAGTTCGTCTCGACCGCCTCCGAGACCGGGCGCGCCACCGCCTTCATCAAGGATACGGTCGGCAAGGTGGCGCGGGCCTCGGTCTCCGTCCGGGAGAAGTCGTTCCAGACCGCCGCCGCGACGGAGGAGATGTCGGCCAACCTCGCCGATATCGGCCAGCGCGCCCTGAAGAACCTGACGATCACCAACCAGGCCGTGCTCGACACCGCGCAGATGAATGACGCCGTCGAGCGCCTGCGCGAGGTGACGGGCAGCATCGGCAAGGTCGTCGGCATGATCGCCGACATCGCCGCCCAGACGAATCTGCTGGCGCTCAACGCCACCATCGAGGCCGCGCGTGCCGGCGAGGCGGGGCGCGGCTTCTCCGTGGTCGCCTCCGAGGTCAAGTCGCTGGCGACGCAGACCGCCAGCGCCACACAGGACATCGCCGGTCAGATCGCGGAACTGGCGGCGAGCGCCGAGGCCTGCAGCACGCACGCCGCCGCCATCGCGGCGACGGTCGATGCCATCCGCCACGATTCGGAGGCGATCTCCGAGGCCGTTTCCCTGCAGAGCACGGTGACCGCCAGCATCGCGCGCGATGCTTCGATGGTCGCACAGAGTTCGGACGAGGCGATCGCCAGCGCCACCGCCGTCAATGACAGCCTCGACATGACGCACCGGACCCTGGAGCGCGCCAACGCCGCGGCGGCCGACATCGCGCTGCAGGTCGGCTCGGCGGAAGCCACGGTCAGCAAGGCGCTGGAAGCGCTGCGCAAGGCGTCCTGAGGGCCGCGATCGGCCGCCTCAGCCCTCGCTCACCGCCTTGGCGAAATTGGCGAAGAACTCGTCGGCGAGCTTCTTCGACACCGAATCGATCAGGCGCGAGCCGAGCTGCATCAGCTTGCCGCCGACCTGCGCCTCGACCTCGTAGCGCAGCAGCGTCTGTCCGGCCTCGGCATCGGAGAGCATGACCTTGGCGCCACCCTTGGCGAAGCCGGCAATGCCGCCCTCGCCTTCCCCCTGGATGCGGTAGCCGTTGGGCGGGTCGAGATCGGTGAGCTCGACCTTGCCCTTGAAGGTCGCCTTCACCGGGCCGAGCTTGACCTTCACCACCGCCGACATATGCGTATCGTCGTCCTTGGTGAGTTGATCGCAGCCGGGGATGCAGGCCTTCAGCACATCGGCATCGTTGAGCTTCGCCCAGACGACCTCCTTGCTGGCCGGCAAGGTCGCCTCGCCGCTCATCGTCATCGCCATGGCGCGTCTCCGTATTGCTTCGGCCGGGTGCAGCGGTTGCGGCTGGCCCGGCTCGCAGGGTATCCAGTCCCCTATCCATGGTCGAAAATCCCTTGCCTGCACAAGGGCCAGATCGGCGGCCATCGTCCGGTCGCTCTTTCCGCTGAAGAGGTTCGATGGTCGAGCTCTCCGCCGATGAACGCGCCGTCGCCGCCGGAGAGCGCGGCGAAGGTGCCGCGATGGCGCTGCGCATCGTGGCCGAGGCCGCCCGCCTCATGGGCGCGCCCAGGCTCATCCCCATCGCATCCGCCCATATCGACGGCGCGCTCTACCATGGCGATTCCGGCACGCTCTTCGCCGAGCGGCTGGTGGAGGGCGGCGCGCGGGTCGCGGTGCGGGCGAGCCTGAATGTCGGCGCGCTGACGCCAGCGGGCTGCGCCGCCGTCCGCCTGCCCCCGCATGAGCATGAGATGGCGCGGCGGATGATGCGCGCCTACGAGGCCATGGGCTGCGAGCCGAGCTGGACCTGCGCGCCCTATCAGGCCGGACACCGCCTCGTCGCCGGCACGGACGTCGCCTGGGGCGAATCCAATGCCGTCGTCTTCTGCAATTCGGTGCTCGGCGCGCGCACCAACCGCTACGGCGACTTCCTCGACATCGCCTGCGCCATCAGCGGGCGCGCGCCGGATTACGGCCTGCACCGGCGGCAGAACCGCCTGGCATCGCTGCTGATCGACACGACCGGGCTGTCGCCGGAATTACGCCGTTCCGACGTGTTCTATCCGGTGCTCGGCACGATCCTCGGTCGCCGCGCCGGCAGCGCCGTCGCCGTCCTCGATGGCCTGCAGGACTGCACCACCGAGGACCGGCTGAAGGCGCTGGGCGCAGCGGCTGCATCGGCCGGCGGCGTCGGTCTCTTCCATGTCGCCGGCGTGACGCCGGAGGCACCGGACGTCGCGGCGGCGCTGGGCGGCGAGCCGCCACGGGAGCGGATCGTGCTGGCGCCGGGCGATGTCGCCGTTGCGCTCGCCGGTCTCTCGACCGCCGGCGGGACCGGCCGCATCGACGCGGTCGCCATCGGCTCGCCCCATCTCTCGCCGGCCGAGGTCGACGAGCTCGAACGGCTGCTCGCCGGCCGGCGGCTCAGGCTCCCGCTCTATGCCAATACCGGCCGCCACGTGCTGGCACCGCTCGAACGCTCCGGCCGGCGCAAGGCACTGGAGCAGGCCGGCATTGTCTTCGTCGTCGATACCTGCGTCGTCGTCACCCCGATCCTGCCAGAACTCGACGGCGCGGTGCTGATGACCAATTCCGGCAAGTTCGCCCATTACGCGCCCGGCAACACCGGCTACGCCGTGATCTACGGCTCGCTCAGCGAATGCGTCGAGAGTGCCGTCGCCGGCCGTCTCGTCAGGGAGCCGCGGCAATGGAGCTGACCGCCGAGCCGCTCATCCCCGGCGCGCCGACAAGCGGCCTCTGCCTCGCCCTTACGGCGCCTATCAGCTTCTGGGGTGGCGTCGATCCGCGCAGCGGCACCATCATCGATGCGCGTCATCCCGAGTGCGGCCGCAACATCGCCGGCACGGTGCTGGCCCTGCCCGGCACCATCGGCTCGTCTTCCGCTTCCGCCGTGCTGCTGGAGCTCGTCCATGCCGGCAAGGCGCCGGCCGCCCTGCTGATGGATGAGCCCGACGCCATCCTGCTGCTCGGCCTGATCGTCGCCCGCGAGATGGGCTGGCCGACGCCGCCCGCCTTCCGCCTCTCCGCGGAAGAACAGAAGGCCCTCTCCGGCCGCAGAATCATGCTGTCGGCAGCTGGGCGGCTCGCATTCGCCGCTGCCGATGGTGAAACGTCCGGCGGGTAGCCGACTCAGACCGCCTCGAAGCGGCGGCGACGATAGATCAGGCTGCCGCCCAGATCGTTCTCCGGCGCCCGGCCGCCGAGCCCGACCACCTCCCCGATCAGGACACGGTGGCTGGCGATGTCATGCACGGAGACGAGCCGGCAATCGAAGGCCGCGAGCGCATCGAGCAGGGCCGGAGCGCCGGTGACGAGCTCGGTCCAGCGATCGGCCGCGAACCGCTCCTCGCCCTGGAGGCCGCGCCGGCTGGCGAAGATCTCGGCGGTCTCGACGCCGTGCGCCGGCAGCGTGTTGATGCAGAAGATGCCGCTCGCCTCGATCGCGGCCAGCGTGCGGCTGGAGCGCTCGATGCAGACGAGGACGGTCGGCGGCGTGTCCGAAACCGAGGCGACGGCGGTCGCCGTCATGCCGAGCCGGCCCGCCGGCCCCCGCGCGGTCACCACATGCACGGCGCTGGCGACCTGCGCCATCGCATCGCGATAAGCCTGTCCCGTGAGTGGTTCCGCCAGCGGCGGGAGAGGTTGGATGGTCTTTGTCATCAGCTCTGCGGCTCATGCTGCGACTGGCGCGCAACCCTGCCCATGTAGCCGCTCGCAGCGGCGATTGCCAGACGAGCCCGGCTCGCGCGGCCCGTCGCGCCACCGCAGGGAGAGCCGCTCTTCCGAGAGGCACTGCCGGAGCCCACCATGGCTCCGCCACAGCCCCGCACCCGAGTCGGCGCCCACCTCGACGCTCTCCTGCCCTCGACGGCCAGGATGGGCCGGGGATCCGTCCCAGCATCATACCTTCGCATGAAGGGAGGAGCCACAATCACGCTTGCGTCAGATGGATTCGCGTCCGGTCGTCGTCCCGGCGCCAGACCCGTGAAGCGACCCCGGGCGGCGAAAATCGCAGTCCCCGGCTCATCGCACGCCAAAATCCACGCGCCCAGCGCACAATCATCATGCGTGAAATGCGCGCGGCGCCGCAGAGAGTTCTGCACATTCTCGAGGCAATTCGCGCGAGATTGCTTTTGACAGAAATACGGCCCGGAGTGATTGTCGTCAGCGCAAGCCGTTGGTAGCTCTGCGCGGCAATCGCATCCCGCATGCGCCAGCGACATGCTGACGACAAGAACGGGAGCTGGTTCGAGGGGTCGGCGTCTTCAATGGAAGTATTTCTGCAGCAGCTCATCAATGGGCTGACATTGGGATCGATCTACGGTCTCATCGCCATCGGCTACACGATGGTTTTCGGCATCATCGGCATGGTGAACTTCGCCCACGGCGACATCTTCATGCTGTCCGCCTTCATCGCGCTGATCTTCTTCATGCTCGTGACGGCGGTCCTCGGCACCAGCGCCGGGATGGTGCTTCTGGCGCTGGTCATCGTGCTGGGCCTGGCAATGTTCTTCACCTCGCTGTGGAACTGGACGATCGAGCGGGTGGCCTACCGGCCGCTGCGCGGCTCCTTCCGGCTCGCGCCGCTGATCTCGGCGATCGGCATGTCGATCTTCCTGTCGAATTTCGTGCAGGTGGCGCAGGGCCCGCGCAACAAGTCGATCCCGCCGATCCTGAACAAGTCGATCACGCTGATCGACAGCGCGACCTACTCGGTCCAGATCTCCTACAAGCAGATCGTCATCATCGTGACGACGGCGGTGCTGCTGCTGGCCTTCTGGTACATCGTCCAGAAGACGCCGCTCGGCCGCGCCCAGCGCGCCTGCGAGCAGGACCGCAAGATGGCCGCCCTGCTCGGCATCGACGTCGACCGCACCATCTCGATCACCTTCATCATGGGCGCGGCGCTCGCAGCCGTCGCCGGCGTGATGTACCTCGTGCTCTATGGCGTGGTGAATTTCGCCGACGGCTTCACGCCCGGCGTCAAGGCCTTCACGGCCGCGGTGCTCGGCGGCATCGGCTCGCTGCCCGGCGCCGTCCTCGGCGGCCTGCTGATCGGCCTGATCGAGGTGATGTGGTCGGCCTATTTCACCATCGACTACAAGGACGTCGCCGCTTTCTGCATCCTTGCCATCGTGCTGGTGTTCATGCCCTCCGGCATCCTCGGCCGGCCGGAAGTCGAGAAGGTCTGACGCCATGGCGACGATCCAGACCAAGACCGGCCAGGCCGCCGCACCGGCCCGGGGCCGCGATATCAAGGCCGCGCTGAAGGAGGCCGGCTTCGCCGCCCTCGTCACCTTCGGCCTGTGCATTCCCATCATCGCCTGGGGCACGCGCCAGAACATGGACAACGTGCTGGTCCTCGACCAGCGCTGGGAGGCTGTCGCCTGGGCCGTCGCCATCGTCTTCATCGGCCGCTTCCTGGTGGCGCTGCGCCAGCAGAGCCGGGTCCCCGGCAAGCCGGCGGTGCGCCTCCTGCCGCATGGCACGATCGCCTTCTTCCAGCGCCATTCGCGCCTGTTCTCGCTCTTCGGCCTCGGTTTCCTCGTCGCTTTCCCGGCGATCGCAATCGGCCTCACCGGCTGGGGCGGCTCGCTGAAATGGATCGACAATTTCGGCGTCCAGATCCTGATCTACGTCATGCTCGGCTGGGGGCTGAACATCGTCGTCGGCCTCGCCGGCCTGCTCGATCTCGGCTACGTCGCCTTCTACGCCGTCGGCGCCTATTCCTACGCGCTGCTCGCCAAGAATTTCGGCCTGTCCTTCTGGATCCTGCTGCCGCTCGCCGGCTTCCTCGCCGCCTTCTGGGGCATGCTGCTCGGCTTCCCCGTGCTGCGCCTGCGCGGCGACTATCTCGCCATCGTGACGCTGGCCTTCGGCGAGATCATCCGCCTCGTCCTGGTGAACTGGACGAGCTTCTCGAACGGCTATGCCGGCATCTCCGGCATCCCGCGCCCCAGCTTCTTCGGCATCCCCTTCACAGCGAATGATGACGGCTTCGCCGCGGTGTTCGGACTCGAATTCTCACCATTGTACCGAACGATCTTCCTCTACTATCTGATCCTGTGCCTGGCCTTGCTGACGGCCTTCGTGACGCTGCGATTGCGCCGCTTACCGGTCGGGCGCGCCTGGGAAGCGCTGCGCGAGGACGAGATCGCCTGCCGCTCGCTCGGCATCAACACCACCAACACCAAGCTCACCGCCTTTTCCATCGGTGCCATGTTCGGCGGCTTCGCCGGCTCCTTCTTCGCCGCGCGCCAGGGCTTCATCTCGCCTGAATCCTTCACCTTCATGGAATCGGCGGTGATCCTCGCCATCGTCGTGCTCGGCGGCATGGGCTCGCTCTGGGGCTGCGCCATCGCGGCGATCGCGATGATCGGCGGCACCGAGCTGCTGCGCGAGCTGGAATGGATGAAGGCGATCTTCGGCGCCGATTTCGACCCGACCAAATACCGCATGCTGATCTTCGGTTTCGCCATGGTCGTCATCATGATCTGGAAGCCGCGCGGCCTGATCTCGGTGCGCGAGCCCACCGCCTTCCTGAAGGAGAAGAAGACGATCTCCTCCGACCTCGTGCAGGAGGGTCACGGCTGATGGCCAGCGCTCCCGCAGCCCACGGCCGCCCTCTCCTCGAGGTCGAGCACGTCACCATGCGCTTCGGCGGCCTGACCGCCGTCAACGACCTCTCCTTCGAGGCGCGCAAGGGCGAGATCACCGCCCTGATCGGCCCCAACGGCGCCGGCAAGACCACGGTGTTCAACTGCATCACCGGCTTCTACAAGCCGACGCAGGGCATGATCACCCTGACCCAGGACGATGGCGCGAGCTTTCTGCTGGAGCGGATGCCGGACTTCCGCATCTCCTGGAGGGCAAAGGTCGCCCGCACCTTCCAGAACATCCGCCTCTTCGGCGGCATGACGGTTCTGGAGAACCTGCTCGTCGCCCAGCACAACCCGCTGATGATCGCATCGGGCTTCACCTTCCTCGGCGTGCTCGGCATCGGCGGCTACAAGGCGCGCGAGAAGGAGGCGATCGAGAAGGCCAAGTTCTGGCTCGACAAGATCAACCTGACCGCACGCGCCGACGATCCCGCCGCCGACCTGCCCTATGGCGATCAGCGCCGGCTCGAGATCGCGCGGGCCATGTGCACCGACCCCGTCCTGCTCTGCCTCGACGAGCCGGCCGCCGGCCTGAACCCGCGCGAGAGCCACGATCTCAACACGCTGCTGCAATCGATCCGCAGCGAACTCGGCACCGCCCTGCTGCTGATCGAGCACGACATGTCGGTGGTCATGGAAATCTCGGACCACGTCGTCGTGCTCGACTACGGCACCAAGATCGCCGACGGCACGCCGGCCGAGGTGCAGGCCGACCCGAAGGTCATCGCCGCCTATCTCGGCGTGGATGACGAGGAGATCGAAGAGGTCGGAGCGGAGGTCGGCATCTCGTGACTATGACCCAGCCTCTCCTCGCCGCCCGCGGCGTCAAGACCTATTACGGCAAGATCATCGCGTTGAAGGGCATCGACATCGACGTCAATGCCGGCGAGATCGTCACGATGATCGGCGCCAACGGCGCCGGCAAATCGACGCTGATGATGACGATCTTCGGCAATCCGCAGGCCCGCGAAGGCACGATCACCTATGAGGGCCGCGACATCACCCGGCTGCCGAGCCACGAGATCGCACGCCTGGGCATCGCGCAATCCCCCGAGGGAAGACGCATCTTCCCGCGCATGACGGTGTTCGAAAACCTGCAGATGGGCGCGGCCGTCCGCAATTTCGAGCATTTCGACGAGGATCTCGAGAAGATCTGCGTGCTCTTCCCGCGCATCAAGGAGCGGCTGCAGCAGCGCGGCGGCACCCTGTCGGGCGGCGAGCAGCAGATGGTCGCCATCGCGCGCGCCCTGATGGCCCGGCCGAAGCTGTTGCTGCTGGACGAGCCCTCGCTCGGCCTGGCACCGCTGATCGTCAAGCAGATCTTCGAGGCGATCCGCGAGCTCAACAGGACGCAAGGCCTGACCGTCTTCCTGGTCGAGCAGAACGCCTTCCATGCCCTGAAGCTCGCCCATCGCGGCTATGTCATGGTCAACGGCGTCATCACCATGAGCGGCACGGGCAAGGAACTGCTGGCCAACCCGCAGGTCCGCGCCGCCTATCTCGAAGGCGGACGGCACTGATCGCGGCAGCGGAAACCGAATGGTCTCTGCTGCAACTTTTTGATGAGAGACGGCTCCTTGCCCGCCATGCCATCGCTAGGGTGATGTCGGCGGTTCTGGAAGCCCGGTGAAGCCTGGAGCATCTGATGCAAGGCATCGTCTACGAAGAACCGACGATCTGGCTCTTCCTGTTGGTCACGGTGGTAATGGGCGGCTGGCTCGCCTGGATGTCGGGCCGCGCCATCGCGCTGACCTGGCGGCCGAACTGGCAGCTCGTCGTCTACATGTTGGTCTTGGGCCTGTTCGTGCGCTTCATCCATTTCGCACTGTTCGAGGCGACGCTGCTGACGATCCATTACTATCTGGTCGACGTAGTGGTGCTGCTCGTCTTCGGCTTCGCGGGCTGGCGCTACAACCGCGCCAAGCAGATGACGCGGCAATATCATTGGCTGTTCGAGCGCGCTGGCCCCTTCGGCTGGAAGCCCCGCCCGGGCGCCGTGATCAAGCCGGAATTGACCTGAAAGTTTGACGAGCTTGTCGCGTGACAGGCTGCTCGAAACGCGCAAGACTGCGGTTTGGAGCGGCAAAACGCGCCGAGACGGGCCTAAGGAGATTGGCCCGTTTGAACGGATCCTTAGAGGGGAGTTGCATCTCATGAAGAAACTGCTGTTGGGCGGCATCGCGCTCGGCGCGGTCCTCGCCTTCTCGGGCGTGGCCAATGCTCAGATCAAGCTCGGCGTCGGCGGCCCGATCACCGGTCCGAACGCCGCTTTCGGCGCTCAGCTCAAGAACGGCGCCGAGCAGGCGGTCGAGGATATCAACGCCGCCGGCGGCGTCCTCGGCCAGAAGATCACCGTCAGCACCGGTGATGACGTCTCCGATCCGAAGCAGGGCGTCTCCGTCGCGAACAAGTTCGTCGGCGACGGCGTCAAGTGGGTGGTCGGGCACTTCAACTCCGGCGTCACCATGCCGGCCTCGGAAGTCTATGCCGAGAACGGCATCCTGATGATCTCGCCTTCGGCCACCAATCCGAAGATCACCGAGCGCGGCCTCTGGAACACCTTCCGGACCTGCGGCCGGGACGACCAGCAGGGCGCTGTCGCTTCGGCCTATCTGCTGAAGAACTTCAAGGACAAGAAGATCGCCATCGTCCACGACAAGACGACCTACGGCCAGGGCCTCGCCGACGAGACCAAGAAGGGGCTCAACGCCGGCGGCGTCAAGGAAGTGCTCTACGAAGGCGTCAACGCCGGCGAGAAGGACTTCTCGGCCCTCGTCTCGAAGATCAAGGCGGCCGGCGCCGACTATCTCTACTGGGGCGGCCTGCACACCGAAGGCGGCCTGATCGTGCGCCAGATGCGCGACCAGGGCCTGAAGACCGTGCTCGTCTCGGGTGACGGCATCACCACCGACGAGTTCGCCACGATCGGCGGCCCCGGCGTCGAAGGCACGCTGATGACCTTCCCGCCGGACCCGCAGAAGCGCCCGGAGGCGGCCGCCGTCATCAAGAAGTTCGAAGCCAAGAACTTCAAGCCGGAAGCCTACACGCTCTACAGCTACGCCGCGGTCCAGATCATGGCCGAGGGCGCCAAGCGCGCCAACTCGGTCGATCCGAAGAAGATCGCCGACGCGCTGCATGGCGGCCAGCCGGTCAAGACCGTGATCGGCGACATCGGCTTCGACAAGAAGGGCGACATCACCCGTCCGGACTACACCGTCTACACCTGGAAGAAGGGTGCCGACGGCAAGATCACCTATGTCGAGAACTGATCTCGACGGCTGATCGCAACCCTCGCGGAAAAGAGCCCGCCCCGGACCTTCCGGGGCGGGCTTTTTCTATGGGGCGGGAGGCTCGGCGCAGCGGAGGTTTTATCGGGCGGACAGCGGAATATCCTGCAAATGGGACCGGCGGCTACTCGGGATGCCCAGCGTTCCACGCCTCGGCATATTCGGCGCATTTGCGATAGACGGCATCTCGATCCGTAAAGCCCGCCGGATGCGAGCGGGACGGCAGGGCAGTCTGAAAGGGCACATAGCCCTGATGGGCCAGCCGCCAAAGCCGCCGGAGCTCGTTCAGGGGCTCGGGATGGTCGTCGACACGCAGATCGAAGCTCGGAAACGGGGCTTCGGTCCAGATGCGAATGGCGCAGGACTGACGGCCCCGGCTGTCGCCGCCCGCTCGCTCGCCAGCCTCCATGGCCACGATCAGGCGCTCGTCGAAATCGAGCGTGGGCGCGGCCATATAGGCCTTGAGCGTTTCCTCGACGACTTGCGGTCCTGCCAACATGTTTCCCGCGACGGAAACCTGCGGACCGCAAACGCTGCCGCTCCATGCGATGCATGCCGGGCCGGTATAAGCCGCCACATCGCCCGCGCGATCGATCACATGCAGCTGCCTGTGATCGCGCCCTTCGTCCGACGCCGACAGAGCCGAGACGATGTCGCGTGCAGAGCAACCTTCCTGAAGCATCCTCAGCCCGTCGACGCCGAAGAATGGATTTGCGAAGGCCTGCGTCGCGATGGCGCCGGTCCGGCCTGCTCCGTAGGGGACGATCGCCCCAACCGCCAGCGCCTTCGACGCGCACAAGACGCCAAACGCCCCGGTTCGCGCGTCCTGCGCAACGATGGACCACGTCATGCGCCGCTCCTTGTTCTTCAAGGAGTGGCCATAGCCAGCTTCTCGCGGTTCTCAAAGCACCGTCGGAAACCGGGCGGTGGCGACCGACGACAAAAAAAGGCCCGGTCTCCACGCGGAGACCGGGCCTTTCATGCATCCATGGAATCAGCAAACCCGGTCAGCCCGCCCGCTTGGTGACGACCGTCAGGACACCGTCATTGTTCAGCTGGGCGATGAGCACGTCGCTGGACTTGAACCCTTTCGCCTCGACCGCCGACTTCACCATCGGAGCGTTTTCGATCGCCTTCTGGAGCTGCTGCTGCTCATCGGCCGTACGCTTGCCGACCAGATCGTTCACCTGCGATTTGGTGGCGTCGGACAATTCGTTGATCTCGACCACGTTGATCGATCTGATCCCCGGTTTCGAGGATTGATCCTGCGTCGAGGAAGCCGGCGGCTGGGCCGGCTTTTGCGCCGGAGCTGGCGCCTGGGCCTGAGCAGCTCCCGCCAGCAGAATTGCGGCGGCCGCGGTCGCGATCATGTTCATGCGCATGGAGTTTTCCTTCCACCTGTTGCGAATGAACGTCGAATTTGACAGCCCAAATGGGGTCGTAGCCTGAAGTCGAGCCGGCCATTTCGTGATCATCTTGTGGCGAGGGCCGGGCTCGATCCGCCGCAGCACTGACCTGCAGCGAAACGAAAACCGTCCCGTCGCAGCAATCATACGGAGGCATCTCCCGAGTGCCGGCGCATGGTCGAGGCAACGCACCGTTGATCGTCGAGAAAGCCCGCAGCCGGGCAATTCCTCAATGATTCATTCTCTGCGGAACCGCGCCCAAGCTCTTGAGAAAACCCGCGAAACGCAACAGTCCGTCTGGCCAGGGCCCGTGCCCGGACTCGCTGTTGAGATGGCCGCTGTCGCCGGCATCGACGAATTCGGAGCCCCAGGCCTCGGCGAGCGCCTTCGCCTCCTCCGGCGTGCAATAGGGATCGGTCGCGCTGGCGATCAGTACCGAGGGAAAGGGCAGCTTCTCGCGCCGATGCGGGATGAAATCCTCCCCCATGCCCGGGACCGCGCGCTTGGCCCGCTCGGAGGCCGGCGCCACCAGAAAGGCCCCGGCGACCTCGCCATGCTTGAGATGCTCGGCCGCATGCGCGACCGCGCTGACGCCGGCCGAATGCGCGACCAGCACGACCGGCCGCGTCGCCCCCCGCACGGCCGCGACGATCCGGTCGGACCAGCCGTCGCGCGTGGGCTTGTACCAGTCCTCCTGCTCGACGCGCCTGGCCGTCGGCAGGCGCGTCTCCCAGCGGGTCTGCCAATGGTCGGAGCCCGAGCCCGACCAGCCGGGGATGATGAGGATATCGACGTCGGAAGATTTCATGAGGCCTAGATAGCCCTGCCGTTGCCGAAGTCCAGACCGTCAGGCCTGCCCGAACACCCGCCGGAAGATCGTGTCGACATGCTTGAAGTGATAGCCCTCGTCGAACATCGCCTTGAGCTCGGAGGCCGAGAGCTTTTCCGCCACATCCTTGTCGGCGAGCAGGTTGGTCAGGAAGTCCTCGCCATGCTCCCAGGTGCGCATCGCGTTGCGCTGGACCATGGCATAGGAATCCTCGCGGCTCGCCCCGGCCTGGGTCAGCGCCAGCAGCACGCGCTGTGAATTGTGCAGGCCGCCGAGCTTGTCGAGGTTCTTGCGCATGTTCTGCGGATAGATCAGCAGCTTGTCGACGACGCCGGTGAGGCGCGCCAGCGCGAAATCGAGCGTCACCGTCGCATCGGGCCCGATCATGCGCTCGACAGAGGAATGCGAGATGTCGCGCTCGTGCCAGAGCGCGACGTTCTCCAGCGCCGGCGTGACCATGCCGCGCACGAGCCGGGCAAGGCCGGTCAGGTTCTCGGTCAGCACCGGATTGCGCTTGTGCGGCATCGCCGAGGAGCCCTTCTGGCCCGGCGAGAAATACTCCTCCGCCTCGTAGACTTCGGTGCGCTGCAGATGGCGGATCTCCGTGGCCAGCCGCTCGATGCAGGAGGCGACGACGCCGAGCGTCGCGAAATACATCGCATGCCGGTCGCGCGGGATCACCTGCGTCGAGACCGGCTCGACCGTCAGCCCCATCTTCTGCGCGACATAGGCTTCGACCTGCGGATTGATGTTCGCGAAGGTGCCGACCGCACCGGAGATGGCGCAGGTCGCGATCTCCGCCCGCGCCGCCACGAGCCGCGCCCGGCAGCGATCGAATTCGGCATAGGCCTGGGCGAGCTTGAGCCCGAAGGTCACCGGCTCGGCATGGATGCCGTGCGAGCGGCCGATCGTCGGGGTGAGCTTGTGCTCGAAGGCCCGGCGCCTGATCGCAGCGAGCAGCGCGTCGACATCGGCGATCAGGAGATCGGTCGCCCGCGCGAGCTGGACCGAGAGCGTGGTGTCGAGGATGTCCGAGGAGGTCATGCCCTGGTGGACGAAGCGCGCCTCCGGCCCGACGATCTCGGCCAGATGCGTCAGGAAGGCGATGACGTCGTGCTTGGTGACGCGCTCGATCTCGTCGATGCGGGCGACGTCGAATTCGACGTCCTTCGCCTTGGCCCAGATCGTCGCGGCGGCCTCCTTCGGCACGACACCGAGCTCGGCGAGCTTGTCGGTGGCGTGCGCCTCGATCTCGAACCAGATGCGGAACCGGGTCTGCGGCTCCCAGATGGCGACCATCTCGGGGCGGGAATAGCGCGGGATCATCGCAAGCCTTTCACGTTCAAACCGCCGTCATTCCGGACAAGCCGCGAAGCGGCGCAGATCCGGAATCCATCATAGGGCAAAACGCTCTACGATGGCTTCCGGGTCTGCGCTTCGCTCCGCCCGGATGACGGAAACCTCTCAACTAAACCCAATCGCCGCGCGCGGCCTCGGCCGCCTTGCGGATCGCTTCAATATTGCCGGCATAGGCCGAAGGCCCGCCCTTGAACACGGCCGAGCCCGCGACCAGCGTATCGGCGCCGGCCTTGACGACCAGCGGCGCGGTCTCGGGCGTCACCCCGCCATCGATCTCCAGTGTGATCGGCCGGTCGCCGATCAGCGCCTTCACCTGCGCGACCTTCTCGACGACGGAATGGATGAAGCTCTGCCCGCCGAAGCCCGGATTGACGGTCATCAGCAGGATGAGATCGACATCCTGGATCAATGCCTCGACGGCGCTCGCCGGCGTGCCGGGGTTGAGCACGATGCCGGCCTGCTTGCCCTGCGCCTTGATCGCCTGCAGCGTGCGGTGCGGATGCGGCCCTGCCTCGACATGGAAGGAGATCAGATCGGCGCCGGCCTTGGCGAAGGCTTCGACATAGGGGTCGACGGGCGCGATCATGAGGTGCACGTCGAAGAACTTCTTGGTGTGCGGGCGGATCGCCTTCAGCACGTCGGGGCCGAAGGTGATGTTGGGCACGAAATGCCCATCCATCACATCGCAATGGATCCAGTCGGCACCGGCCGCATCGATCGCGCGCACCTCCTCGCCCAGCTTGGCGAAATCGGCCGAGAGGATGGAAGGGGCAATGCGGATCGGGCGGGTCATGGCGGGCGGTTTAACGCATCATGCGGAAAAGTGGGAACCGGTTTTCCGCAAAAATGATGCGGCAAGCCAAAAAACTTGCCCCGCTACGGCCCCGCTGCAATCAGGCGAAGCGCGATTTCACCGGAAAGGACAGCCGCCTGTCCGCTTCCGCGATCTCGGCAGCGACCTGCACGAAGGCCGGCCGCTGCCGCAGCCGCGCGAACCAGGCGGAAAGACCGGGATAGCCGTCGAGCGGCGGCCCGCCGAGCCGAAGCGAAAACAGCACGCTCATGAACAGCGCGATATCGGCGGTCGAGAGCCTGCCGCCGAAGAAATCCCGCCCTGCCAGCTTCTGCTCCAGTACCTCGTAATGCCGCGCCAGCGCCTCCTCCGCGATCAGCGCGTCGGCCTCCTGCACGATGCGGCGGTCGCGGTCGGGTGATGGCGGCCCGGTGCGATGCATCAGCGGCTTCAGCGCCTGCAGCATGATCTCGTCGGCATAGAGCTCATCGAGCCGGCAGCGCGCCCGCTCCACCGGCGTGGCTGGCATCAAGGAAGGCTCGGGATAGGCCTCGTCGAGATATTCGAGGATGACGGTGGAATCGTAGAGCACGAGCCCGCAATCGCTGAGCACCGGCACCTGGCCCTTCGGATTGAGCGCCAGAACCTCCGGATGCTTCGGATCATAGCCCGTCGTCTGGTTGAACGGCACCATGACGCGCTCGAAGGTGAGGCCCTTCTCCCTCAAGGCGATCTCGACCTTGCGGGCGAACAGGCTCAGCGGCCCGGAATACAATGTGATCATGGCGCGAACTCCTGCGATGGCGAAAACCTCGCAAGGCGGCGCGTCAGCGCCCGTCAGCAGCCCGACTGAGAGCCTCTAAGCCTCCTGGCGCCGAATCCGGGCGGCCAGCCCGCGCAGCAGCCAGGGCAGCAGATAGATCGGGAACTGCGCCAGCGCGAAGAACAGGAAGGTCGTCGGCGAGACGCCCGCCCCCAGCGCGGCGACGATGAGGCCCATGTTTCGCTGGCCGCTGCCATAGCCGATCATGAAGCGCTCCGAGCCCGGCAGCAGTCGCAGCACCAACCAGGAACTGATGAGCCCCGCGGCCGAGACGGCGAAGACGCAGGCCAGCACGAACAGCACGAGCCTGGGATTGGCGATCGCGGCATGGGTGACGCCATCCATCGCGGCGATGGCGAAGATGAAATACATCAGCACGCCGAAGCCATCGAGATTGGCCTTCATCGCCTTGATCCTGGCGAAGCCGAGCCACCAGCGCAGCAGCGAGGCGACCGCCATGCCGCCGCCGATGAAGATCAGCAGACGCAGCGCCAGCACCCAGCGGTCGAGCGGCACGGCGGCACCGGCCAGCAATTCGACGAGGAAGGGGGCGATGATCGGGCTCGCGATCGTCGCCGCGATCACGCTCGCGATGATGAGAGACGGCTCGAAACCGTAGAGGATCGCGACCGCCGGCGAGGACATGATCGGCGGCGCCGCGCCCATGATGGCGAGCCCCAGCACGATGCCCGGATCGAGGCTTTCCCGCCCGACCAGCAGCAGCGCCCCGCCGATCAGCAGCACCGGCCCGGCGATCAGCCACAGGCAGGCGGCGGCGAGTTTCGCCGGGCGCCTGAGCAGCTTCGCCGTGACGGCAAGGTCGAGGCGCAGGAAAACGACCGTGGTGAAGCAGAAGATCGTGATCGGCAGCACCGGCCGCGCCGCCGCAGAGAATTGCGGCAAGGCCAGGCCGAGAAAGATCGAGAGCGCGAAACCTTGCGTGCCGTAACGCCCGAGCCAGGCGAGCCCGGCGGCGGGAAGGGTTGCTGGATTCATCGGCACCGCGCTGGAATCATTCGCAAATCGTGCCGCACAGTGGCCGAACGGCGCCGCGGCGTCATCCGCTAATCCTGCAGGCACCCCTTGCGTCGGCATGAAATTGCAAGGACATCGCCAAAATGGCCGGTGAAACGATGGAATTGCGGAAGTTGGCGCAGAAATTGCGAAAGATCAGCCGATATGCCGCAAAAATTCGCCACGCCGCTGACAAGCCGGCGCAAAGCAGTATTTTGCTCGGCAAAGAGCTGGAAACAGGGGTTGGCGGGAGCAGGCCATGCGTGTGGATACGATCGTTCTCGGCGCGGGCATCGTCGGTATTTCGGTGGCGCTCCACCAGCAAAAGGCGGGCCGCTCCACGCTGTTGATCGACCGGCGCGCGCCGGGCGAGGAGACGAGCTACGGCAATGCCGGCCTGATCCAGCGCGAAGGCGTCTACCCTTACGGCTTCCCGCATGATTTCGGCGCGCTCTTCCGCTACGCGATGAACAACACCATCGACGCATCCTATCATTGGAGCGCGATCCCGAAGCTCGCCCCCTTCCTGTTCTCCTACTGGATGCATTCGCGCGCCTCGCAGCACGAGGCCATCGCCCATCAATACGCGAAGCTGATCGAGCATTGCGTCACCGAGCACGACGCCCTCGCCCAGGAAGCCGGCGCCACCGGCCTGTTGCGCCGCGACGGCTGGATGAAGGTGTTTCGCACCGAGAAGGAGCGTGACACCCGCCTTGCCGAGGCCGCCCGCTGGAACCGCGAATTCGGCCTGAACTACCGCGCCCTCGACAGGGCGACGCTCAAGGCCGAAGAGCCGCATCTCGACCATGACAGCCTGATCGGCGGCCTGCACTGGACCGACCCGACCACCGTCGTCGATCCGCTCGGGCTGTCGAAGGCCTATGTCGCGCTGTTCGAGAAGCTCGGCGGCAAGCTCGCCATCGGCGACGCCACGACCCTGGCGCAGAACGGCGCCGAATGGAGCGTCACCCTCGCCGACGGCACCAAGGCCATCGCCAAGGATGTCGTCGTCGCGCTCGGCCCCTGGGCCGACGTCCTGACCAACCAGCTCGGCTATCGCCTGCCGCTCGCCGTCAAGCGCGGCTACCACATGCACTACAAGCCGCTGGGCAATGCCGTGCTCAACCACCCCGTCCTCGACACCGAGCGCGGCTATTTCCTGGCTCCGATGCTGCAGGGCATCCGCCTGACCACCGGCGCCGAATTCGCCGACCGCGACGCCCCCAAGACGCCGGTGCAGCTCGCCCGCGCCGAGCCGATCGCCAAGACGCTGTTCCCGCTGGGCGAGCGCCTCGATGCCGAGCCCTGGCTCGGGCGCCGGCCTTGCACGCCCGACATGATGCCGATCATCGGCCCGGCCCCGAAGCACAAGAACCTGTGGTTCTCCTTCGGCCACGCCCATCACGGGCTGACGCTGGCCGCCGTCACCGGCCGCATGATGGCGGAGATGGTGACGGGGCAGAAGGTGTTCGTCGATCCGTCGCCCTTCGCGCCGTCGCGGTTCGTCTGACCGGCGTCATTCTCGGGGCCGCACTTGCCGGACCCGAGAAGCTCTTCGCGGAAAAGGCCCCCTCTCCTGCTCGAGATGCTCGGGTCGGACCCCGAGCATGACGCCTTGCGGATGACTGCCCTGCGCCCTGCCCTCTCGCCTGCCGCGAGCCGGCCTGCCACGATGGCGCTTCCGATTCCCTCCGAGACCCCGCCATGGCCCTCGCGAAACCGCCCGTCCAGGACAATGCCTACACTGCCGCGCTCGCCCTGCTCGACCGCGTGCCGCTGATCGACGGGCACAACGATCTGCCCTATGTCATCCGCAAGGACCGCAACGCCAAGGGCGATGTCGCGGCCTATGGGCTCGATAAGGTCCATCCGCAAGTCGACACCGATATCCCGCGCATGCAGGCGGGCAAGCTCGCCGGCCAGTTCTTCGCAGCCTATGTCCCGCCGAACCAGCCCAACCCCGCCGGTTTCGCGCTCGCCCAGATCGCGCTGATGCGCAGTATCCTCAAGCAGCACGACGATGTCTTCCGGCCCGGCCTCTCGGCCGATGATGTCGAGGCGGCGAAGGCGGAGGGGCGCATCGCGTTGTTCATGACGATCGAGAACGGTTCCGCGCTCGAGAACGAGCTCGACGCGCTCGACGCCTATTACGATCTCGGCGTGCGCCTGATGACGCTCTGCCACAACGACACGACCGACTGGTGCGACTCGGCCACCGACGCCCCGCGGCATGACGGCCTCTCCTCCTTCGGCATGCGGGTCGTCCGGCGGATGAACCGGCTGGGCATGGTCGTCGACCTCGCCCATGTCGCCCCGAAGGCGATGCATGACGTTCTCGACGTCACGCGCGCGCCCGTGTTCTGGTCGCACTCCAATGCCTTCTCGCTTTGCGACCATCCGCGCAACGTGCCCGACGATGTGCTCGACCGGGTCGCCGGCAATGGCGGCGTCGTCATGGCGACCTTCGTGCCGGATTTCATCAGCCAGGCCTCGCGCGACTGGCACCGCCCGGCGAAGGACCAGTACGGCAAGACCCCTGACACGATGGACTACGCCAAGGTCGAGGCCGAGATCGTCGCCAAAGCCGGACCGCGCCCGCAGGCGACGGTCTCCCAATATTGCGACCATCTCGACTACCTGGCCAAGCGCATCGGCCACGACCATGTCGGCATCGGTTCGGATTTCTTCGGCTGGGTCAATCCGGACGGGCTGGAGGACACCTCGACCTTCCCGAACGTGATCGCCGAGCTGATCCGCCGCGGCTGGACCGAGGAGAATCTGGCCAAGCTCGCCGGCGGCAACACGCTGCGGGTGTTGCGCGCGGTCGAGGCTGAGGCCGACTGAGATTGCCGCTCTTCACGTCATGGTCGGGCTTGTCCCGACCATCCACGTCTTCCTTGACCCAAGGTCCTGTGCAGGACGTGGATGCTCGCCACAAGGGCGAGCATGACGTATGAGCTTGCCGTCGCGCCCGCCGATCCTGGCCGTGACGTGAGCCTCACGAAGACAAGATCTCATTCTCCCATGACCGGTTCCGGCACCGACCGCACCCGCCCCGCCCACCAGGCGCCCGCCCCCGTCGTCATCCTGGTCGAGCCGCAGCTCGCCGAGAACATCGGCATGTGCGCGCGGGCCATGGCGAATTTCGGCCTCTCCGAAATGCGCCTTGTCGCGCCGCGCGACGGCTGGCCGACCGGCGGCGGGCTGAAGAAGGGCGCGACCGCCGCCGCCTCCGGCGCCACCCATATCCTCGAGAACGCCCGCCTCTATGCAAGCGCGGCGGAAGCGGTCGCCGATCTCAACCATGTGCTCGCCACCACCGCCCGCGAGCGCGGCCAGATGAAGCGCGTGCTGACCCCCGCCGAGGCGATGCCGGAGATCGCCGGGCGTGTCGGCGGCGGCGAGCGCGTCGGCATCCTGTTCGGGCGCGAGCGTATCGGCCTGACCAATGAGGAGATCAGCTTCGCCGACGCGATCCTGACCTTCCCGGTCAACCCGGCCTTCGCCTCGCTCAACCTCGCCCAGGCCGTGCTGCTCACCGGCTATGAATGGTTCAAGACCACCGGCGGCGAACCGCCCTTCCGCGAGAACAACCCCTCCCCGCCGGCCAAGCGGGAGACGATCCTCTCGATGTTCGACTATCTCGAAGGCGAGCTCGACATCAGCGGTTTCTTTCCGCCCGGCAAGAAGCCGGTCATGACCGCCAATCTGCGCGACATCCTCCACCGCCTCGACATGACCGAGCAGGAGGCGCGGACGCTGCGCGGCGTCTTCAAGTCGCTGGTCGAGGGGCCAAAGAAAGCGCGGTTGCTGGCCCGGCAGGCGAGCGAGCCGGAGCAGTCCGAAAGCTGACGAGCGCCGTCATGCTCAGGCTTGACCCGAGCATCTCCGAGCGGAAACGGCGCCTCTTTCGGGAAAAGATTCTCGGATCTGCGCTTCGCTCCGTCCGAGAATGACGCCTCCTGAACGAAAAAGGCCAGCCCCGAAGGGCCGGCCTCTCCTGCTGGTCGGGGGGTCTCGAAACGTCCCGGTCAGAATTGATACTTCATCGTCGCCTTCACGGTGCGGCCCGGCTCGCTGTAGTAATCGCGCGCCTGGGGCCGCGAGAGCGGGACGTTGACCGCATCCCAGTATTTGCGATCGAAGATGTTGTAGACGCCGATCTGGAATTCAAGATCCGCGATCTCGGGCGCCGGGCGCCACCAGGCCGAGGCGTTGAACAGCGCATAGCCCGGTGCCTTGAAGCCGGTGGTCGGCGGCGTCGTCGCGGTCGTCGAGACGTCGTCGCGCTTGCCCGCCATCTTGGCCGAGACCTCGGCGCCCCAGCGATCGGTGCCATAGGCGACGGCGACGATGCCCTGCACCGGCGGGATCGAGTTCAGGAAGCTGTCGTCGTCCTTGTTCTGGCCGCGGGTATAGGCGAAGGAGCCGCGCACCAGCCAGTTCGGCGCGAAGGCGTATTGCCCGTTGATCTCGACGCCCTGGATCTCGGCGCGGTTGATGTTCCGGTAGCCCTGGATGCCGCCCTGCTGATAGAGGCCACCGACGCCCGCCGCCTGAATCTGGTAGGTATCGATGAAGTTGCGGTAGTTGGTGTGGAAATAGGTGATCGAGCCGCCGAGCTGCTTGTCGCCGAAGCGCATGCCGACATCGATGCCGTTGCCGATTTCAGGGCGCAGATTCGGGTTGCCGGTGCGCAGATAGGTGGCGGGCCCGCCGAAGCGGCCATAGAGTTCGTCCGCCGTCGGCGCACGGAAGGTCTTGGCCCATTGCGCGAAGACGGTGACGTCCTTCACCCAGGGCGCGTTCTTCAGGATGTCGTATTCGAGCCGGATGCGCGGCGACCAGCCGGAATCGCTGGAGGACGGCGGCAGACTCGTCGGCCGCGAGCCGCCCGCAAAGTAGGCCGGGGTGTTCTGCGGCGCTTCCTCATACCAGTCGAAGCGGACGCCGGGCGTGATGCGCAGGCGGTTGTCGATGAGGCCGATCTCGTCATGCGCGTAGAGGCCGACGAGCTTTCCGTCGACCTTCGGCTGGTCGGCCTGATTGGTGTGGAGGTTGTTGCAGGTGGTCAGCGCCCCTGTGAAGACACCCGAGGCCGGCCTGGCAGGGCAGTTGTCGACGCCGGCCGAGTATTGCTCGAGCGAGGACATCCGCAATTCCGTGCCGAGCATCAGGCGATGCGACGCCATGCCGGTCTGGAAGTTCTTCAGCAGATAGCCGTTGAAGCCGTAGGAATTCTCTTCGTTCTGGTTGTTGCGAGCATAGGGCCCGATGATGCTGGTGTAGCGCCAGGCGTTTGTGATGTCGTTGCGCTTCAGCCGCTGCCAGTAGAGCGTCGCATGCGCTTCGTCGATAAAGGCTCCCGGCAGCTTGTAGTCGTAGCTCAGCGAAACGCGGTTGCGCTCGACATCCTCGCCCGATTCATAGGAGCCGGGGCGGAAGTTGCCGGTAAGCGAAACGGTGTTGTTGCGAATCTGGGTACGGTCGGCGCGCTTGAAGAATTCGCCGGTGAGGCCGAAGCGGTGCTCGCCGACTTCCTGATAGATCTTGCCGAGGAAGCTGTACTGGTTGAAGTCGCCCGGATTGGGCGCGGTGCGCGTCGCGCCGATCGTCTTGACGTTGCCCTTGTTGTCGATCTCGTGGCCGTCGCGGAAGCCGCCCTGCAGCAGGACGGAGGTGTTCCCCATCCGCGCCGCCGCCGCGGCGCTGCCGAACCAGGCCCGGTCGGTGCTGTCATAGCCGGTCTTGGCGAGCGCGCCATAGGAGCGGCCATTGCGCAGCAGATCCTCCGGGTCGAGCGTGCGCACCGCCAGCGCGCCGCCGAGCGCGCCGCTGCCGAGCGTGCTCGCCCCGCTGCCGCCGCGCAGCAGGTCCAGCGTCGAAAGCGAGTCGAAATCGAAGGCGTTCTGGGCGCCGCGATTGATGCGCGTGTCGATCAGGAAGGGCTGGCGGATGCCGTCGATCGTCGTCAGCACGCGCGCCCCGTCGAGGCCGCGGATGTTGAGCGAGTTGTTCTGGCGGTTGAAGGTGATGCCGGCCTCGACGCGGTTCGCCAGGTCGGTAAGGTTCTGGACCTGCTCGCGATCGAGCTCCTGGCGCGTCACGCGGGTCGTCGTCGGCCCGTTGAGCAGCGCCCCGCCGGGCACGCCCTCGCCCTGCACATTGATCTGGTCCAGCACTACGGGCGCATCGCCGGCATTCGGCTGCGTATTCGCGGCCACCTGCTGCTGACGACGTTGTTGTTGCGCCTCTGCCGACGAGGCCGCCAGCGCCAGCACCAAGGTTCCAAGGGCCACGCCCCCGCGCAGCTTGCCGAAATACACGCCCATCGCCCAGTCCCATCCTGCCTGGCCCGTCCCGGCCGTCATTGGCAGATTAAAATGAATATAAACAGCGCCTTACGAGAAGATAAGACTTCAATCCGGATATTGTTTGCAAAAGATTCTGTCAATTACTATGCATCACAAAGCAAAACTATAGAATCGATCCAATAAATAACTATTCTAATGTAGAACTGCAGCGCGCCAGCGGCCGCGCCGAATTCGGCTCCCGATCTCGTGATCGCGCAGGAGCGGACTGTGACGCCGCGCGTCATTGCCTCCTGCGAAAAGCCGCGCATCTTCGTGTCATGAACGCTCGCTACGCCACGCTCGATCGACGCAAGCTCTTGACGGGAGGCAGCGCCATGGCGGCGGCGTTCTCGATCGCCGGCGGCAGGGCCCGCGCGGCGGACACCGACGTCGTCGTGATCGGAGCCGGCGCGGCCGGCATCGCCGCTGCCCGGGCGGTGAAGGCGGCCGGGCGCAGCGTCACCGTGCTGGAGGCCCGCGGCCGGGTCGGCGGGCGCGCTTACACCGACGCCTCGCTCGGCCCCAGCTACGACGCCGGCGCGATGTTCATCCATTGGGCCGAGCGCAATCCCTGGGTCGACCTCGCCCGTGAGCTCGGCGTCGAGACGGCCCCCGAGCCCATGGGCGGCGGCTTCCGGGTCTTCGCTGACGGCCGCCCCATGCCCGACGCCGACCGGCGGCGCCGGCGCGATGCCTTCAGGCAGATCGACCGCCGGCTGGAGACGGTCGATATCGGCGCCCGCGACCTCTCCATCGCCGAATTGCTCGGCGATCTCGGCCCCGACATGGCGCCGGTCGCCACCTCCGGCCTCCTGCTCTCGATCGGCGAGGAGTCCAGCCGCATCTCGGCCCGGGATTACCAGCGGCTCTGGTCCGGCGACGACCTCGTCGTGCCTTCCGGCTACGGCAATCTCGTCGCGCGTTCAGCCGCCGGTCTCGACATCCGCCTGAACGAACCGGTCGAGGCCATCGATTGGAGCGGAAGCGGCGTGACGGTCACCTCCCGCTCGGGCACGCTAAGGGCCAGGATCTGCATCCTCACCGTGCCGGTCGGCGTGCTCAAGGCGGAGACGATCCGCTTCACCCCCGCCTTGCCGGCTGCGACCCGCGATGCGCTGGCCGGCCTCCATATGGGCGCCCTGACCAAGATCGCCCTCAAGGTCGAGGGAGACCGCTTCGGCATCACGCCGGGCGCGAGCTTCCTCGAATCCGGCAAGCCCGAGGGAATGATCAATTTCGACATGTATCCGGACGGCAAAGATCTCGTCATCGGCTATTGCGGCGGCGATTTCGCGCGCCAGCTCTCGCAGGCCGGGCCTGACGAGGCCAAGGCCCATGCCACGGAGCTGCTGGCGACGATGATCGGGGCCGAGTTCCGCAAGACCGTGAAGGCCGTCTCCTTTCCCGCCTGGTGGACCGATCCCTTCGCGCGCGGCGCCTACTCCGTCTGCGACCCCGGCCACGACGCGGCGCGCGACGCCCTCGCCCAGCCGATCGGCGGACGCCTCCTCATCGCCGGCGAGGCCACGGCCGGCGGCGGCGCCATGACGGTCGGCGGCGCGACGCTGGCAGGACGCGCGGCGGCCACGGCGCTGGCGCGGCTGAAGGTCTGAAAGCTGCTCTTTCAAGGAAACGCGGGTCATCCCGGCCGAAGCGAAGCGGAGAGCCGGGATCCATGCCTGAACCTTCCTCGGAAGCGCTCTGGCATGGATCCCGGGTCAAGCCCGGATGACGGCGTGGTTCTGTCCAAGATCAGGACGGTCTTAAAGGGCCAGCTCCCAGTTCTGCCCCACCAGATCCTGTCCGAAGGAATGGTGCCGCTCCTCTGCGACCAGCTTGAAGCCTTCGGCAATATAAATGGCCCGCGCCGCATGCAGGATATCGTTCGTCCACAGCACCATGCGCCGGTATCCCGCCGCGCGGGCGAAGCCGATCGCCTCCCGCACCAGCGCCTGCGCACGCTTCTCCACCAGCACGAGCCTCAGCTTGGCGGTCGCCGCATCCTCCGCGACCACGAAGCTCGAGCCGGCCGGCTCGCCATCGAGCTCGGCGATGAAGCAACGCTCGCGTCCCGGCTTGAACTCGCGCAGGAATTGCGCGGCGATCTCGGCGACCAGCGCCTCGAAACTCAGGTCCCAGCCGTACTCCTCGGCATAGAGCCGGCCATGGGCGGAAACCACCCAGCCGATATCCCCGGCGCGATGTTCGCGGATCACAGGCCGCGACCTGGTCGCCCTCTCGCCGGACAGAAGCGCCTGCGTATCGGCGAGCGCGCTGACGAGCCTGCCGCACTCCGTTGGCGAGAGCCGCGCCAGGATCGCCTCGGCCTGCGCTTGCGACGCTTCGTCGAGGGGCCGAAAGGCGGCCTGCCCGGCCCGCGTGAGCCGCAAGCGAAAGGCGCGCCCGTCGGCGTTCGAGCGCTGTCGGTCGAGCCAGCCCTGCGCCTCGAAGCGCTTCAGGATGCGCGAGAGATAGGCGGGATCGAGATCGAGGTCGCGCGCCAGCTCGACCGCGAGGCAACCATCCCGCTGCGCCAATTCGTAGAGCACCCGCGCCTCGGTCAGCGCGAAGCCCGAGCCATGCAGATTGCCGCCCAGCGCACCGATCCAGCGCGTATGAAACCGGCCGAACCGGCGAATGGCCGCGACAGCCGCTGCTTCGCTCTCTGTCATGGCATCCTCCCGCCGCGAGCGAAGGTCAATTTAGTGGACAAAGTCAACTAAATTTGAAACAGCCGCTTCAGGCGGCATTGACTGTCGCTTAACGGCTCTCTGGCGGAATCGGGCTTTGACGTTTCGCGGCGTAGTCATGCAGGTCGATCTTCTCGCCGGAACGGGTTATCGCCCGCTTGTGGCCCCCCGCCCCCAACCCACCATCCTCGTCTTCGATTCCGGGCTCGGCGGTCTCACCGTGCTCGGACGCGCCACGCGTGCCTGCCCGGCGGCGCATATCGTCTACGCCGCCGACGACGCCGGTTTCCCCTATGGCCGCCTGAGCGAGGAGGAGCTCGTCGCCCGCGTCCTCGCCGTCATGGAGCGCCTCGTCGCGCGCTTTCACCCCGACCTCGCGGTGATCGCCTGCAATACCGCCTCGACGCTGGTGCTGCCGGCGCTCCGGGCCCGCTTCGCCATCCCCTTCGTCGGCACCGTCCCGGCAATCAAGCCGGCTGCGGCGGCGACCCGCAGCGGTCTGATCTCGGTGCTGGCGACGCCCGGCACCGTGGCGCGCGACTACACCCGCGAGCTGATCGAGACCTACGCCGCCGGGCACCATGTCACGCTCGTCGGCGCGACGCGGCTCGCCGGCCTCGCCGAGCAGGCGCTCAAGGGCGAGACCGTCGACGACGCGGTCCTGCGCGCCGAGATCGCCCCCTGCTTCGTCGAGGCGGACGGCCGCCGCACCGACATCGTCACACTCTCCTGCACGCATTATCCCTTGCTGCTCGAGCGGATGAAGCGGCTGGCGCCCTGGCCCGTCGAATGGATCGACCCGGCGCCGGCGATCGCGCGCCGTGTCGCCGACCTCCTGCCCGCAGCGAGAGACGGCAGCCCGGTCGGCCTCGACGCGACGGCCGTCTTCACCGACGGCTCCGGCCTGACGGGGCCGCTGCGCATCGCGCTGGCCGGCTATGGCCTCGCGCAGGTCGCCATCGAGCCGATGCCGCTGGCGAACTGACGGAACTCCGCCGCACTCCACGCGTTGCGGCGATGGCGACCCTCACCGAGGAACGAAAGCTCATGAGAAAGTTGCTGTTGCTGCTGGCGCTCGCCATCGGTTTCGCCTTCGCCGGTTTCGGCGCCGGCTCCGAGGCGCAGGCGAAGCCCCATGGCTGGCACAGGGGCCACGGACATCATGCCATCTATCGTCATGGCCCGCGCCGTCATTACGGCTGGCATCGCGGCCATCATTACGGCTGGTACAAGCACCACCCGCGCCATCACCATTATCGTCATCACCACCGGCATCATCGCCACTGGCGCTGATGCCCGTTTCCGGCCCGCCCGGAATTGACTCGAAGCCGGCTTTCCGTCATACGGCCCTTCGTCACGCGGCTCCTCACGGGGCCGCGTGGCTTTTTCCGCACCCGTGATCCGCTTTCCTTCGGAAGCCGGATCTGTCGCCCCAGCCAATGCAGGGGAGCAGGAGGGCGCGGTCCTCAACTCGCGAACCTGAGAGGACACGCGACATGTCGAAGCGCCATGAGGCCAAATACAAGATTGACCGCCGTCTCGGTCAGAACATCTGGGGCCGCCCGAAGTCCCCGGTCAACCGTCGTGAATACGGCCCCGGCCAGCACGGCCAGCGTCGCAAGGGCAAGCCGTCTGACTTCGGCACGCAGCTGCGCGCCAAGCAGAAGCTGAAGGGCTATTACGGCTCGATCTCCGAGAAGCAGTTCCGCCGCTATTACGCCGAGGCGATCCGCCTCAAGGGCGATTCGGGCGAGAACCTGATCGGCCTGCTCGAGCGCCGCCTCGACGCGGTGATCTACCGCGCCAAGTTCGTGCCGACCGTCTTCGCCGCCCGCCAGTTCGTCAACCACGGCCACATCACCGTGAACGGCAAGCGCGTCAACATCGCCTCCTATCAGGTGAAGCCGGGCGACGTGATCGCGGTCAAGGACTCGTCCAAGCAGCTGGCCATCGTCATCGAGTCCGCCGCCCTCGCCGAGCGCGACGTTCCCGACTACATCGACGCCGACCACACCAAGTTCACCGCCACCTACACCCGCACGCCCACGCTGACGGACGTGCCCTATGCGGTGCAGATGGAACCGAACCTCGTCATCGAGTTCTACTCGCGCTGATGCGGTCACGGCGGCTTCCGGCCGCCGCCGATATCGGAACACAGGGGACGGCATCTTTGCCGTCCCCTTTTTTATGCCCGTCCTGGCAGTGAACAGCGTCTTTGCCACCGTAGCCGCCATGGCGGCGGCGAACCCATTCCCGTCACAATCCTGCGGGAGCTTCTGGGCATGACGATATTGCACAGCGCCGAACTCTTCATTTTCGCCGACTATTTCCAATTCTATCTGCAGGACGAAGGCGTCGACGAGGATTGGGGCGCCTTCTGGACGGACGAGACGCTTGAGCGGATGCTCGCCGTGGGCGACTGCAGCGTCGGCATCGCGACAATGCGAAACATGTCCGTCCCGGTCGCCATTGCCGTGCACGACGATGCGCCCGAAGCGGATTTCCACGAATGGGAGCTCGTCAACGAATGCTCCTTCCGTGTGCGCACGGGCCGGGTCATGGTGCTCGGCTGCACGGAAGGCACGCCGCAGGAGCGCGCGCGCTTCTCGCTGCCGCCCGGCAGCTATCGGGTGCGCGTTTCCTATGTCGGGCTCGACACCCTGAGCGATGACGCCCTGGACGGCGACGATTTCTACCGGCTGCAGATCTGGCCTGCCCCACCGGCGCCGACCCTGACCTTGAAGACGCGCAGGGCAACGGCGGGCTGAACCGGACGCCCCCCTTACGTCAGACCGAGAGCCCGCTGTGCCGAGACCTTCGCTCCTTTTCCGCTTGGCCGCGATCATGCTGCCCCTTGCCGTGCAGCTCGCCGCCAGCGTCTCGACGCCGGCCATGGCCGAGGTGCGCTTCGGCCGCAACGTTCGCGTCGGCGGCCATGATTTCTCGAACCAGAGCTTCAATCGCCATCGGCGCGCGCTAATTCATATCTATGACCGCACGCCCAGCCGTCCCGGCTGCGTCTGGCGCTCCGACGGACGCGGCGGAAAGGTCAAAATCTGCCACCTGCGCCGCATCCGCTGAGCGCGCCGCAAAGAAAAGGGGCGGCCCGGCAGGCCGCCCCTTTTCTTTGCCCCTTCAGGAAGCAGGCCGCGCGCCGGCTCTACAGATGCGAGCCGACCTCGTCGCGGAAATAATAGCAGCCGAGACTCAGGCAGCCGATCAGGATCGACAGCGCATAAGGTCCGAACAGACACATAACGAAGACGGAGCCGATAAAGGCTCGCATTCCCCATGTCAGCCAGGTTCCATTCATGGCTCACCCTCGCATCGCATTGACTGACAAAGCGTAAACGGAAAGCCGTGAATCCAACTTGAACAGATATGGTGAATCACGAAATCGTCCTTTTCCTCTCGTACGTTAGCAAGTCGGGCGAAAGCAAGGCGTAAAGCGGCCGGGGCAGTTTCCCTCCACGGTTGGATGCCCTAGCGTCGCCCGGCCTACAGCTAGGGGATCGCCATGATTCGCATTGTTTTGACCGCTCTCGCGCTGACCTGCGCGTCGAGCTTCGCCCACGCCCAGAGCTGCGCCGTCCAGGCGACGGACAAGAAGCTCGCCGGCGCCGCCAAGACCAGCTTCCTGACGAAGTGCGAGAAGGATGCCGGCGCCTCCTGCGACAAGCAGGCCGCCGACAAGAAGCTTGCTGGCGCCGCCAAGGCGAGCTTCACCAAGAAATGCGTCTCGGACGCCACCAGCGGCTGAGAGGTCGCCGCGCCCGGCCACCGCACGGCATCGCCATGCGACCGCCGGGACGGTGCCGACCGCTCAGTCGGCGGTGCTGCTCTCCCAGGTCGCGTGGCTCACCGCGGGCAGGCGCCCGAGCTTGTCGACGACATGGTCGAGTTCCTTGCGGTCTATCGCCGTGCTGATGAGCTTGGCGACAATCTCGACGGTGTCTTCGCCGCGCTCGATCGTCGTGATGTCGCTGAGCGGATATTGCGCCGCCTCGAGATATTCGACGAGCGTGTCGCGGATATCGGCGAGCGCCTCGGCCCGCGTGGTGACGACGACCTCGTAGGTCGCTTCGAGCGCCCGCTCGTCGAGCGGAATGCGGTTTATCGCGTTGACGAGCGGCCTCAGCAACGTGTTGCCGAATATGACGAAGGTCGCGACGAGCGCCGCTTCGGCGATCATGTCCGCACCGGCGCAGGCGCCCACCGCGGCGGAACCCCAGAGGGTGGCGGCCGTGTTGAGGCCGCGCACGTTCATGCCCTCCTTCATGATCACGCCAGCGCCCAGGAAGCCGATGCCCGAGACGACATAGGCGATCACCCGGATCGCGCCGGCCGTGCCCTCCAGGCGCATGGCGAGATCGACGAAGGCGGCGGCGCCCAGCGCGACGAGGACCGTAGTGCGCAATCCCGCCGTGCGCTGCCGGTACTGGCGCTCGGCGCCGATCAGCATGCCCAGCACGAACGCCGCGCTCAGGCTGACGGCCGTGTCGAGGAAAGGCAGAAGCTCGAAGGTCTGGATGAAGCGCATGGCCGCTGGCTCGCGTGGCGGGCAGCGGTGCTTGACATGAAGAATAGCCCCCGGCAAGCCGCCGGGGGCGCGTCGTCGTCAGAGGTTGTCAGCGCGCCGGGCCGGATAGCCGGCGGGTGCCGAATTCACTCGTCGTCCTGGCCGTCGTCGCGATCGCGGTTGTCCTGCCAGCGGCGCGGCCCATGATCGCCGCCGTCGCGCCGCCCCCGCCATTCGCGCATTTCGCGGAAGCGCTCGCGGCCCTCGGACATGGCCTGGCGAACCGAACGGCGCAGCACGGTCTTCTGCTCGTCGCTGAGCGTCGCCCAGAGCGGCCTCACCGTATCGGCCAGTTCCTTCGATGCGGCGGCGCGCTCGCCCAGGCGCTTGGCGCGCGCATCGATCCGCTCCATCAGATCGGCGCTGCGCAGCCGGTCACGCTCCTCGCGCATCGCAGTCCAACGCTCGCGCCCCTGCTCGGCGCGCTGCCTGATGAGAGCCTCGACCTTGTCGAAGAGCGGCACCTGCTCGGGCTTCAGCTTGAGATCCTCGCGCACCTTGGCGAAGCGCTGGTCCATCCGGACCTTGGCCTGCTCGGCGCGGCGCTGGCGCATCTCGTCGCGCCGCTGGTCGCGCGTCTCCGCGCTCTGCTGCTTCTGGTCGCCGCCGGCCGGCGGCACGGGCTGCGGCTGCGCCAGGGCGAAGGTGCTGGCGAGCGCGGCGATCGACGATGCGGCGATGAGGACGATGGGTTTCATGAAGCTCTCCTCGAACAGTCCTGTAACGTGTCGCTCAGCGGGTCTCGAAGCCGATTGGCGATGTCACCACGGTGGCTGTCGGTGGGTGAACCGGCGATGGCCCGCGGATGAAAAGATCGTAATGTGACGTCAACGCGTTCAACGCGATTCAGTTCGGTGCCGACCTCCATGCGCAACCTGATCACCGATGTCCGGGGCGTTCTCATTGGCCACGCGCATGACGCGGCGGCGGCGACGGGCGTGACCGCGGCGCTGTTCGAACGCCCCACCGTCGCCTCCATGGCCGTGCTCGGCGGCGCGCCCGGCACGCGCGACACTGCCTTGCTCGAGCCGGAAATGACCGTCGAACATGTCGACGCTCTCGTCCTCTCCGGCGGCTCCGCCTGGGGTCTGGGCGCGGCCGACGGCGTGATGAGCTGGCTTGCGGGTCACGGACGCGGTTTTCCGGCCGGTGGCTTCCGCATCCCGATCGTGCCGCAGGCGATCCTGTTCGACCTCGCCAATGGCGGCGACAAGCCCTGGGCCCGCGGCGACGGGGAAACGCCCTATCGCCGCCTCGGCATGGAGGCAGCGGCGGCCGCCGGCGCCGATTTCGCGCTCGGCACGGCCGGTGCCGGCTTCGGTGCCACCACGGTCAACCTGAAAGGCGGCCTCGGCTCGGCCAGCGCACGCGCGGCGACCGGCCAGATCGTCGGCGCCCTCGTCGCCGTCAACGCGGTCGGCAGCGCCACCATCGGCGGCGGCCCGCATTTCTGGGCCGCTCCCTATGAGCACAGCGCCGAGTTCGGCGGCCTCGGCTGGCCGGCCGCGATCACGCCCGCAGAGACGGCCCTGCGCTTCAAGGGCGGCACCGGCCAGAACACCACGATCGCGCTGGTCGCGACCGACGCCGTCCTCACCAAGGCGCAGGCGAAGCGCATGGCGCTCGCCGCCCATGACGGACTGGCGCGGTCGCTGCGCCCGGCCCACGCGCCACTCGACGGCGACATCGTCTTCGCCGCTGCAACCGGCCATAGCGGAGCCCCCTCCGACGCCTTCGCACTGACCGAGCTCTGCGCCACCGCCGCCGATGTGCTGGCGCGGGCCGTAGCGCGCGGCGTCCATGCCGCGACGGCGCTGCCCTTCCCCGGGGCGCAACCGGCCTGGCACGACCGCTTCGGGGGCTGATCGGCGCAACCGAGGCGGGCATACCGTAAAGTAATCATTTCAAATTTACGAATTCGCAAGGCAAACCCTGCAACCTGAGCGATAGCTTTGGGCCTGCAAGGCCGCGAGGCCGGGGGGTGCAGGATGCGTGAGATCGGCTTTGGCCTGGCCTTCGGCATCGTCATGGCGCTGGGTGCCTTCCTGATCGCGGCCTGGCCCGCCCAGGGACGCCCCGTCGCGGCCTTCTTTCCGGCGGGCAGTTCGGCCCGCGCGATGTCGGCCGCCATCGCCGAAGCCGGCGGCAGCCTGATCGAGATCAACGCGGGATCCGCCGTCACCATCACGCTGGGCGAGGACGACGGCTATGTCACGGCGCTCTATCGCGCCGGCGCCTGGCTCGTGATCGATGCCAGTCTCGCCCGCCTCTGCGTGGGCTCTGCGAAAGGGAGCGGCCAATGAACGACGTCGCGCGGTTCCGTGCGCAGTTCGCCCGCCTGCTGCTCATCGTTCTCTGGATCAATGCCGGGCTGCTGGGTCTGACACCTGGCACCCAGCCCCTGCTCGGCCGGCATACGCTCATGCTGGCGGGATTTGGCCTGGCGATACTCGGCACGCTGGCACTGTATCTCTACCGCATCGACTGGCCCGCGCGGCAGATCACCAGCATGGCGACGCTCGGCCAGGTCATGCTGCTGGTCTATGCCTTCGCAGGGCATCCCTACCAATCCGACATGCACATGTATTTCTTCGCCATGCTGGCCGTCCTGGCCGGCTGGCTGGACTGGCGCATCTTCCTGCCGGCCACCGTCGCGATCGCGGCCCATCATCTCGCCCTTAGCCTTTTCCAGCCTGCCGGCGTCTTCGCGAATGGCGGCGACACCGGCCGGGTGCTCCTGCATGGCGCGATCGTCTCCGTGCAGTCGGCCGCGCTGAGCTTGCTGGTATGGTCCCTGCGGCAAGCGCTCGAAACCTCCGAAACGGAGCGCCGACAGGCCGACGCCGCGCGCGAGATTGCCGACGAGGCCCGCCGCCACGTCGCCGAGACGACCGCGAAGGCCGCCAGCGAGCGGCAGAGAATCCTGAACGGCGTCGCGAATGATTTCGAGAACGCCATCGCCGGAATCGCCCATGACGTGATTGCGTCGGTGCAATCGCTCCGGGCCGCATCGCAGCAGATGAAGCATGGTGCCGTCGAAGTGCTGCAGCGCTCGACGGCCGCGTCGCGATCCTCGCGCCAGACCTCGGCCAATGTGGTGGCGGTGACCCAGGTCACCACGGAGCTCGCCCAATCCTTCGCCGAGGTCGACCGGCAGGTGGCGGAAACCGCGCGCATCGTCGGGGCCGCGACCCTGCAGGCCGGCAACGTCCTCCATACCGTCGGCGACCTGTCGCGCAAGGCCGACGAGATCGGCAATATCGCCGGTGTGATCTCGACGATTGCCAAGCACACCAACCTGCTCGCGCTGAATGCCTCGATCGAGGCGGCACGGCTCGGCCGCTCGGGCGGCGGCTTCACCATCGTGGCGCAGGAGATCAAATCCCTGGCGACACAAACCTGGCGGGCCACCGAGGAGATCCAGGGGCAGATCGATGCCATCCACCAATCCGGCTCGGAAGCCATCGCCGCGATCGACGCGATGAACCTGACGATCGGCTCGCTCAACCAGATTTCCGGGGCGGTCGCCATCGTCGTCGAGCAGCAGAACGTGGCGACGGCCGGCATCGCCGAGAATATCCGCCAGGCCGCGGACGAAACCGTCACCGCGGCTGGCCATATCGACATCGTCAGCCGCGTCGCGGCCGAGACGGACGAGGCGGCCAGCCACATCGCCCTGTCGGCCGATGAACTCTCCCTGCAATCCTCGCATCTCGATGCCGAGGTGGCGCAGTTCCTCGGGCGCGTGCGCGCCGCCTGAGCCACGTGGTTTCGTGCCGGGCGCGAATGCGTTATGGCAGCGCCATGTCCACCGACGATTTCCTCGCCCGCTTCGGCTCGCCCGGCGCCAGCCAGCCCGACCCCGTCGCAGCCGCCCAGCAGGCGATGCGCAATCCCCTGCCGGCCCGGTTCTACAAGGAAGCGGGCGTCATCGAGCGCGATGGCCTGTTCCATGTCGCGCTCGACGGCAAGACCGCCCGCACCCCTGCCCGCAAGCCGCTCGCGGTCGGCTCGCGCGATGTCGCGGAGGCCCTCGCGGCCGAGTGGGAACGGCAGGCCGAACGGATCGACCCGGCACAGATGCCGCTGACCCGGCTCGTCAATTCGGCGCTGGACGGCGTCGCGGATCAAGAGGAGGCCGTGCGCGCCGAGATCGTCCGCTATGCCGGCTCCGACGCGCTCTGCTATCGCGCCGGCGAGCCCGAGGCTCTGATCGCGCGCCAGAACGACGTCTGGCAGCCCATTCTCGGCGACATCGAGGCGCTGATCGGCGCCCGCTTCCTGCTGGCAGAGGGCGTCGTCTTCGCGCAGCAGCCGGAAAGCACGCTCGCAGCCGTCGCCCGGCACGTCGGGACGATCCCCTCTCCGCTGGCGCTCGCCGGTGCGCACAACGTCATGACGTTGACGGGTTCTGCCATCCTCACCCTGGCGCTGGCCAACGGGCTGATCGATCCTGACGCCGCCTGGAACGCCGCCCATCTCGATGAGGACTACCAGATCGGGATCTGGGGCCAGGATGAGGAAGCGGCCGAGCGCCGCGCCATTCGCCGGCGAGAATTCGACGCGGCCGTGCTGCTGCTGACGAAGGGCTGAACGCCTGGGAGTTCCGGAGCCGGCGGCATGATGCCCTCGCACGCTTCGGCAAATGTCGCAATGGACTCTCGCGGCAGCCCCGCTTAAGCCGGCTTTCGAGACGCGTTTTTCCCGCCGGGAGCCTGCCGCCATGAAGGATATTCTCGAACAGCTCGAATCGCGGCGCGAGGGCGCGCGCAAGGGCGGCGGCGAACGGCGCATCGAGGCGCAGCACAAGCG